>NZ_JAWRXI010000002.1:0-556744 GCF_046535075.1 Brevibacillus sp. SIMBA_040
GCATCCTGATTTAGCAAGAATAACCTTCCGCTAAAACGCGGTCGCTCATCCCTGTGTTTGCCTCGATAGTGGTTTTCATACTAAATCAGAAGGTATCAACCTCACTTATTCGCATCCTGATTTAGCAAGAATAACCTTCCGCTAAAACGCGGTCGCTCATCCCTGTGTTTGCCTCGATAGTGGTTTTCTTATGGAAATACGATTATCGTGCAGTGTGCTCCCCCACCCCATATCGGTTAACCGATCGCTCGTTAGCAAATTGATCGGTTTTTGGTCTGGCGTGTCTCGGGTCCACCATATTCCCTCTGCAACCGCGGTACCTGGAGGTATTTCCTCAGTCAGGCGTGCCCATAGCTGTACACTTCCCCGTTGATTGTAGGCTTCTATCCAGCCATCCTCTTCAATGCCCCGACCTGCCGCATCAACTGGATGCACCTGCAGCGTTGGCTTTCCTTCCTTCTCGCGCAACGCCTCCACCCCACCAAAGGACGTATTCAGCGTAAAGTGAGCAGGTGGCGTCAATAAATGAAGGTCTCCTTCCTCCTCCTCAACCTCCAGATAGGTCGGAAGCGGATGATATCCGTCTTTTTCCATCTGTTCCGAGTAAAATTCCAGTTTTCCAGAAGGGGTTGGAAATCCGTCTGCGAACGTTTCATCGATATTGATCAACTCAATTGTTTTTCCTTGTTCAAAATCGTCGCGCAGCTGCTCATTCGATTGAAAGCTCGGAAACAGGTCCCATACAAGCTCCCTTATCGGTTTTGAGAAAATGTCTTCGGTATAGCCCATCCGCCCGCCGAGAGCCGTATACAGATCGTGATTGCTTCTCGCTTCGCCGAGTGGAGGGATCACTGGCTCTGCTTTTTGCAAATAGGTGTGACCATAGCTTTTAAATACGTCATAGCTTTCAAACGAAGTCGTGGCTGGCAGGACAATGTCAGCATATGACGCCGTATCCGTCATGAATTGCTCGTGAACGACAGTAAACAGATCCTCGCGAGATAGGCCAATGCGGACCATCCCTGCATCCGGACAAGTCAAAACAGGATTACTCCCCGTTACGAACAGACACATAATCGGAGAAACAGATTGGTTCATGAGGTTATAGCCTAGCCGAACGTTGTCGAGTATACGCGTCTGCTTTGGCAACAGATCAGAGCGATATATGGACTCCATATCAATGGGGAAAGCATCAGAGGTAAACATCAATGCACCCCCTCCCGGCTTGTGGAATGCGCCCACGAAGCCTGGCAGGCAGGCGATCGTGCGAATGGACATCCCGCCTCTGCGGCTGCGCGACACACCAATCCCGATCCGGATAAACGGTGCACGTGCCTGCCCGTACATACGCGCCAGACGCACTACATCCTCTGCCGGTACCCCTGTAATTTGCTCCACTCTTTGCGGAGGATAATCTGCGAGAGATTCCTTCAATTCCGCAAAGCCCAAGGTGTATTGCTCAATGTAGGCAAGATCGGCGAGTCCCTCTGCTTCCATCACATGCATCATTCCAAGCGCTAGGGCTGCGTCCGTCCCCGGGCGAATCGGGATATACCAATCAGCTTGTTTGGCTGTGCGATTTTTATACGGATCAATGACGACCATCTGCGCACCTTGCTTCTTGGCTTCCTTGAAAAAAGCGAGCATATGCATGTTGCTCGAAGCCATATTCGATCCCCAAACAAGGAACAGGTCTGTTTGCTTTACCGATTCGGGACGACTTCCCAGCATAGCTCCAATCGTGTAATTCCAACCGACATCCGCAGCTGGTGAGCACAGATTTCCTCGTCCTTGACTCGCTCCCAGCTTATGAGAAAAGGGAAAGTGCGCGTTCATTTGGATAATCCCCATATTGCCGCTTCCTTGAAAACAGTAAACGCTTTCACTCCCGTGTACTTGTAACGTCTGCTTTAATCGTGCCGTAATTTCATCCAAAGCCTCATCCCAGGATATCCGTTCAAACCGTCCTTCTCCCTTTGCCCCAACGCGACGCATTGGGTATAGCAGACGATCTGGAGAGTAGATCCGTTCACTGTAGCGAATGACCTTTGCACACAAAGCACCACGTGTAAATGGGTGGGCAGGGTCGCCCTTAGTAGAAATGACTCTGTCGTCTTCTACTTGTGCGATTATCGAGCATGTATCTGGGCAATCGTGAGGACATACGGTTTTGACTGTTTTCATGGCACACACCCCCTCTTATGTAGTGGCATCCAGCAAACACTTCCAAAGCATCTGCAATTCTAATGCCACTTTTGGTTCCCTCGTATTTCGTGACAATATCACTGCTATTTGCCTGTGAATGCGAGAGAATCGTTCTAACTGAATTACAAGAAATGAGAAATGTTTCTCAAAAATGATAAGTCAATGAAAAAAGAATCCTCGTCTTGAAAGGATTCTTTTTCCCATCTTTTACAGACCGTCTAACGCCCACTCGCCATCGCGGAATACCGGCTCTCTCTTGCCGTCCTCCGTGAGGCCATCAATATTCATTTCTGCTCCGCCCATCATAAAATCAACGTGAATGTGACTTTTATTACCCCCATGCTGGGCTAGCTCTTCGTCCGTCATGCTCGTACCACCGGTGATATTCGTCGGGTAGCATTGTCCCAGAGCAAAATGGCAGGAGGCATTTTCATCAAATAACGTGTTGTAAAAGATCAGATTTGACAAGGTAATTGGCGAGCGGTACGGTACGAGTGCCACCTCTCCTATATGCCTGGCACCTGCATCCATTTCTAATAGATGCTGCAGTGTCTCGTAGCCCGTTTCCGCTGAAAAATCAACGACCTTTCCTTTCTCAAACACGAGCGAAAAGTGATCGATGACATTGCCACCGTAGTTAAGAGGCTTCGTACTGTGTACGACCCCATTGATCCCATCCTTATGTGACATGGTATATACTTCTTCGGTTGGCAGGTTTGGATTGAAAACGATTCCCGTCTGCGTGAGAGATGCTCCGCCTTTCCAAACATGCTGTTTCGGTAAATCAACAGACAGCTTTGTTTCATTCATTTCGTAGATGAGCTGTTTATACTGCTTGTTGTTTAAATACGCAACAATATTGGCTAGCTTGGCATTACGCTCGTTCCACGCCTCAATCGGATCATTCTCATAAATCCGAGTCACTTTGAAGATAACATCCCACAATGCTTCAATCGCCTGTGGGATTGGTTGATCTGGAAATACTTTATTTGCCCAGGCTTCTGTCGGATAAGCGATGATGCACCAGCTCACTCCATCTGACTTTGTGTAGTTCCGGTATTTTTCCAGCGCGATTGCAGCCGTCTTCGCTTCTGTAGCGATTCGCTCTGGATTTATGTCCTGTAAAAGTCCAGGTGTTGGTGCGTAAATGGTAAGAAATGCTGCTCCGCCAGCTGCCAGCTCTTCGAATCCTTTTGCCTTCCAAGCCGGATATTCCGTAAAGGCTTCGTCTGGCGCCCTCCTGTACTTGATCAGCGATAATTCATCATCGCTCCAATCCACATGAACATGCTTCGCACCAGCATCATAAGCCTTTTCCGCTAATACACGAACCAGAGTAATTGCTTCAATCGGAGCACGGATAACAAGCGTCTGCCCATTTTGCAGATTCACTCCTGTCCGAACCGCTAGATCAGCGTATTTCTCTATGTTTTGCTTGAATGGATTCATTTCTCCCTCCCGTTTTCAATATTTTCTTCCGTTGATCGTGAGGTCTACTGCATTATTTCGAAATAAGTAGGTGTGGTTCCTTCTCGCATTGATCAATCATCAGTCCTTATAAGGATCGAATTCGTCCGCTCCAGCCATACACACCCCGATAGGCTTTAACACATGCAATACTTCTACGGTTTCTTGATGCGCATCGAGTACATCTCCGAGTTTTTTATAGACAAAGGGGCTCTCATCCGTTCCCGCCCCACGCAGCTCGACACCAAATTGCTGGATGGCGCTTCTCATTTGCTCGACGGAGATTTTTCCTCCTTTTCGCGTCTTTGTTTTCCAATTCATTTTGCCAGCTGCCTCTGTACGGCTCATGATTCGACCGGCCCCGTGAACGGTACTATAGAAAGCATCTGCATTTTCCTGGGAGTCCTTCCCTTTTACAATCACAGAGAAATCCCCCATGCTTCCGCCAATAAACCCTAATTGATTCGGAGCAGATGGCGTCGCCCCTTTTCTTACGACGACGACCTCTTTGCCGTTATGCATTTCCTTCCAGGCGAAATTGTGATGATTGTGGACTTCAAATACGGATTTCGCGCCAAAAATGGACAGGACCAGGTCGCTTACATAATCGCGTCCGGCGTATGCATACCTGCCTGCCAGCGTCATGGCGCGGAAGTACATGTCGCCTAGCTCGCTACGTAGGTCAAGGAGCGTTGGAGCTTGATCCATGCTCTCCCCTGCTGCTTTGTCTGAGAATTTTTTTCCTTGCGCCAAATTTAAAAATCCGCTTGCTGTCTTATGTCCGAAGCCACGGCTGCCAAAATGATTGGCAATCCAAACATCCCCCGTAGATTCTTCTACAAAAATATCAACAAAATGATTGCCGCTCCCTACTGTACCGAGCTGGTTGCGTGCCAATGCTTTGAGCGTATCATGCTCTTGCTTCCCAATCTCTCGATAAACGGACCAGTTTTCATCGTCAAATAGATCATGCTCTACCTTTTTACTATTGGAGAGTCCAATCCCAAACGAAATTTCCTTCGCGATGGTATCCATGATCGTACTTATTTTTCCCTTGATGTCATCGTACTTCAAATCCGTTTTGACTGCTTTATTCCCGCATGCGATATCGTAACCGACGCCAGATGGCGAGATTTGTCCGTCGTACACAACGACACCGCCGACAGGCTGCGAATACCCTTTATGATGATCCGCCATCAGCAGAACCTGGACAACATTTCCATGATTGGCGCAGGTGACTGCCTGAGATACGGCATTTTCTAACGGATTACCCCATACTCTTACGTTGTTGATTGTTTGATACACGTTACTTTCATCCTCCTGACTAGGCAAAGACCTACAAGCGTGGGTCGATTTCTTTTTCTTTTGCCACTTCAAACAACAAATTCGCTGCGATTTCCCGGTACGATTCATTAGTTGGGGAAATCGAGTCAAATGGTACAGAAAGAAGTTTCTTTCCGAGGCTGTACTCCTGCATGGATGTGCGCAGCTTTGGAGTAATGTTTTTTTGTTTTAGCAGCTTTCTGTACTTATGTGGAAAACGGTAATCATACCCGTAAATAATAGATAAGTACTCTGGATTACGCACTTTCATATACGGCACTGCTTTTTCAGTAGTGAACTCGGGTTTTATCACGAGCCCTTCCATCTGCTTTTCTATTGTCATATTCGAAAAAAACTGCGCAGCGCGATCATAAGAGTCCGCCTCTGATAAATCTATGGACATACTCTCGTCGTCTGATAAAAACGAATACATTTCCGAAGTTTTCCAGTTAGGGACTTCCTCATCACCATTGTTATAGACGATTTTTAATAACGCAAACGGTTTATACTCTATGGGAGCATCACCGGCATACAAAGCGAGCTGTTTTTGGTAAATGTGTAAAGCTTTTTGATGCTCCTCGACTGGCATATATGAGTCCAGTACGTCTCGCACATATTTGAACGTTTGATACACTCTTGACCCGTACCGCTCCGTAAGTGTGGCTTTTGATTGGTGGTACTGATCTTTTTCAAAGCCACTTTCTTTGTACTCAGCAGCAAGCTTGCCTATGGCTTGATCAAAGCCAGCATGTTTCAAAAATTCCAGTTCACTCTCTAACGCTTTTTCAATCGGTGTAAATTGCTTTTCAATCAAGCCTTCTCCAATCGCTCGCCATGGAAGCAGCTCTCCGTCCAGTATGAGCATGGCAATCTGTTTTTCTTGCATGTACGTAGAAAACTTTCGCCATAACTGATTGTATACCTCTGTTAAATCTATCTGATTGATTTTGTATCCGTTTCGGCTGACGGCAAAGCAAAGCTCCCGCTCCCGATGCAAATAAATGTTGCACCGCGAGCCCATATATTTGGGTTGCAGCACCACCTGCTGAACGCCCCGACCGGCAAAATAGGCTAAGCCTGATCGCAAGGACTCCAGATCACTATTCGCTTCATCCTTGTCAGCTGGAGACATGGTGCCCGAAATGAAGTTTACTTTGTGCTGCGAGCAGTATTGTAATCTTCGGATTTCCTCGTCTCCCAAATCGTGAATCGATACGCGGCGCTCCTCCTGGAACGAGGCTCTGAGCTCCTCTGAGAATACTGCTGCAGTAGACTTATGTGACTTGAAATATGGCTTATTCGCAATCTCAACAGCTGTTAACGCATTTCCGTGTACACATCCTGTGTCAATATGGAGCTTGTTTTTGATACGAATAGCGTTTTTGGCGGCCACATGACCAAAGATGTGATAAGGATGGTTCCCGGTCGCTTCTTCTTTAATAAAGGAGAGCTGTTCTTCAAGTGCTGCACTACGATCAATCCGGAAATTACGTTGACGTCGCAAAGAGTTCGCGTCGAGCTTTCCGACATATTTGTTTTTGCATGGCGAGTGGGTAACGTAAAAGGTCGGTCCCGAATCAGCGTTACCTTTGTAAAAAGGTTTGGATTTGGCGTGCAGGTGGAAAAATTTCTCTTGCAGCTCTGGATTGTCGATCAATACCTGGATCGAATCAAAAAAGCTGTGGAGGAGCTCTCGCTCAATCCCTTTTATTTCTCCATGCAAATATTTAAAGACAAAGTTCTCGTGATTCCCCATCACAAATAAGAAGTGTTCCTGATTATCGTATAAAAAGTGAATGATCTCTTCTGTCTTTTTTCCTTTATCAATCCAGTCACCTGTGAGGATTACCTTGGTATTCTGGACTTTTTCGGTCAGCTCGACCCGATTCCCCTCTATTTGAAAGCCATAGCTCAGCATGAGTCCTTTTAGTTCGTCCACGCACTCGTGAATGTCTCCCACGATGATGTATTTCTTGTCTTTCGGCAGGATCGTAGAAGCATAGTCGTTTCCATTTTCGATCACTACCCTGTAAGCAGGGTTTGCCTGCTGCGTATCTATTGCGTAAAAATCTTTCGCGCGGACTCTGTGAATACGCGTGTAGCCTTCCTTGGAGAGCGCTCGTAAAACCTCTTTTTTCATACGGTGCGTATGGGAAGTAATCAATTTTTTCGAACGCTCGGACGCATAATAGTCTTCACGCTTGCGATAGTCAAAGACAATCACGTCCAGGTTGTAATTATTCTCTTTTGCAATATCGCGGATCTTGGCCCGGAAGTCTTCTGACAAGCCCGTTGTATCTACTACAACGAATTCAGCATTGAGTGGAAATGAAGTGACCATTCTTACTTTTTCAAACAAGAGATGAAAGGCTTGCTCACTTGCTTCCAGCATGATCTGATCGTATTTATCAAACTCATGTCCCAGTAGCTCCTGCCGCAGCTGGTCAGACGAGATATATTGCACATTTGCCTTTATTCCTTTTGATTCATCTGCAAAACGAAGCCCCGGAATAAGCAGCTCCTTGGCAAAGGTTGTTTTTCCACATTCGGTAGGTCCAATCAGCATAAAAATCGTATGGACATTAGTCCGTATCTCCACACTCAAGCCCCCCTTTTTTCAGAATCACGCCTTGCGTGGTTTGAATCTGGTTTACCTTATCCCCTATCGAAATAAAGTCAACCTGCAATTCGGTTTGGCCTATCACTTCTAAAAACCACTCGCGAAACTCTTTTTGCCCCAATTCCCACCGGTGATCGTCATGACGAAATCCAGTTAGTTCATAATAGCGATTAAAATCAGCATTCGGCGTTGTAATCACGAATCGCTCAAAGTTAATTGCCTTCACGATTTGTTGGATAAGCAAGCCTGCTTCTTCCAGGCTCATATGCTCAATGACTTCTGTCAAAATCACATCTACCCGTTCACCATTGTAGTTTTCTAAAAAATGAGAAATGGAGGAAAAAGGTATGATGTTATCGATCTCTTTTGCCTCTGCTCGGCGAGAAACAGTAGCGAGCACTTCCTCATTTGTATCCACCGCATAATAGAAATCCTCCAGCCTTCCAGCAAAGCGAACGGCATAAAACCCTTCCCCACAACCAATATCAAGTATGGGTTTATTGAATGTAAGGACACTTTCTATGAGGTTTCTTCTTTGGTGAGCAGTGCTACCATAGTCAAACTGGATGTCGTACCGCCCCGTCTTCTCCAGCTCCGCATTGTATTTACTGAATAAACGTCTCGAGGTAAGAAAATTGCGGACAAACAAGCTGCGAATGTAGAAAGGCGCATCGATTACCTGGATGCTTTTAACGTATTTATCCAAAAGGTTTTCGGAGATATCCAGATGCTCCTTGCCAAACATGGAAAAAAACAAACATAGTACACTCACGGTGTGCAGTAGTTCATATAGTGTTTTCTTTGTAGTGACAGTAAGGGAATAGCTCTTATGCGTTAGAGCTTTTAGTTCAAACGTATAATCGGGTAAATGCTTTTCAAAAAAACCGACGTAATGTACCATTTCGATATGAACCATATTGATGAAGAATGTATGCTCATATCCTTCTACGTCACGGTCATCCTTTAATTTTAGCGGAGTAGAAAAAAATTCATTGATTGCATGTAAAGGAAATAAAGGCGTGTTGTAGCGTGATACATTTAAATATTCAAAGCTATCATCAGCAGATTGTTTATACGAGATTTCGTTGTCTGCATCCTTAAAGTACACGTTGAACGTCGTATCATCTGTATACCAGCCGTAACCGATGCCTTTTCGAATCGATCGCAGAAGCATTCCAGAGCTCGGGTTCTTTTTTATCAGAAAAGAAAACTCCGGATTCTGCGATTTCAATTGAACGATTGCCATGTTTATCTTCTCCCCCGACTACCCGTTTTGCTCGCTAACCCACACTTCTCGCAAGGCTTCACGAAATAAATCATCCAATTGCTCATCTACATTTACTGTTTTTTGTTCAATGGTACTTGATAGCGACTCGAAATATTGAATTCTTTCCTCCAAAAATGTATGAATTGGTTCAATTTTTGGCTCATAATCCAGTTCTTCACCAGACTTTTTTCGTTCCAAAAGACTTGCGATAATCGGTTTTAGCTCGCTGCTATCCGAAGCCAGCGTTTCAACTAAACGCTCAAATTCCACAGGTGGCATGCTATCATATTTTTCAATCCAGCAGCATGCAAGGATAGGACGTAGTACATAAAAATACTTCTTGATCCTCACCTGTTCTCCCATCAAATAGTCGCGGTAGTTGCCTTTTGCCATGTTCAAATAATGGTACAGACATGACTTCGGAGAGAACGTCTGCAAGGCTAGATGTCGCAGCTTCTGGGCAACAGAGTACTTCTCCTCATACTGAATCGGTGAATGCAACCATTCGAGCAGAGGTGGGTTTGATTTTCGAAATAGCTGTAGTGCCTTTTTCAAATCCCAGCCGTTCACATCAAGCATATTGCTTATCGGTCGCTCAATGACATCACGCTTCTCAAAAATGGATAAGTACCAGGATGGCTGCCGGATATATAGAAATCGCACATCATAATCACTGTCTTTGGAGGGGAATCCCCACGCTCTGCTGCCTGATTCGCAAGCAAAAAGGATGCGGACTTGTTCTTCCTGTTCAATTTTGTTCAGCTCATTTCGAATGGATTGTTGGTAATCAGGCATGCTGGGCCCACCTTTCTTTTTTGGGTGTGTAAATAAGGCCAAGAACAAGATGCGTTCCTGGCCAACTTGATCTACTTTTTTTATAAAGGAAGCGCCTCTACTTTGTGTACAATCGTGTCGTACCCTGTAGCAGCTTGCACAATGTACGAAAGAACGGTATCACTCCACCCGTAAATGTAAAACGTATTCACATCCTGTGGGGGTACCATCGCATGTCGATAGGGCGCAATATCAACGATAAACGCTTTGACATGCGGATTTACCACAGAACGGTATTTGAGTAAGTCGCGATAAAACGGGCTTCCACTATTTTGCTGCTCATCCGTAATGATGATGATTTGATCAACCAGCTTGCGCTCCTGCGTGAGTTTTCTTACAGGCGCCCCCGTATCCGTCCCGCCGCGAGCGCGAATCTTTTCCGCTTGGCTCAGGATGCTGTCAAATCGGGAGGGCTTTGCGTCGACTACATTCGTATCGAACAGCCAGAAGAGAGAGTTCCCTTTTGTTTTTTTATACAAAGCCAAGGCAAAAACGGAACCGATCTGCAAATAGTCTCCACTCATCGAGCCGGAAATATCGAGGAAAATGGCTGTTTTCTCTCCAAGCTCCGGCAGGTTGTCAAATGTCAAATCTACCGCCACGCGCAAGGCATCTCGCAGCTCTGGATGTTCTACCTGCTTGAACGCTTTGGCAAACTGGAATGGTAAAATTTTGGTTTTTTGTAGGGCTTGACGATCTGTTAATCGTTTTACCGCATACTCGAGATGAGCAGGATTATCAAGCACTCCTGCACGTGTTAGAGCTTGCAGGTGACGAAGCAAAGCAAAGACAGGCATTTGGTACAGCAGCGCTTCCCAGATCGCTTTGGTCGGCTTGATCGCACTGGTCACTGTTTCATAAGGGAGCTTTCCAGCTTGAATCCACTCGATTTGCTCGTTTTCTGTCTTTGCCTGTTTCAACCTTTCCACTGCTTCGATTTGTGGGAGAAGTGCCTTGTTGACTTCGTGACCGCGCAAGTAGCGAAACAATGCCTGCTGCTTGAGATCGATGGGCTTTGGATGAGCTGTAGCGATGACGTCACCCAAGCTATAGCCCCGTCCTCGACCATTGTATTTCAGCGCCCAATATTCAGAGACATTGGCTAGGAAACGGTTCACTTGCCTTTTTACCGCTCTTCCTCCTTCTCCCCTCCCCATGCTTTGGAGAATGGTCAGAAAATCGGACAGATCGGAGGGGATTCGCACGACTTGCAAAAAAACGGCAGAAAACAAGTCTGGACGATATAGAGACAACATCGCGAGGCCAAACAAAGGCTGTAGCCGCATGAAGCCCTCGTTGCGAGCGAAGACAATGGCCTTTGCCATAAAATGCGGATTTTCTTTTGCGATCTCATGATGCAGCTTTGTCGCTTCCCCGATCATTTGATTCTGGTCGGTATAAAACGTGTTGCCAAGTGTATTGGTCAAGAGTGTCTGCACATATTGTTCTTCTAAGGAACGTGTATAAGCAGAGAACTCCTCTTTGTTTTTCGTCGTGGGTAGCTGCGGCTGAAAAATTTTTCGCGTCATCCCCATATGTACTCCCCCTTTTGGTAGACTTTGCGAGAAAAGCGAGAGATCATCTCAATGAATTGTCCCGTGTGTCACGGTAAATGAAATGATAGACTGAAGCGAGGAAAAGTTTGAAAAGGTCGGTCAGTGCCCGCTTGGCACTGTCAAATACTTTGGATTTTATCGAAGGAACCCTTTCGTGCGCCTCGCTTCAGCAACTTTTTTTCGTGATCATTGAGGAAAAAGGCGGATAGGTACAAACTGCTCTACCAACTGAGCTATCCTGCCGCAAAGACAGGAGTTGGACTCGAACCAACGACACGTCGCTTAAAAGGCGGAGTAACCCATCCATGCGCCTCAATGATCTTGGTGTGTGGCCATCAGCTGTTGTGTTGACCTCACACGCTTATCATCGCTTATTTTTTGGAGAGCGAACATGGCGAAAGTATTACGACTTCAGATCATTTTTCCATTTTCCCCCTTTTCTTCCCCTATTCCCATTACAATAAGGGGTAGCAATCACTCACAAAGCGAGGAAATGATATGGCTAGAGAGAGCTTTGATAAAGAAATTCAGTTTTTGCGTCTGCTTGTTTTGACGAGTGGCGCTTATTCTCGGCAGCAGTTTGCCGAGCGTTTAGGAATTTCCGTACATACTTTTGATAAAACGATTAAGCGTTTAAAAGATATCATCTATACGATGTCCAACGAGCTCCCTGCCCAACAGGAAAAAGAGCTTACCCAGATGCTGCGATACAGCTACTACGATTCATCAGACCCTATGCTTCTGTTTCTGTTCCGCGCCAAATCCTTA
Organism: Brevibacillus sp. SIMBA_040; assembly: GCF_046535075.1. Taxonomy (NCBI): domain Bacteria; kingdom Bacillati; phylum Bacillota; class Bacilli; order Caryophanales; family Paenibacillaceae; genus Brevibacillus; species Brevibacillus sp. SIMBA_040. Next base: position 12,041 of record NZ_JAWRXI010000002.1, read on the forward strand.
AAGGAATCAGAAAGTATGCGCTTGTCTCTCATTCTGACTGCTATCCAAGCGCAAGCATCGACTGCTTCTGAATTAATCGATGAATGCAACGAGCAGCTCCCTGCCGATTTCCCTCTCCCCGACGAGAAAACGATTCGCTCTGATCTCAAATATTTGGAGGAAGTCGGCGTCATTTGCAAGGAACCAGGTGGACGCCCTTTTCGCTATCGCATTCATAATGAAGTCGTGACGTGCTTAAGCGATGAGGAATTAACCGATCTGTACGACTTTGTTGACGTGATGGCGAACACACAAGTCCCCTCTGTCCAAGGATACCTGCTCCGCGATAACCTCAAAAAAGCGAGGAAGCAAGCTGACACGGCCTCTGAGCTGTTTTTGTATAAATATCATTTTTATTCTCGCATCCTGGATGAAGCTCACTTGTATACCTTATTTCGGGCGATCCGTCACAGACGAAAGCTATCGTTTCTTTATTTTTCACCGAAATCAGGCAAGCGGTACACATCCCAAAATACGAATCCTCTGTTTGAAAAAGAATCATCAGGGAAACAGGAGCTCGTCCTCCCCTTGAAGGTTATTTATGACCACCAGTACGGCAGATGGTATTTGCTCGGAAATAGCAGCAGGCTGGGAATCACGAAGTATCGTGTGGAAGGGATGACACAAATGGAAGAAAAAGAGAGCGTATCTGAAGAGGAGTTTTCCCGAAAATGCGCGGAGCTCGAGGAAAAAATACGATTCAGCTGGTTGATTGATACTGGTCGTCCAGTAAAAATAAAGGTGCGCTTTTATCATCCTGAGGGTGGCGAGCCTAATTTTATCAAGCATCGTGTTCAGCAGCAGGGTCAGTGGGGAATGATCACCGAGGAAAACGAGGAATCTTTTCTTTTTGAAATTATCGTGAATGGGACGATGGAGATCAGACCGTGGCTCCGCAGCTTTGGCTCCAGCTGCGAGGTATTGGAACCGGCTTATTTACGGAGAGAATTTATCGCAGAATGGAAGGAGATTCAATCGTATTATGAATCCATTCGAGAAAATCTTTAATTATCAATTGTTTGCCAGGCTCCATGAGTCGAGTACTGTTACGATTACCGCCCATGAGCGTACGTGGCTAAAAACGATGCTGGCTCACCCAGCTGCTGCACAGGCATTTGAACCAGATACGCTGAGCAAGCTCCAAAAAATCGTAGAGTCAGAAGAAACGTATGACATGGCGAGCAGCTTGATTGAGAAGGCGAAAAGTGTAGAGAAGCAAGTTTATCACCCTCTTCTGCGCCAGCTGCGTCGCAGCATCGCCAGAAATCAAGGGGTACGAATCACGTACAAAAACAAGAATGGAAGAATCAGAAGTAGGCAATCAGGCTTTCCCTACAAATTGGAATATTCGATGGTGAAACGCGAATGGTATTTGCTTTGGTATCATTTGCGTCAGCATTCGTTTATGGCAACCCGCTTCCAAAATATCCTGTCCGTTGAAAAGACAGCGCTCGATGATGCTCAAATGCAGATTGTGAAAGCGCAAATCGAAACCATTCTTGCGTCCAAGAAAGAACAGGCTGTCATCGAGGTGGTCCGTTCTTATAACAAGGAGCTGTCACGTATTCTTTACGCCTTTTCCTGCTTTGAAAAGGATGTCGAATACGAAACTGATACGGACACGTACCGGATTACCCTCACTTTTCTCATGGATGATCGCGAATATATCCTCTCGAAAATGCGCTTCCTGGGAAAACGGGTCAGGATCGTTTCTGGTCACGAACTAAAAGAGCGAATGCTAGAATCATCCGCAAAAGCACTCGCAAGGTATGGAATTGAATAACCCAAAAAGAGAGCCGCCCCTTCTCGTCATGAAGGAGCGGTTTTCGGTTTTGTTATCAGCTCGTTACTAATCGATTTGCACAGCGCTCATAATGCTGATGCCATGGGCGTAATCTTTCAAATACTGCGCTTGCTGTCAAAACATCTGCGTCCGCGTACCGTTTTCCAATAATCTGCATACCAACAGGAAGGTGATTATCTGTCAGTCCAGCAGGAATCGATGCCGCAGGATGACCAGTAAAATTCATGAAGTACGTCATGCACCAGCCAATAAGGGGATCGACTTCTTGCCCGTTAATCATGCTTGGACCTACTGTATTCCCGTCTGCTGTATTGTCGACAGGCAAGCATGCCAGCGTCGGTGTAATGAGCAGATCGTACTTTTCAAAGACTCCTTGTATCGCATCATAAATATGCGTTCGCATTTCCTGATCACGAATTACATCCTGGGCAGATAAGCGAGAGGCTTTTTCAATCCACTCCAGCACTTGCGGTGGAAAATCATCACGATGGTCTGCCAGCAAATCCAAGCCACCTTCCTTCATGCTGTCCAGCATGCGTACACTGCCCGGCATAATCAGCCGCGACCACAAATCACTTAGCTCCCGTTGTGTATATTTGATGCCTAAGCGAACTTCTTCAACGTGTGCGCCTGCCTCGGCAAAAGCGGACACCGCTCGTGCCACGACCTCTTTTACTTTTGGATCGACAGGGAAAATGTCAAAATCGGAGCTGTAGGCAATTCGCCAGCCCTTCACCGAGCGTGTCAATGCTTTGGTAAAATCGATTTCATCCGGCAAACTAAACGGATCACGTGGATCATAGCCAGACAATACATTCATAGAAATAGCTGCATCTTCTACCGTTCTCGTAATCGGCCCTTCATACAAGAATGGCATCGTCCCGCCAAAGGCATTGGGTCGACCCGTATGCGGAACGCGACCAAATGAAGCCTTGTAGCCATAGACTCCACACCAGGAGGCAGGGATACGGATAGAGCCTCCCCCATCAGTCCCTTCCGCGATTGGCAAGAGACCGTCTGCCACCGCAGCTGCACTTCCTCCAGAGGACCCCCCACTATTTTTACTCAGATCAAACGGGTTGCGAGTAGGACCGAACAAATAGTTATCGCAAGTACCTCGAAAGCCTAGCAACGGGCTGTTTGTTTTCCCAACAATGATTGCCCCTGCCTTCTCCATACGCTCTGTATACAGACACGAAAAATCCACGACGTTTTGCCGAAGTGCTCGAATTCCTCCAAAGGTACTAACCCAGCCCGGTTTAAAATCAAATAAATCTTTGATCGCTGTGGGAACACCATGCAAAGGACCAATTTCCTCGCCAGACATGAGTGCTTGCTCCGCTCGTTTGGCCTCTTTTCTGGCATCGTCAAAGCCAAAGTAAACCAAGGCATTGATACTGCTGTTCCGCTCTTCGATTCGTTCAATAAAAGCTTGGGTCACATCGACAGGTGAAAGCTCGCGACGCCGGATAAGAGATGCGAGTTCGCTGGCACACATATAAGCTAATTGATTGGACAGGGACATCTTTACACCCTCCTAACAGTGGATACGTAAGTGTCACAACATGTATTCTGAATAGTTAGACATATTCATCTAATATCCTGCCTTGCCTATGTATCTATTTACCTAGAAAGTGTCGAAGCAAAAAAGCGATCCCTCCATGGGAATCGCCCTTGTATCGTCAGCCAATTTTCACGCGAAGTCTGTCAAACTGCACAGCGCTATGAGACACTCTCTTGTAATGTCACTGGAGTTGTCTCCCAGACTGTACTTGGAATCTCTCGCTTCAGTACCGGAATGACCTCTTGTGCAAAGCGCTCCGCCTGCTCTTTTTGCTCTGCTACTGTAAATCCATCTACACTGATACTCAGAACTTGGTGACCGAAAGCTTGGTGATAATCGAGAACTTTCTCTATCACATGCTCGGGACTGCCCACGAGAATAGGTCCGTTCTTCACGTTGTCCTCCAAATCTTTAAACGGAGGAATGTCGTGCGGCTGCGTAAGTCTTGCCCGAAAAGCATCGTGATAAGGTCGGAAGCGATTTATTGCCTCTTCAGTCGTGTTCGCCAAAAAGATGCTTCCACCTGAGCCTGCCCCTACAACTGCTTTTTTCGGATCGTGACCATAGTAGGCAAGGCGCTCACGGTAGTGCTCAATCAGCGCTTTGTACTTTTCTTGGCGATGCAATGTATTCGATGAGAAAAGAGGTTCGCCGTATTTTGCTGCCAATTCTGTCGATAGCTTACTGGATGCACTGCCATGCCATACCGGGATTTTCTTTTGATAAGGTCTCGGCTGCGTCGTCACATTTTGCAAAGCTGGACGATACTTTCCTTCCCACGTGACGTTTTCCTCATTCCATAACCGACTGAGCAGCTCATAACGCTCCGCCAAGGAATCCCACTGCTCCTCTTCCTTAATCCCGAACAGCGGATAATGCTGTGCAAAGTTCCCCTTGCCGATGATTAGCTCGATCCGTCCTCCCGAGAGATGATCAAGTGTTGCGTAATCTTCTGCTACCCTCACCGGATCGAGGATGCTCAAAACGGTAACTGTGGTCAGCAAACGAATGCGCGAGGTTCTCGCTGCGATGGCAGTCAAAACAATCGGTGGTGAGGAGGAAATAAACGGTGCTCCATGCCTCTCACCGACACCATAAGCATCAAAGCCGAGTTTTTCAGCGAGTATCGCCTGGTTCAGAATGTTTTGGAATTTCTCCTGCTGCGTAAAAGCTTCACCCGTTACAGGATTAGGCGTATTTTGCATCAGACTCATTAAAGCAAATTTCATGGGATGTTCCTCCTTACTGATCATCTATGACTGGATTTAGATAGGATAATGGCAGGCTACCATGCGGCCGTTTCCAATCGGAAGCAGCTCTGGCGCAAGCTCCCGGCAACGCACCGTCGCGGCTGGGCAGCGGGTATGAAACCGACAACCAGGTGGTGGAGCCGCTGGCGATGGAATCTCGCCCGAAATCGGAGTAAATTCTCTTTTACGGCTAGGATCAGGCCAAGGAATGGATGAAATGAGCAGGGCTGTGTAGGGATGTGCAGGATGGTGGAACAAATCCTCTGCTGGCGCTATTTCTACCAGGTTGCCGAGATACATCACCCCAATACGTGAAGAAACATGTCTAACGATATTGAGACCATGCGCAATAAATACATACGTGAGTCCGAGCTTGTTTTGCAATGCTTGCATGAGATTTACAATTTGAGCCTGAACCGATACATCGAGAGCAGATACCGCTTCGTCTGCAAGGACAAATTTGGGCTGCAACGCGATAGCACGCGCGATCCCGATTCGTTGGCGCTGACCACCGGAAAATTCATGCGGGTAACGATCCGCCCAAGTCGGGTTCAGCCCTACCAGTTCCAGCAGCTCCTCTACCCTCTCTCGGCGATCCGCACGGCTTATGTTACTGTGTACGGAAAGTGGCTCAGCGATGGTCTCCTCTACCGTCCAGCGCGGATTAACGGAACCATATGGATCTTGAAAAATCATTTGCATGTCACGCTGAAGCGCTCTACGCCTTGATGCCTCTATCCTGCCGAGGTCCTCTCCACGAAAAAGCACCGAGCCTGCTGTAGCTTTTTCCAGCTGGATCAAAACACGCCCCAACGTAGATTTGCCACTGCCGGATTCACCTACGAGTCCAAATGTCTCCCTCTCCCGAATCGCAAAAGAGACGTTGTCTACAGCGTGAATAACGGCTTTTGTTTGACCAAAAGATCCCCGGACTGGATAATGCTTCGTCAATCCTTTCACCTCAAACAACAACTGCGGTTCCAGATCTGGTGGATGACTGTCAGCAGATCGCTCTTCGCCAACCACTACCTCCGCTATAGACGTACCAAGGTGCCCTAGGTCGTGCCTACCCGTCAGCGAGTCGCTATGCCAGCACTCTGCCTCATGATCACTGGTTCCAACAAGTGGCGGTGCGGTAGTACGGCAATGCTCTGTCGCCAGTGGACAACGGGGATGAAAGCGGCAGCCTGCGGGGAAATCAGCAGCATTTGGCGGAGTGCCTTCGATAGTATAGAGCGCAGCCGAGCGATCACTGTCCATGGTGGTGATAGAGCGCAGCAGACCTGCCGTATAGGGATGCTTCGGTTCTGTAAACAGCTTTTGCGTCAGAGCTTGCTCAACAATCCTGCCCGCATACATGACAATCATGCGATCTGCCATCTCCGCTGCGATCCCCAGATCATGTGTGATGAGTAAAATCGACATCCCGTACTCTGCTTGCAAATCACGAAGCAGCGTCAAAATCTGCGCCTGGATTGTCACGTCCAAAGCGGTCGTCGGCTCATCCGCAATCAGCAGCTCTGGGCCGCAGGCGAGCGCCATTGCGATCATCGCTCGCTGCAGCATCCCGCCCGACAGTTCATTTGGATATTGCTGAAAGCGAAGCTGCGGCTCAGGCAGTCCGACTCGCTCTAAAAGCTCAACTGCACGAGCACGCGCTTCCTTTGAACTTTTCTTTTCATGCCTGCGGATCGTCTCCACAATCTGTGTTCCGATCGTATATACAGGATCGAAGGCTGCCATCGGCTCCTGAAAAACCATAGCAACGCGTTTTCCCCGAATTGACTGTAGAATACTCTGGGGAAAAGCAGTCAGGTCTTCACCATCCAGCTTGATCGTGCCTGCGGCAATCCGTCCCCGCTCAAAGTCAATCAGGCGCATGATCGCTTTGGAGGTGATTGTCTTTCCACTGCCGGACTCGCCAACCAGGCATACGGTTTCCCCACGATTCATGTGAAACGATACATCAGTTACAGGCGTTACTGATCCTTCAGATGTCGGAAATTCAACCGTCAGCCCTTTGATTTCGAGAAGGAATTGTGACATTAGCTACCTCCTTTGAATTATCCGTTACTCTTTTTTCGGGTCCAGTACGTCCCGAATCCGGTCTCCAATTACATTTATAGAAAGGACGAACAACGCAATGGCAAGCCCCGGAAAGGTGCAAACCCACCAGGCAACCGTCAAGTATCCTCTTCCTTGAGACAAGACCGTACCCCAATCCGGAATTTCCTTGATTACCCCCAGTCCAAGGAAGCTGAGGCCCGAACCTGTTAATATAGATGTCCCGATACCGATCGTAGCCATCACCAGAAAAGGAGCGGTCGAGTTTGGCAGGACATGCTTCCAAAAGATACGAAATTCAGAACTCCCGATCGAGCGTGAGGCAAGGACATAAGAGCGGTGCTTCACCGTTAAAATCGAGCTGCGCATTACTCTTGCATAGCGAGGAATCGTCCCAGAGGCAATCGCCAGAATAATATTGAGCGTGCTTGGTCCCAGTGCCGCCGCGATAGCCAGAGCCAAGAGAATACCCGGAATCGTCATCAGCACCTCGATGATGCGCATAATGATGAGATCAATAAGTCCACCGACATAACCGGAGATCGCCCCGAGCACCCCTCCCAACACTCCGCCAACGACGACAGAAGCAAGTCCGATGAGCAGGGAATCACGGCTGCCGTAAACGACAAGCGTAAAGACATCTCGCCCAAAATAATCCGTCCCGAATAGATGACTCGCGCTCGGGGGCTGCAGCAAATTGGTCGGGTCAATCATAGTCGGCGCATAAGGTGCCACCCATTGCGGAGAGATGGCACATATCGTTAGAAACAGTACAACCAGTCCTGCCCCAAACAGGAAAAACTGTGACGGCTCCAACCGTCTCAGCCGATACCGGTGCAGCTGGACTGTTGTCCCAAGTGGTTTCGTGATCGTCGTTTCTTTCACTTACGCTTCCTCCTCCCTCACTGTGATCGTCGTATGCGTGGATCGACAAAGGAATACGAGACATCTACCAGCAAATTGACGAGTACATAGATGATGGCAGTGAAAAAGACCACACCCTGTACAACTGGCATATCCTTTGACATGATGGCATCCGCGAGAATTCGCCCGATTCCCTGCCGTGCAAAAACAGTCTCCACGACCACCGTTCCACTCAAAAGCTCGCCAACCATGACACCCATCATCGTCAGGGCTGGTATGAGTGCGTTTCGCAAAGCGTGTTTGTACATAACGACTCTCTCCGTCAAGCCTTTCGCGCGCAGGGTCACAATAAACGGCTCGCTTATGACCTCCAGCATCGTATTTCGCACCATCCGAACGATAAACCCTGCCCCCACCAGTCCCAACGTGATTCCTGGCAAAACGAGTGTTTTCCATCCGTCCGATCCTGCTATCGGGAACAACCTCAAATGGATGGAGAACAAAAGCAGCAACAAAATTCCTGTCCAAAAGGTTGGCATGGATATCCCGAACAAGCCAACAAACCTTGCTGTCAAATCGATGATTCCATTTCGATGAATGGCAGAAAGCACTCCCAGAATCGTACCTACCAGCACGGACACCGTAGTACTGACCGCTGTCAAGGCGAGCGTTGCCGGTACGTGCGCAAGTATTTTAGGAAGTACCGGCGCGCTGTCGATCCGCGATGCACCAAAATCCCCCTGCAAAAGCTGCAGGAAATACTGCATAAATTGGACGTAAAACGGTTGATCCAGCCCGAGCTGCTGCCTCATTTGTTCAATCGCCTCAGGAGTTGTTGCGTTGCCATCGAGCAGCTGCAGGACCGGATCACCAGGTAGCACAAACATAATGACAAAGACAAGCATCGACGAGCCAATGACAACAAGAAGTGAGGTCAGCAGGCGGGTAGCAATCGTTCCAGTCACAAGGCTTACCTCCTTTCATTACTGGCGAATGGTGACGTCGTACAATAACGGATAGCCAAGCAGATCAAATTTCAATCCTTCTACCTTTTTCGAATGAGCGACGGTATACGGGAAGACATAGATCGGGAGAATGATTGCCCTGTCAATCATGTACTCCTGGATTTGGGCGTAGATTTCTTTTCGCTTTTGCGGATCGCTTTCTGCCGCGCCCTGATCGAGCAGCTCGTCAATTTTCGGGTCTGCCACATTCGACCAGTTGGTTCCGCCTTTTGTAAAGACCCTATCTGAACGGAACAGATTGCGCAGAATATCAGGGTCCGCTTTTACTTGGGAATTGCCGAAAATGTCGTACTCACCGTTTGTAATCGGTGTATTGGTATCTTTGGTAATGTTCAGATTGACCTGAATCCCGATTTGCTTCAGCTGCTGCTGTACGATCGCTGCGATATCATTGCGTTTTTCCCGATTTGGCGACCCGTCAAGATAACGAAGGATCAGCTTTTTGCCATCTTTTTCACGAATTCCATCCGCCCCTTGCTTCCAGCCCAATTCATCGAGCAATTGATTGGCTTTGGCAATATCCGGTTTCACTTTGTTTTCGAGTGAAGAATCATAGCCGAGAATACCCGGTGTCAATGCGGACCACGCGCGCTCGTATGTGCCCAAATAGAGCGTTTGAACAATCGTATCGACATCTACTGCCAGTTGGACAGCCTGACGTGCTTTCATCTCGTTCCAAGGCTCATTTTTCGTATTGAGATAAAGGGAAAAAGCAGTGCCATTTGTGATCGACTGATCTACAGCTATGTTGGGATCATTTTTAAGTGCAGTAATCAATTGTGGTGGAACGGTCTCCGCAGCGAGCACCTGACCGCTCTGTACGCTGCCGATTCGCGTTGCCTCCTCCGGGATGATCTTGAAAGTAATCTTATCCAGCTGAGATGGACCTTTATTGTCAGCCCCTGGTGGCCCCCAGTTGTAGTTCGGATTTTTTTCGAGGACGATTTGGTCATTTTCCGTCCAGCTCACAAATTTGAACGGTCCCGAGCCTACGGGATTCTTGCCGTATTGATCCCCGTACTGCTCAAATGCCTTGGGCGAGGAGATGCCGAGAAAACCTGAACTAAGTCCGGCAAGTAATGGTTCAAACGGCTCTGACAATTTGATTTTGATTGTATGCTCATCCACGACCTCTGCTGACGAGAATGTACCGAGCAAGGAGCGAGACTGTCCACGTCCTCCGGCAAAAATATGTTCAAAATTTGCTTTGACCGCAGCTGCATTAAACAGAGTGCCGTCTTGGAAGGTTACGTCCGTGCGAAGCTTGAACGTGTACTCTTTGCCGTCTTCTGATTTCGTCCAGCTGCTGGCCAGCCAAGGCTGGAAGGTACCGTCCTTTGCTTGAAACACGAGGCTGTCAAAAATATTGCGAAACACCCGATGGGATACCGCAAAACCGCTCGCTCCAGCATCCAGCGTATCTGGAGAAGTAGCCAAGGCATACGTCAATTCGCCACCTTGCTCGTTTCCTGCCGAGGCAGCAGTCTGATCCGCTGGTGCAGAAGAATTCGAGTTTTGGCCTTGGTTTGATCCGCATCCGGCAAGCAGTGCTGCCGTGATAAGTGAAAGAGCGGTATGTTTTATCCATTTGTTTGTGTGTTCGATCTTCACTGTCGTTCTACTCCCTTATTCGTGTATTGGTTGATGTCTCAGGTCAGCGTACGCTTTGAGCAGCCTGTGCCTGCTTGATCCGTTCTATTTGCCCGATGTGATGATGGACATGCTTGATGAAGCCAGCTGCAATATCGACGACACGCACCGTGTCACCTTTGTGGTTAATCGCTGTTTTCTCCAATTCCTCAGGTGTCAGTCTTCTAAATAGCTGTGCATTGTATTGAAGCAAAGAACGATAGGTTTCCAGAATGTCTTCCGGGTCGCATTCATTACCCTTCTGTCCATTTACCCACAGGTCTTGGTTAAAAGCCGGAAGCTGGACAGTCGTACGGGCAAGTACGTCGCGAATCCGAAACGAAACCACGATCTGGTGATCCAGTAGATGCGTAAGGACTTCGGTCACACTCCAGGATTCTGCTTTTTGCTTCCAGTGCAGCTCTTCTTTTGTTAACCCTTTGATCGCGTCTGCTAATTGTCCGTGCAAGTCCAGATAGGCCTGAATATCGATTTGGCTCATGATTACATGACCTCCCAAAAAAGTGATAGTTCAATTTACTCAGTAAATCAATCGATTTAATTGGTTTAAGTTTTGTATGAGACCATCATTTTCTCTTGCTCGCTGATTCTTTTGTTTCTTTATTTGGCTGCGACAGCCACTTCATCCGCTCTTTTCAGTATCGGGCCATCTCCCCAAACGGTACTCGGGAGCTCTCTGCGAAGTACAGGCATGACATCGGCTGCAAACCGCTCGATTTGCTCCTGCTGTTCTGCCTCAGTCAGACCGTCCACACTGATACTGAGTACTTGATGACCGAATGCTTCGTGGTATTTCAAAATTTTCTCGATCACGAAATTGGCGCTTCCGATCAAAGCCGGGCCATTTTTGATGTTGTCTTCCAGGTCCGTAAACGGAGTTTGATTGTGCTTGGAAGAGTCCGTCGCATGAAAAGCATTGTAATAGGGACGATAGCGCCGGACAGCTTCTTCAGCTGTATCCGCCAGGTACAAGGTTCCACCGCCTGCTCCTATTACAGCGTCTTTCGGATCGTGACCGTAATACTCCCAGCGCTCCCGGTAATGATCAATCAGTGCTTTGTATTTGCTCATATGGTGAAACCCGTTTGACGAAAAGATCGGATCGCCATACTTCGCAGCCAGTTCAGTGGAGAGCGTACTGGAAGCACTCCCATGCCAGACAGGAATTTTCACCTGAAATGGCCTTGGCTGAGTAGTCACCTGATGAAGTGGCGGTCTGTATTTTCCACTCCACGAGACATTTTCCTCACTCCATAAGCGGTTGAGCAGCTCGTATCGCTCTGCCAGTGAATCCCACTGGTCCTCCTCTGTAATGCCGAACAACGGATAGTGACGTGGGTCATTGCCCTTTCCGATAATCAGCTCCAGTCGTCCACCTGATAAATGATCGAGTGTTGCATAATCTTCTGCTACCCTGACCGGATCAAGCACGCTGAGGACTGTCACGGTAGTCAGCAAGCGAATCCGTGATGTCTGTGCGGCAATGGCTGTTAAAACGACTGGTGGAGCAGATGAAATAAAAGGCTCTCCGTGGCGCTCCCCTACTCCATACGCTTCAAAGCCCAGCTTTTCGGCGAGAATAGCTTGCTTCAAAACATTTTGAAACTTTTGCTGTGTCGTTAAGGTTTCTCCCGTTACTGCGTTTGGAATATTCATCATGAGACTAAACAAAGCAAATTTCATCGAATCGATCTTCCTTCCCCGGATGAGTGAAGTTTTGTTTCTATAAAACCCGATATGTTTAGTTGGTTTTATGATTCCAAACTTTATCACCATGCCCTCTCATCGTCAATCCATTCCCCAATCAGGGATTTCTATTGATGCATAGAAAGATTCGATTCAGCCGATTGCGAATGGTGAACATGCTCGATCAGCTCTAAAAAACGTTTGCGAAGCTCCCCGCCTTCTCCTTTTAATGTAATAATGTTGGTGCGTAAGGAAAGGCTTGCAAGAGCCGGAATATCAATCGGAAACAGCTGCTGGTCCCCCACTTCTTTCCGTGCGCAAAGATCAGGCAAAAATCCGATCCCCATTCCTTTGGCAATGCACTTTTTGGCTGTCTCATGATTGTCGATATTCAAATCAATGACAGGCTGCTTCTGCAAAGTCTCGAACAAGCTGTGCAGCTTCATCCAGTCAAGCGACCCGCATTCGAAAAAAACGAGCTTTTCCCCACCGATCTCGTCCAGTATGCTCGGATGCTGCTCGATAAATCGATGGTCTTTATGAACATACAAACGAATCGGGTCTTCATAGAACAAAACAGAGTCGATCAGGGGATGGCTAATGTTGCGTACAAGTCCCAAATCGATCTCCTTTTGCAGAACTTTTTCGAGTATGGTTTCGCTTGGCGCCGTCACCAGCTTAATTTGCAGCTCGGGATTTAGCTGTTTAAGTATGGGCAGCAGCTCTGGCATGATATAGGCGGAAACGGACGCGGTGCAGCCAATTCTCAGCTCGTGCAGGGTGGTCTGTTCGCGTCGGAGCTGCTGCTTGCCTTTACGGTACGATTGCAGGATTTGCTGGGCAAACGGGAGAAATTGCTTCCCCTTTTCCGTTAAAGAAAAGTTTTTGCCTTCCCGTAGAAACAGCTTCACATCCAATTCCCGCTCCAAGGTTTGAATACGTGCTGATATAGATGGTTGTGATAAAAACAAGGCATCTGCTGCTTTATTGAAGCTGTTGAAATGAACGACATAAACAAACGCCTCGAGGTTTTCAATATTCATCCAATCGCCTCCTTCTATTTTGTAAAAGCTATCCTGTCAAATTCGGCTGCATCGGACATGCTCATTTTGGGTCTATTCAAAGAGTGAGACCTGTTTTCCCAAAGAGTTTACCCCTTGAAACGTCTTGGCATTGAATGCTTCGATGCACATCACCTCGGAAACATTCAAGGGCTCTGTCTTCACCATATCCTGGATCTGCGCGTCACTGTAAAATTCAAATGCATATCGGTGCAGAAGGCGGATTCTCCATACCTTTTGCCCATGGAGCGCTTCTAAAAACTGCATCAGATGAGGACATAAATCAGCTTCTGCCTGAAAAATCTGTTGGCAAACCGGGCATCTATACTCCATATTCATCCTCCTAACAGCTTCTCTGTGAAAAAGAAAAAAGCTCCCTCACTTGCTTGAAACCATGCAAGCTATGGGAGCCTTCAGTTGTCTGATCGGCTAGATTATCCATTAGTTTAATCTGATTATTCCTAGCGGTCAAGTATGTATTGTGATCTCCATCTTTTCTTCATAGTCATGTGCTACCTTGGTTGCATCAGTAAAAAGGAGGTATACATGTGATTACCAAGCAACTGAGAAAAAAACGGATTGCCCTGCCGTTGATCCTGACAGGTACTTTGTTGCTTTCCGCTTGTGCTGCCAACAGTCAGCCAATGGATCATCAAGGTCATGACATGGGAAATATGTCCCAGGCACCGCAACAAGCTACAGAGGCCAAAACAATGTCCGCGGCAAACGATTCCGCCATGGAAGTACTGACAGGAAATACTTTTACACTGACGGCAAAAGAAAGCATGCTTCATCTGGACGATAATACGATGAAAACCGCTTGGACTTATAATGGTACGGTTCCCGGTCCACAGCTTCGCGTAAAACAAGGTGAGACAGTCAAAATACTGTTGCAAAATCAGTTGCCAGAGCCTGTCACGATCCACTGGCATGGCCTCCCCGTCCCGAACAACATGGACGGAATTCCGGGTATCACCCAAAATGCGGTTAAGCCTGGCGAAAGCTTTACCTACCAATTCAAAGTAGATGTCCCCGGAACGTACTGGTACCATTCGCATCAAAACGGAGTTGTCCAAGTAGATAAAGGGCTATACGGCTCCTTGGTGGTTGAGCCAAAAGAGAAGCAGCCGGTCAATAAAGACTTCACCCTTGTCGTCGATGAGTGGTTAAAAGACGACAGCATGGCAGGCATGAGTCACGGTGGTGGACATGCAGGGATGAGCATGAGCACAACAACTAGCGATCATTCCTCCATGATGAACAGCAATAGCGGTGAAATGCCCATGAGTGATGCGGAAATGATGCCACTGATGTACACGATTTTTTCCGCAAACGGTAAAACAGGCTCAGCCATTTCCCCACTTATGATCAAACAGGGAGATAAAGTGCGAATTCGTTTGGTTAATGCCGGCTTTCTATCCCATCAGCTTTACCTGCAGGGACATGAGTACAAAATTGTTTCTACGGACGGTCAGCCGATTAACAATCCGCCGCTCGTCAGTGGTCAGTTGTTGAATATCGCTCCTGGCGAACGCTACGATATCGAGTTTGTGGCAAACAATCCGGGAAGCTGGCTTTTGGAAGAACTCAGCTCAAATCCTGGGGCGGCATCGTTGACCGTTCCGATCGTGTACGAAGGCTATGAGGCTACCAAGCCAAAGGCGGAAAAAGGAAATTTGCCTCTGATCGATATTACGAAATATGGAGAAGCTGCAAAAAGTAATTTCTCGCCGGGCGATTCGTATGACATCGAGTATACGATGGATTTGAATACCGAAATGAAAAGCGGAGAAATGACCTTCACGATTAATGAAAAAACCTATCCGGACACGCCTCCACTCCAAGTTAAAAAAGGAGATTTGGTAAAGGTAAAGCTCGTGAACAAGTCTCCAAAGGATCTTCATCCCATGCACTTGCACGGGCATTTTTTCCAGGTTTTGAGTAAAAACGGACAGCCCGTTTCCGGTTCACCATTAGTAAAAGACACATTAAATCTGCTGCCAGGAGAGGAGTTTGTCGTTGCCTTTATTGCGGATAACCCCGGAGAATGGATGTTTCATTGTCATGATCTGGGTCACGCTGCGCAAGGGATGATGTCAGAAGTAAAATACGAGGGCTTCCAAAGAGATTTTGTAGTCGATCCTACAGTGAATAACATGCCTGAGTGATCACATGCAAAAGGGCAGGAACTATTTTCCCTGCCCTGCTTCTTTTATAGCTGGTAAACGAATCGTAGCCGTCGTACCTGCTCCGACTGTACTGCTGATGAGAACCTCTCCCAGGTGCGCTTCCACGATTCCTTGCACGATGGTTAATCCCAAGCCAGCACCACCGCGCCCCCGATTTCTCGATCGATCCCCACGGTAAAAGCGCTCAAACACGAATGGTAAATCCTGCGGTGAAATGCCGCTGCCATTATCGATTACCTGGACCTCGACAAAAGCGCCTGCTTTTTGGACAGTCACGAGCACTTTACCGCCACTCTCTGCATGTTTGAGCGAGTTCGTCAGCAAATTGGACAGCACTTGCGCTAGCCGTTGCTCGTCACCCATCACCCAAACATCAGATTGAACCTCGCTTGAGAGCGCGATTTGCTTTTGTTGAAAAGTAGCGGTCATTGATGCAACTGTTGCCTCCACCAATCTACCCATGTCCACTTTCTCTCTGGAAATCGTCAGGACCCCGGCTTCTGCCTGCATAACCTGATCCAGATCACTAACGATCCGAATGAGTCTCAGTACTTCTGTGCGGATCGCCTCGAGATGCTCCGGTGTTGCCTCCCAAACCTGATCAATCATCCCTTCCGTTTGCGCCAGCAATGTATTGAGCGGAGTGCGCAGCTCATGTGCAACATCAGAGGTGAGTCTCTTTCGCAGCTCCTCCTGGTTTTCCAAGCTATTCACCAGGTTGTTAAATGATTCAACCAGACTGGCAAGCTCATTATTTCCAGGCGGAACGATAACTCTCGTTGCCAGATTTCCTTTAGCCACCTTTACTGCCGCCTCACTCATGGTGACAATTGGTTTGGTGAAGCGTTTCGCAGTGACGATACTGACCAGACAGACAATGATGAGCAGAGCGAGCATCGTCCATTGCATCGCATTTGTATGGGCGATTTGAAAATGCTCCTCCAAAAAAGTGGTTCCGGTGTTAGTAAAATGAATGCGTATGGAACCGACGGTCTTTCCCTGCTCCACTATTTGGGTCAGCTCATCGTCACCACCAGTCATAGCAACAGCAAGCGTATCCCCAAAAGAACGAAGAAGCTTGAGGTTTTCGTCATAGAGCATGATCTGCAATCCGAGCAATTGGGAAGCGGCTTCTAGTTTTTGAAAAGCACTTTGCTCCCACTTTTGATGGATCGCATATTCGTCCCTGAGCATCTTAACCAGATCTTGCTTATGGACTTGATTCACGTCACGCACATAGAGCGCAAAATGATGCTGCATTTCCTTGATGGAAAGGATCGTTGAAATCAAAATGCCACTCGCGCTCACCAGTAAAATGACGAGGGCAAGCCTCACCCAGATACGTTTCATCGTCTACCCCCGACTCTTGTCGGGATCGTCGAAACGATAGCCCAGTCCGTAAACCGTTTTAATATAAACTGGCTGTCTCGGGTCATCCTCTATTTTTTGGCGCAAGTTTTTGATGTGGGTGTCGATAGTTCGATCGCTCCCTAAAAAGTCCATTCCCAGTACTTCCTCCACTAATTCATCCCTCGTCCACGTTCGACCGGGGTAACGTACAAGCGTTGCCAGCAAGCGAAACTCGTTTGGTGTGGTCTCAACTGCCTTCCCTCGCAAAAAAATCCGTTTTTCCCCCAAGGATACCGTCAGCTCCCCTATTTCAACGAGATCGCTCAAGGACTGATAATCCCCCATCCTGCGCAAAATGGCACGAACCCTTGCTACCAGCTCACGTGGGCTAAAAGGCTTGACTAAATAATCGTCGGCACCAATCTCCAAGCCTCTAATTCTGTCTGCTTCCCCGCTTTTTGCGGTCAGCATCAGGATAGGGACACGGGATGATTTGCGCACTTCTATGCATACCTCCTCACCTGTCTTATCAGGAAGCATGAGGTCAAGGATCATCAGAGCTAATGGATATGTTGCCGCGATCTCCAACGCTTTCCCTCCTTCAGACGCGGTGAGAACGTGATAGCCCTCTTTTCTCAAATATGACGAGAGGATTTCCAAAATTTGCGGCTCATCATCCACGATTAATATGGAAGACATCTATTACACCTCCAAACACAATGCGAGGGTTACTCTTTTTCAGTATAAATAGAAATGATGAAGAAAATAAGGAGAAGCGTTGAGTCGCTGCACGTTCATAAGTCTCCTTTAATCACGGTACGTGATACTATTTTTCCCTCGAGATATTTCCAAACCGACATCGATTCGTTCTGTAAACTCGCTTCAAACGTATTCGTCTCAGACTTGTAAATAACCACCTGTGCCTTCATAGCTTCATTTAGATTAACAGTTTCCATACTTTCCTGACGCCATCGATAGATCGATGTCTCCGCTAACGTACCAACTGTGGCAATAATCTCCTTTATGCCGTCTTCATTCAAATCTGCTTCTACGGTATGGGCTTGAATTTGGAAAAGACTTGGGGGATTCTTGTCCATTTGAACATAATTAGTGATCGGACAATTTGCTCCACAAAAACCCGTAATTTTCACATAGGCTTTACCAAATGCATCTACCTGCTCAATTGATATGGAATCTTTTTGTTGGAGTGTGTATCCAATCTGACCGATATCAAAAATAGTAGAGCCTGATTGGATTGCGGCATATATATTTTCTTGGTCTTTTTGATAGAGGAATACAACATAATGGTTTATTTGCTTCTTTACGACTATTGATCCTAGATTATTCGTTAAAGTAGCTTGGAGCAAAGGTTGTTCCCATTCAACTTTAGAAAAATCCAGAGTAAAGCTATCCGGAGAGTTACTTGCCTCAGTACCAATCGTTCCCACTAAATCATCTCTTGGAGTTGGAATGGATGCTGCATTCATTTTAGTTCCACTTGTATTAGGCTGTTGCGCAGTAATAACGTCTCTGCTCAAAAATGTATCCTGATTAATTTCATGTACAGTACACGCAGTCAGGAACGTGAATATAACAATTATTCCAATCCCTTTCATGATATTCATTTTAAAAATCCATCCTTTGGCCTCTATATAATAGACATCTATACTATCATTCCAAAAGTTGACGTAACATTTATTACGTTACCTTCTGAACCATTTACCTTTGATTTGCAATTTCAATACATGAAAAACAGACTTAGTTTATTATCTTTACTTTTTATGGAAAATGTCAATGCCTCCAAAGGCTAGGGGTGCTACGGTGTCCCTATTACGTGATCAGAAATGACAAGATCCTCTCCGTACAAAAAAGACGGATGACCAGCATCCGTCCTAGATTTTTCTTTTCTGTTCATTTCATTATTTCACGCTATCCGCAAGCTCGTGCTGGATCACTTTGACGATACTTGAGATCGTCCCAAGGTGCATGGCTTCGTGGACGAGGGCAAAATTGACAACCTCTCCTGCGATTTCGAATCGCAACGGGCCCATCTCAATCGGCGAAGGCAGCGGCTGATCGAATTGTTCTGGGGCTAGTCTGGCAAGTCTCTCCAGTTGATCTGTCATGTACTGGACAAGCTCTGCTTTTGCCGGAGGGGCAAGAGTCCAATCTGCTGGCTTCGTTCCCGTATGAAAGAATGTCGCATAGGCTTCTGGAAGATTGGAATGAAAAGGCAGGCCGAGCGAGAGAAAAAAATCGAGGGAAAAGATGAGATGTCCCACATTCCATCGAATGGTATTGGCAAATGCCTGAGGATGAACGTCAAAGAACTCCTCTGGAATCGCTTGAACCTGCTGCAATGCAATCTGCCGAACAGATACAGCCGTATGAATTATGTTTTGAGACATGGGGCAATCCCTCCAATGATTATCGTTTCTTGACTCGCGCGCGCTTATCGTCAAAATCAGTGTACCTCTTCGAAAGAAAGCCAACAATCATGCTTTTCCGATTATAATGATTAATAAAAACGATGAGACGCAGGAGATGGCTACATGGAGCTACGTCAATTAGAATTTTTTATCGCCGTTTGTGAAGAAATGCATTTCTCCCGAGCGGCCGAGAAGCTGTGCACCTCGCAATCCAATCTCAGTCAACAAATCAAGTTTTTGGAGAGCGAGCTTGGTGTACCGCTCTTTGATCGCCTGGGAAAACGCATTGGTTTGACCGAAGCCGGAAAAGTGCTGCTGGAACAAAGCCGCCATGTTTTTTCACATCTTGAATATGCTCGTTCAGCCATCGCTGAACTACAGAACGTCCAAAGCGGCTCCCTTTCAATCGGTGTCCTTCCCGGAGACGCCGATTTGATGTTTAACGCGCTGCTCATCGAATTTCACCGCACCTATCCCAAACTATCCTTGTCCGTCATCGAATCTACGAAAATCCTGGAGCAGATTATCCAAGGGACGATCGATATTGGAGTTACAACGATGCCTGTTTCCGACGAGCGAATGACTGTTATTCCCTTGTTTCACGAAGAGTTCGCCTTGGCTATTTCGGCTGGCCACTCTCTTGCTACAGAAAAAGCAGTCCCCTTTTCACGGCTCAAGGATTTGAAACTGCTTATGTTCCCACCCGATCATCAAGTTAGACAGCTGATTAGCCAGTACTGCCAGCAAGAAGGCTTCCGACTGCAGCCGCATATTGAAACCACTACCCTATCCTCGCTCCTTTCATTGGTAGAACAAGGGATCGGTGTATGTGTACTGCCTCGCCTGCTTCTCGAAAATCTTGGCCAGAAGGAGATTGCCATTGTTTCTCTCTTGAATCCTACTCCCAGTCAGGACATCTGTATTGTGTATCGCTCGGACAAATATCTGGGGTATGCCGCCAAAGCGTTTATTGATACGTTGGAGACGTACATTCAAGCAGCGATAAAGAATGCTAACTTACGTTAATCGAATGTAGCGGTTGGCAAAAGCGGGTGGGGGTTAACCTTGCTTGCGGGTTGCTATGGTAAAATATTTTGGCGGTGGGGATGGAAATGATTGGGTTACCGGAACGGTTGGAAACATATATAAACGCGTATGAACGTGATTGGCCTTTGAGCGGAACGGTCTTAGTCGCCCATCGAGGGGAAGTTCTCCTCAAAAGAGCGTATGGCTATGCGAATTTCGAGCATCATGTACCGAACACCACAGAAACGAAATTTCGGATTTGGTCGATTACCAAATCGTTTACGGCGATGGCTATTTTGATATTGTTTGAACAAAGACAGCTTCTTTTAGATGATCGACTGCATCGTTACTTTCCTGAGCTTAGCTGGATGCCGGATATTACTATCACACACCTGTTGACCCATACCTCCGGGCTCATCAATTACTCATCCCTGCCTGAATACAATAAGTATGGAAACAAACGAAGGATGTCCAGACAAGAGGTTCTGAATTTATTTGTGAATCAACCGCTTGCTTTTCCACCAGGCTCTACTTTCGCATATCAAAATTCCGGCTATTTCTTGCTTGGGATGATCATCGAGAAAATAACCGGTTTGAAATTTGAAAACTTTTTGAGCAAGCATTTACTCGCTCCCCTCGGGATGAATGACACGGGCTTAGATAACAACAGAAAGGTTATCCCTCATATGAGCTCGGCTTATGATTCTTCTTGGAACGATCTCATCTTGTGCGAGTATATGGATATGAGCTCCAGCTTTTCCGCCGGGGCCATGTATTCGACAGTCAATGATCTCTACCTCTGGGACCAGGCGTTGTACAGCGAAAAATTAGTTTCAAAAGAGACACGAGAATTGGCCTTTCAAGCAACCGGTTCAGGGTACGGTTTTGGCTGGTTTCTGGACACGTATCTTGGACACAGAAGAGTCCATCACGGTGGTGCATACCGCGGGCATCGAAGTGAACTGCACAGGTTCCCAGACGAGCAGGCCACAGTCATTATGCTGACCAACTATGATTTCGTACCTGTACGCAAGCTTGCGGAAGCCTTGAGTACCTTGCTTTTTGGAAAGGACATCTCCGTTCCTCGACGTCCACCAGAATATCCGATTGAAAAAAAAGTGTACGACGCTTACATGGGAATCTATGAAGGGTTTGGCTGTACTGCAAGCGTGGAGCAAGACGGAGAGCAGTGGTTGTTAGTTTGGAATGAGGAGACAGTCATTCCGCTTTATCCACGATCAGAAGCCTCCTTCCAGCATTTGTGGCAGGATTGGAGCTGCACGTTTTCCCGTGATGATCAGGGGGAAATCACGTTGCTCGGTATGAAAAAAGTGCGTTAACACCAGATCGTTGGAAGAGAACAGAAGAAACCGGAAGACAGATTAGCTTCCGGTTCTTTGTTTTGCTCCCTTCTTTTCGGGCAGATCATTGTTTGTTCATGAAGGAGTGTCCTGTTATTTTCACGCAGGTCTGGCGACTCGTTTTAGGCGACGACTCCCCGTTTATTCTCAAATTTTTTGTATTGCTCTTCTCGCATGATTTTGGCAAGTATTTGAACAGCATGCCACACTTCTTCATAGGTGTTATACAAAGCCATCGGAGCCAGGCGAATCCCGTTTGGAGCTCGGAAATCCGGGATCACTCCATTTTCTTTCAACGCCTTGCAAATTCTCGCCGCCTCTGTATGCTCCAGGTATACATGCCCTCCGCGTCTTTCTTCTTCCAACGAATTTCCGATCGTAAAGCCCATGCCATCCAGCTCTTGCCCGATCAAATAGAGCATGTAGTTCGTTAGCTGTAGCGACTTGCTCCGCAAGCGGTCAATACCTGCTTCCGCAAAGATTTCGAGTGATCCGATCAAGGGAGCGATGCTGAGCAAATGTGGCGTACCAATCTGAAAAGCTCCTGCCGTAGTCGCAGGTGTCAGCACATGCTCCATGTCAAATTGCTTTTCCTTGCTAGAGCTAAACCATCCCGCAAGACCAGGTACCCGATGAAAATGCTTCTGATTAACGTATATGGCTCCAACGCCCCCAGGCCCGGCATTCACGTATTTATAGTTGCACCAGACGGCAAAATCGACACCCCACTCATCAAAGTAGTGCGGGATGGCACCAACGGAATGGCAGCAGTCAAAGCCGATCAATATGTTGCGATCGTGTGCTTCTTTGGTCAGCCGTTTCATATCGAGTATCTGTCCGCTGCGGTACAAAACACTTGGCAAAACGATTAATGCAATTTCATCTGTCATCGCGGCAATAATATCTTCTTCCTCGATAAATCGTCCATCACGGCTTTTTACTCGAACCAAGTGCTCATCGGGATCATAACCTTTTGCCTGTAGCTGGCTTTGCATCACGTAAATGTCCGACGGAAAATTCAATTCATCTGCAAGTATTTTCGTCTTTTTGCCGCTAGGCTGGTAAAACGTCGCAACTACCTGATGCAAATTCACGGAGGTCGAGCCGGTAACAATCACTTCCTCAGGTCTCGCACCTACGAGCGGCGCCATTTTTTCTCCTAGACTTTCGGATAAATAAAACCATGGATTAGGACCTTCCGTCCATCCGTCGATGCCGTACTCCTTCCATGTGTCCAATACATCCAAAAGCGACTGCTCCGCTCTTTTGGAGAGTAATCCGAGCGAGTTGCCATCCAAATAAATTCGCTCTGGTTTTATGTAAAATTCATTACGAAAAGCTGCCAATTCATCTGCCTGATCTAATACACGTGCACAGTCTATCGAAGGATCGAACGTATACTCTTTCATCGTAATCACCCTTTTTGACTTGATTTCACTATTGAATTTAGAATATTCTATAACTGACATCGTGTCAATGACATCGCGTCAGTTATAAATCAAAGAAATGGAAGGACTCGGCATGAACCCATCTAATGAGCAAGCCTCTGCAAGAAAACAACGGTCCCTTAAGACCAGGGCAAAGCTGCTTGGCGCAGCTCGAGATGTTTTTATCGAGCATGGCTTTCAAAAAGCGACGATTACGCAGATTATAAAAAAGGCTGAAACCGGATACGGCACTGCCTATCTGCATTTCACCGGAAAAGACGAAATCCTGATCCACTTAATGGATGAAGTCATGAACCAGTTTTATGCCATTGCGCAGTTGCCGTTCCACCCCCAAACAAAAGAAGAGGCTTGTGCGATGATTGAAAAACAGGCTGGACTCTTTCTCGAAATGGCAAATCAGGAGCGTGCCATGATGCAGGTCGTTGAGGAAGGCATACGGCTATCAGAAGATGTGAATCAAAAATGGAAAGAAATTCGTGAGCGGTTTATCATGCACATTGCGCAGGATATCGTCTATTCCCAGCAAAACGGCTTAGCTCGCAAGGATGTTGACCACATCTTGATCGCCAGAGGATGGTTTTTTGCCAACGAAATGTATTTGTGGGACATCGTGCGAAATGAGTATAGCCATTCTGTAAATGAGATTGCCCGTAATCTGACTGCGATGTATACGGGCGGGTTGTACGTAGAGTGAATGATTACATTATGAAGAAAGACAACCATCTACTGTCACTCCAAACAAGGAGCTCCATGCAAGTGGTTGTCTTTTCCATTTTTACTCGCTACACGTCTCTTTCGTATTGGTGCGCGGTCTCTCATCGATCCAAAGCTGGAACACATCCGGCCTGGAGTAATGCCCATTTACATCAAAATCGAGACGGCTTTTTACAATTTGGCTCAAATCGAGATCAGCAAGCAAGATGTCTTCTTTTCCGTATACAGGCTCTACGACATAGTTTCCAAGCGGTCCTACGATGGCACTCCCGCCACTGCACATTACTTCTGGCTCTGATTCCAGCTCTTCGTAGCAGGCCAAATCAGTCGGGTACATCTCCTTCGTAACGAATTGATTACAAGACAAAACGAAGCAACGTCCCTCCAAGGCGATATGGCGGATTGTCGATTGCCATACTTCTCTGGAATCCGCCGTAGGTGCCAAATAGAGCTCCACACCTTTACTGTACATAGCCATGCGTGCCAGGGGCATGTAATTTTCCCAGCAGATCAAGCTCCCGATTTTCCCATAAGGTGTTTCGAAAACGGGCAAGGTACTCCCGTCTCCTTCCCCCCAAACCAGTCTCTCAATCCCTGTTGGCTTTAATTTCCGGTGCTTTCCGAGTAATGTACCATCTGGTCCAAAATGAAGAACGGTGCAATAGAGCGTACCAGAGCCATGCTCTTTTTCCGTTACCCCTACGACGAGATATACCGCATAGTCCTTTGCTATTTTAGCAAGTCGATCGGTTTCTGCGCTCGGCACAGCGAGAGAGCTTTCCCAATACCGATACCAGTCTTCTCGTCCCTTCTCAGAACGACTCCCGATCTTGGAGCCAAAATTTAGTCCTCTTGGGTATGCAGAAAGAAAAGCTTCCGGGAATAGCACTAGTTTGGCTCCCTGATTGGCCGCATCTGATGTCAACGTGCGAAGCTTTTCGATCGACTCTGTCAAATTCATTATCACTGGGGATGCTTGTACAACAGCCACTCTCACCTGATTTCCACTTATTGTCATCATAAATCCTCCTGTCTACATCGAGCGCAGTGACCGCTTACTATGTACTAGGAATGAGGAATGTCCCATGTGTCATGCAAAAAATGAACGATCCGATCGACGGAACGCTGGACAAGAACCTCGCCCTTTTGACTCGTTGCTGCTGTAGAATAGCCAATGACACCCGACTCTGTTTTTGTAGAATAACGTGAATATTTAATGATTTCAGGAAATAAATCTTTTTGTTTGGGTACCTCGTCAACGAATTTACTCGTATCAACAAGCTCAGGATACAAGTACATCATGACAGACGTTCCCGCCTCACCAGCGTGCCCGTGCGCTACTTCTCCTGTTTCTACGATACCTTGATCCTGTGATTTGATGAAGCGCCAGCAATCGATTTGCGCGCAACGAATTTCAGGTCGCTCGCGAAGTGTTTGCGCCACATGATTGATCATCGCTACATTGCCTGCGTGCCCGTTAATGAAAAGAAAATTTTTCAATCCCCATTTGACCAAGCTGTTTACGACATCTTGTAAGTACGACTTGTAGCTGTCCGGCTTTATCGTAATGGTTCCCGGAAAATCATCAAGTGCGGATGAGTCGCCCACCTCAGGTGCTGGGCCAATGATGGCATTTACACGTTTGGCTACCTTTTCTGCGATTTTCGTGGCGACCAGCAGATCCGATCCCAGCGGCAGATGTGGACCGTACACCTCACAAGCTCCAGTTGGTAATAGAACCAGGTCGGTTTTCTCGATCCGTTCGACAAAGGCAGTCCAGCTCATCTCTTTCATATAGTTCGTTGACGTCATTCGTACCTCCTCCTTGGGTAAACAAGCTCGTTTACTCGTACAAGTGACAAGCGATGTATCGACCGTTCACATCTTTAAAAGTTGGTTTCACTGTCTTGCAAATCTCCATGCAATCACCGCAACGTGGATGAAAGGTGCATCCTGCTGGTGGATTGGCTGGGCTGGGAACGTCTCCACGTAGCACGATCCTCTCTTTTTTCATCAGTGGATTCGGATTTGGGACAGCTGACAAAAGGGCTCTTGTGTACGGATGCAGCGGGGAATGAAACAGCTGTTCCTTGTCACCCAGCTCCACGATGCGTCCCAAGTACATCACGCCGATTCGGTTACTGATATGCTTCACGACACTCAAATCATGCGCGATGAAAAGGTAAGTCAAATCAAATTGCTCCTGCAAGTCCTGCAACAGATTGATGACCTGTGACTGGATCGACACGTCCAAAGCAGATACCGGTTCATCTGCCACAATCAGCTTGGGATTCAAGGCAAGTGCACGCGCAATCCCGATCCTCTGGCGCTGTCCTCCGCTGAATTCATGACCGTAGCGCTTGGCATGGGCGCTGCTAAGACCTACTACATTCAATAGTTCATCGATGCGCCGGCTCTTCTCACTGCCCTGTGCAATATTGTGGATTTCCAAGGGCTCGGCGATAATATCCCCAACAGTAAGCCGCGGATCAAGTGAAGCATACGGGTCCTGGAAGACCATCTGCATGTCTTTGCGCAGCTTCCGCATTTCGGCGGTCTTCATACCGACCAGATTTTTGCCCTCGTATTTGACCTCGCCCTCTGTCGGATCGATTAATTGCAGGATCGCTCTCCCTGTTGTCGATTTCCCACAGCCGCTTTCACCTACCAGACCGAGCGTTTCCCCTTTGAAAATGGTAAAATCCAAGCCGTCGACTGCTTTGACGTGCCCGATCGTTCGACTGAAAATCCCTTTTTTAATCGGGAAGTATTTCTTCAGATTGCTTACCTCAATTAATGGCTGACTCATGATCACTCCACCTCCCTTCGGCTGAATGGAGCCAGCATCTGCTCACATGATCTGCACCAATTTCTTCTAGCTGCGGCGTTTCACTTCTGCATATATCCATGGCATAATCGCATCGGGGAGCAAAGCTACACCCTTTGCGCAAAGCGCCTGGTGGAGGCACACTTCCTTTGATTGAGTAGAGCCGTTTTTCTGCTGAATCCAGCGTCGGCATGGATTTCATCAGACCTTGGGTGTACGGGTGCTGCGGACTCGTAAACAACGTAATCACATCGCTTGCCTCCACCACTTTTCCGTGATACATCACCACGACTCGATCGCACATTTCCGCTACGACTCCCAGATCATGCGTAATTAACAGAATAGCCGTGCCTTTGGTCGTTTTCAGCTCACGCATCAAATCGAGAATTTGCGCCTGAATGGTCACATCCAAAGCCGTAGTTGGTTCGTCAGCAATGAGCAACTTGGGATTGCAAGCCATTGCCATGGCAATCATGACACGCTGGCGCATCCCGCCTGACAATCGGTGCGGATACTCATCCACGATTTGCTCTGCTCTCGGAATACCAACGAGCTTTAACATTTCGATTGCACGTTCTCGTGCTTGCGCTTTGTTGTATTTCAAATGAATCCGGACACTTTCCCCAATCTGATCCCCTATCGTGAAGACAGGATTGAGCGAGGTCATCGGCTCCTGAAAGATCATCGCCATCTCATTTCCGCGAATCTCTCTCATCTCTTCTTCTGACAGGCGCACGACATCTTGACCGTTAAAATGAATCGAGCCTTCCACTTTTCCCGGTGTCAATCTCATGGCAGACAAGGAGGTGACACTCTTGCCGGAGCCGGATTCCCCTACGATTCCGACAGTCTCTCCCGCACGAACTTTTATATCGACTCCATCCACAGCGGTTACCACTCCGTCATCCGTGTAAAACAACGTCTTCAATCCTTTTATTTCCAGGATGCTGCGCTCCATGGCTCTCCCTCCCATCTCACAGCTTCATTTTTGGATCAAGCGCGTCACGCAACCCATCACCGAGCATATTGAAGCCCAGCACCATAAACATGATTGCCAAGCCCGGAATCGTACTGACATGCGGTGCAGAGCGTAAGTACTCCCTGCCGGTGCTTAGCATCGCGCCCCATTCAGGTGTTGGAGGCTGTGCACCCATGCCGAGAAAGCTGAGTCCGGAGGCGGTGAGAATTGCGGTCGCGATGCGCATGGTCGACAAGACAATGATAGGAGCAACACTGTTTGGAATCACATGCTTGAAAATGATGCGCGCATGGCTAGCTCCCATTGACTTGGATGCCTCGATATATTCCTTTGTTTTCACAGAAATAACAGCGCTCCGTGAGATTCTGGCAAATGTAGGAACGGAAAAAATGCCGATCGCAATCATCACATTGACCATTCCTGGCCCAAGCACACTGACGATAGCCAGCGCGAGCAAAAAACTGGGAAAAGCCATGAAAATATCCATGATTCGCATGATTAGCATATCGGCTTTTCCTCCGAAATAACCCGATACCGTCCCCAGACCAACACCGATTACAACCGAAATCAGGACTCCAACAATTCCGATCATCAAGGATATTTGGGCACCGTACAAAATTCGCGAAAAAATATCGCGCCCGTACTCATCCGTGCCGAACCAATGATTCATCGATGGCGGCTGCAGGATCACATTCATGTTTTGCTCAATCGGATCAAACGGTGCAAGTACTCTCGCAAAAATAGCCAAGCCTATAAATACGGCAACCATCCAAAAGCCGATCAGCGCACGCTTATTCTTTTTAAACCGGCGAAGCATGTACGCCCATGGTGACCGGCGTTCATAGACGGGCTCTGCCGACGGTGCTCCGACATTTATCGTGATTTCGGAATTACTCATCGCGCTTCCCTCCTTTTCATCAGTCGTAGCGAATCCTCGGATCGACGGAGCCGTAGCATAAATCAACAACGAGATTTACGATGACGAATAAAGCAGCGACAAAGAGAATGCTGCCTTGAATCGCAGGATAGTCCCGAAACTGGATGGACTGGATGATATACCGACCGAGTCCATTCATGGAAAAAACGGTTTCGGTCAAAACCGCCCCTCCCAACAGATGGCCGAACTCCAATCCAATGATGGTAATAATCGGGATTAACGCATTTTTTAACGTGTGCTTGTAGATGACCAGCTTTTCTCTGACCCCTTTTGCACGGGCAGTGCGAATAAAATCCTGGTTGATTACCTCTAAAATACTCGAGCGCGTCAAACGTGCGAGCACCGCCGAGGATGATAGTCCCAGTGCCAGAGCCGGTAAAATGTAATGCTTGAACTGCGTGCTGCCCCCTGAGGGAAGCCATTGCAAATAGTAGGAAAACACGAGGATCAGCATGATTCCCGACCAAAAAACAGGCATCGAGATGCCAAATAAAGAAACCATCATCGCAGTGTTGTCCTGGACACTATTTGGTTTCGTCGCAGAAATGACACCGGCAAAAAGTCCGATGATCACCATGATGACCACTGACAACAAAGTCAGCATGATCGTATTCGGAAAGCGCGACAGGATTTCTTCTGCAACCGGTCGGTCAGAACGCAGGGAGGTGCCCAGGTCTCCCTGGAGCAACCCCCATACGTAGCTGCCATACTGCTCATACAAAGGACGATCAAGCCCCAATCGCTCGGTGACAATCTTTATCTCTTCTGCAGTCGCATCGACCCCTGCGATGAGATGTGCTGGATTGCCCGGAACAGAATGGATGATGATAAAGCATAGCAGAGACACACCAATCAGGGTCGGGATCATTTGCAGCAAGCGTTTTACGATATAACTGAGCAAAGGAATTCCTCCTTCTCGTTATGCGTACATCTCTGGCATACGGTGCAGATGCGATGGGAGCTTTGCCCGCACTTCCTTCACACGCTCCAGATCAATCCGACAAGGAATCAACCCTTCCGTCTCCGTGCCTTGGGCGAGAACCACCCCCATCGGGTCCACAACCAGACTTTGCCCAATGTAGTAATCATTGACCTGATTGCACGCGACCACATAAGCCGTATTTTCCAATGCGCGAACAGAAACAAGATTTTCCCAATGTCTTTCCTTTACAGGTCCCTTCACCCAACCAGATGGAACGACCAGGAGATCCGCTCCGTGCAAAGCCTGATAGCGGGCAATTTCGGGAAAACGCAATTCATAGCAGACAAGCAATCCAATTTTGCCAAAAGGAGTTTCAACTGGTGTGAACAACGAAACGCCGGGTTTAATGTTCTGCGATTCCTTTGCTCCAAACGCATCATACAAATGAGTCTTCCGGTACGTACTCACGATCGTCCCTGCCGAATCAACCAGAACGACCGAATTATAGACTCTGTCATCCTGTGTATCCTCCGTTCTCTCCCGCATTCCAAAAATGACCCATACCCCATATTGCCGAGCCAACTCGCACATGCCACTGACAAACGGACCTTGTATCGTCTCCGCATCGTTTAGCTTTACCTCCCGCGGCGTACCCACGAGAAAATAACTCATATACGCTTCTGGGAACACGACCAGATCCGCCCCATGAATGGTTGTCGCCTCCCTAAGCGCTTTTTCTGCTTTTTGCAGGTTCACTTGCTTGTCATCGGTCGAGCCTAGCTGTGCCATCACCACTTGAAAAGACATCCCTGTCACTCCTGTCATTTTTTAATTACCTTGCGCAGATCCCAAATGTAAGTAGGTTGAAGCTCGACTCCCTCGACGTTTTTCCGCACGCCGACATAGCCTACGTCTTCGTGTAGGGAAATCCACGGCGCTTCCTCCTTGATCAGCTTCAATGCCTCGGCATACGATTTTTGACGATCTTCCGGCTTGATCTGGGCTGCGCCTGCTTTGATCAGCTTGTCTGCTTCCGGGTTTGTATAATGGGAGTAATTGGTTGCATTCGCTGACAACAGTCCGTCACTCAGGACGGAATCAGCGTCACCTGTATTGGCAGAAGCCCCACGAACAAACAGATCATAGCTGTTCGGGTCCTTTAACGCTTCCAAATAAGCGCCCAGTTCAAGAATTTTCAACTCAACATCCAGTCCAGCCTTTTGTAAATTATTTTGGACAAACTCGGCAGCCGGTCTGTCTTGAATCACGTTGGCAGCGAGGATCAGCCTCAGCTTGGTACCCTCTTTTACCCCTGCTTCTTTTAGCAGCTGCTTGGCTTTTTCGAGGTCATACGGATACGCGCCTACATCACTATAGCCAAAGGTTTGGGCGGCTACAGCAGCTGTCGCCATTTTCACTCGTCCTTCATACAGCTTGTTCACGAGCGTTTCGCGATCAATCGCGTAGTTTAGCGCTTGGCGAACCTTGATTTGGTCGAGCGGTGCTTTTGTCGTATTGATTCCGACGTACAAGACCCTGTTCGTCGCTCTGGAGATTACTTGCAGGTCATCCTTGCTCTTCAGCTGATCAATCTCCGAAGCTGGTACTTTCTCGATTACATCTGCCTCGCCTGTTTCCAGCATGATGACGCGCGCAGCGTTTTCCGGGACTGGTTTAAAGGTGACTGACTTCACACCTGGCTTGCCATCCCAGTATTGTGGATTCGCTTCCAATACCAACGAATCTCCTGGCGTCCATTGCTTGAAGATAAAAGGACCGGTCCCTACCGGATTTTTGGCGATCCCTTGCTCGTTTTCCTGAATCGATTTGGGGCTAAGAATTCCGCTCGCCGTGACAGCCAAGTTGTTTAAGAAAGGTCCTTGTGGTGTATTGAGATGGAATACCACCTCTGTATCGTTATTTGTGGTAATATGATCAATAAATTGCCCAACAAGAGCGCGGCGGCTCAGCTTCTTTTCTTTGTTTGCGACCCGTTCAAAGCTGATTTTTACCGCATCTGCATTAAACGGAGTGCCGTCGTGGAACGTAACGCCTTGCCTGAGCTTGAAGGTCCATGTTTTCCCGTCATCCGAAACGGTCCAGCTTTCTGCCAGACGTGGTACGATTTCCATCTTTTCATTAAAAGCAACGAGCGTATCCAGGACCTGGTAATTGATCAAGCTTGAGATCGTATCCGTAGCGTTTTGCGGGTCCAAGCTCACGGGATCTCCCGTTAGAGCTACCACCAAGTCTTTTGCTTCTATTTCACCTGAAGAGGCTGACTCATTTGAGCCGCAAGCAGCAAGTAACAATGACAATGAAAGCAATAATAGTGCTAGTCGATTCCTGCGCACAGAACAAAACCCCCTTTTTCTACATGCCTGCTTTTTACGATTGCCTGGCTCGAGACAAGAACAATTGATCGTAGCCACGTTCTTCTCGCATTTGCTTTTCCTTTTGCTGTTTTTCCAGTGCTTTTATCGCGAAATCTTTAGCTTTGGCTGCATTAACCACAAATACACCGTCATCATCAGCAACTACCAAATCTCCCGGATTAATGCCGACACCGCTAATACTGACCGTCGTATTGACTTCTCCCTCCAGGTTGAGCGCTCTTGTAGTCAGCGGACTAATTCCCCGGGAGAAGACTGGAAAGCCCAGCTCCATAATCGGTCGAACATCTGTCACGCATCCGGAAACGATCGCCCCGGCTACCTTTTTTGTCATAGCAGCATACGTCATGAATTCTCCCCAGCAAGCACGCTGCTCGTCACCGGACATATCAACCACAATCACGTCACCTGGCTCTACCAATTCAAGCGCGTGGCGAATCGCTGTAGCATCAATGTGCGGAATGCGTACCGTCACGGCATTGCCAACAAAGTGAATGGGTCGAAACAAAGGCTGCAATCCTGTCAGAAAACCAAAATCCGTAAGATGACCAATCGTGGATGGACTCACTGTTTCATATAAATCGAGCAGCTCTTGGGTAACTCCCGCAACCCTTGCTTTAATCGTAAACAAGATTAGCACTCCCCTTTCTCATTTGAACTGGATAACTTTGCACGAACCATACCAATTATCAGAATGTTCATTTTACAGTGTTTCTACTCGTTATGTTTGGACAAGCTATCCCGAAAACGGAACAAACGTACCAAAAGAGGAACTACACAGCTTATCGAGAATGTATAGTAAGTAGAGTGGTTTACTTGTGTATGTCAAATTCCCTAGTCAGGAGAGTGCAGTCTTGATGACGAATATTTCGATACTGGGGCAAGGAGATTTCATTCAGTTAGCGACACGAATCACAACCAAGCTAACGAGCAAAATGAACGTGAACATTCAAGTTTTTGAATCACATCCCGAGGATGCTGACAATTTGCTCCATACCCTATTGCCTCGCGTCGAGAAAACGGAGACGGATATCATCATTACAGGACGCTTCACCAAAGGCCTGCTGGAAAAAAAGACCGATATTCCTGTGATTCATTTGCATTTGACCCCATCCGACATTCTCTCAGCTGTGAAAATGTCAATGCCCTACTCCAACCGTATCGCCATCGCGATATTTGACCTGGCAGATCTTCGCTACGACTACTCTGCACTGCAAGATTTGCTGAATATTAAGCTGGAGTACATCACCTATCGCACCCCGGAAGAGCTGCAGGTGAAAATTGAGGAGTATTCCAAAACGAAAGGCGCAGTAATCGGAACCGGATTTGCCGTTACCTTTGCCAAACAAAACGGACTGCACGGAACTCTCATTTATTCCGAAAAAAGTATTCTCGAATCGATCGAGCGTGCGATTGAAATCATCCATTATAAAAGAGAAGAAGAAAAAAAGAATCAAGAGTTTAAAGCCATTATTCATTCTGTCCGGGACGGGATCATCGCCACAAATGGACAAGACAAAATCACCATCGTCAATGATGCGGCACGCAAGCTCCTGGAGCTGCCCGCGGAAAGCCTGTTTGGAAAGGAATTGTCTCAAGCGGTATCCGACGTGGCCTCTCGCCAGCTTGCAGATCAGGACGACTTTCAAGATAAAATCATCTCGTTCGAGCATTCGCGACTAAATACGAACAAAACGATCCTGTATCAAAAGGGGCGAAAGATCGGCAACGTATTTACCTTTCAAGACATTACCGACATCCAAAAAATCGAGCAAAAATACCGATTGGAAAATGAAGCCAAAGGACAAATCGCGAAAACCACGTTTGAGGACATCATTTGTGAGAATGCAGATATGAAACGGACGATTGAACGTGCTAAAAAATTTGCTCTGACTGACTCGACGGTACTGATTATCGGGGAAACCGGAACAGGCAAAGAATTAATAGCCCAAAGCATTCACAATCACAGCAAGCGAAAATCACATCCATTTGTCGCGATCAATTGTGCCGCTCTCCCTGAGACACTGCTGGAAAGTCAGCTATTCGGGTACGAGGATGGAGCATTTACGGGCGCCTCCAAGCATGGGAAAAAAGGGTTGTTTGAGGTTGCCCACAATGGCACTGTCTTTCTGGATGAAATCAATTCGATTTCGCTTCATTTTCAAGTGCGCTTGCTTCGGGTTTTGCAAGAAAAGGAGGTCGTGCGTCTCGGTGGCAACAAGGTGATCCCGATTAACATTCGTGTTCTGGCAGCGGCGAACGAGGATTTGATTCATCTGGTGAAAAACAACACCTTTCGTGCAGACCTGTATTATCGCCTGAATGTACTAAAGGTGAACGTCCCTCCCCTGCGCAATCGCTTGGAGGATATACCGCTTCTCACCAAGCTTTTTCTTAAAAATCAAAGTAAGGATTTGTTTCGCCAGATCGAGCCTTATGCCTTGACCCTGTACAGCGAATTAAAAAAATACCATTATCCTGGCAATATTCGCGAGCTGTACAACATCTTGGAACGCTTTGCTATCTTGATCGACCCTGCTGACGAACAACAGCTGCTAAGTACCGAGTTAATCAAACAAATTGTTTTGGAGTGCATGGAGGATCGCTCCAAGGAATGGATGCACATGGAGGATAAGATTGAGATGGGAATCAAGGAAAGCTATCGGGAGAGTATGCTGGAAGCTGAAAAAGCCATTATCAAAAAATATTTGGAATCATTTCGCGGAGACAAATCACTGCTTGCCTCCAAGATGGGGATGGGCAGAACCACCTTTTATCGCAAGCTGAAGGACTTGGATATTACGCTGTAAGACCTATTTCGCAAAAAGGCTGCTGTTTTTTCTTTCTCGCTCGCTCCAGGATGTAAAGTGAAGACAAGAGCTTCCTATTAACACAGCTCTTGTCTTCATATATCTTCCTATTTTTTTCTGACCTCTGCCCACTTGTAGTCTGTCGTTCCAACAGGGTGACGAACGATGCCTTTTACATTTGGTTGATCCATGAATATTTTTGTAGCGAAGTAGATCGGCACGAGCGGCATGTCATCCATAAATATTTTCTCCGCGTCATGCATCAATTTGAAACGCGCCGTCTCATCTCCTGTGTTGCGGATTTTTTCTATCAGTGTGTCGTACTCTTTATTGCTGTAGTTGATCCGGTTTCCTGGGTGATCGGTTACATATAGCTCCAGGTAGTTGATCGGGTCGCCATAGTCTGCGGGAATCGTCGATCGGGAGAACTGCAAATTACGAGCGCGCTGGTCAGACAGGAACACTTTCCATTCTTTGTTTTCCAGTTTTACATCTACACCGAGGTTTTTCTTGTACATTTCTTGTAGTACCTGTGCGATCGACTTATGTCCATCACTCGTATTGTAGGTCATGGTTACCGGTGGCAGAGTAGTCCATCCCTCCTCTTCCATGCCTTTTTTCAACAGTGCTTTTGCTTGTTCGATGTCGTTGTCCTTTAGGTACTCCCCGCCCTCTTCGCGGAAATCACCGCCTACAGGCTCAGGGAAACCGTATGGTACGTGGGCCAAAGCCGGAGTTTGTTTGCCTTGTACGACGTTGTCGATCAACGATTGGCGATCGATGGCGAGCGCAAAAGCCTTGCGGATGTTCACGTTGTTAAATGGAGGCATCTTTGTGTTCATACGATAGTAATAGATCGATGCGTCTGATTCGACTTTGGCTTCGCCAGAGTCAATCAACTGCTTTTTCATGTCATTCGGGACGCTTGACACCTTATCTAGCTGACCTGTTTTATACATTTGGTACTGGGTATTTTCATCATTGACCATGACCCAGTTAATTCCCGCTAACTTCACGGAATCCTTGTCCCAATAGTCATCATTCTTGACGATTTTGATAGACTGGTCATGCACCCAATCTTCCATTTTGAATGGTCCGTTGGTTACAAGACTCGAAGCATTTTCAGCCCATTTCGGATTACTCTCGACGACCTTCTTATTTACTGGGAAGAAAGTCGGCTGGGTGAGGATGTGCGTGAAGAAGCCTGCCGGTGCGTTGAGTTTCACTTCCAGTGTCTTGTCATCTAGTGCTTTCACCAAAACTGCGTCTGCGTTCCCTTTGCCAGTGTTGTACTCTTCTGCACCCGCAATGTAGTATGCGAGGAAAGCGGATGGGAATGCATTGTTCGGATCGAGGATGCGCTTCAAAGCGAATTCAAAATCCTGTGCAGTAACCGGATTTCCATTGGACCATTTGCTGTCACGCAGAGTGAACGTGTAGGTTTTTCCATCCTCGCTCACGGTCCATTTTTCTGCCATCGCAGGTTGTGGCTTGTGATCCTTGTCCAGACGTGCCAAACCTTCCATGGTGGCATTCAACACTTCATTGGATGTGGTGTCAAATCCTTTTGGCGGATCGAGAGAAGGTGGTTCCGTCTTCAAATTGAGTCTTAGCATCGCGGTCATGTCAGCTTGTCCACCGTCATCTTGCGGCACCTGTCCCTTAGTAGTCTCTGTGCCTGGCTGTGTCGGAGCTACCGTTTGGCTACAGCCTGTCACAGCAAGAACCGCTGCCAGAGCTGCTGAGATAAGCAGCTTCCATCCTTTTCGCAACTTCATGAATGATTGACCCCCTTTTTCTTTGTGAAGGAATGGTTATACTGTCCAATAACGGTTATTTCCCCTAACTATTTCGAGTATGTGGCCGAGATGTGAGCTCTCTGCCTCCTTTCGATTGAAAATATTTTGAATATTTTAACTTTTACACACAAGCAAGTAGCATGCCAATAGAGTTAATATTTAGATAAACTTGAATTTTACGACTGTTATCATAGGAAATCAGGCGACTCACTTCTCTTGCGGCTCACTAATAGGCTGACCTGTTAATAGTGAAAGGTTATTCGATTCTTGCAATAGGTTTGTCGTTCCGCTTTTCCCACGCACGCAGGCATTTGCTCAACCGTTGCCATTTTCCCCGGTCCGATCACATGATCATTCCGTTTTTCCTGCTGCAGCATGAGCCACATCGCTTCGACATGCTCCTCAAAACAAAAAAGCTATTCTCACGGTAGATAGACTAACGAAAGGATAGCGTTTTAGGATGAATTCCTGGTCTTTCAAACGATCTTCATTTTTTCACAGGGAACGCCTCGTGAAAAAAACAGCCACTCCCCCTGTTCTCAAGGGAGCTGTTTTTTTCTGCTGACAACTTATCGTTATTTGCTTATTCATGCCACAGTCAAAGTCGTATTCTCCTTGGCAATGCGCATCGCCATGAGCGCAGCGAGCAAGCATACCAGTCCGGCAATAATAAACGGGGTCGAGTAGCTTCCCAGCCAATCACGCATAACCCCTGCGCCGTACGCCGCTACCGAAGCTCCTACTTGGTGAGCGACCACGATCCAACCGAAAATCATGCCCGAGTTCTCTTTCCCGAATTCTTGTGCAGCCAATTTCACAGTAGGTGGGACGGTTGCAATCCAATCGAGACCATAGAAGATCGAGAAGATGAGCAGCATCGTAGGACCTGCATCGAGAGCATATGGTAAAAACATCAGGGACAGGCCGCGCAGTCCATAGTAAATAAAGAGCAGCTTACGATTATCGTAACGATCTGAGAGCCAGCCAGATAAAGTAGTACCGACCAAATCGAACAATCCCATCAAGGCTAACAACCCTGCAGCAGTCACCTCAGGAATTCCAAAATCTCCACATGCTGGGATCAAGTGCGTTCCAATAAGCCCATTCGTCGAAAAACCACAGAAGAAGAAAGTGCCTGCAAGCAGCCAGAACGTTTTGTTTTTCAATGCGGACAGCAAAGCTTTGATCGGTGCTAGAAAAATATTCCCTGTAAACGGCACCGGCGGAGCAACTTTATCAGTACCGTATGGAGCGAGTCCAACATCGTGCGGATGGTTACGAAACCAGA
Organism: Brevibacillus sp. SIMBA_040; assembly: GCF_046535075.1. Classification (NCBI taxonomy): domain Bacteria; kingdom Bacillati; phylum Bacillota; class Bacilli; order Caryophanales; family Paenibacillaceae; genus Brevibacillus; species Brevibacillus sp. SIMBA_040. The sequence continues at coordinate 49,520 of NZ_JAWRXI010000002.1, forward strand.
TCGCAACAACGATCATCACGATCACCAGTGCTGCAACAGAGGTAAAAATCGCATAGCGCCAACCGAAATCCACCGTAATTTTTGCAAGCAATGGCAAAAACAGCAGCTGTCCCGTAGCGGCACTGGCTGTAAGCAAGCCAATCACCAAACCTCGGCGATGGACAAACCATTGATTGCTTACCGTGACGCCCAGCACATTGGCCATCATGCCAGTAGCCAGCCCTGAGACCAAGCCCCAAAGGATTTCAAATTGCCAGAGAGAAGTCATGAGTGGCGTAATCGCCAAGCTGACAGCCAATACGGCAAGGGAAATCACAACCACCCTGCGTATCCCGAATTTTTGCAATAAAGCTGCCGCAAAAGGTCCTGTCAAGCCATATAAGAATATTCCGACAGAAATGACACCAGAAATGCTTCCTCGACTCCAGCCAAATTCATTTGAAAAAGGCAGCATGAGGATACTAGGCATCGACCTGACACCAGCGGATACAAGCAAGGTGAGGAAAGTGAGAAAGACAACGATCCAACCATAGTAAATACCTGGGGCTTTTTCCCGCAACTGCATGAAACGACTCCTCCATCTCCTTTGTTGTGTGTACATACAACTATATAAATAAAAAAATTACTCGTTCTCTAGTTTCTCACTCATTAATTCCATTTGTGCTGCTAATAAATCCGTAGGCTCCGCCCCAAGAATGCTTTGATAGCGTCTGCACAAATTCCTCGACGCAGCACGGATCGTCTCCTCAAGCTCCAGCCCTTTTTCTGTCGGATAAAGAAATACATGCTTTCCTTGTACCTGTCTTTCTACCAGCTGCTTGCTCTGCAATTTATCAACAAATCGCGTCAATGTCGAAGGTGAAATATATAATTTTTCTGCTAGCTCCTTGTGAGGGATGCCCGGATTTCCGATTACAAGACGAATAAGAAACCCGTACATCGGGGTTAGCCCTGTCATCGCAAATTCTTCTTCTGCCATCTTCGTGATCGCCCGGCTTAACCTGTTTGTCGTAAAAAACAGGCAGTTATGCAAGAAGCTTTCGTCAGCCATAAATCCTCAACTCCGAATCATTGTATGTACAACAAATATAAAAGACCTCCCTTTTGTTGTCAACTAGATTATTTTCAATCGTTTCCACCTCCCCTCCTGCTGTTTTACAGCCCATGTCCATGCACCATGCAGCTGGTCTTTTATCTTGTGAGCAGCCTGCTCGTCGCTTGCGGAGCCACGCTTTTTTGCTCCCAATTGACCAGAAAAATGCCGACACAAATGAGTACTCCGCCTGCGATTACGTACCATTGCACCTGCTCTCCCAGTAGCCACCAGCTGCTGAGAACTCCAAAAAATGGTACGAGGAACAAAAAGGCACTCGTTTTTGTCGCGTCCCCTTTTTTCAATAAATAGAACCAGAGTGAAAACTGTAAGATAGAACAAACAACTACGAGCATGAGCAGAATAAAGAGTGATGCTTGATTGATGATGAAAACAGGCTCCTCCGTGAACATGCTCAGGAGCAAAATGATCAGCCCGCCAGCAAGCATTTGATAAGCAGTGAGCACCATCGTATCAAAAGCTCCTCCCCACTTTTTAATGAGCAGGGTCGCTACCGCAAAGCTAACAGCTGCAGCAAAAGCAAGCCAGGTGCCAGGTTGCAAATTCAGATGGAAGCCAAAGGTAAAAACGACACCGATAAAGCCAATGGCCACTCCTACCCATTGATACGCGCGGTATATCTTGCCAAGCACGAAAGTCCCCAGTATGATCACAATCAATGGATTGACAAAGGTAATAATGGCGGACTCGCTCGACGTGATCCAATGCAGGCTATAAAAGCCACAGCCCATAACCCCTGCTGATTGAAAGAGCCCAATGGTACCAACCTGGAGCCACTGTTTGCTGCCTCGAGGCTTTGGTCTCTTGTACACGATCACTGCAAGAATTCCGCCTGCTAATAAGTAACGGATAGCGACAAGTAAGAATGGTGGCGCATAGTCCAGCCCCATTTTCCCAATTGGAAACGCAATCCCCATCATAAAGGTCGTGAGAAGGATTAAACCGTAGTAACTCCATTTATTCATTGCTGCTCTCCTCCACTTTGCTTGAGATGTTTTTTATTGTAAAGGAGGATTGTTATCATGCATAATGATTAGTAAAGATACTTGCTATCTGTTTTTCTGATAGCAGATGATTATCTTTGGTTCAAAATTTCGATGGAGTAAACGAATCAGGGGGGATTCTTTGTGGAGAGTTCCGATTTGCGGGTATTTCAAATGGTGGCAAGAGAGGGCTCGATTACAAAAGCAGCCGCTCGTTTAGGTTATGTTCAATCTAATGTTACAGCAAAAATACAACAACTGGAGGCTGAGCTCGGTACGGTGCTTTTTCATCGCCATAATCGGGGAATGACGCTGTCCTCCAGTGGGAAAATGCTTCTCGACTACGCAAACAAAATCGTCGGTTTGCTAGACGAAGCTACTCGTGCCCTCTCTTCATCCAGTGAACCAAGCGGGCCGCTCGCGATTGGCTCGACACAGACGGCGGCTGCGGTACGGCTCCCTAAGCTGCTTGCCTCCTATTATGCGCAGTACCCCAATGTCCGTCTTTCTTTGGCAACGGGACATACCCAGTTTTTAATGGATCAGGTGCTTCACTATGAACTCGACGGTGCCTTCATCGGCTGTGAATGCAATCATCCCGAGCTCTCGTCTGTTCCAGCCTTTGAAGAAGAGCTGGTCATCGCTTCCGCTGCATCCGTAATTGACATCGAGGAGGCTTCCCAAAAGCCGATTCTCGTTTTTACTCAGGGCTGCTCTTATCGTGCTGTATTGGAGCAGTGGATGAAAATGATGGGACTCGATCAGCCGGTTATTATGGAGCTGGGGACTTTGGAGGCCATTATTGGAGGAGTAGTCGCTGGTCTTGGAATTTCCTTGTTGCCTAGAAAGGTAATTAACAAGCATGAAGAGGAAGGCATGATCGCCACGCATCAAATTCCTGAATCAATGCGGCTTATTAAAACGGAGTTCATCACACGAAAAGATACTTATGTGACGAGTGCGCTTCAGGCATTTATCGATCAATTGCCGAAGCTCGATGCTGTTTCTACCGTCATAGGTAATGAAGAAGCCTTGCGCTCTTAATAGCGGCAAGGCTTTTTCGATGAGAAATCTGGAATATTGGACCATGCTTTCGTTGATCAAATAAAGAAACTGCTCACGGGTGAACCCTACGAAGGAAGCTACTCCCCTTTTTACCCATTTACTGGCACATCCTTTGACATATTAAGGGTTTGCATTGATGTTCCGCACGTTTCATTAAGTTTACATAATATTTATTATGTGCACTATCCCTCTCGTCAGTCCCGCGCCGCCTCGTAAAACTTCTGCGCCAACATCGCTGGTCTCGTAAGCGTGTCAGTAAAGTGGTCCCCATCGCCGACGATCAACCGGAACTGACCCAGCCGACTGGACATATGCGGATGCCAGCCATAGCCTTCTCCTTGTGGCAACGTGTTGTCTTGGTAGAAATAGATATAGCTTTTGGGCGTAGACAGGGCGTAGAACGTTTTAAGATCCAGCTTCTCGAAAAGGGGCTTAGCCGGTTCCGGTGCGACGCTTGCATACATGTGATTGGCTTCCTCAAAAGTGGCGGTGTTGACGAATGCATCTCGAAACAAGGGAAACGGAAGCATGATCGTATCGTCTGTCGAGCTGGCTCTGAGCTGTTCAAAGCCTTGCCTCATTTCGGGTGGAAACTCGTCAGCAACCGATTCGCCGTCTTTGAGTACAAAAGCGTCCCAGAAGACTAGGCGCCTGATGCGATCTGGCACTTGTTCTGCAACCTTTTGGATGACTGACCCGCCGAAGCTGTGCCCGACGAGAACAAAGTCACGCAGGTTCTGTTTCGTTATAAAATTAACGACCGACCTCGTAATCATTGCATGCGTAACATCTTTATTTGGATCGTTGCCGTGACCTGCGTATTCCGGTGTATAGACGACATGACCTTGACTACGCAGTACCGCTGCTACACCGTCCCAGAAGTGCGCGTCCGCCCAAGATCCATGCACAAGCACGAAGGTAAGCTGCTCTTGCGCGAGTGATTGGTATCTTTCATCTGAACTGAGAGCACTCTTGGTCCAGGGCAACCATCCTTCTGAATAAGGGGAGGAATAATGCCTAATTGGCAAATATCTATACACGGGATTGGTAAATGGGTAAAATTCTTGGCGATAAGGAAACATGTGAAAGACATCCTCTCAAACATATATGGTCAGCTTATGCCCATTTCATTTGAGAGGTTCTCACGCTCGATCCATCGGAAAAGCCGCCCTGCCCCCAACCACCAATATGGTTAAGCTCACCAAATCTTTCAATCGTTAAAAAGATCGTCATGTAAAAGCTACCGAATCATTCTCTTTTTCACGAAGTAAAAAGCAACTAATACGAACAGCGCAACGAAAACGTACAGCGAAAGGTCTGACCAGCCATACCTATCACCCGCATATACACCCTCATAAGCTGCCTTGATATACCGCCCCTCATTTTCTTTCACAGCGATGGCATCCTTTATATCAAGCCCAATAATTTCGTAATATTCAGTTCCTTTTGGGTATCGGTTTGAAAAATTCCCTGAGTAAGTCCCTTCCTGATCCGAATAGGTAGTAACCTTACCGATTCTTGAACCAATTTGTTTTGGATCTACATGCTCTTCTGAGATCACATAGATGCTTCCATCATTGACAACAAACATATACGCCCAGTTCGCATTGACCGTACCAATAAATAAAGTGCATGCAAGAAAGAGAGCTGAAAGTACACCTATCCTCATTCTCATTTAATCCCCCCTTAGAATATTCGACGCCCCTTTTATATACATTGATTCGCTCGACTGATGCGATGCTGTGTTTACTTCAACAGGCTCTGCAGTGTTAAAACTTTCTTTTTCTTGCTCCTCCGTGCCTCGATAGCTTGTTCCATCGTAACAGCAATAAAACGTGTTTTCGTCAGTGGCCTTGATTGCGAGACGAGGTCCAAGTCTGCACTGATCGTCGTTCCGAGTGTGACAAATCCCCCGCCCGTCGTTGCATCACGTAAGAGTAGAATCAGCTCTTTTTCATTCGGGACCATAATTGCCCCAATCGGATAAACAATGTCAACCGTATTGGACTGATTATTGCCGGCACCGAATGGCGGATCGATCGGCTTGAACGACGCGGATGCACCCGAATAACGGTACGCGATATTGTTGGATTCCAGTCCCACCTGCCACTCAGAATTTAAAAAGGCCCTGACACCTTCATCGCTTAAACGATAGCTGGAAATGCCCATGACCATGCGAATATCAACAGACGAAGAGAACTTGGGCAAATACTCCTCTGGTATTCGCATGCCTACATGATGAAAAACACCTGGCAGCGGTTCTCCGATCATAATCTCATCTCCCGCCAAAAGCTTCCGGCCTTGAAAGCCTCCCAGCTGGCTCAGCGTGTAGGTAGAACGAGAGCCGAGTACATGTGGCACCTGTATGCCGCCAGAGACACAAAGGTACGATTTTACTCCTTTTTGTACAGAACGAAGCGTTAAAATATCGCCTTCCTGTACACAAATGGTCTCCCACATAGGCACAGCCATACCATTCACACTCACGTCCAGCGGCGCACCAGTTATCGCAATCACTGTTTTTTTCCGAACCTCGATTTTAGGACCGAGCAGTGTAATTTCCAGAGCCGCGTAATCGGCGGGATTTCCTAGTAAAATATTTCCCAGAACGTAGGAGTACCGGTCAGCAGCACCCGAAGGAGGAACCCCCAAATGATAGTAGTCCCTGCGACCCATGTCTTGGACCAATGTTTGTAGTCCACCGTCCAGGATGTACAGCATTAAAATCCCTCCATCAAGCACGTCAAGTACTCTTTCTTGTTTGCAAAGTATACTTCCGTGGAGAAATCGACATTTTTGATGCGGTAACGATACTCTCCTTCCTTTACCTGACGTACGATCTCGTTGTATTCCGACTCGTCGACTGGACGGTGCTTCCATATGTCTCCAGGTCTTGCCAAAAAGAAAGTATCTCGCAGATCATATAGTCTTTGCGACTGGTCAAAAATGGGCACAGCACACATCCCAATTAATTGATAGCTGCCAGGAGCATGCAGTGGATAGATCACGGTAAAAGCACCACCAAGCCCAACTGCCCGACTTGGTGTATCCGTTCGCGGACTACTGTATTTAGGTGTTTGGATGATTTGATATTTCTCAAGACCTAATGGATACTCCCACGCTGTACCTGGAATAAACCCCATCATGGTGATCAAATAAGGACTGGACGAATGCGCCTCGATGAATTCCTCTTTGGTCGAAAAGCCATTCAGCATCCTGACCAGCTCAAAATCACTCATGGCGTTATGCGAAATATTGCGCTCGGAAAATCGCCTGCTATACTCCTGTGTAAGCGGATCATCGTACCAGATCGGAATTTCTACGATTCGCACCTGCATGTTCAGCTCAGAGGGATTGCTTTTCGTGATGTCAATTTCTTTCAAGTACTCAAGTAAATCAACAGGAGAAATGACTTCCGGATCAAAGCGAATAATGTACGAAGAATTCGATGGACAAATGTCATGCACGCCTGGAATGTTCCGTTTACGTAGTTCATTTGTAACCGCCAGCGCTTTGAAATTACTTTCCTCGCTCATATCCCGGGAGATTTCCGCGTAAATATATTCGTCGCCGCCAAAGTCGAAGCGGGTTTCTGGCAAGGTAAACATGCGGTTTGCTCCTCTCTATTGAAGTCGTCGTTGCATGCGTCTGCTTACCGTTGCGGGACTGACTCCTAAAATTTTGGCGACTCTAGCAGCTGTGCCGTATTTTTTTAGCGCCAGGGAGATTAATTGGTTTTCCACTTCCTCCACAGCTTCTTTCAACGGCATGATATCGAGCACGACTGCTTTATTTTCCCGAACGATCGGCTCTTCCTTGAACAAATTCGGAATGACATCCTTTGTACCGATGCTATCTGCTCGTGTCTTTACTACGAGCCGCTCAATGACATTTTGCAGCTCGCGTACATTGCCTGGCCACGAATATCCCTCCAGCATATGTAATGCGTCCCGATTGATGCTCTTTTCCAAGCCGTACATCCTGTTGAACTCCTTTAAAAAATGAATGGCGAGCGGTATGATGTCTGCGATACGCTTGCGCAGAGGTGGGATTTCAATCGGAACTACGTACAGTCGGTAATAAAGATCTTCCCGAAATTTCTGATTTTTTACAAGCTCTTTCATATTTTGGTTCGTCGCCACGATGATTCTGACATCAACCGGAAACGTACGTGTCCCGCCCACTCTCATAATCTCTTTTTCTTGCAGGACGCGAAGCAGTTTCACCTGCATGTTATAAGGCAGCTCCGTGACCTCATCAAGAAAAATGCTTCCTTTGTGCGCCATTTCAAACATGCCCGGCTTGCCTTTTTGGTCCGCCCCCGTAAAAGCCCCTTTTTCGTAGCCGAACAGCTCGCTTTCTATCAGGCTTTCCGGGAGCGCTCCACAGTTTACGCGGATGAAAGGCTCGTTTTTTCTCTGGCTGAATTCGTGGATGGCCTGCGCAAAAACTTCTTTTCCTACTCCTGATTCCCCCACCAGTAAAACCGTCGAATCTACTTTGGCGATATGCTTCAGCTCATCCACCAAGCTCTCCATGATTTGCGACCGATAGACGAGCTTCTTGTGATTTACTTGCTTCGTCGTCAGCTCAGAGGCATCTGATGCAGGCGTCACTTCCAAATCCGAACGCAGCATATGAATACCTGTAATATCACGCGACAGGATGACGACCTTTTCCAGCTTGTCTCCATGAAAGACTGGTGTTGCGACGGACCATACCATTCTGCCACTCTTTGACTCTTGTATCAGGGACAGCTTTTTCTTTTGCGTCATACATAAATCAGCGATGTTCGGATAAAAAATGCCTGCCTTTTCCAGCTGATACACATCGCTTTCGATCAGCTGCTCCGGATGCTCCACCTGCCAAAATTCCTGCAGGAAAGTGCCTGCGATCCTGACGATTTTTCCAGCGTGATTCACAACCACGATCTGCTCGTTCTCCGAAGAATAGATTGCCTGCAAATCATCCGTTATATTTCGCACGAATTCCAGCTCGTTCACGGCTTCTCCCAATCGCTCGCGACGAGAAAAAATATGTACAATTCCAATAATTTTGCCATGCTCGTATAAAGGAGAGAAATTGCCACTCGTCCGTTTAAAATTAATCGAGCTTTCCACACTCAATAATTGCTTTCCAGACAGAACCTCATCCAGGTCTTTGTCGATGGTGAGTAGTGTCTTGTAATTTCGGTACAGGAGCACGCTTTTGGGCAAACCGAGGATTTGCTCAGCCGTTTCATTCATAAAGGAAACTTCAAAATGTGAGTCCGTCGTAATGATTCCGATTCCTGAGCTGTTAAAAATATGGTTCAACTGTTCTAGCTTGTACTGTCCCAGCCGATCCCGCGCATCCCGCGCACTGGTGTAGCCCGCGATATTTCCAGACTGGTCAACACCTAGTACTACGGAAATGTTGTGATAGAAAGTGATCGGGCTATCGACCGGAACCTTCACGATATCTTTTTGGAATTCGACCTGCTCTTGGAGATTGCCTGACGCCTGTATTTGCTTTAATAGAGAGCTGCGATCGATGTAACCCACAATTCCTTGCTGCTCATTTCCTATCAGCAGTCTCATCAATTTGCTTTCCTGCATGAAATCGAGAGCTTCCTGCAATGTACTGTCGATCGGTAAATGGATTGAAACCGGTTGCAAGATGTCGTTCCATACCAGCAAGCTATCCCCTCCGAAAGCAAGAATTTTTAGAAAACTCATCCCTCTCTAGCATACCAATCTTTTCATATGTTTGGGAGTGTTATTGCGAAAAAGAAGCTGACCGCAAAAATGCGATCAGCTTGCTTGAATCGGTGCTACCGTTATTTCTGCGGCGCGCAGAGCTTCGTAAATATGCTTGATAAGGATAGGGGCTCCCGGCGTGTCGCCGTGAATACAAACGGTCTCGGCATGAACACTTGCTTCTTCTCCATCGGGGGTCACTACGATCCCTTCTTTCACCATCCTCACTACACGTGCAGCCATCATCTCATAATTTTCAATCGTAGGTCCAGTCCTCGTAAGGACAATCGAGCCATTCTTTGTATGCTCCCTGTCCGCGTATACCTCTCGCGCAATCGGGATACCCATTTGCTTACCCACTTCTTCCATTGCAGAATTCTGCAAGGCGAACACGATCATTCTATTTGATACCCGGCCCAACGCTTCCAATATGGCTCGGGCTAGCTTTTCATCATCCATAGCCATCATGTACAAGGCACCATGCGGTTTGCAATGTTGAAGCTCCATGTGATAGTAGGAAGCGAACTCTCGCAAAGCTCCTACCTGGTACATGATATAATCTCGAATTTCATCTGGCGTACAGGACATATATCGCCTTCCGAAGCCGATCGAATCGGGAAAGCCCGGGTGAGCGCCGATCGCGACATCGTACTCCTTTGCCATTTGAACGGTTTTGTGCATCACATGGGGGTCCCCCGCATGATAGCCACACGCAATGTTCGCAGAGGAAATATATTTGATCATTTCCTCATCATTGCCCATTTGGTACAAGCCAAAGCTCTCCCCCATGTCACAATTCAAATCGACCTTCATGTTATCCCCCCTGGTGTTATCCTTTTAAAAGCGTCTCTACAAATTTTGTATTGTAGGTGCCCGCCTGAAAAGCTGGATCATCCATGATGGATGCTAATAAGGGCAGATTGTTTTTTATCCCGCCAACGATACATTGCTGCAATGCTTGCTTCATTTTTTCAATCGCTTCCGCTCTGCTTCTTCCATGCGTAATAATCTTGCCAATCATTGGGTCGTAAAACGGAGTCACCTGATCTCCTTCTGTCACGGCAAATTCCAGACGAGCTTCTTCGGGTACTAGCAAAATGTCGATCTTGCCTGGTGAAGGCATAAACGTCCGAGCATCCTCTGCATATACCCGACACTCGATGGCATGGCCTGACGGATTGGACGGAATAGCCCCTCGATCAATAGGGAGATTTGCTGCAATGTTTAGCTGCCACTCTACCAAATCGATGCCACTGATTTCTTCTGTGACAGGATGTTCGACCTGAATTCGGGTGTTCATTTCCAAAAAGTAATACTGGCCTTGTTCATCTACAATAAATTCCATGGTGCCGACATTCGTATATCCGATACTTTCTGCCCCTTTTACCGCTGCGACACACAATGCTTCTCGTGCAACGGGATCAAAAAACGGTGATGGTGCTTCCTCGATGATTTTTTGGTTACGCCGCTGGATCGAGCACTCCCGCTCCCATAGGTGCACGACGTTTCCATGAACATCTCCCGCAATTTGTACCTCAATATGACGTGGAGATGAAATATACTTTTCCAAAAAGAGGGTATCATCGCCAAAGTAAGATCCGGCTCGCTGCGCTGTGCTGTCAAACGCTTTTTCCAGGTCATGGTCGCTGTGTACGATCTGCATCCCGATGCCACCGCCACCAGCACTTGCTTTGAGCATGACCGGATACCCGATTTCATTTGCCACCTGCTTGGCCTCGTCGATGGAACGAAGTGCCCCATCTACACCTGGAACGATCTGGATGCCTGCTGCTTTCATCTGTTGGCGCGCAGCAATTTTATCACCCATCAGCCGGATGACAGACGACGTGGGACCGATGAATGTAATACCCTCTTCTGCGCAGCGTTCCGCAAAGGTACCATTCTCAGCCAAAAAGCCGTATCCCGGATGAATCGCATCTGCCCCCGTTTGTTTGGCAGCTTGAATGATTGCCTCCAGATCGAGATAGCTTTTTTTCACAGGCGCAGGACCAATAAGAACTGCCTCATCGGCTTCCTTCACAAACAGGCTAGCTGCATCAGCCTCCGAATAAACAGCGACAGTAGAAATAGACAAACGCTTGCACGTCCGAATAATACGGCGGGCAATTTCACCTCTGTTGGCAATCAGCACTTTTTTGAAATGACTCATGAAGTCCTCCATTTATCCAAGCTGTTTTCAAGGACAGTATGTGGTCGTCTATTTCAGGACGACAAGCTCCTGGTCGACATCGACTATGGTTTCGTTCTCAACCGAAAAACGGTCAATCACGCCATCTTCCTCGACCTTTACCTCGTAAAAGTTTTTCATGACTTCAATCAAGCCGACGATATCTCCAGACTTGACCCTGTCACCTTCCTGTACGTAGTCCTGCTGATCCGGGCTTGGCTTGCGGTAGAAAATGCCGGGAAGCGGCGAAAGAATTACTTTTTTCTCACTCATATCGGTTCCTCCTGTTTTCTCATAATGAGGCAGCAATTCGCGAAAGCTTTGCCTGCGTTTCTCGTCTCGCTTGCAGCGCTTCCTCCAAAGAAACCGCCACAAAACGGACTTTATCATTTGTTTTCATTTGACCCATCCGATTCAAATCCGTGCTGATGACAGTAGCAATCGTCGCATATCCCCCGCCTGTGACTGCGTCATGTAGCAGAACAATTGGCTCGACGCCATCTGGTACCTGAATCGAACCGATGGGGTACCCGAGATCGGTTACGTTGGACGGATTGCTGCCTGCTCCAAATGGCTGCTCACGTTCGACGAATTGCAGTCGCTCGCCGCGATGCCGATAACCGATGCGATTGGCTTCAGGTGTTACCGTCCATTCGGTAAGTAGGAACGTTTCTTTGCTCTCATCTGTCAAGCGATAGCTGCAAAGACCGACAATCACCCTGATTTCATGAGATTTGCTGAAAACGGGAATGTCCGCATCCGAAATTTTGCTGCCGACTGGCACATCCTTTTCCTTCATGTCTGCTATATGCACGACGTCCCCCGCTGCCAACGGTCTTCCCTGGAAGCCGCCGATACCAATCAGTGTATAGGTCGAGCGAGAATTCATGATGACAGGTACGTCAATGCCGCCTTCTACAGCCAAGTAAACCCTCGCCCCTGACTTGACGAAATCAAAGGACAGCACATCCCCAGCTTTAACCTCCAGCGTTTCCCACATCGGTACGGCTTGCCCGTTGATTTTTGGGGGAAGGTAGCCACCTGTCAGACTGATCCGTGTATCCGAACCGAATTCCAGCTCGGGTCCGAGATACGTGATCTCCAGCGCAGCAGCATGCGGTGCATTGCCCACCAACAGATTGGCTACTGTGTATGAATACTGATCCATCGCTCCTGAGGGAGGCATACCGATTTCGTAAAAGCCGATTCTGCCCCTGTCCTGCACAGTTGTTTGCAGACCTGCTTTGATGACTTTAATCATGGTATAACCTCCTCATGACGTTCTCCGAAAATGACTCCAGATCGGCAAGGACTTCTTTTGGGGTAAAGGTGAAGTCTTTCTTTTGATACGTAAACGTACCATTCTCGACCTGCTTACGAATGTCGTCATACTCATCACGGTTAATGCTGCGGTAGCGGAATATATCGCCCTGCTGCGGAAACACCATCGAATCTTTAAAATCAGGTAATGTCTGCTCTTTTTGATAAATAGGCGCTGGGGCAATCCCGTAGAGCTGGTATCCGCCCGCACCTTGTACCGGATAAATAACGGAAAAGGCACCGCCGAAACCAAAAGCCCGCTCTGGCGTGAAGGTCCTCGGGCGAACGTATTTTGGGACCTCGATCTGCTTTTCACGCTGAACCATTTGAAAGCACCAGGGCAGACCCGGAACAAATCCGATCATGGATACGAGAAACGGTGCGCTGGTGATCGCTGCGATGAAATCCTCTGTATTGTCATATCCGTTAATACGTGCAGAATATTGTAGGTCAGTTGCTTCAGGATCTTGATGTCTGTCGCGAAAACGCATTAAGGCCTCATGTGTCCACGGATCTTCAAACAGAACAGGAACATCGACCAGCCGCGAGGAAATCGTCACGTCAAACGGGTCCGTCGTCCTTTCAATTTCCTTTAATTCGTCCATCAAAGCGGCTGGATCGACTATATCAGGATTAAAGCGGATCATGTAAGAAGCATTGGACGGACAAATATCCAATATTCCGTCAATCTGTCTCTCCTTCACTTTTCGCGTAATCGCCATGCCGGTAAAATTGGATTCCAGGCTCATCTCTTCAGAAAGCTGAACAAAAATAAATTCGTCGCCGCCGTATTCGTATAAGGTTTTCATCGTACTCATGATCCGTCACCTCCATAGCTTTGTGTCTCCAAAGAATGCATACTCATCAAAGGCTCATGATATGTGCAATGCTTGTTCAAAATCTTCTGGCGTATCGATGTCCACATGAATGCCCGGATCATCAACAGGTAAAAAGAGGCGCTGCTCCATCGCAGCCAGCACCGATCTTGCCCCCTGATCCCCCTCTACGCAATCAAATTGGCCTTGATACATGTTGCCAAAAAAAACGGGGTGACCGGGCTTCTCCAGGTACATGGGCTGAATGGCAAAAGGCATTTGAAGCTCGCGCAAGCTCTCTTGCCCCCGCTCCCAAAGTCGATGCACAGTTTCGCGTTTGATAAACGGCTGATCCCCGAGAAATACCGTGACAGATCGATGGTTCGGCAACGCTTGCTCGATGCCCAACCGAAACGAGGTGCTTTGCCCTGATTGGTAATGAGGATTAACCACCCATCGAAAACGCGGATCGGCAACATGTATGCTCTGCTGGATACGATTTTCTTCATGACCGATGACTGCAATGACCCGCGAAAAGTCGATGGCAAGCGCCAGTCTGATCACCTGCTCCAGCATCGAGCAGCCGTGCAGTGTAAGGAGCTGTTTCGCCGTGCCCATTCTGGACGCAGTACCCGCAGCCAATATGACCGCACACCCCTTATGCATAAAAAGCCCCCTCACTTTCTCTTCGCGCTATCCAGCAATGACAGTATTTTGATGGATTTGTGCTTTGTCGCGGAGCAATCCTCCCTCATGTCCTGTCCGTTTCGCGATGATTTCAGCCAGAATGCTCACGGCGATCTCCTCTGCATTGTCTGCACCAATATCCAGCCCGATCGGATTACAAAGTCGTGCCAGCTGACACGCTGTAAAGATCGAACCCGCTTTTTCCAGCGCCTCCATGATTCGCTCGCGACGAGATCTCGGTCCTAAGAGCCCAACATACGCTGCCTCAGATGGCAAAGCGAACTTTAGTGCTTCCTGATCTCTCTCCATGTGATGATTCATGATCACCACATAAGACCGCTTCCCGATGGCAAGCTGCTCCGCATACTTTTCTGAATCGATGAGTAAGCGAGTTGCGAGGGGGAATCGCTCCACCGTATTGTAGCCTGGTCGAGTATCTACGACAGTTGTATGCAATCCGAGCGATGCACTGAGTCTGGCAACCGGCATGGCATCGTTTCCTGCACCGAAAATAAGGACAGTAGGAAGCGGAACGACGACATCAAGAAACAGGCTCAGTGAGGTCCCGTCATCGAGAACGACAGATTGGCTGGACGATCGGGGATTTTGTTTATGGAGAAGCTCCTTCGCCCATTTTTCCACGTAGCGGTTTATCCCTGTACCGCCCAGATTCCCTGTCACATTCCCTTTCTCCGTGACAACCAGCCGTTTACTCGCTGATTCGCAAGCAGTATCGTTTATTCCGATTACCGTACATAAAGCTGCAGCTTCCCCTTTTTGAATCGCTTCAGACCAGACAGAAAATGCAGGGTGCAGCTTTTCATGTCCAGCTATCGGCTCGATAAAAATGTCTACGGTTCCTGGGCACCCCAAGCCAAGACCCCAAACCAGATCCTCATCCAGCTCGTAGCGCTTCAGGATTGCTTTGTTGTCCCGAATGACACGTTGTGCGACCTCAGCGACATCAGCTTCCAGACAGCCTCCGGATAATAATCCAATGTAGTGACCTGTGTCATCAATAAACATTTTTGCGCCTTCGCGACGATATGCTGATCCTTTTACCTTTACGACGGTAGCCAAAGCTCCTTTTTTCCCTGCCTGTATCGCTTCATTCAGTGTGTGCAGGACTGCCTCATTCTCCCGCATATGTTCACCTCCGACATCTAAAGGCAGCAGCCATTTTTTTGTATGCACGAGCGTCATCGGCATGCGAAAACGTGTCAATATACGGGAGTGCAGCTTGCATCCCCCGGGCTGTCGGTTCATAGCCCGGCATCGCGAGTAGCGGATTCAGCCAAATGACGCTCGCACTGCGAGAATGAATGATTTTCATCGATTGCTGCAACACTTCGACAGATCCTGTTTCCAGCCCATCACTGCCAATCATGACCACCGTGTTTTTTCCGAGCATGCGGCGTCCCTCTAGCTGTATAAAGGTTGCCAGTGATTCCCCGATACGGGTACCGCCTCCCCATTCGGCCCCTTGAACGGACAATGCCTGAAGCTCATGCCGTTTTGTCCGATACAGCTTTGCAGTCACTCTTCTCACATGCGTGGAAAAGAGGAAGACGTCTACAGACGAAGAGCAGCAGGTCAGCGCGTAGGCAAATTGCAAAAATCGTTCTGCAAAACCACTCATCGAGCGGCTTCCGTCGCAAAAGAGCACAAATCGTATCGGTTTTGGCTTCGGACACTTCCAAGCCAGCTTAAAGATCTCACTGCCTCCCTGCCTATTTATTCGCAGCGTTCTGCGAAAATCGAGCTGTCTTCCCCTCATGCCCATCCCCAGCCTGCGGCTTGTTTCCCGCTTCGCTCGATTCAGAAGCAATTTTGCAGCTTCCATCGCCATTACTAAATCATCAACCGGAATGCGGGCATGGGTAGCTGCGTCTCTGTGCAATATGGAAGTCAGAAACGAGCTTCCTGCATCCTTTTCTTCCAGTAAATTCGTTTCTCTTGGAATGCCCGTATCGATGCCGTATAACTCCTGACTAAAAGGCGAATTCACAGTTGGGCTCTTTCTTTTCTCTGCTGGAGATGCTGAATCGCCTGGCTTCTGCTTCCTGCCCATAGCCAGGAGATTATCCTCAGAAGACGGCTCTATATTAATAGGTTCGTGAGGGCTCCAGTGGTTGCTACGAAAATGCCTCTCGAACAACTCATCAAAAAGCTTCTGCTCATCAGGGCTTGAGCAAAGCACGAGGCGAAGTACTTCTTTCACACCCGCTACGTTTGCCACACCTATGATCTCAATAGCACGAAGAGAGTCTATCGTTTGCTCCGGTCCGATCAGAAACCCCAGCTGACGAAGTTTTTGGCAAAACCTTGAAACGTGGCGTGCCAGGCTGCTCGTTGGTGGAAGCTTGCTCTGCAAAGTCTCATCCCTCCACATTTCCTGCAGACAGCGTATTTCTTAGGAATTCGCCATGATTCAACTCGTGAACAACGAGCTCCCAATCATCTCTGTCTTTCAAAATGCAGCCTAGCGTTTCTCGCATCGTTTCTTTATCCAAAACACCTTGATGTAAAGTCATTAAAGCGATTGCCCAATCCAGGCTCTCCGCAATTCCCGGTGTTTTGACCAGCGGCAAGCGGCGTATTTGCTCGATCATCTGTGAGATTTGCTCAGCCAAAGCCGCATTCATGTCGGGTATCTTCGCTTGCAAGATCTGCATCTCTTTTTCGATATCCGGGTAAGAAATCCACTGGTACAAGCACCTACGGCGTAGAGCATCGCTCAATTCTCGCGTTCGATTGGAGGTCAAAACGATGTATGGGCGATGCTGTGCCACAACCGTCCCCAGCTCTGGTATCGTTACCTGGAATTCCGCAAGCGTCTCCAGCAGGTAAGCTTCAAATGCTTCGTCTGACCGATCGATCTCATCAATGAGCAGGACGGGCGAGGACACTTGGTCTGTCAATGCATCCAATAATGGCCTGCGCAGCAAAAATGCTTGATCAAATAGATCCGCTTCTTTTTGCCGAAGACTCCGCCCGTCGTTTTCACTTAGCTTGAGGTGAAGCAATTGCTTTTGATAATTCCATTCATACAAAGCGGAATGGACATCCAGTCCTTCATAGCACTGTAAGCGTATAAGTCGTGTTTGCAAGACCTGTGCAAGCGCTTTGGCAATCTCCGTTTTGCCTACACCTGCCGGACCCTCGATCAAGAGTGGCTTTTGCAAGGAAATCATCAGCTTGAGAGCAGTTGCCGTAGAGCTGTCTGTCACATATCCGTTCTTGGCAAAGGCTGCTTCAATTGCAGTCAGGCTAATCAATGTTTTTTCGGCCTCATTCATTACAACAGGATGCGGGACAGCGCTCGCTCGGTATAAACGGTGGCAAGATTGCGTCTATATTGCTCAGAAGCAAAGAGATCATTCCCAATCTCTCCCTCTTCTGACGCCAGGGCTGCCGCCTTTCGGATCGTTTCCGCTGTCGGCAGCTCTCCTAGCAGTGCTTGCTCGACGGAGGTAGCCCGATAAGCAACATCTGCCACTCCATTTATGCCGATCCGAACGAAATCGATACGTCCATCCTCTCCGACTCCTGCGATGGTGCAAACACCGACAACAGCGTATCCCGAAGCCGGATGAGCATATTTCAAATAAACACTTTTTGTATGAGACGGTGGGATCAGGAAGGAAACAGACGTGAGCACGCTCGTCTCAGGAAGTGCTGTCACCAGCGGTCCAAGAAAAAATCCATCAATGTCAATGACTTCTTTACCGTCTTCTCCTTGGACTTCCATGAGAGCCTCCAGTGCCAGCGCCACACCGGGCAAATCCGCAGCGGAGTCAGCATGAGCCAGATTGCCACCGACGGTACCGCGATTGCGAATCTGCATGTCGCCAATCGTTCGGGCTGTATCTGCCAAAACAGCAAGGTTCTCTTTTACCAGTGCATCCGAATACAGCTGCTTGTGCGTGGTCAATGCTCCTACGATGAGTCTGTTTCCTTCTTGTCGAATCCCTTTCAGCTCCTGAATGCTGCTGATGTCAATCAGCTTGCCAGGATTGGTTAAACGGAATTTCATCAATGGAACGAGACTATGCCCGCCTGCGAGAAATTTGCCTTCTCCGTCGCTCTCCTGCATGAGCTGGATGGCTTCCTCGATTGAACCTGCTTTGACGTAATCAAATGCGTTAGGTATCATGCGTTTTCCCCCCTAGTCTGCATGGCTCTCCATACTTTTTCCGGTGTCAGCGGCATATCCAGATCCTTGATGCCGAACGGTCGCAGGGCATCCATGACCGCATTCACAACTGCTGGCGGTGCTCCAGTCGTTCCGGTCTCGCCCACACCTTTTGCGCCAAGAGGGTTTACAGGTGACGGCGTCTCGGTAAAATGCGACTCGATCGTTGGGAAGAAACGAGCTTTTGGCATCGTATAGTCCATGAACGTGCCGGACAAAAGCTGCCCATTTTCGCTATAGACCGCACCTTCCCACAGCGCTTGCCCAATCCCCTGTGCCACTCCACCGTGTACCTGTCCTTCTGCCAAAAGAGGGTTAATAACACGTCCGACATCGTCCACAGCAATGTAGCGTTTCAGCTCAACTTCACCCGTTTGCGCGTCTACCTCGACCACACATATATGCGCACCGAACGGATAGACAAAGTTCGGCGGATCGAAGAACGATTGACCTTCCAGGGATGGCTCTACCCCATCTGGTAAATTCCATGCAAAGTTGGCGGATTTCGCAATCTCCTGAAACGAACGCGATTGAGTCGGGACACCTTTTACAGAAAAGATACCGTTTGAAAATTCCAAATCTTCCACAGAAACTTCTAATTCGTGGGCAGCGATGGTCTTTGCTTTATCGATGACACGGTCAGTGGCAATTGCTACCGCTGCTCCGCCCACTGCCGTATTTCTCGAGCCGTAAGTACCCCAGCCCATTGATACGCTACGCGTGTCACCAGAGATAAGCTCGATATCGTCGATCGGGATACCCAATTTCTCGGCAACGACCTGGGCAAATGTGGTCGCCGTTCCTTGACCATGTGGGGATGTGCCTGTAAATACGGCTACCTTTCCAGTTGGATGGACACGAACGGTACTATTTTCCCAAACCCCACCCTGGAATCCGATTGCGCCAGCTACCTTTGACGGACCGAATCCACAAAGCTCCACATACGTAGACACTCCAATCCCGAGCAATTTTCCCTGCTCTCTGAGTCTTTCCTGTTCTGCCCGAAGCGACGCATAGTCCGCAATATCAAGAGCACGATCCAACGTATAATAATAATTTCCACTGTCGTAACTTACGCCCATTGCCGTTCCATACGGGAATGCTTCTGCTGGAATCAAATTCTTTTGTCTGATTTCCACCGGGTCCATCCCGATCTCTTGTGCAAACAGGTCCACGATTCTTTCGATTTGAAACGCGGCTTCCGGCTTGCCAGCACCTCGATACGCATCTGTCGGGGTCGTATTCGTGTAAACCCCATACGTGACCACAGATGCTTTGGGAATCGTATAGGCTCCTGTCACCATCAATCCAAAGTCAATCGTAGGACAGCCTGCTCCAAACGTAGACAGGTAAGCACCTAGATTTGCCGTATTTTTCACACGAATGGCCGTGAAAGTACCATCCCGTTTTCCTGCCAGCTCTACTTCGATAACCTCGTCTCTTGCATGTGTGGTCGCCATGAAATGTTCTTTTCGATCCTCGATCCATTTTACTGGTCGCTTCAAGTCCCTGGCAGCGTGTCCAATGACTGCTTCCTCATTATAGGTAGCGATCTTGGAGCCGAATCCTCCGCCAACATCAGGGGCCACAATCTGCAAACGCGATTCGGGAATATCCAGTACACCTGCGTAAACCATGCGATGAATATGTGGATTTTGCGAGGTACACCAAATCGTTAATTCGCCACTGCCAGGATTGAACTGGGCGACTGCACCGCGTGTCTCAATCGGGTTGGGAATTACACGCTGGTTGTACAAGCGCTGCTTTACGACAACCTCTGCGTTTTGAAACTCTTCCTCGGGAACCTCGCCTGCTTTCCATAGGAGAGCGAGGTTGTTTGCGACATCGTCATGTACAAGTGGCGCGCCTTCAAGCAATGCCGCTTCCTGATGAACGACCGCTGGCAAATTCTCGTAGTCTACCTCGACCAAATCGAGGGCATCTCGCGCAATGTAGCGATTTTCTGCTACAACGAGTGCAACACACTCTCCAGCATACCGGGTCTTGCCCTGTGCCAGTGCACTTCGATCCTTGGGCTTCAGGTCTGCTCCAGGTAGGAGCCACATGGTCGGCACAGATTTTACCTTCCCGTCGAGATCATCTCCAGTATAAACGGCTACCACTCCGGGCAGTGCGAGTGCTTTGGACACATCTATCCGTATGATTTTCGCATGCGCATGGGGACTGCGCACAAAAGCCCCATGAAGCATACCTGGCAGCTTGATATCATCCGTGAAATTCCCATTGCCTGTGATAAGCTTGGGATCTTCCTTTCGCTTCTGTGGAGTTCCGATTAGCTTTGCCATCGTTTAGCGTCCCTCCCCTGTACTCAAGGTCGTCTCTTTCACAGCATTGTCCTCCGCGATCAGTTGTGCAGCATGCTGTACTGCGCTTACAATAAACTGGTATCCGGTACAGCGACAGATGACCCCCTCCAGTGCATCGCGAATTTCTTCCTCGGATGGATTTGGATTTTCTTTGAGGAGACCAACCATGGAAATCATCACACCTGGCGTGCAGAAACCGCATTGCAGGCCATGCTTTTCCCAAAAGCCCTGTTGAATCGGATGCAGCTGCTCCATATCGCCCAAGCCCTCTACTGTGGTAACCTCTTTTCCATCAGCTTGCACTGCGAGGACCGTACAGGATTTTACGACATCACCGTCTACCATGACGGTACAGGCTCCACACTGACTCGTATCACAGCCGATATGCGTACCTGTAAGATTCAGCTCATCGCGCAGCAAATGAGCAAGGAGCAGTCTCGGTTCGATTTCAGCCTGACGTGTGACCCCATTTACCGATAGTGAAATGTTCTTTTTACATGTCATCTCCGGCACCTCCTTATCAATTCTTACTCTGAATGCGTTGCCAGTTGCTTCATTTCTTTATCCACCGATTTGAAAAATTGACCCAGCACCATTTTCGCGACACCGCCCATGACTCGCTGACCGACTGAGGCGAGAACACCTGTTACCTGTACTTCTGTGGAGCAAGTAAGCTGTGTGCCCTGCCCTACCTCGTCGAGCCGCATATCTGCCACAGCGTCTATCTCGCCAGGCAAGCCTTTTCCTCGTACGAGCAAGCGATAGGAGGAAGGCTCCCTCTGGTCCACCTGCTGCACCTGCCCTGTAAATACGCCTTTTACTGGACCAACACTCACTCCCATTTCGGCTTGATAAATGCCATCGTCCATCTGGGCAAAGGATTTGCAGCCTGGAATCGATTTTTTCAAAACTTCTTCGTTCTGGATAAGCTTCCAAACGACATCTCTTGGAATGTCAAAAGTGTATGTATGCTCGAATTTCACAAATCTCACTCCCCGCTGTCGATTTTCTTGTCTCTTTGAGTGAAGTCATAGACTAGCTGTTACACTCATAAATAGCAACTTCTGTGCCATACCATTCTTGTCGGTTTTCGCTAGGAAATACGACCCATTATTTCAATTTTGAAATTATTCGTTTCATTTTTGAAAGATATCCCCCGCATCTATGAATCCTTTCCGATCCACATGCAAAAGAGCCTTACCCCGATCTAACTCGACGGGATAAGACTCCGATTTACTTTCCGTTATGCAGTTCTTTTCAGCATGGATAAATATTGTGCTACGTACAAAAAACGAGTAACTAGCGGCTCGGCATCCGTCTGAATGGAACGAGTATAGCTTCTTCCTTCGTTCGCCAGTTCTTCCAGCAGTTCAGCCAGAAAGCTCATCTCGTATGTTTGTGCTGTTTCGTGAAAATGAAGCAGCTCATCGATGTCTTTTGCGTCTATTTTGTAGATGCCCTTGAGCAGGAGACGCTCCAGCCAGTCTGTCAATTTTTCCATAAACAATTGCATCTGTTCCATCTGGTGCACGCTCCTCATTTCTTATAAATCTAGCTTGATACTGGTGAGCGAGCTTCCTTGCAAGAAGCTGATCGGAACATAGCTGTCCCCTAGATTCTGAACCAGCACAAACACATCACGCAGCTCCAGCAAACGCTTATTTCGTTCCAGAGCATTGAGCGAGCGAGCAAATTTTTCTTGATACGTAATTACTAAATCCAATGAGTAGCCGTGATCATCTTCAATCGTGATAGACAACTGCTGGGTAGCATCATCAAATTCGACATGACTCACTTTATTTGCAAGCAATAAGAAAACCGAATCGGATGACTGCTCAAACAAATCTCTCCTCCGAAGACTCGAGATGTGCGTCCAGTCACGAAGTAGCGTGTCACCCAGGTCAATTTCCTCTATGTGCAGCCTTGTTTGAAGCGCGAGCTCAGTGTCCTCACTGGAAGACAAACGCTGCTCCCGATTGGTTTTGGGGTGTGTCAATACGACCTGTGATCTCGACAGCTCTTCCATCGTCACCAGATCGCTCCAGGGAGATTTTCCTTTGTAGCTGTTCATATAGGAAAACGAGTTCCCTTCATAATAAACCGGACGTGCTTCTGTGTACGTATAAACGCGCTTGTCGATTAGCGAGAAAAAGTAGTACGTAACTCCCTTGTATCCTGAGCGTGTTTCCCATGGATTCGCTCCCAAGGCATACAAATGCAGCTGTGGGATCGTATAGTACTTGCTTTTAAAACTACCGAGCAGTTGCTTTTTCTGATCATTGTACTTTGCTTTTTCCAGAGCAACCAGTCCTAGATAAACCCGTGTCAGCCGTTCAAGCAGCCCTTCCTTGGAAAACTGCACATGCCGCTGAAAGAAAAGCGACAGGTCGCCATTAAGCCCGCGGATATCCGTTTCCACGTTCGGCAGATTGCCGTTATGTGCTGCTATGGCTAATAGCTCTAGCCGTGTGCAGATCGTGTTTGGCAGCTTCGCCAGTCCAATGCCAAGCACTTCCTGTATCAGCTCTCTTGTTTCCCTGACTACCTCTTCGTCATAGCTTACTTCCATGGTGGTTGCTTGTAATGCCGCACTGTCATCAATCTGGTTAGCCTGCCGATAGCGCAGCAGGGCTTCCAGCTTGTGGATGCAATTGCTTTTTGACTTGCAGCTGCACATCGTCTTCGCGATTTCTGAATCCGGCTCAAATGTGACAATCACTTTTTGCGTGGTCAACGTCACTGTAAGAAAGGACGTGACAGCAATTTGGATGTCATCCTCATATTCCAGTCGAAAAAGAACTTCTTCAATCTGAGCGGCCGAGAATGATTTGACTATTTGCTCTGGGGTTACACGCAATAACCATTCAAAGTCTGGCTGATAGCTCTCTATCTCTTGAAAGGGTGCATCCGGGGAGAGCATGTTCTCTCTATAGTAGACGATGGCGATCAGCACATGCTTGCAGATTTTATCGGAAGGGCATGAGCAAGAAAACCGCGAGATATCTGCATGAAGTCGGCATACGCTGTCATCCGACAGCGCACACTCGACGAAATCCTCCCCAAATTCGTAGGAAACCGATATCCCTTTTTCCATGTCTTTGAGCGAACGATTGTAAATACCTTTGTTTGCGTATTGAGTCAGATACTCTTCATTGCAGAGCGCAATAAACCGATGAAATTCTGTCTTGAAATCAGCCATGACTACTTGCCTGCTGCCCGTGTCACATCATAAACGGTTTCACTGAAAACGCGGGCAGATATCTCCGTGAGCTTGATCCGCTCTGTCGGTTGGTAGTAATGATAGCGGTACTGATTGTCTTTCGTTGAATAAAAGGCAAGCTCCTCCAGCTGGATATCCTCCATGCCCTCATAGTACGAAATGCTCGCACCGCTAATTTTAAGCTCAGCCACAATATCCCCATACACTTTGTGGAACTCATAATAGAATCCGGCATCTTGTGGGATTCCTTTTGTCCAACCGAATTTCTCCATCGTTTTGGCAAAGGTCGTAGGCGTGTACGAATCCTGTGGCAAGCGCAGGATTGCATTAGCCTTCAGCTCTTCCTCTGTCGGCAGGAATGCTTCACGATTCAGCTGATCAAATGGTTGCGTAATTTCGTAATCTTCGAGCTGCGTGCGCCAGCCAGCAAGTGTATCTGCGTCCAGCTCCAGCGGATGAATCAAGCCGATGAGCTGACCATCTGCAAGCTCATATTCGTCCTCATCCACAGTGTTAAACGTACCATCGTCCATGTAACGGAACGTATCGACGAGCTTTCCATCCTGGTAAACACCCCAGACGAGGCCGATCGCAAACTTTTGCATGAGCACGTTTTCTACAAAAAGCTGCTTCCACGCTGCAGTAGACCAGAAGCGCGCCTTGGACAGGAATTCTTCGAGGCGAAGGGATTGAATTTTGACCAGATTTTTCAAATCTTTTTTCAACAGAGCAAATGTAGCGCGTGCCTCTTCCGCCTTTTGCTGATCGTCTTTTGCTGACGGTGCAGGCAGATTTTTCACAGCTTTTCCTGTACTATCGTTGATAACCTCTAGCTCCAGCTCGTTGTTTACTTTGACCGTGAAGGTGCGATCCCCGTAATCAAATACTTGCTTGCCGGAAGCATCAAAGCCGAGCTGAGTCACCAACCGGTCCTCAAGCTCTTCCGTCGAGATGTTCTGATTCGTGGCAGCCATGTTCAATGCTTCTTCTGCTGCATTTTTCACCTGCTTGTTCTTGATGGTTCTCTTCGTGTGGTCAATGATACGCAAGGCAGCCAGGTCGTCTGAAAACGATAGCGCGCGCACGC
Organism: Brevibacillus sp. SIMBA_040; assembly: GCF_046535075.1. Classification (NCBI taxonomy): domain Bacteria; kingdom Bacillati; phylum Bacillota; class Bacilli; order Caryophanales; family Paenibacillaceae; genus Brevibacillus; species Brevibacillus sp. SIMBA_040. The sequence continues at coordinate 74,259 of NZ_JAWRXI010000002.1, forward strand.
CATCCGAAGCCAATGCTCCGCGGGAATGATCGGTCCAATCTTTGATCATCTGTCCAACCGTATCGACACTGCGTCGGTCACCGAATGCGATGCAAAGCGGCATGACCCATTTTTCTTTTGCGACAGCTCCGTTATCCAGCCATGTGCGCAGAACCTCTGTCGTAAAATCAGCCAGTGACGCTGCAGACAAGTGCTCCTTCAGTTCAAGGACGCGAGGGTTCGGCGCTGTTTGTGCTTCAATAGAGCTCGTCAAAATGTACTCCATCACTTCTCTGCCGAGCTCGTTGCCTTCCATGTCGCAGAGAGCAGGAAGCAGATCGAGAGGAAGCCATTTGATTCGTACCAATTTCCGCTTATCGACCAGATTGCCGAGATTGGACAGGCTCGCATCTGGTCCGCTTTCCTCCGAATCCACAAAGGCTTGCAGCAGCGTTTTGAATTTGTTGTTTTTCTCTTTTGCGAGCAGCTCCTGGAAAATTTCTTTGCTATCTTCCAGACCACGGATAGCATCCAATGCCAGCTCTTTCACTTTTGCTTTTTTCTCCGTGGTGTAGACATGCACGTACAGCTCCTTATCCTTTTGCAGGAGGAATTCTGCGTTCGCAATCGCCGACACCTTTTTCGAGGTATCTCCCATTCCAAGCAATATGGCTTGATTTCTTAGTTCAAGTGGCAAGGATTCCTTTTGCGCGAGCATGGTTTCCAGAACGAACATCCGGACTTCTGTATCAAATTGTCCAAAAGAGGCCAGGCAGATTTCCGGGCACTTTTTGATCAGGGTCGCATAGTTCTCTCCGTTGACCTGTGTGTAGTAATAATACGAGCCCTTGCTTTCCAAGATCTGAACAACAAGCTTTTGCAGGTCTATGTCCTTGTCTGTCCGGTAAAAATCAATGATGCTGCCCAGTTGGTCCTGAAACGCATGAGCAAAGCAGAAAAGACCGACCTTACGAGAAGACTTATCGACATGAGTGCTAAAAAAATGGAGCAATCGCTGAATAAATGGGTGCGCGATAGGCAAAAAGCTGAGCAAATACATTTGCCGTCCCACTCGCTGCATGTCCTCTAGATGGGACGATCCGAGCACCTCTTCAAGCGTGCAAGTGCCTTGCAGGAAGCTGGCGAGCTTGGTCGTCCCCTTCAGCCGGCGAAGCGAGTCTAAAATGATCGTCTCCAGAGAATGCTCCTGATCCGATAGATCGATACCTTCAGCTTGCATCATTTTGAACAGATAGCCCTTAATGATCGGAATCGTGGTCAGTTCGAAAGCCCGTCTTGTCTTGTCGATGTTCGCCATAGTCAATTCATCCAGCTCTCGCCAAGAAACTGGCGCGGAAGAAAGGTGATTTCGCAGCTGCAGAAGCAACAAGTAAGGTTCATCTATTTGTACCAGCTCAGCCAATTGTATATCCTGCGCCAATACATCCAGTGGGAAAAGCTCCATAAGAATGGTCAAGACAGAAAGCAGCTCGCGATCCTTTTTATCTGGCTGTGCAAGGAAAGCTTCAATCCCTCCAGCGACGTGCACACGGTAGTACACCACGCTGAGTATCATCTCCATATAACGCTTCTTGTGCTTGTCGTTCAGTACAGAGCCTTCGTTTACGATATCGTCAGGGAAATAGGTTTCCCGAATCTGCGCTCTTTTCTCTTTTAAAAATGCTGGGGGTAGCACTTCGTTTGTGACCGAATGATTGCTGTTGATTTGCAGCATGGTGATGTTCTTTGCCAGATTCCATAATTCGTTGATGTACGTTTTCTCGTCTCCTGTAACGAGATGATAGTAGATCGGCTCCAGCTTTTGCTTCGCTTCTTCCAGCAGTGTAGGCGAAATTTCATAGGCGTACGCAATGAGCAGCAAATGGTTCGCCCGCTCGAATACGGAACCATAGTCTCGGTTGATACTGGCGCGATAATCCTCCGCAGCCTTCACCATAAACTCACTGAATATAGGGAGTCCGAAATGCTCGACTGTTTTTTTCATAGCTTCGAAGGCTTCTTCCTCTTTGGAAGCGCGCCTTTTGGAAGTGTCGCTTAGCTTTCGCAGCTTGAGCGCATCCCAGAAGCATTTTTCCATGACGTCTTGCTTTTCATAAAAACGATGGCTTGCCCGGTACACCAGCTCTGCCGCACGGAAAAAAGCCCGCTCATCTCCGCTTTTTTTCAGCCTGTCGAGCTGGGTCATTACCGAATAGCCATAAAACCGCTGATTGGCCTCGATAGGTGGGCATACATCGGTTTCACCAGTCACGTAGTCAGCGATCTGATCATGCAACTGGCTGTTAACGTGCCCAATGTTTATATACTCTTCTACAAATCGTTTCGTAAGTGGATCAGCGACTGTTTTTCGCAGTACCAATTCAATCTCCTCCTCTATCTTCCCTCGCTTATTTAATGATCTTCCCAATCCATTGTGACAGCTCGTTCGGTGTAATCGCAGCCACATTCGCTCCCATATCAGCCAGGACGCGTGCGGCATGTTTGTTGTAGGTGGCGTTACCTTCGAAATCGAGCGCAGTAAGCACTAAAAATTTGCAGCCTGAATCGATAATTTCCTTGCTCTGGCGATACATTTCCTTGATCGGATAGCCTTCCTCCAGATCGCTAACCAAAATGAAGATGGTCTTGGCAGGATTTTCGAGAAGGGATTTTCCGTATTTGAGAGCTTGTGCAATATGAGTCCCCCCACCCAGCTGCACGCTCATCAGCACATCTACCGGATCATCCAGGCGATTGCTTAAATCGACTACCTTTGTATCAAAGATGACGAGATGCGTCTTCAACGCCGCCAGCTTGTAAAAAATGCTCGCCATAACCGCACTGTAAATGACCGAATCCATCATACTGCCGCTTTCATCCACGACAATGACGACGTTCCACTTGTTGTGATGCTGAATGTTGCTGTGGAAATAAAGCTCATCGATGACGAACCGATTCTTTTTGCGGTCATAGTTTTTCAGGTTTTTGCGGATCGTTTTATGCACATCCAGATTCCGCATCGTTTTGGTATACCCGCGCCTGTGACGATTGCGCTTACCAACAATACTTGTCTGGACCTCCGATTCCAGCTTTCGCCGAAGATCCTCAACGACCTGACGAACGATTTCCTTGGCGCTTTTGACGACTTCACCTTTCATCCTGCCCTTGAATTGCAAAATGTTTTTTAACAGCGTCATGTTAGGTTCAAGCTTTTCCAATACTTTTTTATCGGTTAACAGCTCGGTCATGCCGTATCTGTCGAGTGCCTGCTTCTCGAGGATTTCCACTGTTTTTTTCGGAAAAAGCTTCCTTACCTTGCCGAGCCAAGTCGGAACGGTCAGCTGTGAATCGCCCCTCCCACCCTCTTTGCGGTAGCCCTGATCCTCCCCATACTCTCTGCTGTAGAGAAAATCCAGAATCGAATCCAATTCCTGATACGAAAAATCCTGGGATGAAAAATGCTCCGAGCTTTGTAGCGACTCCTCGGCATGCGAGCCGAGCAGCAAGCGCCATCGGTTGAGGGCTTCCCGGCTTAGATGAGGTTCCATTTGGCAAATTCCTCCTTGATTCTCAGGTCCAGCCGACGTGCCTCTCGCATGGTTTTCTCATCGACAAACGGACTCAAAACGTCTTCAACAGGAGTCTCGAACAGTGCGGCCACTTTCTCGGAGAGCACAATAATTTCCATAGGACTAAAATAAGTAAAAGCTAGGCGCAGCTCAGGGACGACCTGAATAAAATCATCGTAGCTGATGGAACGAATCATTTGGTTCAGATCATTCAGCAGCGCTTCCTCATAAAAAAGATAGTCGCGTGCGACGAGAAACACGCCTTGCAAGTAAGGAGCCGTATGCAAAATCTGATCAGGTGTGCCTAGCATATACGCTCGGGCACGGCGAGAGACCTCTGTTCGCTCCAGCACTGTCAAATTGCACAAGATCGCTGTCACAACTCCCACGAGATTTGCTGGCAGCTGGTCACTGTGCAATAGTTCCTGTAGCTGATCGCTAAAAATTTCCCGCGAGCCTTCCGCTTGCTTCTGTTCACTTATCGTATAAAGGAACTTGAGCTGCTCTGCTACCTGACTCCATTCGTCTGGATGGGGATTGGATTGCAATGCAATTTTCGTGACTGCCTCGTAGTAGACATCATCAACGAGTGTCTCCAGTCGGGCCGTTTCCTTTAGCCCAAATAAGCGTTTTTGCTCATGCAGAATCGTGAGCACCTGGAGCGTTTGACACAAGGATAAAAAATGTCCGTCCTGCTTAACTGATTGCTCCACCAGCTCGAACAGCCGTTCTCCGAGCTCTTCCAAGCCCATGACGATGGCTTGCAGAAGCCATTTTGCCAGCTCATGGCTTTGGTGCTGCGGCAGCTCCTTCACCATATCCTCCAGTTTTTGGGCAGCTGCTTCCTGCACCGTGCCTCCGTAGATAGAAGCCTCGATCAAGCGTGCCTCCACGTAAGAGGAATACCCGTAACGCCACGTTTCCCGCACGAGATTGACATGCTTGTAGTTCATCCAATCGGGACCGGCTTCCTTTTGACAAAACTCCGTTCCTAAAAACTGCATGCAATGAAAAAAATGACTTGCCTGACGATGCGTCTTTTTAGCATACAGCTCCAATATTTTCTGGTTGCGACCCGTGGTCGATATTTGCAGCTTGTGCGTCTTGCACTTCTCCTTGCAATCGCGAACAATCGGAACATCCAGATCGTTTTTTGCTACCTGACCGATCCCATCGCCCGTCATGAGCTCTCTGAGTGCCTCTATCGGCTGATTCGTAGCGATAGATCGTTCCCCTTTGGTAAAAGCCGACAGAACAGAATCAAGCAGCTCGTATGCGCCACCCTCTGATTTCTCACGTATCACAGCTAAGCCACTCATCAAGCTGTAAGCTTCGATGGCATCTGCCGTGGAGTTGCTTTCATCTTTATCGCGCAGCTTTTTTAACAGATGGGGCAAATAGGCGAGGGCGCTCTTGGTAAAAGGGGCACTCTCCTTCTTCTCCAGCGCTTGCCATACGTTTTCGTAGTAATGGACGAACGGCATCCCGCTGGCGTAGCCATTTAATTGATCGGCTTCCTGGTAGGTGTATACCATGGGATACACCTTTTCTTCCTTTGCTTTTTTCACCGTGTAGGTAGTGGATCGGTTCTCGATCAATCCGTATGTATGAAAACCCCCGGTTACGACGAGGATTCTGTCATGTGATTGTTTGGCTTCCTCAATCTTTTTTCGCATGTGTGCTTCTCGGATCAGGTCGCCCTCTGCCTCTAATGCGGCATCATCATAGCATTTGCGTGACAAGTAGCAGTAAGCAAACACTTCCTTGACGAAATCGGCTGTCGTTTTTCGGATGCCTTCGATTTCAAATACCTTTTCCCACAGCTCATCGAAATTGCGACATTTCAATGTCGTACACAACTGCTGAATAAACGAGGACCCCGATAGCATGCGTTCATCGTGATACGACTGTTTTTCATTATGCTTTTTCAAATCGTGACCGTCTTCGAGACTCTCCAGTCGACTCCCGTATCCCAGATCGATGAAAGCAGCTGGAATTTGCAGACGCTTCGCTTCCAGCAAAGCCACATACTCGGGTGAATACGACAGAAAAGGGAAGTAGCAGACATATTTTCGTTCTTCTGTAGTGTATGCGTAATATATGCTCACCGGGGGCTGTGTCTGGTCATTCGCTAATATCGGGATCAAATGATTACTGTTATCCGGTCCTTCAATCAAAATGATCGTAGGTTGATAGGCTTCAATCGTTTTCTTTAAATGGAATGAACAAGCTGGACTATGATGTCTGATTGGAAAATAAACGACTTGCTTGTTCAGGTTATAAACCTCTTCTGCTGCCAGCTTGTTTATCTGATCCATTTCTTCTCGTTGTAATAAGCTCCCCATAGCCCCTCTTCCTTTGCCCGTTCTTTAACCACTTTGGTAAAGTACGTTTTTAGGATGCTTGCGTCCTTTTGGTTTTCTTTCACCACTGCGCCCAGCATGTTTTGTACGAGACGCTCCAAGGAGATGGGTTTGTTCTCGTAGTAATGGGACGTCATTGCACTCTGGACGTAGACCGATACTGCCTCGGCTGTACTCATGACTGACTGCGGGGAATCAATTTTGTAGCCTTCCTTTGTTTCGCCAGTGCGCAGCTCCATAAAGGTCGTTGCCAAAATTTCAACCACATCACGATCGATTTCGATATCGACACCACTTTGCTTGAGTAGCATTTTTGCTTGTGATTCAATGATTTGCGCTTCCATTTTGACATGATTAATTGGTGAGATCGTCTCGAAATTAAATCGACGCTTTAAGGCGCTGCTCATTTCATTCACGCCTTTGTCCCGCAGGTTGGCTGTGGCAATAATATTGAAGCCAGGCTTCGCAAATAGAATGCCGTCTTCCATTTCCGGTATGTTCATCACTTTATCACTCAAAATACTGATTAAAACGTCCTGTACCTCAAATGGGCATCGGGTAATCTCTTCAAAACGGGTAATGATCCCCTTGTTCATACCTGTATAAAGCGGCGAAGGTACCAGCGCTTGCAGTGAAGGTCCTTTGTCCAGCAGCATCGCATAATTCCAGGAGTATTTGATCATATCCTCGGTTGTACCCGCTGTACCCTGAATCGTATTCGTACTCGTTCCGGATATAGCTGCCGACAACAGCTCGCTCAGCATCGTTTTGGCAGTACCGGGCTCACCTACCAGCATCAAGCCGCGATTTCCTGCCAACGTAACAATAGCTCGTTCGATGAGGACGTCATCCCCGTAAAATTTCTTCGTGATTTCGATCTTTTCGCCTTCGTATGTAAGTGGCTTATCCGTACCAAGTATAAAGTCACGAACTGCTTTCGGTGACATCAGCCAGTTTGGAGGTTTGGCTCCTGTATCATTGGATCTGAGCGCACTAAGCTGTGCTGCGTATAATTCTTCCATTGGCGGCTTCATCGTCTCCATCCAATTGTCACTCCGTTTCCGCTTTTTCTAAAAAATGGGCTATCTCAAAAAATAATAACCATACAGACTTTGGGAAATAAAGGGTACTTGGTCCCAATATTAGGTAAAGTATGTGAAAACATGGGGATTGAGTACTAACACAAAAAGACCAGTCCAAAACACACGTGAGAATGTTTTAGACCGGTCTTCAGTTTTCCATTGCTTTTTACAGCTGTGTGCGCAAGCTCCATAGCTCCGGGAAAAAACGATGATCCAAAGCTCTCCGCAAATACGTTACCCCTGAGGAGCCGCCTGTACCCGGCTTTTGTCCAATAATCCGCTCCACCGTTGTCATGTGGTTAAAGCGCCACTGCTGCTGCTGACTAGCGATATCTACCAGTTTTTCAGCCAGCTCATATAAATCCCAGTACTGATTGACGTTCCGATATACAGTGAGCCATGCCTGCTCGACACTCTCATTTGGCTGATATGGCTCAGACCAATCGCGATCCAGACATTTGGGGTCGATCGGCAAGCCGCGCTCTGCCATCGCCATGATGGAAGCATCGTAAATACTTGGCGCTTGGAGTGAACTGGTCATTTGGGCATACAGTTCTGGCTCATGCTGATACACCGCGAGAACATGGCTGTTTTTGTAGCCAAGTGTAAACTCTATCAGCCTGTTCTGATACGATTGGAACCCGGAGGAATGGCCTAATTTGTCTCTAAACTGCATGTAATCAGCAGGAGTCAGAGTCGAGAGGACATCCCATGATTTGATGAGCTGCTGCTGAATTCGTGAAACTCGTGAGAACATTTTGAAAGCTGGTTCCAATTCCTGATTGCGAATACTCTCCAAAGCCGCTGTGAGCTCATGTCGAATCTGCTTCATCCAAAGCTCACTGACCTGGTGGATGATGATAAACAACATTTCATCATGATGTGTAGATTGCAAGACCTGACTGGACAAGATCTTATCCAGCTGCAAGTAATCGCCGTAGGTCATTTCCTTTTGAAAATCCGTATGAATGTCTTTTTCCAATGCGGATGTGGACTCTCCTTTGTTCTCTTCTGAGTGCGTCATCTAATGTTGACCTCCCCTTACTAGGCATGTGAATGGTAGCAAAAAATGAACGATCGCTCAGATTGTGTTTTCACGATCACTATTTTGTCACCACTTTTACTATTCCTGATAAGCTGTAAAAGTTCCTGTCTGTCCAATAGATTTTATTATTCACAGGCCACTTTGTGATGTGAAGCTAGCTTTCCAATACTATTCAAGTGGCTGGGAAGCTTGAAGTGCCAGCAGCAGTATTGCTTGTAGCACGGGTATCATTTTTCGAATATCATCTGACTGATATCGTACCGTACGTCCATCGACGAGCTCTATGCCCGGAAGCCAGCTGACGACGAAGGCCATGTTGGTCGATTTGAATTCAATCTCAATCGTATTTAATGAAGAAACAGGTAGTGGGCTTACTTGCTGGTAGTTTTCTACCGCTTTTTTCGCTTCTTTTCGTATCATTTCATGGGCGACAGTTGGATGAAGCGAGTTTGCCGTAAACGCATTGATCCCCTCTTTGACCGCAACGGTATATACCCCGGGAATACCCGATTCCACTTCTTGTACTGTATGGTTGTCCCCTGTAACGAGTACCACCGGAACCCCGTATGCGCCAGCGATCGCAGCATTGAGCCCCGCTTCCCCTACTTCCTTGCCATTTAACCGAAAGCGCTGAATGCAGCTGCCCATCAAGGTGTGATTTAAAACCGCATTGGCAGCTCCAGCCATCCCGTGATAGCCAATGAAAAAAATCATGTCAAAGCTCTCATCGATTCCCTGCATCATACACATCGGTTTATAAAAGCCGCGAATGAGACGAGCCTTTGGATGGAGTTCATGGACGAGCACGTTTTTCATAGGACCGTGTGAATCGTTTACGAGAATCTCTGTTACACCAACCTGCAGGGCACCTTCAATGGCTGCATTGACGTCCTCGGTGAGCAGCTTGCGACCTAACTCATATGACCTTCTACCTGGCAGCGTATCGTCCCAATCATGGATTCCAGAAATTCCTTCCATGTCGACAGAAATAAACAGCTTCATGGTCGCACTCTCCCATCTTTGATCCAATCGACGGTTTTTTGATCTAGCTTTTTGGTGATAGCAACTAGTAATTGAATCGTATTCTCCAGGTCATCATGATGCATGATTGACGCATGGCTGTGAATGTAGCGGGCTGGCATGCAAATCGCGATAGACGGAACTCCCTGCCCAGTCAGATGCGCCCGTCCAGCATCAGTCGCCCCACTATCGGAAAACACTTCACATTGCAACGGGATTCCTTCTTCTTCTGCCGTATCAATGATCAAATCTCGCAATCTTGTATTCGGGATGAGATGTCCGTCATAGAGAAAGAGAATCGGACCACTACCGCTTTTGGATTTTTCCGTATTACCGTCAGCCAATCCCGGGCTATCCCATGAAATACTTACATCCAAGGCGATAAATACATCGGGCTGAACCGTAGACGTACTTGTTTGAGCTCCGCGAAAGCCTACCTCTTCCTGCACGGTGGCGCCGCTAAACAGTACATTCGGATGATCCTGGCCTTGCAATTCTTTTAACACTTCGACAGCTACCAGGCAGCCAGCCCGATTATCCAATGCTTTTCCCATGTACATTTTCTCGTTGGTCATCACGGTAAAGGGACATATCGGTACAATCGGGTCCCCTAATCTGATCCCCATTTCTTTTGCGTGAGCCCTGCTCGTTGCGCCAACATCAATAAACATGTCTTTGATTCTCACTACCTTATCCCTTTCCTCGCCAGACAACAAATGAGGAGGCTTCGAGCCGATGACCCCTATTACATCCCCTTTACGCGTTTTGATAATCACTCGCTGGGCTAGCATCACCTGCGACCACCACCCGCCTAATGGCTGAAAGGAAACATATCCTCCCTCGCTCAAATTGGACACCATGAAACCAACCTCATCCATATGACCCATCATCATAATTTTGGGTCCACTTGCCAAACCTGTTTTGCGGCCAATGATACTTCCCAGCTGATCTGAAAAAATGTGCTCAGCAAGCGGCTGTAAATACGTGTGCATCAGCTCTCGTACTTCCTGTTCTTGTCCGGGAACTCCCGAAGCCTCTGTGAGTTCCTTGAGTTTCGTAGCTAATTCAGTCATTACGATCTTCCTCCAGCTCTTTTATGAAAGTAAGAATCTTTAGTTATCAGATTTGATAAGAATCACGTGCACTTTTCCAGGGCCGTGAACACCAAATGCCAAATCCATTTCGATATCACCTGTTCGACTTGGTCCGGTTATAAAGTTAATACAAGCGGGTAACTGCTCTGGCACATGCTGATTTATCTTTCTCATCGCGGTTGAAAGGGAAGGAAAAACTTGATTTTCGAACAGAACGGCTATGAATACCGGCGGCAGCAAGCTGACCATTCTTCCCAGACCGACTCTATTGAACAAAACTACCGTACCCGTTTCGGCCACTCCCAGCTCGGCAAAAACAATTCCAGCATCTGCGCGAGCTGCATAGGATCGAAATAACTGCTCTTCCTGTCTGCTAGAAAATGTCCGAGATTCGAGTTTGCTATTTTCCAAGGCTTCTTTAACACCGAGACTTGTTAAGCGTATGTCATTCCAATAGATGACGGAGTTCACTTGAAATTTGGAAAGAGCCTCATGTAACGTGCTCGAAAATTCGTCAGGGGTAACCCGATCCACTTGTGTGTGCAGGACACGTAAATTAGTTATAAATTGTTGGATATAGCGCTCCTGAGCGTGCAGCTCGTCCTTTTCTTGCTGATGTAAAGCATTGCACTTCCATTCAGTTGGAACGACTCCCCGAATACGTGGTTTTCCTAGTTTTTGAGCGATTGTACTCAGAAAAGCTTCTTGCTCGCCAAGCTCATTCATGCTTTTTCTCCCTTTCCTTCTTCCACCAGCTGTGAAAGGATTGTTTGGCTGGTTGAGGTAAATCCCGAGTCGCTGTCCAATTCGCCAGCGGACCAGGAGCATCGGTGATATACTGCTCATAACCGAACAGACGTGATCCAACCTGAGCCATACTTATCGCTGCCTGATACAACGTAGGGTGACTGGTTACTTGTTGAAAGGTTTGAAACGCTACCTTTTCCAAGAAAGGGGAATGTCCTTGTTCTACCTCATCCTTGCGATGCTCCAGGAGCAGATCATGCAAAGGGATTTTTACCGGGCACACTTCAGTACAAGCCCCGCACAGACTGGACGCGTAAGGTAGCTCACCCCACTCCTCATATCCATCAAGAAGTGGAGTTAATACGGAACCAATCGGCCCGCTGTAAACACCGCCGTATGCGTGTCCACCGATTTGACGGTATACCGGACAAACATTCAAGCAAGCACCGCAACGAATGCATTTCAATACCTCTTGATAGGCCGTTCCGAGAATATCTGATCGACCGTTGTCGAGAATAATCAAGTGAAACTCATCAGGACCGTCGATATCTTCTTGGTGACGGGGACCTGTTATCGCTGTCATATATACACTGATTTTCTGTCCTGTGGCACTCCGTGTTAGCATAGGTACAATCATCCCGAGGTCATTCCAGGTAGGAACAATCCGCTCGATGCCCATTAAGGCAATATGCACCTTGGGCATTGTTGTAGTCAGACGAGCATTTCCTTCGTTGCTAATGAGTACGATCGTCCCTGTTTCCGCTACGGCGAAGTTACAGCCAGTAATTCCTATATCCGCCTGAAGAAACTCACTGCGGAGCTGTTCACGAGCAAACTGACATAATTCTTTCGTCCGATCCGACAGATCACGGTTAGCAACCTTGGAAAAAAGCTCGGATACTTGCTTTCTGGATTTGTGTATGGCAGGTGCTATTAAATGAGAGGGAGACTCACCCGCAAGCTGGATAATATATTCTCCCAAATCCGACTCGATCACTTTGATTCGCGCGTTCTCCAAATGCTTGTTCAGATGTATTTCCTCGGTCATCATTGATTTTGATTTGATGACTGAGCTCGCCCCTGTTTTGCTGATGATGTCTTGAATACGGGCAATCGCATCACGGTCTCTTCGTGCAAAATGAACTTGCCCCCCATGTTTACGAACATTCGTTGCCAATTGTTCTAAATAACTGTCCAAATTCTCAATCGTATGCATTCGCATTTCCGATGCCATATCTCGCATGCTTTCAAAATGATCCATCTCTTTCGCAGCCTGTATTCGCGCTGTCCGCAACCGATCTTGGGTAAACGGCAGCGCTTTTTGCAGCTGCTCGTCAGTCAATGCCGACTCAACTCTGCGAAAAAAATCAGCAGACTGGTTCATGACTTTCCTCCTTTTGCCAAAACTTCTGCAATATGCATTACTCGCATACTTTTCCCCGTCCTGCGCATTCGTCCATCTAAATGCATGAGACAACCCATGTCAGCGCCAACTACTAGATTGGCTCCAGTAGATTCGATCTGCTTTATTTTTTCATCCGCCATTGCTGTTGAGATTTCATTCATTTTGACAGCGAAGGTTCCACCAAAACCGCAGCAATCCTGGCAGTACGGCAATTCTTTAAGTTTCAAGCCCTCTACTAGCGAGAGCAGTTGTAGCGGTTCCTTTTTGACCCCGATCTCGCGACTCATATGACAGGAGTGATGGTATGTCGCACTATCTTGTAATGCAGTGTCCAGGTCCGTCAGCATGAGCACATTGACTAAAAAATCAGTTAACTCAAACGTCTTTTTGGCGAGAGCCTCAGCTTCTCTCCTCCAACTCGGGTCATCCTCAAATAGCTTTGGGTAGTAATGCTTGATCATGGATACACACGAGCCAGACGGTGCCACCACGTATTCACTTTTCGCAAATGAACGAATCAACTTCTTGGCTGTCTCCCTCGCTTGCTTCTGGTATCCACTATTGAATGCCGGTTGGCCACAGCAGGTTTGGCTCATGGGGAAATCAACGTCGACTCCGTTTTCCTCCAGGATTTCGACCACGCTCTTGCCAACTTCAGGATAAAACACATCCACCAAGCAGGTAACAAACAGCGACACTCTCATGAATGCTCCTCCTTTCTTGGACTCAGGCTGCCTTTCGTTTGTATACTCCTTTTCATGTCGATGATGTCTAAAGAAAATACACCTGCTGAATCAACCCCGCTTCTACCCTGTAGATCGCGACAGCTTCCAAGACGCTTTTTTCAGTGGTTCCTGTCACTTTCTCATAATCAATCACATAAGGGCCTAATACGATTCTGTTAACGATCTCGCAGTGCAGCTCTGGATTTTGTTCAAAGAAGCTTCCATAGCGTTGCTTCATTTGGGCAAGTCCTGATACAAGAAGCTCATCGGGGTGCTGATAAATGGTTATGGTTTGGCTGTAGTAAGATAAAAATTGATTCACATCGCGGCTGTTATAAGCTTCAACCTGCTTTTGTACGATACTTTCACTCACTAAGAACCGCCTCCTATTTTCCCCAAAGCACTACTTGCCTGCTACCCAGCTGTCATGCATATACCACAGCCCTGCAGATACCTTTACTCCCTGTACTTTTTTGTTTACGATGTGAAATTGCTTGTCCGCATACACTGGAATCCAATAGGCCTGTTCCACAATTCGCTTCTGGGCATCTGCATATATTTTTTTCCGCTCGCTCGAATCTATTGTTTTCCTGCCTTTTGCTAGGAGAGCATCCAGCTCACTGTCTTGGACCCGACTCAAATTTAAACCGCTTATTTGACTGGAGTGCAGAAGTAGGTACAGAATATCCGGATCTTCGTACGTATATCCCATCAATGCTAGATCAAAGTCACCATTTGCTCCCTTTTCCAACAGTGTTGCAAAATCCATCGTTTCAATCTGGACATCAATCCCGACCTCGCCGAGCATCGCTTGTATGAGCTGCGCCGCTTTGCTGTAGGTGTTGTCCGTCAGCAGTCGCAGTGCCAGCTCTTTTCCCCCTTTTTCCAAATGCCCGCTAGCGTTTTTGGTCCAGCCAGCTGCGGCCAAGAGCTCCTGGGCTTCTACCAGATCGTATGTATAGCCATAGGCTTCTACAGCTTGATCATACCCAAATACGGACGGTGACAAGGGACCATCTGCAACGACTCCCTCTCCTTGTAGCTGCGCTTGAATAATCGCCTCTTTATTGATAGCCAGATTCAGTGCTTTCCGCACCTTCAAGTCCACGAGAAGCTCACTTTCTGTATTCAAGGATACAAATAATCCAAGTCCACTCTTTACTTCTTCCACAACGTAATAATCCGGATGATTCCGTAATTTCTTCACATCCTTAGCCTCGACAAAAGGGGCAATATCGACTGAGCCACTCTCTAGGGCAGCGATTGTTGTTTGCTTGTCTTTGATGATTTTGAATTGCAGCTTGTCTGCTCGCGCTGGTCCTTGATTTTCATAGAAAGGATCTGCCCATTGAAATCCGTCATTTCTGACAAACGAAATCGCTTCGCCCGTCTTCCATTCCTCAAACTGCCACGGCCCCACCCCGACTGGATTTCTACCGTAATCAGCTCCGTATTTTTTCACTGCTTCCATGGAAAGAGCTTGTCCTGCATTGGTACTGAGGTAATATAGAAAAGGGGCAAAAGGCTCCTTTAGGTGCACAACAAATGTCTGGTCATCTGTTACGGAAACGGACTCTATCACATTTAATTGCTGAGCTATCCCTTTTGCCATTGTTTTTGGGTCTAATAGTCTATCGAACGTATCCTTGTAAGCCATAGCGTTTAACGGTGTTCCGTCGTGAAAGGTAATGCCAGAGCGGAGTTTAAACGTTATCGACTGCCCGTCCTCTGAAACGGTATAATTTTCTGCCAATGACGGCTTTAACTCTTTCGTATCTGGGTCCATCGTTACGAGATTACTCCCGAAAAATCTGGAGATCTTGTCTGTCATGCTCATCGCAGATTGCTGTACATCCAGCGTATCCGGCTCCTCTGGGATAGCTATTCTGATCGTCCCACCCTTTGTGGGGATTGCCGTCTTTTCTGTATCACCATTTCCGGAAGCGCTTTCTTTTTCGCTGTTAGGTGCTGACGTGTTCGTACAGCCTGAAGCTACAGCCATTACCATTCCAACGGTTAGAACGAGGGCACTTATCGTCCTTCCTTTTCGCTTAAATAATCTCATGTGCAGTCCCCCTTACAAATTTCCCCTGTTTGACTAGAATGATTATATAAGAATATTCTGGATTAAAGACGGAAGGGGTTCGGCTAAATCTTTCCCCTTTTCCAACTCTGGAGGGGCTTGACCTATGCTGTTGTTCGAATACTATCAGATCCTGCGCAAACATTTTTCCACCGTCGCGATTGATCAACAGATCCCAGTCTTGCTCGATCAGTTAAGTGACGTATTGTACAGCTCGGATCGCAATACACGTAATCTCCTGAAAAAAATGGAGGAATACCAGTGGATTAGTTGGGTTTCTGGTCAAGGGAGAGGGAATAGCTCAAAGCTGACATTTCATATTAGCGAAGAGGAGTTAGCCATGCAGATTGCCGTACAGCTGGCAGAGGAAAGAAAAGTAGAAGAGGCTTTTCGCTTGATTGATAAATGCGCCAACAATCGCGTAAAGGAGCAATTTTTGCATTGGTTTATGTATAGCCGGGGCTCCGAAAAAAAGGATGCAAAGCGCGAAATGGACAGCCTAGTCGTTCTGTTCGATGAAACGGTACTCACACTTGATCCTGCCTTCATGTCCTTATCCTCGGAAAGACATTTGCTACAGCACATATTCGACCCTTTGGTGCTGTTTGATGAGCAGACCGAGAGCATAGTCCCTCACATCGCCCACGCCTGGGAGGCCGATGAAGCAGGTACAAGCTATACTTTCTTCTTGCGCAGAGGGATTTATTTTCATCATGGCAGAGAGCTGACTGCTCATGACGTGCAATTTACACTCAATCGTCTCAAGCAAAGCCAGCCTCTTCGCTCGCCCTACTATGCGATGTATGCTTGCATAAAAGAAATTAACACTTTAAGCGATCTATCTCTGCAAGTATTTCTCACAGAACCAAACTTTCTGTTTCTACCCTTTTTGAGTAGAGTTCAGGCGTCCATCGTACCAGAAGACAGATATCGAGAGAAAATTTCTGGAGTTGATGCTTTCCCTATCGGCACAGGACCTTTTCAATTGGTCCGACAAGAGCAAAGCTTTCTATTGAAAGCGAATCAGTCGTATTTTAAAGAGCGTGCTCTCGTTGACCACGTAGAAATAAGGCACATCGTGAATCACCACGAGGGTCCCGATTGGTTCGGAACAGGTTCCCACTTCGTTCAATATGCAGATACGAGATTGCACGGCAAAAAGACCGAAAATACGATCCAAAAGGAAAAAGCCCCTTCCATCTGGAAACGAGCTTTTGCAGGCACCTCTTATACATTTCTCACTCTCAACACAGCAATAGGGAGTCGACTCGCAAACAAGCATTTTCGTCGAGCGTTATTTCTCGGGATGGATCGATTGAGAATGCTAGAGGAAACAAGAAAGCACGGATGTTCTCCAATTACAAACTGTTTTGCCAATCATCATTCCGGTGACTATCCATTCAGCTACGACCCTGCAGCAGCAAAAAGTCTATTGTCTTCGCTCGGGGATCAAGGAGAGCCGCTCCATCTGTTCACCTATGCTCCATTGGAAGAGGATGCTCTTTGGCTGAAAAAGCACTTTGCAGAATTCGGTATACAGATCGATGTCACCGTGATGTCGCTCCAGGAGCTTCTCCAGTCACACAAAACGCTTGGTGCTGACATGCTTTTAAGTCAGAAAGCGCTCATAGATAATTGGGAAGTCTCTTTGATCGAGTCGTACATCGCCGATAATAGCTTTATCTGTCAGCTGGCGAATAACCTGCTCGCTCAGACCATCCATCCAAGAATCGCGAAATTATGGCAAGTACCGAATCAGCTAACACGGCAAAAGTATGTAGAAAAAATAAATGAGCAACTAATCGAAACCTGCTCCCTGCTTTTTTTATATGAAGAAAATTTGCATGTACACTATGATGCTTCAGTAGATGGGATATCGTTTGATTCAACCGGCTGTATACAATACAAAAACGTTTGGTTCCGCTATTAGACAAGCAGCCTTGATCGCTTTACGGGCCAAAGAAGGCTTGCATTCTTTCCATAAAGGTCGTGATGACGGGTTAGCCTTCAGCATGAACGGCACCTCCAATTATTAGGTGAGCCTAACAATCGAGGTGCCGTTGATCCCATCCAGTTCCTATTTAACTGTCACTTCATTAAAAATGAAAAAACCAACCGGATTCATCCACAGTCCTTCCGTATTTTTCGTCGTGATGGCGAGGTGACTAATCGTCCGTATCGGTATAAGCACGACCTCCTCTAGCTCCATAGCCTGCGCTCTGGCGTAGATCGCTTTGCGCTTTTGCTGATCCTTTTCCCGACGCCCTTCTTCAATCAGCTTGTCAGTTTCCGGATTCCCATAAAACGAATAATTCCCAATCTCTCCTATCGCGCTGCTATGAAATACGTTGAATTGATTATAGTCTGCATCCCCGGTCGCATTCCCCCATCCGCCAATGTACATCTCGTGCTTCCCATTTGCGAGTGTATCGAGATAGGCACCGTATTCCATCGTTGTAATTTTGATATCAATACCGATTCCTTTTAGCTGTGATTGAAGAACTTCTGCCAAATTGATTCTTTCCTTGCGTTCATCTGTAATGATTGTGGCGGTAAATCCATTTTCATATCCCGCTTGTTTGAGCAGCTCTTTCGCATGGTTCAAGTCGTATGGAAACTCTTTTTGGTCGGGATTATATCCGAATACTTTGGTCGACAAGGTCGAATTCGCTCGCTTGCCAACGTTGTTGTAAACACCTGAGATAATCGAATCCTTTTCAATTGCAGAGGCAATGGCTTGGCGAACACGGATATCGTCAAAAGGCTTCTTCTGAAAATTAAATCCGATGTATTCCACGCCATACCCTTCTGTTCGCAGCAGGTTCAAATTTGCCGATTTTTCAATCCGCGCAAGCTCTGTGACAGGAACCTGATCAGCAACCTGCGCTTCTCCTGACTCTACCATCGCTACGCGTGTCAAATCCTCTGGCACTGATTTGTAAATGATTTTTTCGATTTCTCCTGCATTGCCCCAATACGAATCATTTCGTATAAGAACCATTTCTTGTCCTTGTACCAGGATTCAAAACGATAAGGCCCAGTACCTACTGCTTTTTTAGCGAGGTCCTTCCCTAGCTCCTTGATTGCCTTGGGACTGATAATACTACCTTCACTGCTATCCAAGATGGAGAGAAGCGCCGCAAAAGGATACTTGAGGACGATATGAACCGTGGCATCGTCGATTACCTTTGTTTCCTGAACCATTGAAAAGACCGTCGCACGTGGCGAAGCTATGTCTTTATCCAATAAGCGATCAAAGTTAGCTTTTACGGCGTTTGCTGTAAATGGCTCTCCATCGTGAAACGTAACGCCTTGCCGTAGCTTGAATTCCCATGTTATATCATCTAATTGCTTCCATTCTGTCGCTAAAGCGGGTTGATATTGCGTATTCTTATCGCGCATAACAAGTCCTTCGTACACTTTTCCATAAACATAATTGGAGGTTTGTGTGCTGGAGATAAAGTGGGGGTGAATGTTTCCAGCGTCTACTTTTCGAGCGACAACCAACTCTTTGCCACTTTTGGTCTCACTGGCTGTGCTCGTTGCAGCTGTTTCTTGCTTGGGAGTTGAACATCCGAGTAATGGTGAAGTCATCATCAATGCGATAGCCAAAACGGTACCCCACAAACGGTGTTTCTTCATCATAAATCCTCCTTATGTCATGCAAAAGTGGACAGGCAGATTAACCTTCGCTAGGAACAAAGCGTCTTTCATCCAAATAAGCACGGGCATGACCCCAAAAGTAATTGCTCGGCTGCATGTAAATGTCGAGCCCGGCCCTTTCGATCGTGCGATTTGCTTCTTCACTGGCTTCCTGCAAAATCTGTTTTTCATCCACCGTGAGGACTTTGCGCTCGTCCATGACTAATTGACCGTCTACGATGACATGATTCACATCACCACCTACAGCCTGGTAAACTAGCCGATGGACGTACATATTTTCCGGATTCAAATGAGGCTGTGCCATGTTGACGGTAATGACATCCGCCTTTTTGCCAATCTCCAATGACCCAAGCTCATCATCCCAGCCCACACACTTCGCTGCATCTATCGTCACCATTTCTAAAAGCTTCCCGGGAGGCAAATAAAAATAATCACGGAGAGCGGCTTGTTGCAAAAGCTGCATCCTACGCATCGCTTGAAACATATCAAATGGCGTCATAGGGGAAGTCCCGTCCGTTGTTATCGCGACTGTGGCTCCCATTTCAATCAGCTCGGTCACTGGCGTCCGTGCATTGATCTGTCCAAATCCCGGTGATGCACTGACGTTTGTTCCCGTCTCTGCCAGAATTTTGGCTTCATCAAAGGAGATTCCGCGGCAATGCTGGAGATGGACATCGGGTCCCAGCAGGGCATACTCTTTATCCTGGATCGCCAGATGAATCATACCGCCAAAAGCATCCGAGTGAATACGAGTCTTATATTTTTTCGCGATTTCACGAATCTTTCTCGCCTGAAAACGGTCGAATTCGGTCAAGCCAAATAATTGATCAACTGGCGTCGGTGCCGAAGGATTGACTGAGGTAACAATGACAAATGGTGTGATATAGGCTCTGATTTTATCACCATTCGCATGATTCAATGCTTCAATGACTGCCTCCGCCCCTGCAAGCACTTCCTCATACGTAACTTCTCGCGTCACCCGCTCCCCCTCAATCCAGCGACTAAAGGGATGGGGCCAGGGAGGATTACACGGGCCAGTACAGACAATCTCCCGCACTCCGACCTCGTTGTACGCCTTGGCATGGTTTAACGCAAATATCGGATCATCAGATCGAGGCATTGACCCCATCACACTGACCCCGGTCGTCACACCAGCTTTTAGCCTCTCCAGAGCGGAAAGCTTGCCTTCGTAATACCAGAACTCATCTGTCACAAAATGCTTGTACGTATTGGTGATGATCGGCATCCAGTCGTTGATATTTTCTGTGGCAATGGTCTTGAACAAGGAGTGACCACCGTGGCCATGCGCATCAATAAAGCCTGGCAGAACACAATGATGCACGCAATCAATTACTTTATTCGCCTGATACCTTTCCTGCAAAACCGCTGACGGCCCTACATCCAGAATCCTTCCTTCATGAATCGCCACGGCACCATCCTGCAGAACGCGCCGTTCCTTGTCCATCGTGACGACAACGCCATTTACGAGTAATAGATCGATCAACCTTTCATCGCCTCCACACCAAGAAGTGAGGGTATTTCGGATACACGAGACACCCTTTCTCTTACAAGATAAAGGAAATGGGATACTTTTATTTGCAAGAAAATTACCACTTTTTATAATATTTTTACTTCCTTTTTCATCACACCATATGTAGTCGCTGGCACAACCGTCCTATGACAATGCCATCTAAAAAGACCACCCTCTCTCAAAGAAAGGATGGCCCAAGATTTCAACGCTTTGTTTACTTAGGAGCTCGCTTTTCTTTTTGCTAAGAACACGGTCAAGAAAATGGCTACTCCCAAACCAATACCTGCATACACAATCGTAGAATACACATCCATGTAATACAGAATATCCTCCCAGGAATGGCCCAAAATCGCTCCAAGCCAGACAAGCGCAATATTCCAGATAAACGTACCGATCGTGGAGAAAAGCAGGAACAACCATATGTTCATCTTCGTCATCCCCGCGGGAATGGAGATTAAGCTTCTGACCAACGGAATCATCCGGCAAATAAGAATCGTCCAATAGCCGTATTTTTCAAACCAGCGATTTGCTTTGTGTATATCCGCTTTTTTGATTCGCAAAAAATGCCCCCAACGCTCCACTATCTTTTCTATTTTGTTGATGTCAACATAATAGCCGATGCCATACAGCAGAATTGCCCCGATGACGGCACCAGCCGTAGCAGATAAGACAACACCCGTTATCGTCAAAGAGGACTGTGTTGTAATAAATCCTCCGAAAGTCAGAATCACCTCTGATGGGATAGGCGGAAAAATATTTTCAAGGGCCATCATCAAAAAGATGCCCAAGTAACTGTATTGTTCAATAAAATCGGTCATCCAGTTTTGCATGTTATCCCTCACAGTTAGAATCCGATGCTTATCCTATAAGTATAGAGTTCTATTATCCTTTGCACAATGAAAACAGATAGAACGGGGAAAGAAGTCTTCCCTCCTTCTCCTTCTGAGAATAATTACGATGCGAATAGCAAAAAGTAACAGGTAGTCCTTTTTTCCATTACAGCTCTCCTGCAAAGAATATAAGTCAATTTTATTAATTTACGTGTCAATTTATTTTTCAAACTGTTTCATCAGGTAGACTTTTTGACACAGTTACGTGTAAAATTATATATAAACGAATGCTTATTTAGTTTCGTTTGTTTATTCACAAAAAATTATGAGATCAGAAGGAGGCGTTTACATGTTCAATATCAGGGAATCTGACTTGCCAGGGATTGGACGAAAGTACCAGATCGAAACCAGGGCAGGCGATAAACTGATCATCGTCATTCATGATGACGGGCGGCGGGAGATCTATCACTTTGACAAAGACGATTGGGATGAGAGTATCTCCATGATCACACTCGATGACGAAGAAGCCCGGCAAATGGCTGGAATCGTCGGTGGGATGACCTACATGCCAAAAGCACTGGAAACAATCGAAATGGCTTTGGATGAATTAGTGATTGAATGGTACAAGATAGAACCAGGGTCTGATTGCATCGGCAAAACTATCGGGGAGCTTGACATTCGTCAAAAAACGGGGGCAACGGTGATTGCCATCATTGAAAAAGATCAAAAGCAAAAGGTGAGTCCTGGACCGGATAGTGTAATTGCAGCAGGGGTAACACTTGTGGTTGCAGGAGAGAGAAAGCAGGTGAAAGCGTTAAAAGCGACGCTCATAAAAGGGGGGGCTTGATTTGGAGCACATCGTATTCGAAGTTGGTCTAGCCATTGGTTTGATTGCACTAGCAGGCTTCATCTCGACGAAACTCAAATTTTCGATTGTGCCATTCTACATCCTCATCGGGATGGCTGTGGGGCCGCATGCCGCCTCACTTGGCTTAATTGATTTTCGTTTTATCGAAAGTGAACCACTCATCAATTTCATGGGAAGAATGGGTGTCCTGTTCCTCCTCTTCTACGTAGGCCTTGAGTTTTCCGTAGGCCGCTTAATAAAAGCGGGACGTTCCATCGCGATTGGTGGTTCCATCTACATCGCCATCAACTTCACTATGGGGCTCCTCTTCGGTTACTTTGCGGGCGTTCCTTTCAAAGAAATCTTGATTATCGGAGGAATCACCACCATCTCCTCTACAGCCATCGTGGCAAAAGTATTGGTTGACCTCAAACGTACGGCAAATCCGGAAACGGAAATGATCCTCGGTATGATCATGTTCGATGATCTGTTCCTCGCCGTTTATCTCTCCATCATGTCTGGTCTTGTGCTTAGCGGAGCTACGTCGGTTATGGGCGTCCTCACATCGGCTCTCATCGCACTTGGCTATATGCTGCTGTTTATCATCATCGGCCGCAAGCTCGTACCATTCTTAAATCGTGCGCTTAACATCAAATCCAATGAATTGTTTATGCTTACCGTGTTCGCCGGATTGTTTTTGGTTGCCGGTTTTTCTGAAACCATTCACGTAGCGGAAGCGATTGGTGCTTTGCTCGTCGGCTTGGTTCTTGCTGAAACAGTTCACATGAAACGCATTGAGCACATGATTCTTCCTTTCCGCGACTTTTTTGGCGCGATGTTCTTCTTTAGTTTCGGTTTATCGATTGATCCGTTGGCATTAGGGGGTGCCGTTTGGCTCTCGCTCGGTGCAGTTGCTATCACATTAATTGGTAACTACTCTGCTGGACTTTTGGCAGGACGCAGTGCAGGACTCTCACCTCGTGCTTCTTCTAACATTGGTTTGACGATCACGGCGCGTGGCGAATTCTCCATTCTGATCGCGAACATGGGAAAAGCTGGCGGTCTACTGGACATTTTGCAGCCCTTTACAGCGTTGTACGTGTTAATTCTCGCCATTTTAGGCCCAGTGTTAACCAAGGAATCGAAGCACATTCACAATGTGCTAAATAAGGTACTGCCTTTGGATCGAATCGTTCTCGGTAAAAACGCACAAAAATCACCAAAACCGAACACAGAAAAACAACAGGTCTGATTAAGCAAATAATGGGGTTAGCTGGTCCTTTTTCGATATAGGACTGTGATACCGTTCACTGTATATGGATATTCCTGACGCGTCACTCCCTTTTTGAGGGTATGATTACTACTTGCGAAAGCAGGGTGTCTAGGTAATAAGAATGGATAGGGTCTTCAGATGACTTCTGAACCTCTATCCATTTTTAATTATTAGAGAATCTGATTCCCTCATGTCCGAGACAAATGCGTTGATAATTCAGAATTAATGGATAATAATAAAGTCAGAAAGACAGCTATTCCCATTGATGAATAAAGGAGACATGGCGTATGACAAAGACGACCGAACGATTCCCCATCGAGGCTGTTCGCGAGCAATTCCCTGCAACGAAAAGAATGCATAACGGAAAGCCTGTCGCTTATTTGGATGGACCGGGTGGCTCCCAAGTTGTGAAGTCATCGATGGATGCTATGTACGCCTACATGGCAAATGGCGGAGCGAATCTGCACGGCCCTTTCCCTTCTAGTCGCGAAACCGAGCAGCTAATCGCAAACGCGAAGGAAGCTGTCGCACAAATGTTTCACGCTGACCCTGAGGAAGTTGCCTTTGGCGCAAACATGACGACTCTTACATATGCGATTGCGCGTGCACTTGGCCGAAAGTGGCAGGCCGGCGACGAAATTGTTGTCTCCGAGCTGGATCATCGCGCGAATGTGGACCCGTGGCTCGCCATAGCAAAGGATCGCGGAATGACCGTTCGCTGGCTGAAAGTCGATCCCCACACACTGACCCTGCAAATGGACGAGCTGGACACTATTCTCACTTCCAAAACAAAGCTGATCGCTGTCGGTCTCGCTTCTAACGCGGTCGGGACGATTAACAATCTCCCGCTGCTTTCCCAAAAAGCTCGGGAAAAAGGCATTCTCGTTGCGGTAGACGCTGTTCATGCCACTCCTCATTTTGCCATTGATCGAGATGAGATCGGTGCCGATCTACTGCTTTGCTCTGCCTACAAATTTTTCGGGCCTCACATCGGAATCGCTGTTATTCGAAAGCCGCTGTTCGAAGCACTTGACGTTTATAAACTAGCGCCTGCCCCTACCTTCATCCCTGATAAGCTGGAAACAGGTACTCAAAACCATGAAGGGATCGCCGGAATCAGGCCAGCAATTGAATTCGTAGCAAGCTTTGGAACTGGTGATGCGCTGAGCGAGAAAATACGGTCTGGCTTTGCTCTCCTGGAAGACTATGAAAATCAGCTGGCAGAGAAGCTGCGTAACGGTCTGAAGAAAATCGATGGTCTCACACTGTATCAAGCGGAAGACCATGTTCCCAAGACACCAACCATCGCATTTCGAATAGATGGCTTTGAACCACATGATATTTGCACGAGACTTTGCGAGGAACATAGCATTTTTATTGCATATGGTGATTTTTACGCGTCAACACTGGCAGAAAAGCTCGGTATTCATGAGAATGGCGGTTGGATTCGCGCGGGACTTGCTCCTTATAATACAGAGGAGGAAGTAGAACGATTAATCCGTGGATTACAAGAGATAGTGGCAAATGAATCACCTTCCAGTACCTGACAACCAAAAAGACCCGAGATGCATTTGTCTCGGGTCTTTCGTGTGTTATGGGCAAACTTACGTGCCGTACTGATTTCTTAATTTTGACCGTACTGTTCTTTGACCAAATCCAAAATCCCAATTTTATGCAGCAGCTCTGTCGGTACTATGAAAAACGAATCAACGTTTTTCTATGTTCATGGCTACATATCTATTATACTTCTTTTCACATCATTTTGAAAAAAAGATACCCATCTCCAGTACCGTTCTACTAGAAATGGGCAGCTTTGTGTCTGATCTGTCTTTTATCCATGCAAGCCTCCTTGCAACCACGGACGATGGCGATAAGGACCTACTGGTATTTGAATCAGGCTTGTTTTCTGTTTGGATCGGATTTGATAAATTTCGTCGCATAGCCGCGCATCATACCCGAGCAATGGATGCCCTCCCATACCGCACGCATAGGCAGACACCAGCAATCGCTGGACAACTATGCCTGCCTCCATCTGTTGAATACGATAACCACGTGGCCCGCTCTGACTCGTCTGATGATCAATGTCGCCAATCACGTGAAAGCACAACGGAGCCTGATACAAATTCACGTTATCCATCGACAATCCCAACTGGAGCTTTAGGCGATGATCTCCGTGTTGAATGAGAGCAAGCGAGTTGGCTTGGTGATCAAATTGGTACGCCCCATCCACAAGTCCTTCCACCTGATGAAGACAAAGAGCTAACGCCAAACGCTTCGCTATCATCTCCTGTCCGTCTCCCAGATCATTTCGGTACGAGAAGGAGCCTATGGCTTCATGCAGCAATCTTGAGAGTTGTGAAAGTTGGATCTTCCCCATCATAAAGTCTATTTCAGGCGATAATCGTTTCCGACAATATTCTGCAAAATCTATCTGTGGCCAATCCTCAACAGGCAAAGAAATTCGTGAACCATTTACTCTTGACAGATTGGTGGCAACAACACTGGAAAAAGAGCTGGTGGATTCGAGCATCGCAGCCTCATTCATCCTCCGGGGCAGCAGCGGATCTTTTCTATTCTTCGATTTCACGTAATGAGCATGAAAAAGCTGTGGCAGCTCTTGGATTAGCTCTGACGCAGTTACAGCTTTCTCCCGCCTCTTTCCATCAGCCTTTTTCAATGAATCCCACGCCAAATCCGGTTGGACAGTAAGAGGAACTAACGCGTACACGCTCTCTTCAAGTTCCGATAAACCAAGCAAATGATTAATCGCACGATCCAGAAATTGAAAGCAAATCCCAGATGATATACCAACCTCCTTCGTCGCAGACAACAATTGCCCGAGCAGCACGCCCGCATCCAGTCCCTGCAGTCGGTACGAAAAATGATGGTACTTAAAGAAATTTTTCCAGAAAAAGGTAGATACAAACATAGCTCCAAAACAAGCGTTCAGGTCACAATTCCATCCTACTGCCCTGGTGAGGTACGAGTCAAAATTTCCTTCTCGCAAGAGTACCAAGCGATGGTGCGCTGCATCGTAGTGATAGATCCCATGACCAAGGTCATTCAGCTTCAAATATACATACAATTCGCTAGGATACAACGCCCCACCCGAAGGAAGAAACCGCCGTTTGGACTGGAAATATAGAACTTCATCCTCATCGGAAGCCATTGGCATAACAGCTTGGCTCAGCTGCGTGACACCATACGTATACCACAGAATAGCACCTAATTGTGCAATGGTTGGCTCATTGCAGTCGCTCTGCCCTTTTTGTCTCATGAGCGTCAATGGAATTTCTGTAGGAAGCGATACAGTGGGCAACCCCCGATACAATTTGTATGGGAGCGGAGCATCCTCCCAGTCAACATCCGTGTCAGGAGGATTGACCTTTTCAATGTCAAAATGAAGGTGGTGGATAAAGGTATCCAGACTCATCCTGCTTCCTCCCAGTTATGCTTTATGGAAATGGATGGGGATGCGGATTTAATTGGTCATCGCGAAGTGGTTCCTTTACATACCCCAGTGTAACAGGAACATGTAGTACTCTTTCCAAGCCATCTATCCGTGTGAGATGGTGTCCAAATGTCATAGGAAGCATCCCCGGAATGAGCACACGTACGCAAGTCAGCCCATTCTTGCGAACATCTGGGGTAGTTTGGTCAACAACAATCACATCCATATCCAGGTTCCGAAAAATTTGGAGCAAGTCACGCAAATCATCTGTGAGGTCATGATGCTTCTTCCTTGCTGTGAACGCTTCTGCGAATGTCTGCATCGGTCTAGAGTCATCGAGTAAAAAATGAAGACGCTCCTCTGCCTCTGGCAAGCTATAGAGCATCGCATGATCATCCATTTTCTTCACAAGCGAAGAGTCGTGGAACATGCGGAGATATTTTTCCCGATTCGCCTCGAATTTGTCAGACAATCCAATCAACATGGCTGCTGACTCATGAAGCGAGCTTTTAACCGCACGGATCGGATCGAGATGTGCTCCACCAGCGCAAACCAGATTGAGCCCTTTTGGCGTTCGGTTCTTCGCGATTGTCCAGACGCTCGGGATACCGTTTTCCATCGTTGCATTGTAGATGAAAAAGTCGTAGTCAGTAACAGTCTGCAGTCGATCGATCATCAATTGGAGCTCTCGATCTTCTGCAGAAGACGGATCGAGTCTCGGCAAGCGCAATTTTGCGTACCAAGTTAATAAAAACGCATCACGCTCGACGACTTCCAGGATTCCGTAAAAAATCGCTTCCTCCAGGCTCCCGCCGAGGGCACAGCCATTGGACGTCTCAAAAACGATTCCTTCCCCGTAGCCCAGACTGTAATAAGCGATCAATTCCGGCACTAAAATAGGGCGCTCCTGTAAAAAAGAGTAACCCCAAACCCAGTTCATCGGTAGCTTGGGTTCAAAAGGGCGGAAAGGAAAGCCTGGCTGGGCATACTGCTCCTCTGTATGCAAGCCAACCAATCTCGGATCAAGGGCATGCTCTGCCAAATTGTCGTAACAATCATGAACGACCGTCCGTTTGCCACGCGGAGCAAGACCACAGTATCGCTCCACCCCCTCCAAAATGGCCGTCAATTCGCTGTCTGCATACGAATTCGTTCTGCCAGCCGTGCCTTCATCCTGCGAGAACAAAGGCAAATTGACGCTGACATCTGCAAACACAGAGGTAAGATCACGCATTTTTCCATTTATAAAGCCGATTCGCGAATCCAAATACTCTGATTGCAATGCCTTTTTCAAGTCATGCATCGATTTTGTTCGATAGCTGTCCGGATTTGGCTTTGGATTGGCATGTAAGGTAATCCGCGCTTGTTCCGGAGTGTCGTCTGGCAATGGACTGCATAAGGGACATAAGGGATCAGCGAGAAAAAAGTGCCGTGTACTCGTCATCGATTGCAAATCAATGATCTGAACATGCTCATGAAGCTGTGGTTTCTCCCCCTCTAAAAGCCGGTATGCCTCGGCTTTAACATATTGGGTCACCTGTATGAGACCATTATGAGAAATCCAAGCATCCCTTTGAATCCCACCGGTTGCGCTGAGCCTGGACTGAATCCCCCACATCTCCTTGCGATCTCTGCCTGCCATGAGGCGCCGCATATCCGCGCACCTAGAGCACCCAGGAATACCGGGACGTACCACGGGACCTACGATTGCCTCTCCGAATGAAACGAAGGCACGTAACCATGTAATTCCTGTGGACTGCAGCCATTTTTCCATCTCAAGACTTTCGGAAGGATGCCAAGCATCATGCATGTCAAGTACAAGAGTCACATGAGGCATATCCGGGTTCCAGGTTGACTGGCGAATGATATCGTACTCCATTTCTAGATGCTCAGATACCTTATTTGCCAGTAAACCTTCACCAATCACTGTAATTTTCGTATTTTTCACTGTGTCCCCTCCTCTCTGAGTAGCAGAGCGAACACCCCACCGAGTTCTTCTTGCAAAAATGGTTCAACTGCCGCCGAAAATACAACTAGGCACTTGTTATGTCGCTTTAGTATGATTTGAGCCTCTTTCCATCTATCGCTTTCCGTCACATCATTTTGGGAAGAGATTGCCCACTCATTTTCTGACTCGGTCAAATCAATCGCATGTCTTGACAAGGAATACATTCCTTTGTTGTTCATCGGCTGATTTTGTACCTCCATCAGTGCATCTAGCAAGGCACTGCGCAAAGCCTGTGTGTCATCCAAACCGACACTGCCATGCCAGCCTTTTTTCGTGCAAACCCAATACACAGGAAATCCCAGTACCTTTTCACCTATCCCGATGAGTGGCTTTTCTCCCAAGGTTGCTAGTGAGCGTAAATAAAATTGAGACCTTTCATCATCCAGCGAAGTGATTTGCACCCGAGTAGCTCTCGTGATCTTTCTCCCCTGTTGTTTCCCAAATACTTCTGTCAAGCAGTGACGAAGCGCCCTGCAAAGACCCTCCTCCACCGTCTCTCCTGCCCCGATGCCAACAGCTTCATGGAATGCGAAAGGCATATCCTCATGCTCATGAAGTAGCTGCTGAACTATTCGCGACACATACATCTCTACACCAGCCAGGCCCGCTTCTTTGCGCGCTTCGTCATGAGTGAGACCGGCACACACAACAACAGGCAAAAGCTCGGCGGGTCCAGCCGAAAGTGGATCCACTGACTGAACCTGGCATTGTGCGAGGGGCAGCTGCTTTAACTCTCCCTCTTCCCAGGTATGAAAAATTCCTGTTTCCCCTGACGTCCACGACTGAAAAACGGAATGGTAGCTCCCCGCCGCTTGTTGTTTTTCACTAGCCTGCAAAAGCAGCTCGCCTGGATTAACCTCTTGCAGCTTTTTCGGTCCTTTTACCAGCGGATGGGGGAAAAAGGATTTCCATGCCCCTTCCAAGGTCTCCAGATTCAATAAATACAGCTGGTTAGTTGTTTCAGAGGTAGATACTCCTGTTGTGTATTTGAACCATTCAAAAACAATCACATTTGCCAAAAGCGCAGCAGCCGTCATCGAAAAAGAATGCTGATTGGGATCTGCACTAGGCGCGCTTTGATGCAAGCGACGCCATCCCGATTCAAAGCATGCTTCGGAGGAAGAATGAACCAATGGACCTGCTATCCCTCTCTGGCAAGAAAACGTTGCCGGGATAAATACTTTGCCATTCCCTCTGCAGAGTGACTGAAGGGCTGCAAGCTCATCTGTCTCTCCCTTCTCCGAAACGTATAAGACAGCTGAAAAGGGGGAAATCGCCTCCCGCCACGTGGCCTGTGTCTGCTCACCCATGTATAGCTCGGTCAGCTCTACTTCGGGATCATTTTGTCGCGCATAGGCAATCAACTCCTCCAACCGCTTTCGATTGGTGTGATCGTTGTCTGTGATCCAATAGTGAAATTGTGCCTTCCCAGACTCCAGCAATGCCGATATCAAAGCAAGAAAAAACGGTCCAGAACCGACAGCCAAAGCTTTTTCGCTACGATACGACTGAAAACGGTATCCCCCAGAACCTTTCATCTCGTCTAAAAACGCGATTTGTGCTCCATACACCTCTTGTACATGATCGGACAACTGATGAGGAATTTCTTCGCTCTTGTCCTGAACAAATCCATTCTGAAACAGACTGTTTGCCATTTGGTATATATGCTTCTGGTATATTTCCGGCAGATCATCCGTTAATTCTTCGAGGGTGTGCTCCCCATCGAACATAGGAAGCAGTTGCTCGACCCACTGGTCAATCATTTCTCCTTCCATCTGAAAGGTTCCGATGTTATTGCGAAAATACACACTCCCATCCGGATTCGGCAAATAAAACGTGTCACGCTTCACTTTTAGACGCATCGCTGGATTCAAATTCGTCATATTATTCCTCCTTACCTCGAATCTTCTACCACCTGCGCCATATGTGTCACGCTCATTCTATGATTCGTTCTTTGTCCATCATTCCAACAGAAAAAGGCAAAGCTCCTGTCGCTTTTGTATCGCTTGACAGGAGCTTTGTACTGAGGCTTATCTTTTCAATAATTCGAATTACAACGGTTGGATATCGGAATGACGACAAAGCAACTGCATGAGCAGGTACAGAAGCAGCTGCAAGAACAACTGCACGAGCAGCTGCATGAACAACTGCACGAGCAACTGCAACTGCAACTACAGCGACCACAGCGTCCAAATCCGCCACATCTTCCATGACTGCAACCATGTCGTACCATAGTGCCTTCGTTTATACTTTGCTTATCCCAAGGCGTTACTTGATCTGACTTGAATTCAGCTGCTTTGAGCTTTTTTACCTCTTTTTTAAAATCATCCATCCTTTTCACCTCCGCCACTTCGTGTTGCTACTCTACATTTATGAAGCGACTATGGGTGTTCGTTCCTATTGAATGAGCCCAATTTTTAAACTTGGAATGATGAGCTGCTCTGTTACTAAATAAGGAGGAGCCCTCCATCGACAGACAGTACCGTGCCTGTAGTGTATCGGTTCTGCATCAGGTACAGGGCGGCATCAGCAATATCCTCTGGCTTCCCTATGCGTTTTACGGGTAACATTTTTTCTAAATGCTCCACCATTTGATCTCGTTTCTCACCAAAAATAGAGTCTAGCAAAGGGGTATTGACCGCTCCAGCACTGATCGTGTTTACACGGATCGGAGAAAGCTCTACCGCTAAGCTTCGGCACAATGCTTCAACAGCTGCCCCTGACGCTGCTGCAACTGCACCCCCAGAAGTTGGTTTCCACGTTGACGTACCGGACATAAAGGTAATAGAACCATTCTTACTCATTTTGGGTGCCGCGTACTTGGCCGCGTAATAGGAGCCCCAGAATCTGCTCTCCATCGCAAGTTTCAATACGTCACTATCTGTTTCTAGGATTGGGCCCATGACAACATCGGCAGCGGATATAAATAAGTGGTCTACATGCTCTAACTCTGCAAACATATTTTGAACGGAGGATTCATCTGTCATTTGTACCACGCAGGTTTGTAAGCGAGGTCCGATTGCTTTTCGAGCTTCCGCAAGCTTAGACACTGAACGTCCCGCGATGACTACATGAGCCCCTTTCGCGTATGCTGCCTGTGCGGTGGCGAATCCGATACCTGAGGTTCCCCCAATAATGACGATCACTTTTTCTTTCCACAAAAAATCCATCCTATACGCTCCTCGTTACTCCGTTTTTAATCATCAAGTCCTCAGCTCGAATTTGAATGCCTTCACTCATAAGCAGTTCAGATAGTTTTCGCCGCGCTCTGTGTAGCCTCGATTTAACAGTACCAATGGAAATTTGTAGAATATGCGCGATTTCTTGCATACTCCTCTCATATTTCGCATCCAGCACAAATACGTCCTGAAAGCTTAATGGCAGCGTTCCTACTAGCTTGCAGATTGTCTTTTTGTCATTAGTCTTAAAAAAATCATTTTCAGCGGAAGGGCTTGCTTCAATATGTCGGAGAGTGGTCGTTTCCAGCCCTATTCGCTTGTCTGAGCATTTGCGTCTGTAATCATGAGATACGTTTCGGGTAATGGTAAACAGCCATGTTCTAAGAGAGGATTCTTGGCGGAATAAATGCAATGCTTTCCATGCCTTTAGGAAAACCTCCTGCGTGATTTCATCAGCCCAGTCTTGTTTCCCAGTGATAAAGTAAGCGTAACTCCAGACATCCTGTTGATGCGCAGTCATGGTTTCTACCAACTGAGATTTTTCTAATCCTGAAAAATCTTGATGCTCCCTCATATTAGACCTCCTTTCACCGCATTAGACCTTTCCTGAAAAGAAAAAGTTCCCTTGGCATACGGCATTATTTTATAAACAGGAAAAAGGCATATTCAAACGACTATCGGTCCGGAAATGAAATCCATTCTATTTTACGATCAGGCTTCCTACCATTCCCTTTTCTTTGTGCCCCGGTATCGTACAGTAAAAAGGATACACGCCTTCAGCCGTAGCTCGAATCATATACGATACGCTCTCTCCCGGCTGCGCATACAAATGCAGCTCGTTTGTCGACTTTGCGTCATGCATATGCACATGCGTAGATGCGCCTGCGTCTGGTACTACGACGATATTTCCTTTAGAGACGATTTCTACGACATGCTCGAGCTTTCCTTGATTATGGTACGTCACCTTCACTTCCTCCCCCTTTTTCATCACAATTTGCTGGGGATGATAGAAATAATCAGAGGCTACGAGCTCGACGCTTCGCTTTGCTTCCTGTGTAGGAGGATGGGATGGCGTTGGGAAAGATTGAAACCATAGAAACACTCCGATCAGGAGCATCGCCCCAACTAGAGGGTGCTGCAAACCAAAGCGTTTTTGTGGATGACCCTTTTCATCTGTCGAAATCATGATCTGTCTGGTCAGGAGCATGATGCAGAACGTGTAGAGCATGATGAACAAGAATAAGAGAGGCTCTACCTGTTCGTAAGGAACCATTTCCCCGAGCATCGCCCCCATCATTCCAGCCATTAATCCTGCAAGTGCTCCTTCGATCATAGTCAGAATGGATAGAGGAATACCGAAAATCAACCCGCAAAAAGCACCTATCGCAATACCTAGCATCGTAGAATAGGCAAGCTCGCCTTTGAACAAGACCCCGAGCACCAGTCCTGCGATCAGTCCAACCATCATTCCGAGAGTCATTCCGCTTACCATGCAGATCATCGGTTCGAGCTTATTTCGCTTGCGCCAAACAAACCAAGTGAAGCATACGTATGTGAAAACTAAATAGAACAACACTTGTGCAGTCGCGTTCATGATACCACCCCGTAGTATACTTACCTCTCTAAAGGATATGTCCACTCCGGGCGAAACAGGACAACTAGTATGCTGTCCATCTACGTTACTAGAAACACTTTGCGCAAAGAATCGATGACCCACGCTCTGGCTTTTGCATGAGCCGAGACGTTATACTATGAGATAAGTAACTAACCCCCACACGTAACCGTATTATCTATAGCTAGGTAAATAATTCGAAGCAGTCCTTTGCCAAAAACATATCTCGCTTTACGACATGTACAGCTTACCGTAGAGATTATCCGTTTTTTGGACGCTATCCCCTATTGAAAGGATACATACGATGAACACATTACCAGTGGAGCAATTTCGCAAATTTAAGAACGACATTACTCGATTTTTGATGGCATATAAATTTGCCCTGGATGCATTCGAAACAAAAATAGACATCCTGACAGAGGAGTTTCAGCTTTTTCACGATTACAATCCTATCGAGCATACGAAATCAAGGCTGAAATCTCCTGAGAGCATATTGAAAAAGCTATACAAAAGAGGTCTCGACATTTCGCTGCCAAGCATCAAGGCCAATATTACAGATATCGCAGGGATACGGATCACGTGCTCCTTCATTGCCGATATTTATCGGATTTGCGATATGCTGCAAAACCAGAGCGATTTGAAGATCATCGAAATCGAGGACTACATTTCCCATCCCAAACAAAACGGTTACCGCAGTCTTCATATGTTGGTAGAAATTCCCATTTACATGTCTGACCGTCAAGAAAATGTCTGCGTTGAAGTGCAGATTCGCACCATCGCGATGGACTTTTGGGCTAGTCTGGAGCACAAAATTTATTACAAATACAACCGGACAGTCCCCCCTACTCTGCTTCAGGAATTAAAAGAAGCATCCGACTCTGCCGCTGCTCTCGACCGAAAAATGGAACGCCTGCATAATGAGATCAGTGAAGTAAAGGATGCGCAGGCAGAGGAATGGGGAGAGGATCTAAAGCAGATCAGTATAAGCAACCAGCAATTTCAGTTGCCTGAAGCGCTGCTTCGCCTGCTGAGCGATCGTCCCAATAACGTTTAGTCCACTGCGGCACGACATAAAAGATCATACCAGCAAAATTGGCTGCCCATTACAGTGGTGCAGCCAATTTACTTATTCCACCACATGGACTTCGCTGGATAATCTCCAGTCGAAGCGACCGTTGAAATAATGAGACGGGAAAAAGCTCTGTAACAGCAAGGAAATTGCCATTACAGAGCTTTTTATCGTTCCTGGCGCTAGATCAGAGGGATGGTTTATTCCTTGTTTATAGCTCCAACGTATGCTTTTCCAAAAAGTTAGTAGCGAAATTGCCTCCTACAAAATCAGGATGCTCCAATAGCTTTTCATGGAAAGGAATCGTCGTGTGGACACCCTCGATCACAAACTCGCCTAGCGCTCGCTTCATACGGGCAATCGCTTCATTACGATCCTTGCCCCAAACGATAAGCTTGGCTACCATGGAATCGTAGAACGGAGAGATTTCATACCCCGGATAAACCGCGCTGTCTACGCGCACTCCATACCCGCCTGGCGGCAAATAGTTTGCTACTTTCCCTGGGGAAGGCATAAAGTTTTTGGCAGGATTCTCCGCATTAATCCGGCATTCAATCGCCCAACCGTTAATTCGTACATCCTCCTGTGAAAAGGAAAGCGGGTTGCCTGCTGCTACGGCAAGTTGTTCTTTAATGAGATCAATTCCGGTAATCATCTCTGTTACGGGATGCTCAACCTGAATACGTGTATTCATTTCCATAAAATAAAATTGACCGTGCTTATCTAGCAAAAATTCGACCGTTCCAGCACCATGGTAATTTACAGCTTTTGCTGCCGCAACAGCGGCTTGCCCCATTTTTTCTCGAAGCGATTCGTCCAATGCTGGAGATGGTGCTTCCTCGACCAGCTTTTGATGACGTCGTTGGATGGAACAATCACGTTCACCCAAGTAAACGGCATTGCCGTGCTTATCGCCCATGATCTGAATTTCTACATGGCGAGGCTCCTCCACGTATTTCTCCAAATAAACACCGGCATTGCCAAATGCCGTTTCTGCTTCTTTTTGCGCCTGACGAATGGATTTTTCCAGCTCTTCCACGTCATGTGCCACGCGCATTCCTCTACCGCCACCACCAGCAGTCGCTTTTACAATGACGGGGTACCCGATTTCTTTTGCTACCTCGAGCGCTTCCTCGATATCGTCAATCAATCCCTCTGTGCCAGGAACTAAAGGAACGTTTGCCAAGCTCATCGTCGTTTTCGCTACCGACTTATCTCCCATTTTGGAAATTGCTTCTGGGTCTGGCCCGATGAACGTAATCGAGCAATCTTGGCACAGCTGCGCGAAAGACGCATTCTCAGCTAAAAAGCCATATCCAGGATGGATTGCGTCTGCTTTTGTGTGCAATGCGACCGTCATGATGCGAGCCATATTCAAATAGCTGTCTTTGGAGGCTGTCGGACCGATGCAATACGCTTCATCTGCCAGCTCCACGTGCAGTGCTTCACGATCCGCCTCGGAATAAACGGCAACAGTAGCAATTCCTAATTCTCTGCACGCACGAATAATTCTGACGGCGATTTCACCGCGGTTGGCAACTAAGACTTTTGTAAACATTTCGGAGCCCCTCCCTAGTATGGTTTGATCGCCAGCAATGCTTTTCCGAAGTCTACAAACTGGCCATCCATCACGAGTATTTCTGTAATTTCTCCATTTACGGGAGAAAGGATGTCGGAGGTTAGCTGCAAAGCGTCAACTGTACAACGCCCGACCCGTTCACCGGCTTTAACCGCTTGTCCCAAAGTCACATCAGCATGAAAAAGTCCAACGCCAGGTGAAACGACCAGCTGCGTCTCCTCTACGGGAGCGGATTGTTCTTGTGGTTCCACAGCTGCTTCTGCCGTAGCGGCCGCCTCTTGGTAGCCGCTTTCTGCATCCTTCACCTGCAAAGGTTGTTCGGAGGAGGCGATGAATACAGGCGCGCCCTTTTTAATCACGATGCTGGTTTTGCCATTTTGCCACTCTAGCTCCTCGATGGAAGACTGGTTCACCAGCTTGATAAATTCCCGTAGGTCATGAAGCTTCATTCCCGATTCTCCCCTTTTTTACGAATAAGAATTTATATTTCTTACAATGGGATGTTCCCATGCTTTTTATATGGACGTTCCTCTTTTTTATTTCGCAGCATTTCCAGCGCATCTGCTACCTTTTTCCGTGTTTCGCGTGGATCAATGACGTCATCGACCATGCCGAGGCTCGCCGCCACGTATGGATTGGCAAACTTTTCACGGTAAAGGGCGATTTTCTCTGCTCTTGTCGCAACAGGATCGGCGCTTTGTTCAATTTCTTTTGCAAAAATAATGTTGGCCGCTCCTTCTGGTCCCATCACAGCAATCTCTGCATTCGGCCATGCGTAAACGACATCGGCACCGATCGATTTTGAATTGAGGGCAACGTAAGCTCCACCGTAAGCCTTGCGCAATATCACGGTAATTTTCGGCACAGTCGCTTCGGAGTAAGCATACAAGATTTTGGCACCGTGGCGGATGATGCCGCCGTGCTCCTGATTAACACCTGGGAAGAAACCTGACACATCCTCAAAGGTCAACAGTGGGATATTAAAGCAATCGCAGAAGCGAATGAACCGAGCCAGTTTATCGGACGAATGAATATCGAGTCCACCTGCCATGATCTTTGGCTGATTGGCGATGATACCTACACTATGTCCATCAATACGTGCCAATCCAATCACGATGTTGCGGGCAAAATTAGGCTGGACTTCCATGAAATCGCCATGATCCACGATTTTTTCAATGACTTTGCGAACATCGTACACCTTGGTGCTCTCGGCAGGTACAAGCTCGATGAGTTCCTCTTGCCAATCCTCGCGTGTTCCCGGCTCTACCACGGGGGCATGATCCCGGTTGTTTTGCGGCAAAAAGCTCAGCAGTCTGCGCACACCTTCCAATACCTCTTGCTCGGATTCAGCTGTAAAATGTGCATTACCACTCACCGATGAATGAACCTTGGCTCCGCCCAAATCTTCAGCAGAGATTTTCTCCCCTGTTACCGTTTCGATTACTTTTGGTCCCGTAATAAACATTTGGCTCGTTTTCTCAACCATAAACACAAAGTCTGTAATTGCTGGAGAGTATACAGCGCCACCTGCACACGGACCTAGAATCACAGAAATCTGCGGGATGACACCCGAGTAAATCGCGTTTCGGTAAAAAATCGTCCCGTAGCCATCCAGGGAGCTGACACCTTCCTGGATGCGCGCACCGCCAGAATCATTCAGCCCAATGAAGGGGGCACCATTTTTCGCTGCAAGGTCCATGACTTTGGCGATTTTCATGGCATGCATCTCTCCAAGCGCACCACCAAATACCGTAAAGTCCTGCGCGAACAAATAAACAGGGCGACCATTAATTTTTCCGTAGCCAGTCACGACGCCTTCTCCTGGCGCTTCCATTTGATCCAGGCCAAAATGGGTCGCACGGTGCTCTACAAACGGATTCAGCTCCATAAAGGTGTCCGGGTCAAGCAACAGCTCGATACGTTCTCGTGCGGTCAGCTTGCCACGATTATGCTGTGCGTCGATTCGTGCATCGCCGCCACCCAGCTGAATTTTATATTTTCGCTCCATCAGCTCATCGATTTTTTCATACATATTGCTCACACGTCCGACCTTCTCTCTATTCCTTTTTCGAGATTGCATGTTCAAAGATAGCAATTAGCTGTTGTACTGCACTCGTAGGAGACAGCTGACCACTCGTGACTGCCTCCTCCATTTGCGGTAACAGATGCGCGATCTGTGGATGGTTGAAGAACATGCTTCGCAAATAATCCTGCGTCATGCTGTGCATCCAATCGAGCGACTGTGCCTTGCGACGGGCAGCGAACCTACCTGTCTGTATCGTCTTTTCGCGAAATTCATTCACGACATTCCATATATCCCCGATCCCTTCACCCGTCAGAGCCGAACACATATATGCTTTTGTTTCCCAACCTACCGTTGCTGGCTGCAAATAGTGCAGAGCACGATTATACTCGCCCTTTGCAATCAGTGCCCGTGTGCGGTTCTCTCCATCTGCCTTGTTGATCAGGAGGGCATCCGCAATTTCAATGATACCCTTCTTGATCCCCTGCAGTTCATCCCCTGCTCCTGTCAGCATGAGCAGCAAAAAGAAATCGACCATGGATCTGACTGTCGTTTCACTTTGCCCGACACCGACTGTCTCTATTAAAATCACATCGTAGCCTGCAGCTTCACAGATGAGCATGGTTTCCCGCGTTTTTCGATTGACCCCACCCAATGTGCCACCTGTTGCAGACGGTCTAATAAACGCATGTGGATTTCGCGACAGCAGCTCCATCCGCGTCTTGTCTCCTAAAATACTGCCGCGTGTCACGGTACTGCTCGGATCGACTGCTAAAACGGCTACACGATGTCCTTTTTCGCAAAGCATGGTACCGAACGCTTCAATGAACGTACTCTTTCCAGCACCGGGAACCCCCGTAATCCCGATTCGAATCGAATTGCCGGTATGACCAAGAAGCTTTTTGATGACTTCCTGCGCCATATCCATATGAACCGGTGAATTACTTTCTACGAGCGTGATCGCCTGAGCAAGGATCGTCCGATTGTTATCGAGTACGCCTTGTACAAACTGGTCAACGCTGAGTTTGGGTAGACGGACTTTCGAAGAAAAGGTCAAGGAAGTTTTATCGCTTGCACCATCACTCATAGACTCCCAGCCTCCAGGCGACGCACAACCTCTTGCAGTACATTTTGAGCTGCGATCGGAATCACAGTTCCCGGTCCAAAAATGGCTGCCGCACCGTGTTCTTTCAAGAATGAGTAGTCTTGTGGCGGAATGACTCCACCGATGACGACAACAATATCCTCGCGCCCAAGCTTTTTCAGTTCGTCAACAAGTTGAGGCAATAATGTTTTGTGTCCTGCTGCCAGCGAGCTAAATCCGATGACGTGAACATCGTTCTCTACCGCTTGCTTAGCCGTTTCCTCTGGCGTTTGGAACAGCGGTCCGATATCGACATCAAAGCCTAAGTCTGCAAATGCAGTAGCAATGACCTTGGCTCCTCTGTCATGTCCATCCTGACCCATTTTCGCGATCATAATACGAGGGCGTCTACCTTCCCATTGCTCAAATTCGTCAGCCATCCTGCGAACCGCAGCTACTTCGTCTGCATCCGCATATTCCGAGCTGTACACACCGCTGATGGATCGGATAACAGCCTTGTGGCGACCGACAACTTTTTCATAAGCATCCGAAATCTCACCCAGAGTTGCTCTCGCACGAGCGGCTTCGATAGCTAGCTCCAGCAAATTGCCTTCTCCTGTCTCGGCACATGTCGTAATTGCTTGTAATGCTGTCTGAACTCTCGCTTCGTCCCTGTTTGCCCGGAGCTCCTGCAATCGTTTCAGCTGTGCTTCACGTACGGCTGTGTTATCAACTTCAAGAATCTCCAGCGGATCTTCCTTGTCGAGGCGATATTTATTCACACCGATAATGGCTTCTTTAGCTGAATCAATATGCGCTTGACGGCGTGCTGCTGCCTCTTCGATCTTCATTTTGGGCAATCCGGTTTCGATCGCTTTTGCCATGCCTCCCAGTGCCTCAATTTCTTCTATATGCTCCCAGGCTCGCTCGACCAATTGCTTGGTCAGTGATTCGACGTAGTAGGAGCCTGCCCACGGATCGACGACTTTAGTGATTTGCGTCTCGTCTTGCAAAAACAATTGTGTGTTGCGGGCGATGCGCGCGGAAAAGTCTGTCGGCAAGGCAATCGCTTCATCGAGTGCGTTTGTATGCAAAGACTGGGTGTGCCCCAGGGCAGCCGCCATCGCCTCTACGCAAGTCCGGACGACATTGTTGAATGGGTCCTGTTCAGTCAAGCTCCAGCCGGAAGTCTGCGAGTGCGTACGCAGTGCCATCGACTTTTCGTTCTTTGGATTGAATTGCTTGATGAGATTTGCCCATATCAGGCGTCCAGCTCTCATCTTTGCGATCTCCATAAAGTAGTTCATTCCGATCGCCCAGAAGAAGGACAACCGCGGTGCAAAGGCATCAATATCGATTCCCGCTTTTAATCCGGTCCGTACATACTCCAGCCCATCCGCCAATGTATACGCCAACTCGATATCGGCAGTGGCTCCTGCTTCCTGCATGTGATACCCTGAAATACTGATGCTGTTGAATTTGGGC
Organism: Brevibacillus sp. SIMBA_040; assembly: GCF_046535075.1. Taxonomy (NCBI): domain Bacteria; kingdom Bacillati; phylum Bacillota; class Bacilli; order Caryophanales; family Paenibacillaceae; genus Brevibacillus; species Brevibacillus sp. SIMBA_040. The sequence continues at coordinate 115,005 of NZ_JAWRXI010000002.1, forward strand.
ATATGCTGGGAGGTGTACGCAAAAATATCGGAAATAATTTTCATCGATGCTTCTGGTGGATAAATGTACGTATTGCGCACCATATATTCTTTGAGAATGTCGTTCTGAATCGTTCCGGTCAGCTCAGCCTGGGAAACGCCCTGCTCCTCGGCTGCCACAATGTAAAAAGCCATGATCGGGAGCACAGCACCATTCATCGTCATGGAAACTGACATTTTATCCAGCGGGATGCAGTCGAACAAAATTTTCATGTCCAGAATCGAATCAACGGCCACACCTGCTTTTCCTACGTCCCCTACGACTCTCGGGTGATCGGAATCATAGCCTCTGTGTGTTGCCAGGTCAAAGGCGATGGAAAGCCCCTTTTGCCCAGCAGCCAAATTGCGGCGGTAGAAGGCGTTGCTTTCCTCGGCTGTTGAAAATCCAGCGTACTGACGAACCGTCCATGGCTGTGCCACGTACATCGTCGGATAGGGCCCACGAAAATATGGCGGCAGACCAGGCATATAGCCCAGGTGCTCCATTCCTTCGATATCTTCTTTTGTATAGAGAGGCTTAACGGGAATTTGCTCCATCGTTTGCCAAATTTGTTCATCCACTATTCGCTTTGCTTCGTCACTTAATGCTTGGCTCGGGAACAAATCGGATATGTCCCGTTTTGCACGATATGGCACCTTTGAAAAATCAGGCCTCTGCTTCATGAGATCACTCCTATCCGTTCCTGGAGTTGGCGTAGCATTTGGTAGCAATTCGTTCGGATATGAATACAATCATCGACTCCTTGTGCCTGATAGCTCGCCAGCTGTTCTGCCTTAGGCAATCCCGCAATCAGCACAAGCATTCGCGGATTCGACTGTTTGATCGTTTGTGCCAAAGACGGCACCAGCTCCGGGTAGCTCGCATCATCGGAGCAAATCACCGTTATCGCTGCCCCTGACTGTACAGCGGATTGCGCTGCATCCTCTGGGGTTGCAAACTGGTGCTCGCGAATGACTTCAAAACCACCAACGGCAAAAAACTCTGTAGAAAAGTCTGCTCTTGCTTTATGTTTAGAGACAGGACCCATGTTGGCCAAAAAGACTTGCGGTCGTTTCCCTGTCTTTTTCAAATGAATATCTGACTGCTTGCGCAATGCTTCAAATGCCTCCGATGCCCGATGCAAGCGCAGTGGCTGAATGACTGTTTCTACCTGATCGGACTGTCTCACCGCTTTGGATAAATCTCCGATGGTAGCTCCTGCAAGAGCAGCCTTGACCGCAGCCTGTACCTGATTGTCGTTTATTCCAGCCAGTTGCTCCAGCTGTTTGGCAAAAATGCTTTGCTCCTTCTCAGCTCGTTGAGATGCTATCGCTTCTTTCCGTTCATCGTAGATAGCTGGCAGTGTTTCTTGCTGAAGCGACTGCTCCTGAACATTTGCGTACATGTTTGTACCTACGATTCTTGCCTTCCGCTGCTCGATGCTGGAGGACTTTACTTTAGCTAACTGTTCGATCACAGTTTGCGGGCCTGCTACTTTCAGGGATTCTAGCATTCCGCCTTTTTCTTCTGTTTGCAAAAACAGCTCCCACGCTTTTTTGGCCAGCGCATCCGTCAGCCATTCTACATACCAGGAACCGCCTGCAGGATCAACCACTTTGGACAAATGCGCTTCCTGTTCTAAAATAATTTGGGTATTTCTCGCGATCCGACGGGAAAACTCATTCGCTGGGCGAATCGCTTCATCAAAAGTAGAGACGTGCAGACTGTCTACTCCGCCGACAACCGCTGAAAACGCTTCCGTAGTAGAACGAAGCAGGTTTACGTAAGGATCAAGAACCGTTTTTGTCCAAGCAGAGGTTCTCGCATGTATCGTCATCTTTTGTGATTCAGTAGAACCGCCATAGGAAGATATGATGTTTGACCAAAGCATTCTTGCTGCTCTGAGCTTGGCAATTTCCATAAAAACGTCCGATCCAATGGAGTATGAAAACTGAATACGTGGTGCAATCTCATCAATTGACAACCCACGTTCGAGCAATGCCTGAATATAATCAACGCCGGTCGCCAATGAAAATGCAAGCTCTGTGACTGCATTCCCACCCGCTTGATGATACGGGTGAGCGCCCACGAGGATAGTTTTCAGTTGGGGTGCATGCTTACTCGCCCATCGAGTAGAATGGGTCATCGCATCGAATGCAGTATTCACTGAGAAAGGCAGCTTTCCAGCTGAAAGTAATTCGTTGAAAGGATCTTGACCAATACATCCACAAAGCTTCATTGTATCCTTGCCAGTTGCTTCCACATAAGCAATAAATAGCCCAAGTATTGGTAAACCTAGTGCTCCTGCCTCTACATAAAAAGGAACCTTTTCCAGATCAATCCCCTGAAGCGCCACCTCTACATCTTCTTTGCGAAAAAGGGATAATCCTCTATCTCCAACCTGTTCCGGTTTTGCTTCGTTCGGGTCCAGACCGATAGCAGTTGCCCGATCCAAGACTATGTTTACCATCGTTTGTCCGCGCGCTAAATCGTGAAGCGCGGCTTGGTTAAATGCTTCCGCTGTATTCGCCACAATTTCCTGGCTGACATGCCAGCTTTGCGTCTGCCGTTCTTCTATTGTTTTTGTCCCTCGCACAAAGGGTGCCACTCCTGGCAGGTCAGCTGTGTGTGGTATTCTCTCCGTATCTTCTTTGCGATAAATCGGCTGTAACGTAATCCCCTCAACAGTCTTGGTCAAGAGCTTTGCGTCAAATGAAGCACCTTTCAGTGAATTCTCTGCTGCTGCTCTCCATTGTTCATACGTTGGCACAGAGAATTCTGTAAACAATGTGTCTTTATTCACGAAACCTGACCTCCCCCGATTCAATCAATGCTATCGCTATTATACCCGCTTTACCAGGAACAATGGCTGTCCCTGATCGACTAATTGGCCGTTTTCTACTAATATTTGGACGATTTCGCCTTTGACCTCAGCTTCAATTTCATTAAACAGTTTCATGGCTTCGACAATGCATACAATAGTAGCCGGTTGTACTTGATCGCGAACTGAGATGTATGGGGCTGCATCTACTGCTGGAGCTGCATAAAAGGTACCGACCATGGGGGATGTAATTTGGTACAGGTTTTCTGTATCTTCCATTTGAGACGCAGGTGGTTGCACAGGAATGGCAGCTGGAGCGGATTGCTCCGGTTTTTCTGCCTTTGGTGGGGCGACTGGGGGAACTATAGCGAGCTTCGCCGGGGTCACCGGAGTCTGAACTATTACAGGCTGCTCGCCAAGTCTTCTTTTTATCGATAAGCGTGAATCCTCATTTTTCACTTCGAATGATTCTACATCGGTTTGCTCCAATAGCTTTACAAGTTCTCTCAGTTCATAAATGGTAAGCACAAAGATTCCTCCTGTTATCCATGTCAGCTTATATTTTGCACAAACCGACTAGTTGGTTTAGCAATATCGTTCAGGACCGACCAGTTGGTCTCTCGATCATTATACCAAATGTCTGAATAATAGTACAGACCAACTAGTTGGTCTGTAGAGCTCGTTTTTTTAAAACAAGGCTGCCAAGCGACTAGGACCCTGCTGTTCTACACTAGCTGAGCATAGCCGCTGTTTCCTTGGCCATCCACCTTTTTGTTACGATGGCTTATACGGGAAATCCGGATGTTGTAAAAAAAAGCGATTAAAATCCGGGTTTTCCATCGCATCACGCTTTAATACGGAGTGCAGCACCATATCCGCGTAAATATCAGCAATCTGTTCGATTGAATATGTACCTGACTTTTGATACCACTTATAAATCCAGTTGACCATTCCAAAAATCGCCATGGATACAATCGGAACAGGCAGCTCGGGGCGGAATTCACCTGAGGCGATACCGTCCTGAATAACCGTAAACATGATTTGTTTGTAGCGATCCCTTTTGACCTCTATATCCTTGAAGTACTCTGGAGAGAGGAACAAGCTCTCCTGGTAAAAAATTGTGACCTGTGACCGGTACAAATCGATCATCATCACGAAGGATTTCACGATCGCTTGCAGTCGTTCTGTCGGCGTATCCCATTGCTCGTACGCTTCCTCTGCCTTTTCCAATACGTATGTAATAAATTGATCATGAATGATGTAGAGCAGTTCATCCTTGGACTTAAAGTTGTGGTAAAAGCCCCCTTTTGATGTTCCGCTTTCCTTTACAATCTGATCAACGGTCACCCGATGATACCCATTCGCTTCAAACAAGCGCATGGATGTTTCAATAATTCGTTCTCTGATTGATTTTTCGCTCATTATCTTCACCCGTGATCATTATAGCATAGTTTTTTAAAAGCAGACTGTGCGAAGCTTGAGGACGAAAATACCGCTTTTCCAAAAATCCAATTATAAAGCAAAGAGCCGGTCTAGCCAGCTCTTTGCTTTCGTATCTTGTACCTTAATTACTTTCTGCCGTGACAGGAACAGCACCGAAGTATTCTTCCAGTGTGATTCCCTTTTCACTAATCTCTGTTGCCGCATCAACGCCAACGTAGCGAATATGCCATGGTTCATACATATAGCCGGTAATCCCATCTTTTCCTTCAGGATAGCGGATGATGTAACCAAACTCCACGGAATGCTGGGCGAGCCATTCTGCTTCCTTTGTACCGCCAAAACAGCTTTCAGCGGCACACTTTCCATTGATACCGGAAACGTCAATCGAAAGACCTGTTTCGTGCTCACTTGTACCAGGAACTGCACTGTACGTACGCGCTTTCTCCAGCCCGTCTTTTTGTACGTAGCGATTAAACAGCGCTTTTTGGTAGGCATGAGAGCGGTAAGCAGATACTCCTGCCAGCGAAACACCATCCGTTTTCGCAGCAGCGAACAGTTGCTCAAGTGCATCCGCCGCTTCCTTGCGCATTTTTCGCTTCTCACTCTTCTCCGGGAGCAAAAATGGAACATTGGGAAATACCAAATCATTTGGTGTATAGTTTTCCGGCAGCTTCTGCTGTTTGTTGACCAGTACCGTCATGCTTTGTGGCTCAGCTACAACCGCCAAATCTGGCAGTTCGATGGTGTCTGAAGGTTTCTTTGCTGGCTCTTGCTTTGGCGGCTTTTCAGCTGGCTTTTCTTGTTCTGCCGGATTCTCTTTTACTGGATCAGCGCCAGACGTATCCGGTTCTGTCGGCTTTGTTTCCGCTGGCTGGGATGGTTTCGGCTGTACGCTAGGCGTTTCAGGCGTGCTCGTATCCGTTTGACCAGGTGCGGCAAGACTGCTGCATCCAGCAAGTAGTACGATGGCAGATGCTACAAGAGCGAGTTGGTACTTTTTTCGGTTATGTAGAATGTTCATCGTGACGTTCCTTTCGCTTGGGCTAGGTGAAGCGGAGAGCCCTTTTGCTAATTGTGGATCCCTACCTCAAGCAGAGTACCTACTCATTATGACATAGTTCCCCCTATTTTCGTCACATGAACCTGATATTTTATCACATTGAAATTTATTTCTTTTCCAATAAAATTCTGCTAGGGCGTATTCAAAAAGAGATACGGTGTAGGAATTTCGTTATAGTCGTCATCTGTCTCGTACAAGATCGTTCCTTGACTTCCTTCCACACGGGTAAGAATGGATGTACAATCTCCCCATGGACCACCATCAAATTCTTGATTAGTTATTTTCCCTGGATATGCTTTTGCAATGACAGGAAGAGCTGACTCTTCCGCTGCCATTTGTCTGCGCAAATGCTCCTGATACTCTCTTTCTTCTTCTGCTTTCATTGCCGCTTGCTGACGAACATCGATGCTCGGCGGCACAACCATAAGCAGTAGCACAACAAACCCAACCACACTCCATTTTCTGCTGGAAAGCAAGAAAACCAAAAGCGGTCCACTTACAAGAGCAGGGAAAAAGTAATTCAAGTTTCGATTATCCGTGCCGAATAATGAAAATGTAAACACGTGATGATGAAAGAGGAGCTTTATATAGAAAATAGACAGGAAAATACCTGCTGCCAGTTTACCGATTACCCAAGCTACCTTGATCAAAAAAGTCCCTCGCTATCATATGTATTAGAAAAAAGCCAAAGTACAGCCAATCACTTCCCTGTTTTTTGTAAATTCCCATTTTTCCAAAAAGATAAACCGTCATGTAAAAACCCTCATAAGAATCAATTGCTTTCCTTGATTCTCACGAGGGTTATGATTACTTCTCTTCTTTTTTGGCAAACCAGGTTGCCAGAACTGATCCGGAAATATTGTGCCACACACTAAAAATGGCACTTGGTACAGCAGCAAGCGGATTAAAGTGAGCCGCTGCCAAGGCAGCTCCAAGGCCGGAGTTTTGCATCCCTGTTTCTAAAGTGATGGCCTTGCGTTTCGCCAGATTCAAACCAAACAGCTTGGCAAAAAGGTAGCCCAATAAATAACCCAATACGTTATGCAAAATAACAACGGCAAAAATGATTAAGCCAGTTTCCACGATCTTTCCTTTATTAATGGCAACAACGATGGCCACGATCAATACAATTGCGACGGTTGAAACGAGTGGCAATGCCTTCGCGCTCGCTTCCGCCTGTTTATGAAACAATGCCTTGACGATGACGCCGAACACAATCGGAACGATGACGACCATTACAATATCCATGAACAATGATTGCGTATTGATCTCCATCCAATGACCGGCTAGTAGCGAAATGAGTGCAGGGGTGGCGATCGGTGCGATCAGTGTGGATACAGCTGCAACGGAAACGCCTAAGGCCACATCCCCTTTGGAAAGGTACGTCATGACATTGGACGCGGTACCGCTCGGACAGCAGCCTACCAAGATTACCCCAACTGCAATATCTGGCGGAAGATTGAGAGCGACAGCCAAGACATAGGCAAGCGATGGCATGATGAGATAATGTCCAACCACTCCGATGAGAACGTCAACAGGCCGACGAAAAACCTCCCGGAAATCAGCCGATGATAGCGTCAGCCCCATTCCGAACATAATTACGCCGAGCAAGATCGATATATACCCTTTTCCTCCAATAAAAGCCTCAGGTGCAAAAAATCCAAGAATGGCAAACAGAATTACCCAAATGGAAAAAGTGCCCCCAACAAATTTGCTTATTCTCTCTACGGTGTTCACTTTGCCTCTCTCCTATTTTTTATTTTAACTAAAAATATTTTTCGTTATACTGCACCACTTTTCACAATTCTATACAATATCACTATTCTGTTTATACTTATAACCTATGTACTTATAGTTTTACATCGAAAGGAAAAGACACTCTTGAAATGAAGAGTGCTTTTCGTTCATTTTTTGATCATGACCTTATCTAGCATGAGATAACCGGCTGGACTCATTGCAAAGCCTTCGATGCTGTTATGGATGGCAGCCAGATTTTCCAGATTGCGAAAAGGTACGATCAACGCTTCTTGCATTTCCAACTCTTGCGCTTTGGCATAGATGCTCAATCTCTTTTTTGTATCTGTTGCCTCTCTTCCCGCTTCGAGCAATTGATCCAGCTCCCGATTGCTGTACATAAAGCTATTTCCTCTCCCTCCACCAATCGTATGGAAGAGATTGTACTGGTTGTAATCAGCATCACCAGTCGCATTGCCCCAGCCGCTCACAAATATGTCGTGCTCCTTTGTTCTTTCCAGCGTATCTACGAAGGCATCATAGCTGACGACCTGGATTTTGGCATCAATGCCAATCCCTTTTAGCTGAGATCGAATTACTCCGGCAACGTTGATACGGTCCATTCTGTCATAGGTAAGGATCGTAGTGGTAAATCCATCTGGATAACCTGCTTGGTCAAGCAAATCTCTCGCTTTATTTAAATCGTATGGATATTTCTTGAGTACAGAGGAGTACCCGAATACTTTGGGGCCAAGTGCGGAATTTGCTTGTGTGCCGACATTGTTATATACCCCTTTAATGATGGAGCTCGTTTCGATTGCATAGCTGATTGCTTGGCGTACGCGCAAATCATTTAGTGGCTTTTTAGCGACGTTGAATCCCACAAATTCAGTGCCGAGCGCCTCACTGCGATAAATCCTCATCTGTTGTGACGCCTGAATCCGATCAATCTCAGTCACAGGAATGGATTCGGCAATCTGGGCATCTCCTTGCTCTACCAGCTCAATTCTTTCTTCATCATCCGGAATCACGCGAAAAATGATCCGATCCAGATTGGGTTTATTGCCCCAGTACTGCTGGTTCTCTTTCAAGACGATTTCTTTCTCCGCTGTCCACGACGAAAACGTAAACGGTCCTGTGCCAACGGGATGATGAGAAAGATCCTTCCCGTAGGTGGCTATTGCTTTGGGACTCAGGATGCTTCCTTCATGACTCGCCAAAATGGAAAGAATGGGGGTAAACGGGGCAGAAAGACGAATTTGTACGGTATAGTCGTCCAAGACCTTCACTTCTTTTATTTTGTCAAACATAGCAGCTCTTGTTGACCCTACCCGCGGGTCACGTACACGATCCAACGTTTTTTTCACCGCATCAGCGCGAAACTCGGTTCCATCGTGAAAAACAACGCCATGACGCAGCTTGAATTCCCACGTCACATCGTCTATTTGCTTCCACTCCGTAGCAAGCTGGGGCTGAATCACCATATTGATATCTCGCGTGACCAGTCCCTCGTAAACTTTTTGATAAACAACGCTGGCTGCACTAATTGTAGAAATAAAATGAGGGTCCAGATTTCCTGCATCGAACTTGCGGGCGATAACTAATGTCCCACCTTCGACAACCGTTTTAGTCGGTGGAAGCTTGTGTTCATCTGATGGCTTTTGACCGAAAGTACAGGCAGTTAATGAGGCTACTACCACCAATAGCAAACCGATTAGCCAGATGTGATATTTCCCCTTACCTTTCATAGCCCCTCCTCGTGCTGCGCCCGATGTTACTCCTACTATTCTGTGCAAAAAAACCGCCTTCTCTCAGCTTGTGCGAGAATGGCGGTCAGGTATTCACTTCAAGGAATGATACGCTTAACGCTAGTTCTTTTCAAATAAACGCTTGTAAGCCCCAAAGCCTTCTGCATCCAGGCGGTCTTTCGGGATAAAACGAAGGGCAGCGGAGTTTATGCAGTAACGCAGTCCATTCTCACCAGGTCCATCCTCGAAAACATGTCCAAGATGAGAGTCTGCTCCCTTGCTGCGAACTTCTGTCCTCGCCATATTGTGAGTCAGATCGATGTGCTCTGTAATATTTTCTTCTGTCATCGGCTTCGTAAAGGATGGCCAGCCGCAGCCAGAATCGAATTTATCCAACGAGCTGAATAATGGTTCACCCGAAACGATGTCTACATAAATCCCTTCTTCTTTATGATCCCAAAATTCATTGGAAAAAGGACGCTCGGTTCCGCTATTTTGTGTAACCTCGTATTGCAAAGGCGTAAGCTTCTTCTTTAATTCTTCCAGTTTGCCATGGTCGCGCCATGCTTCCTTGGTGAATTTGGCTCTGCCTGATGCAGCGCGATAATACTGATAGCGGAGTGGATTTTTTTGATAGTAGTCTTGGTGGTACTCTTCTGCCGGATAGAAAGGCTTCGCAGGCAGAATCAGTGTTTGAATCGGTTTGGAAAAGCGGCCACTCGCATCAAGCTCTTGCTTGGACTGCAAAGCGAGATGCTCTTGCTCTGGACTATGGTAGAAAATCGCGGGAGCGTATGATTGGCCGCGATCGCCAAATTGACCACCTGCATCTGTCGGATCAATTTGGCGCCAAAAGATTTGCAGCAGCTCTACGTAAGGCATGAGAGTGGGATCATACGTAATTTGCACAGCTTCATAGTGCCCTGTCGTATCCGAGCAGACTTGTTCGTACGTTGGATTGTCAACATGGCCGCCCGTATAGCCTGAGACGACCTTCACAATACCTGGCATTTTGTCAAATGGACTGACCATGCACCAAAAGCATCCACCAGCAAAGGTAGCGATCTCATATTGGGAGTTTTCACTGTTCACGCTTTTCGCCTCCTAAGGTTGTACGCATTATTATTATGATTGATTGTACCTGTTTTGCAAAAAGAAAGTCCACTCTGTAACTGTTAGATTGCAAAAGACCCCGCGACAAAAAGTGCGAGGCCTTTACCTTGATTATTTTGTGCTATCAAGTGCTTGTGCAAAGCCGGAGATCAGGAATACCATGTGAGCAATGCCCTCTTCGAAATCTTTCAGGCGAATAGATTCGTTTGGCGCATGCACCTTGCAGCCTACCCAGCCTACCCCTGTACTAACGATCGGGAGCTGCAGCGCTTCGCCGAATGCAAACATCGGACCTGTACCTGCCGCGTTAGGCGCAAGCACCGGCTCGTTTTCGTAAACCATACGGGCAGAATTTAACACGTGACCCACGAACGGATGGTGGAAATCGGAGCGATACGCTTTTTGTCCGTTAATCATCGTTGCCTGAATGTCCGTAAATCCGTGATCATTCAAATGCTGCTGAATGCACGCAAGAATGTGATCAGGATCTTGCCCAGGGACCAAACGGCAGTCCACCTTTGCCTTGGCATTTTTCGGCAGTACGGTTTTGGCACCTTCCCCTGTGTATCCGCTAATCAGACCGCAAATGGTCATGGTCGGATGAAATACCATCGCATCGCGGGGATCGATTCCTTTTGCCTCTGTAATCAACGAGCGCTTCAATCCATACAGCCCTGTAACCGCAGCTTCGTCAAATGGCAGCTCGGCAACGACCTTTTTCTCATCTTCGGTTGGTTCTACGATGCCATCATAGAAGCCTTTCACGAGAATTTCATTTTGCTGATTTTTCATTGTTCCCAATGCTTGCACAAGTCGCCATGCCGCATTATCTACATAGGCTCCTACTGAAGAGTGCATGTCGATGTCGGCTCCGATGCATGTCAGCTCCATGTAGGCCATACCTTTAATTCCGGCCACCATGCCGATTCTCTCTGCCTCATCTTTTCCACCGAATTCCCAAATGCATGCATCGGCGGCGAAAAGCTCTTTATACTCCTGAATATACGGCTCCAGATTTGGACTTCCGATCTCTTCTTCGCCTTCGATCATGAATTTGATGTTGCATGGTAGTCCACCTTCAGCTTGCTGAAGGATTTGGATGGCAGTCAGACGTGCGACCAGATCGCCCTTGTTATCTGCCGCACCACGAGCAAACAGCTTGCCATCTATGATCGTTGGCTCGAACGGCTCTGTATTCCACTCGTCAAATGGCTCGGGCGGCTGAACGTCATAGTGGTTGTAGTAAAGCAGTGTTTTGCTTGCATCACCCTTGCTTCCTGCCGCAAAAAATCCGTAAACGACGGGATTGCCACCGAGCCCGCTCAACACTTTTGTTTCGCCGCCAATGTCCTCAATCATTTTCACGACGTACTTTACGGTTTCCGGGATGGCTTTGTGCTGGGCAGAAACGGTTGGAAAGCGCAAATATTCTTTCAGCTTTTCAACTGCTTCTGGCAAGCTTTCTTTCACATAACCGAGCACTTGTTCTTTTTCCATAACCGAATGCCTCCTCATCGCTTCCTATTAGAATGTCTACTATACCGACGCCTTCTCAGCCGCCAGCAAATAGCTTTCAAACCAGTCTGCAGTATATTGCAAGCGAAGGACACGCTGCTGTGGGTCGCCACTGCGCGACAGCTCGTGGCTCGCGCCAGGGAAACGAATGAACGAAACAGGTGCCTTATCATGGTAGCGCAGAGCAATATACAATTGTTCTGCCTGCTCAATCGGGCAACGATGATCTTGTTCACCATGCATGATCAATAAAGGCGTTTCGATATTGGCAGCAAACCGGAGCGGTGAATGATGCCACATTTTTTCGGGATTGTTAAACGGATTTGCCATAATTTCTTCCGCTGTAAAGTAGTAGCCAATATCACTGACCCCGTAAAAACTCAGCCAGTTGCAAATGCTGCGATCAGTAACGGCTGCTTTGAATTGATTCGTTTGACCTACAATCCAGTTGGTCATTAAACCGCCGTAGCTGCCTCCTGTTACCCCAAGTCTGGTTTCATCGACAAAGTCAAAATGGTTGCACGCGTATTTTACGGCACTCATCAGATCGCGATAATCGTTTCCGCCGTAATCGCCGCAGCACGCCTGCACAAAACGCTCTCCGTAACCGAAGCTGCCACGTGGATTTGTGTAGAGAACTGCGTAGCCTTTTGCCGCCAAAACCTGGAATTCATGAAAATACGTGTTTCCGTACATCGAGTGAGGACCACCGTGAATTTGCAAAACCATCGGATATTTTTGACCTTGCTGATATCCAACGGGCTTCATCATCCAACCGTGCAGCTTCCAGCCATCTTCCGCTTCGAATTCGATTTCCTCCACAGCTGGCAGCTCCAGCTTGGCAAACAGGTCATGATTGACATCGGTCAAGCGCTGTTCTTCTTTTGTACCGAGATTCACCTCAACCAAATCTCCCGGGTTGGACGTATCACTTATGGCTAAAATCAGTTTCTGTGCTTTTTCATGCAGGGAAAAACCGTATACATTGCGATTTCCTCCTACAATCTGCGTGATCTTCCCGTCCAGAGTCGTATGATAGATACCGGAATTACCACGCTCACTCGCGATGAAGTACATTCCTCTGCCATCTTCTGTCCACACAGCTCCAGGATTGGGATGCCCCGGGGAGCGTACATCCCCAATCGTCGAATCTCCCACTTGAACATCCCACTCAGCTGTAATACATGTTTGCTCATCATTCTCAAGGTTGTAGACCCAGACTCTTTTCTGTGTAGCATGGAGATGTGTATCCGATTCGCTTCCAATAAGAGCTAGCTTTTTCCCGTCAGGTGACCAGGTTGGAAAAAAGAACGTTCCTTTACTTTTCGTTACTTTTTTCCAATCCCCTCCTGAAAATGGAACCAGGTAGACATCTACGCTATGCTGCTTGTCCGGATTTTCAGCTCGGTTTGCAGTAATAGCCAGCCACTCGCCATCAGGAGACCATGTTCCAACTGTATGATTGTACGGGCCTTCACTGATCGCTCTAATTTCTCCGCTCTCTACATTGACAATGGCGAGCTGCTTGCATTTGTCATAGATGTATCCATGATCATCAGACTTGTACTTCATCCGGTTAACTACGATTGCCTTTTGTGCTTCTTTTTTTGCTTCGCCCTCTACATCTGAAAACGAGTCTTCCGGGCACAGCATGGATGAAAATACGATATGTTTGCCATCTGGGGACCAAACCGGGTTAGACACGCCCGTTTTGCAGTGGGTCAGCTGTCGTGCTTCCCCTCCTTTTGCATCGATCAACCAGATTTGAGGCGTACCGGAACGCTTAGAAACAAAGCTGATTGTCTCACCATCTGGTGACCAGCGAGGAAACGTATCACGCACGGTGCCTGTGGTCAAGGATGTCAGGTCTTTTGTATCCAGTGATTGTAATACCAAATGGTTTCGATACTGACGGTCTTCGTCAATCATTGTCTCCACGAAAGCAACCGATTTTCCATCAGGAGATAGCTGTGGATCACTTGTATACCGGATTCGATACAAATCTTCTGCCGTAATTCCACGTTTAATCGCTGTCATGCACCATTCACTCCTTATCATTTATGGACATCATTAATTGCTGCATAAAAAACTGGGTGATCTTTTGATTCAACGTAATGTGGTTGTCCAGCTTTTCTGTGAAGTGACCCTCATCCTCGAAAATGTGCAAATCTACCTGCTGTCCTCTACCTTGCATGTCTGCTACCAACTGTTCTGCTTCGGTCACTGGCACACGAGTATCGTTGCGTCCGTGGAACACAAGCAGCGGCGCTTGGATTTTTTCTGAGTGATTGAGTGGTGCAATTTCTTCAAAGAAGTCGCTGTCTTGCTCAAGCGAGCCATATTCTACCTCACGCAGCTTGCGTCTCCATTCACCCGTATTTTCGAGGAAGGTACGGAAGTGCGAAATCCCAACGATGTCGACACCAGCGGCCCACAGGTCTGGATAATGCGTAAGCGCTGCCAAGACCATAAAGCCCCCGTAGCTTCTGCCCATAATCCCGATTGCTTGTGGATTCACCGTCTCCAGCTTGGATAAGTCCTTGACGAGCCACGCCAAATCGGCTACCGAATCCATCCGCTTGCGTACATCGTCCAATTTGACATATTCGCGTCCGTATCCCATACTCCCACGGACGTTTGGTGCCACTACCGTAAAGCCCTTGTTGGCCAAATACTGAAAAACGGGATGATATTCCGCACGAATTTGGCTCTCTGGTCCCCCATGCACATAAACCACGACGGGGCTATTTTTCTTCTGTTCCTTGGCATACAGAAAATACGGGACCTCCAGACCGTCAAATGAAGCAAAGGAGCGCAGTTCTGGCTCGATCAAAGTTGCCTCGATTGCTTCGGATCGTCCGATTGTCGTCACTTGCTTGCTCGTTTTCGTGGAAATCGTATACGTCCACACATCTCCTGGTAGTGTTGGACTTTTCAACACGAATCCAATCTGGTCTTCTGTTATCCAAGACAGTGAAGTGATGACTCCTTGTGGGACGTTTTCAATCTTTTGCCACTGCTTGTCATCCATCTGGAACAGAGAAAGACTCGATTTGCCGCCTTCATTAGTTGAAAACGCCAATGTCTTTTCATCCGCAGACAGCTTGACTTCTTCGATATCCCATTTTGGCACATGAACAAGCTGCTGCAGCTCGGCACTATCAAGACTAAAGCTACATAACGCCATCGTGTTTTCGTCTCGGTCCGTGACAATATACCCATACTTGCCGTCTTTGGTTAGCTGCAACGAATGAAACCGGGCATTATGTGTACATATCGGAAGCTTGTGAGCTGCCTTCATTTGCAAATCGAGAAGATAGAGTGAGTTGTCGATGTTTGTTTCTTGGACACTAAAGATCAGACCCGTGCCATCCGGAAGCCAGCCTACCGGATCACATCGTCCGTCATAGCGGAACACTTCCTCGTATTCGCCACTCTCCACATCCTGAACAAAAATATCAAAGCAGCGCGGATGGCGTCGGTTACTCGACCACGCGATTTTTTGGCTGCATGGCGACCAGCCTCCGAAATAGTGAAAGTAGGCAGGTGCTTCGGTGAGGGGTTTTACATTTGTCCCATTTTCCGTAAGTAAAAAGAACTGCTGCCGCTCGTCGCCTTTACAATCCATGCCCACTATCGTTTTTGTTCCGCATGGAGAATGATCCACTTCGACAACCCGATCTGGCAAAGATGTGATCTGCTCGGCTGTCAGGCTCTCCTCATTCCATCGATACAATTGCGCGATACCTGTCAATTTGCTTAAAAAGGTCAGCTCCCGTTTTTTCGGTACCACCTTCAATTGATATGCTGATTTCACTTGTAGATAGTCCATGATCATGGGAAATCATCCTCTCTTGTCGGTGTTCGTATGTAAAGAGAAAAAAGAGGAGAATCTCCTCTTTTTTCTTATTTTATTCTGTGAAAAACGTCTCGACGTTTTTACCGAAGCTGATGCTAGATGTTACGCTGAGGCACTCTGTCATAAAAGCAGATGTGACCGCTTGCGGTCAAACACTTTTGTCCCCCGATGAGAGGGGAAAGCAGTCATTACTGTTTTGTTGCCCAGCGTGCACTTGGGAAAGCGTTAACCGGGTAAGTCAGACCTTCGAGGCCTGGTTTCACCAGATAGTTTTGTTGATAGTGATAGACCGGTATGAATGGCATGTCATCCATCAAAATCTCTTCCGCTTTGTGCAAGAGTTCCATACGCTTATTAGGATCTTGTTCAACTTTTGCTGCCATATTCAAAGCATCATAGTCTTTGTTTACCCAACCAGTGCGGTTGTTCGGGCTGTCACCCAGGTAGTAGTCGAGGTTGAATGCCGGGTCGCTGATTTGACCTACCCAACCCATACGGCCCATTTGGTAGTTTTTCTGTCTAGTTGTATCCAGATATACTTTCCACTCTTGGTTCGTCATTTTTACTTCTACACCAAGGTTTTTCTTGAACATTTCTTGCATGGCTTGAGCAATTTTCTTGTGGCTTTCATCCGTGTTGTACATAAGAGTTACTTCTGGCAGTGTAGACCAGCCTTCTTCCTGCATCCCTTCTGCTAGCAGCTTCTTCGCCTCTTCAAAATCTTCCTTGAAGTAGTCGCCGCCTTCTTCGCGGAAGTCTTTTCCAGATGGCGTGATTGCTCCACGAGGTACCATCGAGTAAGCTGGCGTTTCGCCACCTTGGCTAACCATTTCTGTCAAAGCTTTACGGTCGATCGACATCGCAAATGCACGACGTACTTTTTTATTTGTAAATGGCTCCTTCGTTACGTTGAACATGTACATGTACGTACCATAGTAAGGAACGGATTTGTAGTCAGGGCTCGATTTTGCCTGGGCAAGAATGTCAGATGACATTTCTTTGTTAAAATCAAGCTCTCCACTCTTATACATTTGATACGAAGTTGTCGCGTCGTTCACCATTTTCCAAGTGATCTTGTCCATCTTCACATCGTCTTTGTTCCAGAAGTTTTCGTTCTTTTCGATGACCAGCTCGGAATCATGCTTCCAAGAAACTAGCTTGTACGCGCCATTGGAGATGTAGCTGTCTGCATTCGCAGCCCATTTTGGGTTTGCTTCTGCCGCTTTTTTGTTGATTGGGTGCCAATAACGTGTTGCCAGCATTTTATCGAAGTAAGAAGTCGGAGCTACCAATTCGATTTCCAGTGTTTTTTCGTCTACTGCCTTAATTCCTACATCTTCTGCTTTCCCTGTACCTTTGTTATACGCTTCTGCACCTTTGATGTAGTACAGCAGGTAAGCAGTCGTAGAAGCAGTAGCTGGATCGATGTGCTTCATGAATGTGTAGGCGAAGTCTTCAGCAGTTACTTTCTCGCCATTTGTCCATTTGGCATCATCACGCAAAATGAATGTGTATTTCAGTTTGTCGTCAGACAGCTTTACTTCTTTGGCAGTACCCAGAATTGGATTGCCGTCTTTGTCTTTTGTGTACAGACCTTCACCCAAGTGGTCCATGATCCAGAAGGATGTGGTGTCAGTTGATGTGAGCGGGTTCAAGTCTGGTGGCTCAGATTTGGCGTTAAATACAACTTCTTGTTTCACCGCAGCTCCAGGCGTGCTCGTGGAGCTCTCTCCACCCGCTGGTGCTGTACTGCTGCCGCCACCGCAAGCTGCAAGAGCTGGCACAACAAGTGATAGCGACAAAGCGAATGCTGCAAATTTCTTCACAATGTTTCCCCCTGTATAATTAAGATAAAATCGAACTACTGATAGAGATGACAAGCAACCCAGTGGTTAGACCCTACTTCTTTCCACTCAGGAACCTCCGCAGCGCACTGCGGCGTAGCCTTTGGGCAGCGTGTTCGAAATACACAGCCGCTAGGAGCATTGGCAGGGCTCGGCAAATCCCCCTGTAAAATAATTCTCTCCCGCTTCACTGTTGGATCTGGTATTGGAATAGACGATAAAAGTGCTTGCGTATAAGGATGCAGCGGCTCCGCATATAGCTCAAAACTGCTTGCCATTTCCACCATTTTTCCTAAATACATCACACCAATTCTCGTCGAGATATGTTTTACCATGGAGAGATCATGGGCAATAAACAAGTAAGTAAGTCCTCTGTCTTGCTGCAGGTCTTCCAAAAGATTGACAACCTGAGCCTGGATCGACACATCGAGTGCGGAAATCGGTTCGTCCGCGATGATAAACTCCGGCTCCACAGCGAGAGCGCGGGCAATCCCGATACGCTGTCTTTGACCGCCACTGAATTCATGCGGGAATCGGCTTGCATGTGCTTTGGAAAGACCAACAAGCTCCAGCAATTCCTTTACCCGATCCGCTCTCGCCCCGCGGGACAATCCGTGAATATCCAGCCCCTCTGCAATAATATCCATGACAGTCATTCGCGGATTGAGACTTGCTTGCGGGTCCTGAAAGATCATTTGGACGTCTCGATGAAACTGAGCGGCATCTTTTCCTTTGATCTGGTGTGCATTCTTTCCTTTAAACAAGACTTCGCCATCTGTATTTTCATAGAGACGAATCATCGTCCTGCCCAGCGTGGATTTACCGCATCCGCTCTCTCCTACCAGCCCCAAGGTCTCGCCCCGGTTGATGGTAAAAGTCACGCCATCCACCGCTTTCAACGTAACTCCGTTGCCAATCTCAAAATGCTTTTTTAAATTTTTTACCTCAACCAATGCTTCGCTCATCCTGCCTGCCTCCCTGCTGCCACCAGTTCGTCGATCTTGGGTGCTCGTGAATCGTGCAGCCAGCATATAGCCTGATGACCATTTTCAAAATCAGTGACCGACGGCATCTGCTGTTCGCAGATTTCCATCGCAAATTGACAACGAGCTGCAAACGGACAACCTTTTGGCGGATCAAACAAGTCAGGCGGAGATCCTACAATCGGAACTAGCCGTTCTTTTTCTGTACCATCAATACGTGGTAAGGAGCGCATGAGGCCCCATGTGTACGGGTGCTTCGGACTCGCGAAAATATCTTCAACCGAGCCTGTTTCCACTACTACTCCTGCATACATGACTACCGCCCGATGAGCGATTTCCGCAACGACTCCGAGATCATGTGTGATGATTACGATAGAAAGCTGCTGCTTCTCTTGCAGCTCTCTGAGCAGATCAAGAATCTGTGCCTGAATGGTCACATCCAAGGCTGTCGTCGGTTCATCGGCAATGACGAGCTTAGGTGTATTCGCGAGCGCAATGGCAATCACGACACGCTGCCTCATTCCGCCTGAAAATTCATGTGGATACTGGTCCACCCGTTTCTCTGGATCAGGAATTCCGACTAATCGCAGCATTTCGATCGCTTTTTTGCGCGCTTCCTCTTTGCTGACGTTATGCGTACGTACAAATCCTTCGACAATTTGCGTGCCGACCTTCATCGTTGGGTTGAGAGCGGTCATCGGGTCCTGAAAAACCATCCCGATCTCTGAACCGCGCACGGCTAAAAGCTCCCTTTTGGACATCTCTGTGATTGATTTTCCGTCGAAAGTGATCTTCCCGTCGACGATTCGCCCAGGCGGATTCGGGATCAATCCCATAATGGCTTGGGCGGTAACACTCTTGCCACAGCCACTCTCCCCGACTACCGCGACCGTTTCACCGCGATCCACATGAAAGGTCACCCCTCGGACCGCCTGAACCTCTCCTCCGTAGGTTTTAAAATGTACCCGGAGGTTCTCTACTTGCAGCAAATGATCTGTCATGTCTGATTCCTCCTATCCCCCGGTGAGATTATTCACGTATCCGTGGGTCTAATGCATCCTGCAGGCCGTCCCCGAACACATTAAAAGCGAACATCGTAAGTGAGATCATCAAGGCCGGGAAGAACAATCTCCACCAATCCCCTGTTAAAATGACCCCTAACGCATCGTTTGTCATCGTGCCCCAGCTGGCTACAGGAGCTTGTACACCTAAGCCGAGGAAGCTGAGAAAGGATTCCGCAAAGATCGCGGATGGAATCGTAAAGGTCAGGTTTACGATGATAACTCCAATCGTATTCGGGATAAGATGACGCAATAAAATTCGTGGGAACTTGGCTCCAAGCACTTGTGCAGCAAGGATAAACTCCTGATTTTTGAGCTGCAGGATTTGTCCACGAACCAAGCGAGCCATACCCGTCCAGCCTGTTGCGGACAAAGCGATAATGATCGTAAGAATGCCTGGCTCCATCACGACCATCAGCATGATGACTACGAGCAAATACGGCAGACCATACAAAACCTCAATAATGCGCATGATGATCGTATCGATTCGGTCTCCGCGTTTTCCTCTTCCAGCCATGTAACCGGCAATACCGCCAACCGTTACACCGATCACGAGGTCAATCAACGCTGCCGTAATTCCAATAATGAGCGAGATACGTGCCCCGTACCATGTACGTGAGAACATATCACGTCCCAGCTCATCCGTACCGAACCAATGCTCGCTCGATAATTCCTGATTCGCCGTAAGCAGACTCTGATCGGAATAACTATATGGCACCAGATGCGGGCCAATTACTGCCATGAGCACCATGCCTAGAATGAGAATGAGACCAAGCATCGCCAGTTTGTTTTTTACCAGCTTTCGTGCTACTTGTTGAAAGTGAGTGAGGCTAGGTCGCATCTGGACGATCTGTCCATCTGTTTTTTGTACCTTTGGTCGAAACAACTCATTTACCGATTGATCCATCGCCATAGGCTACCTCCCCCTACTCGACAATTTGATTCGTGGATCGATAAACAGATAAGCCAGATCAATCAAGAAAATGATGAGTACCAAGATCGCACTGTAAAAAACAGTCGTTCCCAAAATAACAGGATAATCTCGATTGAATATGCCATCTACGAAGTATTTACCGATACCGGGAACTGCGAAAATCTTTTCGACAACGAAGGTTCCGGTGAGTAAGCCGGCTACAAGCGGCCCTAAAAAGGTAACTACCGGCAAAATCGCATTGCGAATCCCGTGTCGGATCACAATTAAAAACATTGGAATTCCTTTTGCTTCCGCTGTTTTTATGTAATTCTGATTCATCACATCAATCATGCTTGTCCGCATGTAGCGTGTAATAATGGCCAATGGTCCAAAAGCTAGTGCCAGCGAAGGCAGAACCGAGTGCTTCCAGCTGGCAAGCGTAGCGACCGGAAAGAGCGGCCATTTGATTGCCAAGTAATTGATCAACATCGGTGCCATGATAAAGCTGGGAACAGCAATTCCGAGTACGGCCATAACCATTGCAGCGTAGTCAATCCATGTATTCCGGTTTAGAGCGGCAATCGTTCCGAAAAGAAGTCCGAAAAACAAGGCGACTGCTATTGCTTGCAAACCGATAAGTGCAGAAGCTCCAAATCCATCCTTGATCATGTCGTTGACTCCACGTGTCTCCGATTTGATCGAAGGCCCTAAGTCAAGCATTGCCAAACTTTTCAGATAAGAAAGATATTGCATAGGCAATGGTTCATCCAAATGATATTTCGCACGCAAGTTCAGCAATATTTGCTCGGGTAGCTGATCTGACTCAGATGCAAACGGGTCACCCGGAATCATATGCATGAGTGAAAACGTCAGCGTCACAATAATCCACAAGGTGAGTACCATCATAAGAATTCTCTTTAGTAAATAACGCGACATCCACAAGCCCCCTATTCAGACATACGAAGCGGTCTTGACCGCCTAACGATCACATCTATCCTCATGAGAAAACGTCGAGACGTTTTCAAAGAAATAGGAATTACGACCCTACTCGCACCCCCTTAACGGAAATTCGCCTAAATCATTCCTTAATTCAACAATATACGCGCTGTCTGTATTTCATGTCAATTCTGACTTTTAGTTTTTTCTAACTTTTTTTAAGAGGAATTTCGGAAATAACGTCTAATTTAGTATGATACAAACGGAATTTTTCCCTAATGACTCCTTAATTTGCGCCATTTTTTCTGTTTTTCACGACGTTCTCTCAGATGATTGGAGGTATTTCGCATTTGCATATCAACAAAAAACGTACTATGATGCCGAAAAGAGGATACCTATTTTTCATGACGAATAGAATATTCGGTAGTTTATCGTTGGCTGGAGGAAATAATGATCGTAAGAGTCGGCATAGTTGGTCCTAAGGATTCAGTGGAAATGATGTTAGGTGTCGGCCAAGAGTTTGCAGATCAACTCATGCTCATCCCCTACACGTATCAACGTGCAGAAGAAGCAGCCGCATTTGTGTCTGAAAACAATCAAGAGGTTGATATCTGGTTTTTCTCGGGTATCGGTCCTTACTCGATTGCACGAGAACACCTTGAAAAGAAAAAAGCGTTTTATCCACAAATAAATGCAAGTGTACTATCAAAGGTCTTGCTAGAATTGGTTTACCGTGATGGAATATCGCTTGACCGAGTCAGCTTTGATACGGTTTCAGAGATGCATTTCCGCGAAACACTTGAAGAGCTTGAGCTCTCTTGTGAACATCCGTATTTGAATCCGTATGAAGAATTCAGGCTCACCAATCAATGGGTGAACTATCATACGTCTTTGTTCAGAGCGGGAAAGGTCCACGCTTGTGTGACGGGAATGCTGTCCGTAGCGGAGGAATTAAAGGAGCTAGGCATCAGGGTTTATAGGATGGGTTTTACGAGGCTGACATTTCGAGAAATCTTCAAGCAAATCGTGCAGGAAGGCGAAACCCTCCACTTTAAACGGTCGCAGATTGCTGTTCAACTGGTTGAAGTATCGGATGTGGAAAGACTCATCAATGAACCTGCAAACGCTTACGATCTGCGAAGACTCGACCTCAAACTGCAGGAAATTATTCTCGATTACACAGAGTCTATTTCAGGCAGCTTCGTTGCACTAGGAAACTATAAGTTCATTATTTTTTCCACCCGCGGGTCTCTCGATGATAACCCTGCTTTTCACCCCACAATTATCCTGGAACAGCTGATGCTGCTGACTCATTCGACTGCCAACATGGGAATCGGTTTTGGGGTAACAGCATTGGCTGCTGAGAGGAATGCGCAGCTGGCGCTTGTCCATGCTAAAAAGTTTACGAATGCTGCGATTCTCGTCGATACGGATGGCTCCATCGAAGGTCCTCTGCACCAAGCGAAAAGCATCAGCTATGGCTATTGGACTGAAGACAAGGAAATGAGCGAGAGCTTGAAAAAAGCAGGCGTGAGTATCACCACTTTAAACAAAATCATTTCTGTACAAAAAGCTTTAGGGCAAAATTACATTAGCGCTACAGACATGGCTGAGTGGATGGGCATGACACCGCGAAATGCAAGACGCATCCTGAGCGATTTGGCTGAACACAATATCATCGAGCAAATCGGCGAGGAAACCCCCACGAATCGGGGAAGGCCGCGCAAAATTTATCGTGTTCTCCCCACTCCTGTGGATAGCAGCATAGTATAAAAAAATGATCCGATCAGAAAACAGCGGCAGACTGGAAAAAGAAAAATTACCAGTCTGCCGCTTATTCATGAAATCTCCGTTATATATCCAAAACCAATGTCCCCTTTCCCCGCGATACGCAGCAAAGCATTGTTTCATTGGAGAGTTGCTGTTCTTCTGATAGAAACGAGTCGAAGTGAATAATCTCTCCATCTACCACCTTTACTTCGCAAGTCCCGCAGCCACCTACACGGCAGGAGTAAGGAATATTGATTCCATTTTGAAGCAGTACCTCTAGCAGGGAAGAATTCGCCGGAACCTCAAGCTCTGAATTACTTTTTTTCATTTTGATAGGGAACGCATGCCTTTCCTTAATAAGCCTGGGAGCAAATCGTTCGAAATGAATATGGAAGGAAGGATACCCATATTTTTTAGCTGCCATAGTAAAATCTTGAATCATGCTCTCGGGACCACAGAAATAAACATGTGTCCCTATTCGATGATTCAAAAGTTGAGTAGGCGATAAACGTTCTGTGCTGTCTCCATTTGAAAAATAAAAGTGACATTGATTTGGAAAAACCTTACGTAGGTAGTCATAAAAAGCACACTGCTCTTTTGACTTCGCTGCATAATACAGCTCAAAGGACTTATTCTTTTCAGCCAGCTCTGCCATCATGGATAAAAATGGTGTAATCCCAATCCCTGCTGCATAAAATACGTGATGCTTCGCTTGAAAGCTTAATGGAAAGTAATTCTTTGGATAGCTAACTGATATAACATCTCCTACCTGAACATTGTGATGCCAATAACGAGAGCCACCAGATGAGTCTTCTGCTAAGCGGACAGCTATTTCAATCAACCCCGTCTTCCCGCTTACGTTAAAAATAGAATAATGTCTTTCCAACGTTCCCGAAGGATGTGGTAAAAGGGTTGTTATGTGCGAACCACCACTAAAGGACGGCAGCATAGAATCATCCATCGCTTGCAGGGTGAATCTTTTGATTGTGGAGGTTTCTTCTTGAATATTACTAACACGTACTTGAATGGTTGAATTTCGATACAAGCGAATGCTCCTCCTGTATTAAGATGATTGGATAGATGAATAACCTAGATATGCCTCCAGACGACGTGAATAATGGTTCGAAACTTCTAGAGATATTCCACAATGCATACAAGTGATATGCATTTCTTCATCGACATCATTAACCCCATGACACTTGCAGCAAATTAACTTCTTCCTGATTGGTCCGATGACTTTTATTTGCCATTCATATTCCGTAAAGCCTGCCTCAAAAGCTAGAATTTTTAATCGATTGACAAAGTCCCATTTCCCGGATAAGTATAAATAAGTCCCCATTTTTTGCTGACTGAACCAAAGTTCAAGGAAGGAATCTGATTCATGCTTTATCTCGTGGAAATCAAATGGGGCTTTGTCTTCCATTGCCTGACGAACGAGAGGGTAAAGAGCCTCTGCACCTTCCGAATCCGCACAAAATAAATACTTCCGTTTCCCCTGGCTAAAGAAAAGCTCCTCTTTCACTGTACTCATCATCTCTTTTTCATTTCCTCTACTAGATATTCAAGTATTTGTTGTCGATACAAAGAAATCCCCTTGTAATCAGAAATAAAGACCGGGAGCTCGTGCAGAATCGCATAAAATTGCTCCAGCCAAGGAGTATGCTGAATAAACCTTTCCAAAGGCAGCATGTGTGAATGAATGGTGAATAATATCCCGTTGCTTTTCGGCAGGCGAAATAGCTTTTGAACCTCTACTCTCAGATGCACCAGTTTTCCCGCATTTTCCTTAGTCACCTGTTTGCGGGCCTGACCCCATTCTGCAAACGTTTCGAGGGAGGTATCTAACTTGTTGCCAGCCATGAGTGACCAATTTTTTCTTTCCCACGGTGTACCCGCCTCAATGCGCATGAGAAATTGCAGGATTCGATCATCAAGGGAATCTGACTGAAAGCCAGGAATCGGTGAATGTATTTCTTTAAAGGTCATACCTACGTTAAAATACAAAGACCAATTCGCTGGAAAACATAGCTGTCCAGCGTCTAAAAATAGGTCGCCATCCCGTTGCATCATCAAAAGCAAATCCTCTTGAACATGGCGACCAATAAAATCCAAAGGCTCTACCTCAAGAGTTGTTCGATCCCCAAACGTAAAAGCTATGATTTCTTTCGTCTGGACGTTAGTAAATATCCACTGTTCATCCTTCTTTTCCAATTTGAATTGATCAGGGTAATAACCGACTAGATTATGTAAAATAAGATCAACAATTTCCCACTGGGCATCTATCGTTTGAGATGATGATTGATAACATCGCTCTGGATGATTTGTAAGCAGCTCTCTTTTCAGTCTAATTTCATCGACGTACTTATCAGTCAATTCAATTGCATTTGGTGGACGTAATGGGACTGCATTATTCGAGTACTTGTACACTTGACTATCTCCAAAAGGAAAAGGAAACGATCGTAAATCATCGTTTAATACCATACATTCACCCTTTTTCTGAATTTTGTGTTTGTTTATACTATACAAAAAATAACACGGGATGCACACACACATTCGCTCATAACAAAAAAAGAGGGCTATCTCTGCCCTCTTTTTTCCTATTGCGGCAACATTACACCGATTTCGTCTGTTCTGCCAATACTCTCCCGCTCGCACCCTGCGGAGCTTGCTTCGATCGTATCGAGGCCACGACGACCCCCGCTACAATCAACAATGAGCCCCCTACTTGTACGGCAGTGACATGTGACCCAAGCAATAAAAAGCCAACAAGCATAGCGACAAACGGCTGTAAATTAAGAAAAATAGCTGCTTTCCCCGTACCTACGATTTGCAGCTGAGAATTCCAAACAATCCCACATACGCCTTGCATCAAAATTGCCGTCAAGATGAGCAGCAGCCACGCCCAACCCTCATGGCTAATCTTTGCTGCTGGATCGATTGTGAGCAGCGCCGCGGGTGTCAGAAAAAGCGTGCCCATTGTTGTGGAATAGACCGTTGAAATAAACGGGTGCAAGGTCTGCGTCAGCTTCCGAATGATGATCATCGAAGACGAGAATGTAACCATGGCGATAACGATGAGCAGTACGCCCTTGGAAATAGATAAGCCTGCCCCTATCCCAACGACAAAAAAAGTGCCCATGAGTGCCAGCCCAGAACCGATCTTCATGCGCAATGTAAATTGTTCTTTTAAAAACAGGGAAGCAAGTACTGCTGTCACAATTGGTGCCATGGATAAAATCAAGGATGCTGTAGTAGCATCTGTTGTCAGCAAACCATTAAAATATGCGGTTTGATTCGCCAACGTCCCTATCAGTCCGAGCATGATCAACAAGCCTAACTCTTTTGAATTGATTTTCACAAACTTTTTGGTCACCCAGGCGTAAATCAGTAAAAACATCGAGGTAAATAACAACCGAACATCTGCAAGAAATAGCGGTGGAAATTCTTTGACCAAAATACTCCCAAACACAAAATTACTGCCCCATAACGTCACACAAAACAACAATAACATGTAGGACCGAATCATGGATTATCCTTCTTTCGCCCGTTGCATTATACATATCGTAGCAATACTACATGAGAAACTGAAAAAAGTCCATGAGTTTAACTGCTATACTTTTATCTAATTTATGTCCGATCAAACACATTGGCACCAGAGACAATCATGGATTGGGTAAGTAATTCGTAAGACCGAAGTCTCTTCTGATAATCAGGAATATCAGTAAGGATCATGAACTCAGAAGCTTGATATTGCTCCCCCATTTTTTTCAGTACTGTCGATACATGGTCGGGATCTCCGATAACCGGATCACGAAAGGATCGTGCCCTCCACCGTTCTGCGAGTGCTTGCGCCTCTTCCATCGAATCCGCACAGATAGCACTGACCGCAACAATTACAGCTGGCTCTTGCCGCATCCTCGACGGTTGAAAGGCATGCCTGTACAAAGCAAGCGACTCTTCACCGTCGTGCTCACTCATGAAATGTCCAAATACATAGCCCGTCCCATACATCGCTGCCAATTCCGCACTTTTTTTATTCGTCCCGAGCAGCCATAACGCAGGAGGATCAGGTGGAATCGGACGTGCGAAAACGGGTTGTCCTTCTACCGTGAATTCGTTTTCGAGGAGTGCCGATAAATCCTTGAGCAGCTCAGGCATCCGGCGTACCTGTTCCAGGAAGCGATCACTGAGCGCCATCGAAGCATGCGCAGAACCTCCGGGGGCACGGCCAATGCCTAAGTCGATACGCCCCGGATGCAGAGTTGCCAGCAGAGAAAAAGCTTCTGCGACTTTATACGGTTTGTAGTTTGGCAAAAGAACTGCTCCTGAGCCAAGTCTAATCCGAGTAGTCTGTGCCCCAATATGAGCGAGCAGTACTTCGGGACTTGATGAAGCAAATTGAGGCATATCGTGATGTTCAGATACCCAAAAGCGTGAGTAGCCTAATGACTCCGCCGTTTGTGCCAGCTTTACTGACTGCTGCAAGGCCACAAGAGGTGACACTCCCTCATAAATGGGGGATAAATCAAGTATGCTGAGCTGCAACGCCTACGCACCTTCCTCCATGAAGTAATCCAAAATCATCGTAGCAGCACCAACAGCTACGGCACGTTCCCCGAGCATGCCGCGGCTAAAGATGACCTGATAATCAGTATAGTGTTTCATGCGTTGTCTCGCGGTCTCGGTTGCGATCTCATAAAACAAGTCCATGTCCCTTACCAATGCACCGCCTAAGATGATCCGATCGGGGTGGATGAGATACATCAAATTCGTTAGCCCAACGCCATAGTAATACGCTGCTTCCTTCACAACCTCTGTACATAAGGGGTCGTTCTTTGAAACAGCATCACAAATTTGCGCGTAGCTTACTTCTTCTTCCGCTAGCTTCATTCGGGACAGGTATGAGCTTTGCCCTTTTTTCAGACGGCGATTCACTTCTTCTTGTACGGATAAAATCGAAGCGTATGCTGACAGACAACCCACATTGCCGCAAGTGCATGTTCTGCCCTGCACATCGACCACCATATGTCCAAAAGCGCCCTCCATGTCTACAGGTCCTCTGACAAGCTTGCCGTTGGTCAATACTCCACAACGAATCCCTATACCGGTTACGTTATAAACCAAATGATCTGCTTTTTTCCATAACCCATTTCGAAATTCTCCGAGTGCAGCTGTATTCGCTCCATTATCAAGCAGAACCTTGGTTTGAAACGACTGGCTTAGCCTTTCCGTAATAGCGATTTGTTCCCAACCAGCTGCGGGAAAATGCTCTGGACGTATAATGATCCCCTTTTCACGATCCAGGGGACCAACCGCTCCTACTCCAATCCCCAAGAGCTTTGAGGTAGTGATCTTGTACTTTTGAAGAATGTGAAATAGATCACTTTGGATTAGCTCTACTATTTTTTCAGGCGTACTATCCTTCCTCATCGGGTACTTTGTTTCTTCAATAATTGTCATACTGAGATCCATGACGATCACTCGCGAATGCGTACGCGAAATCTCGATGCCCGCGACGTAATTGACAGTTGGCTGAATTTGATAGGTAAGTGGCCTTCTCCCACCACTTGATTCTCCGTAGCCATGCTCCAGTATTAAGCCTGACTGAAGCAGTTCATCGATAAGTCTGGAACAGGTTGACTGTTTGATTCCTGACCACTTCACAAGGGTGGCTTTGGAAACAGCACCGTGTTTATAAATCAGCCGATACAATTGCAGCAGAGTTTTCTTTTTTGGCGATGGGTCTTGAAAGAAATGGTTGATCATGGGATTCCTCTCCGATAGGATCGTTAAAATGATCAGCATCTCTATATGTATATCCCACAATGGGTGTTATTCTGCTACTTTTCTAGAA
Organism: Brevibacillus sp. SIMBA_040; assembly: GCF_046535075.1. Lineage (NCBI taxonomy): Bacteria > Bacillati > Bacillota > Bacilli > Caryophanales > Paenibacillaceae > Brevibacillus > Brevibacillus sp. SIMBA_040. Next base: position 143,677 of record NZ_JAWRXI010000002.1, read on the forward strand.
CCGGTGGGAAAAGAATATTTTGCAATGCTTTTCCGTAGAGATGCTCGGGCATATCCTCTTTACTGATATAATGAAAAATGGCCATGCCATTCTCTAGCGACAGGATCGTCCAAGCCATTTCATCCGCAGTTAAGGGAGATTGATGTTTCTGCTTTACCATCAACTGATCAACGGCATCGGAAATATGCCCGATAGACTTCTGGATCATTTCTGACCACTTGTGGCTCACAGATTCTTCCCGCATAGCGTAGAGCAAAAACTCCATATTAAGCATGCTCCAAACCCGGTTTTCCTGTCGGATGGAATGAACATAGTCCTGCATGGTTTCTATAAAATGGGGGATGGAATGGTGACGGTCGATGACGGCCAGGATGTTCTGTACATGAGCGTTCATCTGCTGCCCCATAATAGCCAAAAAAAGCTCTTCTTTGGAACTAAAATGAGCATAAACTGCCCCTTTACTGAAACCAGCATATTCGGCAATTTTATCGACTGAAGCCCCGTGAAAGCCGAATTTCGCAAAGGTTTCAACAGCGGAGTCCAGAAGCAATTGCCGTGTTTCCATTTTTCGCTCCCCTTGCGTTCGCCTGCGTCTGACCATTCCTCCCCCTCCCTCTCTTGACATTCGTACCCTGTAGCATTAATATACCACATAGTATATAAATTCGTATAAGTATGTAATTAATTTTAAGCTTGGATAACGCAGAAAAAGAAACTACCAATCATGTCACTCTAGATTATGAGCTGACTTTTATATATTCTAGTAAGGGGAGGTGGCTCAGCATGCGGGGAGAAGCTAGCGCTGCAGCGCAGAAACAAAGTCTGCCATCTATTTTGTCGCAAACCGTAAAAACCGGTATCATTAAATCGAACTTGGTTCCAATGTTCGCAGGTCTGACATTGGCTATGTATACATACCACTATAGCCTGCTTGAGAAGCTACCAGAAATCTTGCTTGCCTTAGTGGGTTCGTCCCTTATTATGGGTGCAGCCGGTGCATTTAACAATCTGTACGATCGCGATATTGACGCAATTATGGAAAGAACCAAAAAGAGACCAACCGTGACCGGTGAAATTCAAGCTCATGTGGTTCTGTGGCTTGCTATCATCATGACGGTTCTGGGTTTGATCGCTCTCGCATTTACCACTACTCTAGCAGCTTTCCTAGGGTTTCTAGGATTGTTTTTTTATGTTGTACCCTATACCATGTGGAGCAAGCGAAGAACGATTTACAATACAGAGATCGGAAGTATTTCGGGAGCGATGCCGCCTCTTATAGGATGGGCCGCTGTCTATCCGGATATCACTCATCCTGCCGTTCTCGGTCTTTTTATCATTATGGTGATTTGGCAAATGCCTCATTTCTACACCATCGCTATTCGCAAGCATGACGAATACAAGGCAGCCAAGGTTCCGATGCTCCCAGTTGTCAAAGGAATAAAACGCACCTATATCCAAACGAATATTTATCTGGTTGTCTTAATTGCTGCCAGCTTTCTCTTTGAGTCTCTGAGTATCGGTCTGATGCTGGTTGCCCTGCTGCTGAGTATCGCTTGGCTGGCACTTAGCATTCTTGGCTATAAAAAGATGGATTCAGAGAAATGGGCAAAATCGATGTTTATTTTCTCGCTCATTCATATGACTGTTCTTTTTTCAACGGTCATTATCTACTCTCTCATGGGTATTCTGTTTGGATTGTAAGGAAAAGTCAGCATAAACGAATTGCAAAGCCCATTCCATTGTTCCGGTTTTCGCCGAATGGAATGGGCTTTTTTCTTTTCTCGGTTACGCAATGGTCATTAGGAGCGCTTGGTTGGGATCGCCGTCAGTAAGGCTGGCGGTTGTTTCCCCTGAACTCCCATAACGAGATTGTCAGCAGCAAACTGTGCCATCGCTAATCGCGTCTCGGACGTGGCTGAACCAATATGAGGTAGTGTGACTACATTAGGCATGGAGAGCAGAGGATGGTCCGGACGTACTGGTTCTTGTACAAACACATCCGTGCCTGCTGCCAATATCTCGCCATTTTGCAAAGCTCTCACGAGAGCATCTTCATCAACGGTCGCTCCTCGGGAACCATTTACAAAAATAGCCGTCGTTTTCATGAGGGCAAATTCCTTCTCTCCAATCAGCTTTTGTGTGTCTGGTGTCAGCGGAACCATCAAACAGATGAAATCTGCTTCCTGACACAGCTCCTCCAAAGAGCAATACTTCGCCTGATACGTATGCTCTACTTCCTCATTACGGGATCGATTATGGTAGAGAATGTTCATACCGAACCCAAAGTGAGCTCGCTTGGCAATAGCCGCTCCGATTCGTCCCATCCCGATAATCCCGAGTGTTTTGTGATGCATATCTACCCCGAAATGCGTGGGGGTAAGGTTTGCCTTCCACTCACCTGCTTTCACATAATGATCAAGCTCAGGTATTCTTCGGGCTACTGCCAGCATTAGGCCGATCATCGTATCTGCAACTGTTTCATTCAATACATCCGGCGTGTTTGTCGCCATAATTCCTCGGCGGTTCAGCTCAGCAATATCCAAATTGTCGTAACCAACCGATATATTGCTGACAATTTTTAAGTGTGGAGCCTTATCCAATAACTCCTCATCTACTTTTAACCCTGCGCCAAAGAGTCCCTCCGCCGTCTTTAATTCCTCATAAAAGGCATCAGATGTATTGTCGTCGATATTTTCAAAATAAATAACTTCGCAAGTGTCCCGTATATATTCCAAAATGGCCGGCTCCACTTTTTTATAAATAATCACTTTTGGTTTCATGTGCACTCATCCTCTCTCACAAATGAAAAGACCAACGAACCTGTTGATTCGCTGGTCTCTTATCCTTTTCGAAAGAAGGCACACAATTCCTGCTACTTCTCAAAAGAATTGTAGATATTTTGCCATCAAATACGCTTTATGATTCGCCACCTGACGTATCAGCTTTGGCTTCTTCAGCTTGTTCTGTATCACCGGCTGCTTGATTCACTTCTGTATGCTTTGATTGATCGGCAGATGTGGGGTGGATAGACTTGGCAAGCAGTGCAGCATAGGCTTCAGAGCCCTCTCGATTCAAATGCACGCCGTCCTTGTAGAAGTAGGAGCTTTTTCCTGCACTTGCTGCGTACCAGTCAATCAGGCTCGTGTGTGGATAGGCAGCGGCAACCTCCGCCAACGTGGTATTGACGACACTCTCCCACGGCTTCGGTACTCGAGTGTTGACCAAAATGATTTGATCGACACCCTCTAATGAATGCAGCAGCTTTTCCAATTGTTTTTTGCTGAAGGACCCGTTTGTACCGAGCTCAATGATGACGCGGTTTCCTAGTAATCCTTTTTCTTTTAGCTTTGCTACAAGCTCTGGTGCTTGTGACATCTGTCTGCCGATTTTGGCATCAATGACGATTCCAGGGAGCAGTTTTTCCAGGTGTGGAGCCACATCAAGCATGACGGAGTCTCCTACTGCAGTGATACCTTTTCCAGAGCGGGCGGCAACCTCTTCAGGGGGCTTCGTCTGTTCTTGGTTCTCTGAGCTGGCTGTCCCTTGTGAATCTGTGCCTTGGGATTCGTCAGGCTTATTTTCATTCGCCGCATCTTGTGTTTGTTCCGCAGCGGATTTGTCTTTGTCTTGTTTCGGTTTTTCGGTTTTTGCTGATGCTTTAGCCGAGTCATTCGTCTTGACGGGTGCGGTAGGCTTTTTACCCGATTCAGGCTTGCTAGGCAGAGGAACGATAGGACCATGTGGACCGAGCCCAGCATCGAGCTGACTGTCTTTCCCTTGCTCTTCTGGCAATTGAGCCATGCCAGATGATTTCGAGGATTCGATTGCTTCTGAATCCGATTGTGGCTGGCTTGCTGTTGCGTCTGAGCGCAGAGATGCAACGCCGAAATAGGTCACACACAAGATAATTGCGCAGCACGACGCAATCCATCGAGTTCGTGTATATCGCTTGGCTTCCTTACCTTGCTTCTCGTGATGCAATTTTGCCCAAACCTTGCCCAATGCACCTCGCCGAATCGGTTCTTCTATATACTTCCATGACAATGCTGCCAGTACAAGCGTTGCGGTCAGTTGAAGAATCGCGTGGGTGATCTGACTCCATTCACTTTGTTCAACCGTTGGGGTAGTCATAACGATGATTGGATAGTGCCATAAATAGATGGCATACGAACGTACACCGAGCCAGCGCAGAGGCTTACATCCCATCCATTTGGCAAAATGACTTGCTGGATGTGCAAGCACAGCAACTACGACGGCGCTCACGAGGGACAGTAGGACTAATCCTCCGCGGTATAAAAAATCATCATACTGATTCGTATTCCAAATGCTGTAAAGCAAGATACCCAGACCTAAATAGCCAATAGAATCAAGGGTTATGCGAGCTTTCGCAGATATATCGGGGGACAGTTTTCGACTCGGCCAGACCATAGCCAGTACCGCGCCAATAAGAAGGGCAAAAACCCGTGTGTCCGTTCCGTAATAGACCCGACTAGGATCTAGACCTGGTTCATAGAGGAGTGCCATCGCCAGGGCGGACAACGCTGCTGCTACAACAGTGAGCATAATGAGTGGACCGCGGCGTTTGACAAAATGTAAACCGAGGGCAAGTAGTAGCGGCCAGAACAAATAAAATTGTTCCTCAACAGCCAGTGACCACAAATGACCGAGTGGAGATGGCGGACCGAATTTTTCAAAATAGGAGACATCCTGAAAGATAAGCCACCAGTTGCTGACGTACAAAATAGCCGCTGGCACGTCACCGCGTACACTTGACATTTGGGCTGGTGAGAACATGGCTACCCATGCCACTACCAGCATCAAGAGCGATAATAGAGCGGGCAAAAGCCGCCGTGCTCTGCGTATCCAAAAATCCTTCATAGCGAGGCGACCATGACGAGCCCACTCGGCAATGAGCAAATCGGTAATCAGATAGCCTGAGAGGACGAAAAAGATCCCGACGCCCAAAAGTCCTCCAGGTGCCCAGTTGTAGTTCAGATGATAGACGATTACGGCAAGTACCGCCAGAGCTCTAAGTCCGTCTATTCCGGCCATGTAACGGCTGGAGCCTTTGATTGGTTCAGGCATTGTGACGGCCTCCCTTGCTCTTCGGTTGGCGATTCTTACTGGTTTTCTTACCATTTGTTGCTCTTAGTTGTTTGTGATCCCAGGTGTGATTGCTTTGTTTGATTACCGTACTCGTCATGCAGTTCATCTGCATACTCCCCTTTTACTTCTGTTCTGTTTTACTTTTGTAGGTGGACGGGGGCAGCCAATACACATCGGGAAATGCGCGCGAAAATGAATGCAAAAACCCCTGATTTCTAAGAAGAGGAAGAAAACGGGGTTGGTCTCGTTCATAATCTTTATGGATGATGAATTAATCCAAACATCATGGCCCGTATTCAGGATGTGAACAACTACTCACAGTCAGATTTTTTTCGGTCTCCTTCTTACTTATGTATGCTGCATCGCCTCATTCCTGCCCGGTATTTTACGGAAATGACCCGGACGATCGCGAAGTTCATCCGTACTTGCGCTAAACCTCGTGTATCCTGATTATAAGACGCCTCAGTCGTTAAACGCGTTACAAATTGTTTACAAATTATCATTGAATTTTTCCCGGTAAATCACACCAAAAAAAGAAAGAGCTACTGGCCCATTTTCGTGCCAATAGCTCTAATTCTCTACCCTCATAATCTGATTGATAGAAACAATAATAGCGCTTTTGTCAAGTGCATTAAACATGATGGGTAAACAAATAATTCAGGAACAATCCCCCGCTGACTACAGCAATCGCCATGCAGACAATCCCACTGCGCACACGCTGAGATACGAGTCGCATAAAGCCAAGGCAAAAGAAAACACCAGTCACCAGAAAATAGGAGATTCCGACCCAGAACAAACTCCATGGCAAGTTGGCAAAATCGATGTTACCCACTCCTGAACACCTTCCCTGTTTCATTCTACTTTTCATTCTTTCTACGATGAACCTTTATTATAACATCCAGATATCCTGTTGATGCCAATTTGTGTCGAACGTAACAGAAGTGTCATACATCACCATCTCATTTGAATCAAGTGAGCGAGTCCACTGGCTCCTCGTTCCACTCCACACCGACAGGGAAAATAGCTTTTACGTGTTTGCGCAGCTTTTCATCACGATGCAGCTCTGCACTATAAATCGTGACGATTCCCTGATCCTCTCTGGTGCGAATTAATCGGCCTATTCCTTGGCGTAGACGAAGCAGCATATACGGCAAATCTACCTCTTCCATAGCAGAAGCCGCTGCTTTTCGTTTCGCGGTAAAGACTGGATCGTTTGGAGGGAATGGCAAAGACCAGATGATCACGTTGGATAGAGATGGTCCAGGAACGTCGAGACCTTCCCATAAGCTGACCGCACAAAGACTACTCGCTTCGTCATTTTGGAAGCAAGAGATCAAATGGCTAATTTCCTGATCTCCTTCATACAAAAAATGCAGATGGGCGATCTCCGAATATGAACCAATTGCTTGTTTGAACTGCTTCATTTCTTCTATCGACGAAAACAGCAGCAATGCTCTTCCTTGCGTCTGTTTCAGTTGCTTGACTGCACTGTTCATTTTTTCCGTAAAAAGATCGTTTCCAGACAGCTTAGGAACAAATGCTTTCATTTGCTCTTCATATTCGTAAGGAGACGGTACTGAGAAGGACAGATACTTTTTTATCCCCAAGCTTCCTGCTACAAATTGGAAAGCGCCATCTACAGATAAGGTTGCTGAAGAAAAAATAATCGGCATATTTTGCGAGAACACGCGCTCGCGAAGAACTTCCTGCACCAGCTTTGGCATGACAATCAATGTCGGTCCTGTCAGCTCTTCTGTCATCCACGAAATGACATGCCCCGGGTCCTGGAATAATCGAAGCGCCAGCTGCATCATTTCCAAATGCTCACCGACAATCCGCAATTGGAACTCATCGAGTGTATAGAGACCGCTTTCAAGTGCCAGCTCTTCTTCGATCCAATCGACAAGGCTCGTGAAACGGTGAATCGATTGGAGCAGTTCTGGATGAAAGTGTATCTCTTTGCGATTGGAACCGACAACAGCTATGCTCTCTTTATCCAAGCGTGAAAATAATTCTTCGCTTTGGGCAATGGCTTCTTCAATGGCTACTGCCAGCGACTCCCGAATCTCTCCCTTAAGCAAGCGTGTAATAATCTCTTCAAATACAGCATGGTTGAGTTTATAGGTTAATGCTTTTTGCGCGGCAGGCTCAAGCAGATGGCCCTCATCAAAAATAACCGAGCTGTGCGGAGGAAGCAAAGGAAGCTGCCCGCCCCGTTTTCTCGTCTCATATGTCCACACATGCTCCATGTAAAAATCATGCGAACAAATAATTAAATCGGCCGATTGGCGATAATGATTTCTGGATAAGGTTTGACCACAGCGATGCTGCTTGTCACAGGAAAAACAATCCTGGAACGTATCCCAGTTCATTTTTGCCCATTGCTCGTCGTCCAGCTCTGGATACGTGCTGCGATCTCCGTATGGATAAAAGGATTGCAGGGCTTCATGCGTGTGCACAAAAGAAGGCAGCTCCAAATAAATCTGCTGATAAGCTTCTCCTTCTTCCGGCTGGTATCTGGCCTCATCCAGCTTTTGCAGGCATACGTATTGATCTGGAGATTTTCCCAATCGCGCATCAATTGTCAGGTTCAGATGCCGCGCAAGCTTGGCAATATCCCCTTCCGGCTTGACCAGCTGCTCGATCAACGACTCATTCGCACAGGCGATAATTGCAGGCTTTCGCGTATAACGCGCATAACAGACCGCGTATAACAAATAGGCAAGTGTTTTCCCTGTACCGACTCCTGCCTCTGCAAAGATCGTTTGCTTCTCGGCAAAGGCACGCTCCAGCTGAAAGGCCATGTAGATTTGCTCGTCTCTTACTTCAAATCCTGCTTCAGGCAAAATTTCATAAAATACGTCCGCTACCCAATCGCTCACCTGCGAAATGAATGGTTGTGACGGATCGTACGCAAAAGGATACCGTTCCACTTCTGTCCTGCCTCCAATTAATGAAAAGAATCATCTCTGGTTTATACCAACATGTAATGATGACATGTCTACGCGATAAACACAATACGAGACCTTCAAAAAATAGCGAGACAGCCCTAATTTTATCGAACGGGAAGCTTTCAGGGTGATTCGTGGTAAGATGGAGGAGAAGAAATACATAATCGAAGTCTTAAGTAGGAGTGATTTGGCAATGGAAAAAGTCATGTTTATTGAAATCGGAATGGGTATCGATCTACATGGTCAAAACGTTACCAAAGCAGCGGTTCGTGCTGTACAAAATGCCATCCATCATAATTCGATGCCGGGCCTTCGTTCTGTTCTTCCAGACAACAACATTCATAACATGAAAGTAAATGTGCGACTGGCTGTTCCCGCTGACAAGGACAAGCTCGACTTGGAAACAGTTCGCGCAGAATAGCCATATGGAAGTGTGACGTTTGAGGTGATTGATGGCGGGATGCTGACAAGCAGTGGTGTCGTAATCGCTGAAAAAGAGGACAAAAACGATCTGGCCTATGTGGTCATCGCCTCAGTAGAAGTAGGCTACTAACTCCTACTGAAGTTGAAGAAAATACCTCCCTCAAATCGTACTAGACATGCGATTGGTGGAGGTATTTTTATTAGGTAACCGATTCATCACTCTCACCAGGAGGGAACGGCTGATGCAAAAACTTGGCAAGATCAATCTCTCCTTCCGCCGAAACCGGCACACCTTCGCTTTCCAGGTACATCTTTTGCAAAGTGAATGATTCATCATCCGTAAGTCCGATTCGCCCTTTGGCATTGATTACTCTGTGCCAAGGCAGCTTGTATTTTTTGCTCATCGAATGGAGTATGCGAACAATTTGTCTGGCTCCCCGCGGGCTCCCAGCAAGTAGGGCGATTTGACCGTACGTCATGACGCGTCCTTCGGGAATGCTGCCAATAATGGCGATCGCCCTTTCGGTAAAAGGTCTCATATCTGCTTTCGTGACCCCTCTTCCTTTCGTTGATATGCAAGCGGGCTTGTGACGCTTTCGCCTTCACAAGCCCCCACACGTCTCAAATTCCAATCATCGTCTTTTGCGTTCGTTTAAAACAGTTTTTCCAATTCGTCTACCAGACTGCCAACATACGCTACAGCATCGCGAATCGGTTGAGGATCAGCCATGTTGACACCTGCTAGCTGCATCAGCTCCAAAGGAGTTTTTGTACCGCCTGCTTTCAGTGCTTCCAGCCAACGATCAACTGCTGGCTGACCTTCCTTCTGGATGCTTGCAGCCATCGCAGTAGAGGCAGTCAGGCCTGCTGCATACGTATACGGATACAAGCCCATGTAGTAATGCGGTTGACGCATCCAGGTCAGGCTCGCTGCCGAATCGAGTTCGACTGCATCTCCCCAGAATTCGGAGAGTACCTCGCCTTTCCATTCGCACAGCTTCTTCGCAGTCAATGGCACATCTTGCATTGCAGCTTCATATACTTTACGCTGCATTCTACCTTCAAGCAAATGAGTGACAAAGTTGTGGTAGTACGTATTCATCAGCTGCAAGATTACCCAACGCTTTAAACGAGGATCGTCGGATTGTTGCATGATATGCTGTGCCAGCAAAAGCTCGTTAATCGTCGACGGTGCCTCGATAAAGTACAGGGATGGACGTGCATTGGTGTAAGTCTGATTGCGTCCCGCCAGTGAGAAATGACCGCAATGGCCAAGCTCGTGAGCCAGTGTAAACGCACTGCGCATATTGCCCGACCAGGTAATCAAGATGTAGGAATGGTTGCTGTACGGTGTGGAACAGAAAGCACCTGTGGACTTGCCTACATTGTCTACATAGTCAATCCAGCGCTCATTCAGCGCTTTTTCCATGATCTTTACATATTCAGGTCCCATTACCTCAAGAGCTGCTTTAATTGTGCGTCCTGCTTCTTCAATCGTAACCGGCGGACTGAACTCGGGATCGAGTGGCGCTTTCAAATCGCAGAAGGAGAGCTTTTCCAGTCCGAGCTCTTTGGCTTTCAGCTTGGCAAAGCGGCGCATATGCGGTGCAAGCTCCGTACCGATAATATCCAAAATGTTATGGTACATCTCCAGTGTCACTTGCTGCGGGTGCAGAAGCATCTCGGTAACCGACTCATATCCACGCAATCTGGACATGACCGTTTGTTTCTTGACTTCTGTTGCATACACAGAAGCAAAGGAATTCTGGTAGGATGCAAGCGTGCGTGAAAACGACTCGTAGGCAGATCTGCGCAGCTTTGTATCGGATGACATTTCGTAATCAGATTCAAACAGAGCAAAAGAGACCGGATTCTCTACTCCATTACTGTCTGTCACGGATTCAAAGGACATATCCGAAAGCTTTCCACGCTGATAGATGGTGTAAGGGGCTGCAAACACTTCACCCAATGCTGCCAAAGCTGCTTCTGTATCCGCTGAGAGACGATGCGGCTTCGTTTCTAAAAGGTCAGACAGGTGTTTGCGGAAAGGCTCCAAGCCAGGCTCTTCCTGCAGGAATTTTTCAATTTCTCCTTTTGGCAATGCTAATATCTCCGAAGGAATAAAAGAAAGTGATGCGTTCAGATGAGAAACCATATCCCCTACTCGCGCAGAATTCGCCTGATTTTGTGGGTTCGTTCCGTCTTCAGAGGATCGCAGGCTTGCGTAGGACGCCACAAGCTGTGCCCTGATCGTGATCGCTTCTCTTGCCTCGAGGCAAGCAAGCAGTGTTTCGGCACTCGTATGTAATTGACCTTGAAACGCAGTAACAACCGGCAGTTGACTCACAATATCAGATAGTTCGGTTTCCCACGCTTCTTGACTTTCAAACAGATCATCCAAATTCCACGTAAGCGATACATCGACTTGGTCACGCGTTTGTCTTGTTTTCACGGTTTATGCCTCCCTCGATGGTTCAATAAAATGTTTTCTATTATTAAAGTTTGATTCTCTTTCGAATTTTCCTCTAATTCTTAAAAATAAAACCAACACGGTTCGACCAAAAAACATTCAATTTTAGCTCATCAAGGTAATCTAGCTCGAAATTCCATAGGATCTGTCTGTTTCTGCGCTTTCCTAGGCAATAAGAAAACCTTCATCGAGGTTTCTCCAGGAGGAGCGACCGTGTTTTAGCGGAAGGTTATTCTTGCTAAATCAGGATGCAGATAACATGAAGTTTATCCTTTCTGATTTAGTCAAAAAATAAGTAGCAAGTATTTCCAGTCAAATAGGTATAATAGAACAGAATGCTCGTTTTGTAATGGAAGAGGAGGTTTTCACCATGTCTTTTAATACTCATTTTGAACGTTACGCAGAGCTCACTGTCCAAATAGGGGTAAATGTACAACCGATGCAAACGCTCGTAATTACAGCTCCTATTTCTACTGCCCCTTTTGTCCGGAAGGTGGCAAAAAAGGCATATGAAGCAGGAGCGAAGCATGTCATCATGGAGTGGTCTGATGATGAACTGACACGCTTGAAATTTGATCTCGCTCCTGATGAAGCCTTTACAGAATACCCACTATGGAAGGCAAAAGGGTTGGAAGAAATGGCTGAGAATGGTGCAGCCTTTTTGTACGTAACAGCCTCTAACCCTGATCTGTTAAAGGGAGTAAAGCTAGAGCGAATCTCTGCTTCTAATAAAGCTGCAGGTCAAGCCCTGAATGCGTTCCGAAATTACACCATGTCAGATAAAGTGAGCTGGTGCGTCCTCGCCGTGCCTTCTCCACAATGGGCTGCCATGGTCTTCCCTAACCTCCCTGCTGAGGAGCAGGAAGCTGCGCTGTGGGACGCCATCTTCCGGGCAACCCGTGCTGACATGAATGATCCAGTACAAGCGTGGCATGATCATCATGCGGCGCTGAACAGCAAGGTCGATTTACTCAATGCTAAGCAATACCGATACTTGCATTACACTGCTCCGGGAACTGAGCTAACGATCGAGCTACCTCTCAAACACATTTGGATTGGCGGCGGTGGCCATAACGAAAAGGGTGTTTTCTTTATGGCGAACATGCCGACGGAGGAAGTGTTTACTGCTCCTCTGAAAACAGGAGTAAACGGCAAGGTAACCAGCACAAAGCCGCTGAGCTATCACGGCAATCTCATTGAAAATTTCACGCTGACCTTTAAAGATGGCAGAATCGTAGAAGCAACAGCGAAAAAAGGAGAAGCATCGCTCAAGCAATTGATTGAAACAGACGAAGGCTCACATTACCTGGGTGAAGTAGCGTTAGTCCCTCATCTCTCGCCTATTTCCCAATCGAATATTATTTTTTACAATACATTGTTTGATGAGAATGCCTCTAACCATCTCGCTATCGGAAATGCTTACTCTGTCAATATCGAAAATGGAGCAAAAATGACCAAAGAAGAGCTAGAGCAATACGGAATCAATACGAGCATGACTCATGTTGATTTCATGATCGGCTCGGCTGAGATGGATATCGACGGGGAAACGGCTGAGGGAAATCGGGAGCCTATTTTCCGCAAAGGTAATTGGGCTTAAATTCGTGACGAAAAGAGAGGTGACCGCCTCTCCTTTTTTCTGTACGATACAATATAAAAAGCGACGAAGCTGTGTCCCTACGCTATTGAGTAATAATCGGATAAAGATGCCCCTGAAGCGCAAAGGATGCTTTCCCTGTCTCCTCAGAGACTACGATGATCAGTGCATCACTGACTTCGCTCATCCCGATCGCAGCCCGATGCCGGGTACCCAGCTTTTTCTCCCCGACCACGACCTGTGACAGCGGAAGCACGTTTGCGGCGGAAATAATTTGATTTTGCCGAACGAGCACCGCACCATCATGCAGAGGACCGCCCGGAAAAAAGATAGACTCCAGCAAAGAATGGCTAAGCCACGCTCCAATCGGAATACCTGCTTGCAGAAGCGTGCTCAGCGTGTCATCGCGCTCAATAACGATGAGAGCCCCTTGTCTTTTCGCTGCCAGGTGCTGGACAGCAACAGAAACATCCTCGTATTTGTCTGTATACGGCGCTAAATAGCATTGTAAATAAAAGGATGCTGCTACCGTCTCCAGTCTACTGAATCTGCTTCTGATCTGTTCAAAGGTACCTAGAAGACACCCGTTTTCGTTAGCGAGAACGTCTATGCTTTCTTCCATCGCTTTTGAAATCGCGACTAATTCTGTTCTCAGCTCCTGCTTCAACAGCGATGTATCACAATTCACATGCTCCATGGAAACCCCTCAATCACAAAATTGTCTTTCCGTCCTTCTCTTATGGTTGAGTGTTCCCATCTGCTGACAAAAGCATCCGGCTTGCAGCGGCTGAAAAATCGTGACACCTACTCCTATGAATGAAAAGCCTTTACGGAAATTTGTGCGGCGGTAAGTGCCTGTCGAATATGCTGGGCGAATTCGAGCGCATGAGCCCCATCTCCGTGAATGCATATCGTATCGGCGGAAATAGGCACATCGATCCCTTGCTCGGACTGCACAACGCCTTCATTTACCATCCTCACGACCTGCGTCAATGACTTATCCTGGTCTGTAATCATTGCATTCGGCTGGGTACGTGGTGTAAGTGTACCGTCTTGTTGATACGTCCGATCTGCAAATACCTCATGTGCAGCACGTAGGCCAATCTTCTCACAGGCCTTCGTGTGCTCGCTGCCTGCCAGTCCAAACAGAATGAGATTGGGATTAACCCGATACACAGCTTCAGCGATCGCTTCAGCCAGAGGTGCTCTGGTGGCAGCCATATTATATAAAGCGCCATGAGGTTTTACGTGCTGCATCACTCCACCTTCTGCCTGGACAAACGCTTGTAGCGCTCCTATCTGGTAAACGACGATATCATGAGCTTCCTCTGCGGACAGCTCCATATTTCTACGTCCAAATCCGACCAAATCAGGAAATCCAGGATGAGCTCCGATAGCTACGCCCGCTTCCAATGCCATTCGTACTGTCTTTTTCATGGTGGCAGGATCCCCTGCGTGAAAGCCGCAGGCGATGTTAGCCGAGCTGATATACGTCAATATTTCCTTGTCATTTCCTAACGAGTAAGCGCCAAAGCACTCTCCCATGTCGCAGTTAATGTCTACAGCTTTCATCGTTCTACCCTCCATCCCACATTCATTTCCATCCCGAGTTTAATCTGTTTCATCAAGATCTCTCGCTCGTATAGCGCTGACTGAGCATCACGAAGCGAGATCTCCACAAAACGAACGGGGTCGCCTGGCCGCAATTGAGCTACGACTGACAAGTCTACACTAGCCACGTAACCGATTTTTGGATAACCACCGATCGTTTGTCGATCCGCCATGAGAACAATCGGTTGTCCGTCAGGCGGGACCTGTATCGTTCCTGAAGTGACGGCAGCTGAAATCAGCTCGTTTGGAGAAGTCAGAGTAAGGGTCGGCCCAGTTAGGCGATATCCCATCCGGTCGGAACGTGGCGATACCTGAAAGGATTGTTGAAAAAAGCTGTGCCTGCTCTGCTCTGTGAAATCATCAAATTGCTCTCCGCGAATCACTCGCACAACGGCTTCTTGAGTCGTAGAATAGGAATTTGCGGAAATAAACCAATTCATATGGGAATAGGAGGACGAACCCGCCTGATTTTTCAATTGTTGTGCGAGAAAAAGACTATACGGACTTTGCTCATGATGTCTAAGCGTATCACCTGACTTCAGCATTCTTCCCTCGAAGCCTCCAAAGCCAGCCCGCAGGTTGGTGCTCCGACTCCCCATGACTAAAGGAACGTCCCACCCTCCTGCTACCGCTAAATAGGCACGGCATCCGTGCTTGGCATGTCCGAACTGCAGGACACTCCCACTTTTGATCCAAACGGGACGATTCGATAAAACAGGCTGGTCATCAATTACCGGGTTGAACTCGCCACCACATATCGCTATAACCATGTCTTTTTGAAACAGCAAGGTCGGACCTTTTATTGTGATCTCAAGAACTGCGTCAGTAGACTTGTTGCCGACTAGCAGATTAGCCATTTGCAAAGCCAAATCGTCCATCGCTCCACCTACATTGACACCGTGCTGTTGATATCCGTATCTGCCGCGATCTTGCACAGTAGTACTAAGTCCGGGCGAAATGACTTCTATACTCACGAAGACACCTTCTTCCTCTCATCGTATTCCCCTTCAGAAATAGGATGGAAGCGAATCTTGTCACCTGAGCGCAAAAGACTCGGCGAGTGTTCATCTGGCTGAAACAAGCTCTGTGGTGTTCGACCTATGATTTGCCATCCGCCTGGGCTTTCAATTGAGTAAATTCCAGTTTGAGAGCCCCCGATCCCTACACTTCCCATCGGAATAGAGAGTCGTGGCGAAGACCGTCGCGGTGTAGAAAGTCGCTCATCCATCCCGCCTAAATACGGAAATCCTGGAGCAAATCCGATCATATAGACCAGGTACTCTGCGGAGGAATGGATGGCAATGACCTCTTCACTACTGATTCCGTTATGCTTTGCTACTACTTCCAAATCCGGCCCGAAGCTACCGCCGTAGCAAACCGGAATTTCTACGAGTCTAGATTCTCGCGCGTAGCTTTCTGGAAGATGCTCTGCCATTTTCTTGAGAATTGCGAGGACACGCTCGTAAGGTATGACATCACTACTTGGATCAGTGAGAAGGATGGGATCATAATAGACCGTTACGGTAGTAAAGCCTGATACGAATTCTACCATTCCAGGGAAAGGATGGTTCTGAAGGTACTCAGAAAACGTTACGACCTTCTCATGTGTCGTTTGATCAATGACGTCCCCTAGTTTGACAATGACACCCGAATCCCCAAGAGGAGAGAATTCATGGTTAGGCAACATTTCCCCCTCCATTTCGATTATCGGTACTGTCACGTTACCTGGTAAGAAAAGAAAAGAGGAGGTTCACTCCTCTGGATCAACTGATCTGTCCGCCACTTACGACGATATCTTGATCATGGGAAATCACGGCTTCAATTGCCACACGCAAACCTTTTACAATCGTTTCCAGCGCCATACTTGGTTGTCCTGATTGTCTGGCTGCCTGTTCTGGAAGGTACGGGATATGAATGAACCCTCCACGGATGGCTGCCTTATTCTCAGCTACGTAATGCATCAAGCCATAAAACACGTGGTTGCATACATACGTGCCCGCTGTCTGCGAGATAGAAGCAGGGATTCCTTGTTGCTGCAGCTCATGGACCATCGATTTGATCGGAAGAGTCGACCAGTAAGCTGCAGGGCCGTGCTCCACAATCGGGGTGTCGATGGGCTGGTTTCCTTCATTATCGGCAATCCGAGCATCATTCACATTGATCGCGACGCGCTCGATAGAAAGGTCACCGCGGCCACCTGCTTGGCCTATGCACAAGACGATATCTGGCTTCGTCTCCTCTATTGCTGCATACAGATGCTCGATCGATTTATCAAAAACAGTAGGAATCTGCCGCACTTCCACTTTGTATTGATCGGATTCGATTTTTGCCAGCTCTTTGACTGACTCCCAAGCTGGGTTGATAGGCTCTCCTCCAAAAGGATCAAATCCTGTAACAAGAACTTTTGTCATAACTCCTTACCCCCTATCTGTATCGGTCGCAGACGCGTCATACGGATGCTGCTTTGCTCATCTTGACGTGAAACTACTTGTGGACATGTCGCAACACTTCTGAGTACTTCCCGGTTAAACACCTTATGTGCTTCCATACAGTCTCGCAGCGCGTCACCCCAAACCGTCTCATCGGCTGCTTCCGTAATCAAATCAAGCGTTATCCACTCTGGAAAACGTGAGACCAAGGAAGTGGACGAGCGATCAGGCTTGGTGGGCCAGCGGTAAAATAGCAGCTCGTGATCATCTGGCAACGGGAAAATAGCTGGTTCCCAGTTGTGACCATATCGTACATAGCGTTCCACATATTGCTTATTTTTGTTCCAAAGGTGCGGATTTTGCCTCATGCCATCCTCTGTTGCTTTTTGAATCGTATCAAGCGCAAGTGCATGGTGAGGATATGCTGTTCGATCCAGCTCACGACCAATTCCGTAAAAGAGTGAAATCGGCACCCAATACGATACGGGAAATCGCGGTGGACTGTTGTACCCTGCAAAAGGCTGCGTCCACTCATGAGAAGGAATTCCGTGATCATCGATAATCACATCAGGCAGCCAGCGATAAAATAGCTGCGGGACAACTCGTGATTCACCAAAAATACTCGGTTTAAAGCGATGATTCGTATACTCCAGACCCACTGCGTTATAGCGGGCGGCGTGATGCTTCCAATACGGATTCTCTTTCACCAGCTCCTGATGAAGGGCGATCCCATCCGGATTGGCATAGGGAATCACGACGAGATTAAAGCGCGTTAGCCACTCCGCTCTTTCGGTTACGATTTCTTTTACGAGCTCTCGGATGGCAGGCATACTGGACACTTCGTTCGGATGATGCCCCGCTTCGATCAGAACAGTCGGCTTGTATAGAGACAGCTTGTGAGTCGATACATAACTGGAAACACGAGGAGTCGTAACCTCCACCGTATAGATTGACCGACCTTCAAACGATTTTTCGACTTCCCAAATATGGACAGACGGATGTGCAGCAAGCTCAGCCCACTCATCAATCACCAGCTCTTCCTTTGGTTCAGCAGGTGCGCAATTCCACTCCTCGACCGTGCTCGTCGAATCTTTTTTCAACAATAAACGTGCACGCACTGGCTCTGTTTGCTGTTCATCAAAGTACAGATGTGTGGTGGCAATAGTGTGAGCTTGCTTCTCGTTATATTCTTTTACGCGAATGGTTGCATGGGGCGAAATCCCTGTTTCCACCCGGACGTACGGACGTACCGCTCCCGGAGAATTCCATGCCACTCCCGTTTCTTTTTCACCTAGATAAGCATAGTAGTCAAGCGTATAAAAATAAATATCCTCGTGTAATGCTTCTAAAGACGAAATCGTCTCTTCATCGATATTCAGCCGCTCTTCTTGTTCACTCATCACGATATCGACATCGATTGAGTAAAAGAGAGGAATGTCCCCTTGATATGGCCCCTGTTGTTTTTGCATAAGAGCTTCTGTCAGCTTCGGTAAAAATTGCTGTGTATAATACTGCCAAAATCTTTCCCGATCAGTAGGAACTACATAGTGGTTAACCGCCAGACCGTCGCTAATGGTCAAACCAGACGTCGTCGGGTAGGCATGTTTCACCTGATCGGCATACGGAACCGATGCTACAGGAACATCCAATTGCCATGTTCCCAGCAAGTTCTGATTTTCGCCATACACCTCTACCTGATAGGTCGTCTGCAACCGTTCATTTATCACGAATGAAGTTTGGGACAAGGAAATTCCTAGCTCCTTGGCAAGCAGCTGGTCTACGGGATACAGCTCCTGTAACCAACGGTGTGATAGCTCCATCCCATCGTTACGCGATTCCCGTTGAAACGAGATTGCTACTCGTTCCACTCGCTTGCCAGAACGCTGTAAGATTGGAATGATTGTTTCCTTTACCCAGCACAAGCCTGGCTTAAATGCTGAATGTATATGTACACGGTGTACGATTTGCGGGAGCAACCGGGAGATAGTATGACTCCAGCTTCGTTCCAGCGCCCGTCGTATCTCTACCGGTTCAGACAAAAAGGCCGTGATCACCAGAGGAGCCGATGCTTGCTTGCCCTCTTTCAGCTGCTGAGCGAGCGTCTCGATCTTTTCCTGAAACAACTGCTCCATTTCGCTTCTTTCACCTGAGTCACTCCATGTGTTCTCTACAAAAAGCGGAAAGTCCTGCTGAATTGTCTCGCTAGACGCACTATTCTCCCACTTCCCATAAGTGCCGCCGGTTTGATGCGGGGTCGCACTCGCGAAATAATCAAGTGCCGAAATTATGGAGCCTTCTCCACCAGTGATTCGAATCACTCTGGCTGTAACTTCCTGCTCATCAGCTACAACAACTACCTCGGCCTGCGTGTTTGACTTGTTTGGTTCGATGTTTACTGCAAAAGTCAGTTCTGCCACGCGTTCCTGTTCACCTGTCAAGGGAAAACGAAGCCCAGTCGATGCCAGCCCTATTCGAGCAGCGAAACGAGCAGAAGCTGTAATGGATGCGCTTGTCGTAATTCCAGTAAAGAAAACATCTGTTTGACTTGTAACATCGATGCGACCTGCTTGATAAAACCCGGCAGTAGTCCAGAGCTCACCGAGACTATCGAGCGGCACCGGACGAGCTACCGATGGCTTCGCAGCATACACCGCTTCATTCCCAGAAGCAACCCCGATCTGTTCAACCAGAGAATCTTCTGCCCTGGCATAAAGCTCGATCATGCCAGTACGGTATTTGATTGCTTGTATGACGTGATCCGTTGTACTCACACTCACCACAGCCGGCCAGCTTGCTGCCATCCAGCGCATCAGCCGGCTAAGGCTCGACTCATTTCCGCCTAGAAACTCAAGCCGTTTCTTATCCAGCTGTATACGACAGGCTGCCTCATCCGCTTCATAAGCCGAATCGATAAATACGGTGCACACCCAGTCTCCGTCTTTTGGAGCTTGCGCTGCATCAGGAGTGTCCGCCTCGCGAATTTCGGGTAAATCCAGTTCACTCGTTTCCAATCCTAACCGGGCACAGAAGTCAATCAATCCTTCTACAGCAATGCCTGTTTGGTGAAAAAAAGAAACAGACAAGCAATCAGCAATTCCATCCTGATTTTGATCGCCCACCAAACCTGCAGTCGTAAAGATGTCACGTAGTCCTCTCACCAGTCTGCCTCCTTACACACGCAAATTAGGATCAAGCTCGTCACGCAGCCAGTCGCCGAGCAAATTAATGCCAAATACGGTCAGCATAATCGCTATACCCGGGAAAGTAGCTACCCACCAGGCTGTTTCTAAATAGTTACGACCATCTGCAAGCATGCCGCCCCAGGTTGGGATGGAAGGGTCCACACCAAGACCAATGAACGTCAACGACGCCTCCAGCAAAATGTTTACCGCAACATTTAACGTAGCCAATACGATGATGGATGATAGAACATTCGGGAGAACATGCTTTCTGATGATACGTAAATTCGTAGCACCAATCGCTTTTGCAGCCTGTACATACTCCATTTCTTTTACGCTCATAACCTGACCTCGAACCAATCGGGCGAATCCAACCCAGTTACTAATCCCCAAAACGAGAATGAGCTTCCATAATCCTGCCCCAAAAACCGTCATGACAATGATCGCAAACAGAATAAAAGGAAAAGCAAGCTGAACATCTGCCAAACGCATCAAGAGATCATCAACCCATCGCCCGTAAAAACCGGCAATTAGGCCCAAAATGACACCGATGACCATAGATATTAATACAGAAACGACACCGACGAGCAGCGATACGCGTGCTCCATAAATAATCCGACTAAGCAAATCACGACCGACCTGATCGGTTCCGAGTATATGCTCTGATTTCCCCGTATCATCCATCCAGGATGGGGCAGTCAATCGCGCGCGCAAATCAGCCTTGTCAGGTGTAGTCGGTGCAAGTACTGGCGCAAAAAGAGCTGATAACAAGGTAATCAGGAGCAAAAACATCCCTGTCATCGCCCACGGATTACGAACAAAGCGTCTCCCCATCTTGTTCCATTTTCCGCGTCTTTTTACTGGCGGATTCGTCTGATTGTTAGTAACTGCCGCTGTTGTCATTCGCTTTTTCCTCCCCCCTGCCTGATACGTGGATCAATAAAGCCATAACTGATGTCAACCAACAAGTTCACGAAAATCATCAAGAAGGACAAGATGATTACCGACCCTTGAATGACTGGAAAATCACGCTGGGAAATGGCATCGATCAGCATCCGACCAATCCCTGGCCATGAAAATACCTGTTCAATAATAACCGTACCACCTAGCAGCGTTCCGAACTGCAAACCGATGAACGTGACGGTTGGAATCAATGCGTTACGCAAGCCGTGCTTGATGACCACGATCCATTCCTTGATCCCTTTGGAACGAGCTGTATTGATGTATTGCTGATTCAAGACCTCAAGCATCGAAGAGCGCACGAGGCGTGCCAGGATACCTGACAAAATAAGACCGAGTGCCACAGACGGCAAAACGAGATATTCCAGACCTTGATAGCCAGAAGCCGGGAACCAGCGCAGCTTTACTGCGAAGATAATGATCAGCATGATCCCAAGCCAAAAGTTCGGGAAGGAAATGCCGAGCAAGGAAAAGATACGGCCGAAAAAGTCTGCAACACTTCCTCTGCGAACAGCGGAAATAATCCCGACAGGAATCGCAATCAAGAGGGCGACGAACATCCCGCCAAATGCGAGCAACAGAGTTGCCCCCATCTTCTCTTGCATCATGGCAATAACACTTTCACCTGTACGAAACGAGGTACCCAAATTTCCGGTAAACATGTCTTTCAAATAAAGAACGAACTGAACATACACTGGCTCATCCAAGCCAAGGTTTTTACGCAATTCCGCTATGGCTTCTTTTGTAGGCTCGCCTGCCTGGAACATGATCGAAACCGGATCACCTGTCAAACGAACGAGTACAAAAATAACAAGGGTGATAGCAAGAACGACAAAAATACTATGTAACAAGCGTCGAATCAAAAAGGTTGTCATCCCGCTCCTCCTTTTTCATAAATGAGGGGAATAGAAGAGACATCTTCTACTCCCCTGTTCAATCTGTTTCCTATTCTACCGATACCTCACGCAGATCGATGCGCTCATCTGCTGGAGGCTGGAATCCTTTTACGCGTTTGTTAACAGCCCACAGGTTGATTGTTTGATAGAGAGGTACTTCTGGTACCAGCTCATACAGACGTTTGTTCAGCTCTTTGAAAGCTTCGAGACGTTTGTCTTGATCGAATGTGGAGCGTTCAGCTGCCAACAGCTCTTCTACTTTTTCATCATAGAAATCTGGGTTCCAGAACTCACCTTTGTGATACATCAGGTATGCAGTGTTGTCAAAGTCAAGCGTCCAGCCACCCCAACCGTTGCGGTACATATGGCCAGCTTTACCGTTTGGAATCAGATCGGAAGTAAATGTGGAGGAATCAACCAGATTCAGTTTCACTTTCAAACCTACTTGACCCAATTGAAGCTCAACTGCTTGTGCTACTTCTTTAAAGGTTGCATCTGTACCTGGCAGGAAGAGCTCCAGCTCCGTACCTTCTTTTACACCTGCTTCAGCCAGCAATTGCTTTGCTTTTTCTGGATCGTACTGACGCAATGGAAGACTAGGATCATGACCAAAAGACATTTCGCTTTGGAATGAGTTCACGCGTTTACCGTAACCACCGAGCAAGGTGTCGATGATCAAATCAGAATCAATCGCATAGGCAATCGCTTCACGTACTTTTACATTGTCGACCGGCTTCTTGGTTGTATCAAAGCGCAGTGCATAAACAGTAGGAGAGCCTACTTGCATCAGTTCCAGATCAGACATGCCTTTGATCGAGTCTGTTTGGCTGATCTCTACCTTTTTCATTACGTCAATCGCACCTGTTTGCATCTCAGCAAGACGTGTAGTTGCTTCCGGAATGAAGCGGAAGGTGACTTTGTCCAGCTTCGGCAGACCTTGCTTCCAATAGTTCTCGTTTTTCACGAGGACCACTTTGTTGTCTTTTTCATAGCTTTCCATTTTGAATGGGCCAGTACCTACTGGATGAGTATTGAAGTACTCGTCCCCTTTTTCCTTAAAGTATTGCGGAGGAACGATCACACCGCCATAACCAGCCAGCTTCGTAATCAGTACAGGGTCCTTTTCCTTCAGGATCATGTTCACGGTAAATTCGTCTATGACTTCAACATGGTCAATCGAAGCGTAGTTTGCTTGTTGTGGTCCTTTTTTGCCTTCTTCTCCAAGCAAGCGATCAAACGTAAATTTTACAGCTTCGGCATTGAACGGTTCGCCATTGTGGAAGGTAACGCCCTGACGAAGCTTGAATTGGAGTGTTTTGTCGTCTTTAAATTCCCAAGATTCTGCAAGTCCTGGCTGGAGCTTCAGATCTGTCGAGCGTTCTACCAAGCCCTCGAATACAGATGTGGCTACTGTACTCCAGTCGAGCAGAAACGTATCGATTGGGTCCCAGGAATGCGGGTCGCCGTTAACACCAAGTGTCAGCTCGTTTTTCCCAGCAGCAGGTGCAGCGGTTTGCGCTTTTGGTTGCGGGTTCGCTTGTGTCCCAGAGTCCGCTGGCTTGCTAGCACATCCGCCCAATGCGGCTGCGAGCACCAGCAAAGCTGAGCACGCTGTGATACCTAACTTTTTCAATTCAAATCCCCCTTGTTTGTTCTGATATGCATGCTTTCATTTATATGGCAGCCGTCATCCGTACTATGGATTGTACAAATGACAAGCGACATACCGCCCATCCCCCATGGAATGAAACTGGGGTTTTTCTGTTTTGCAAATCTCCATACAATCTGGACAGCGTGTATGGAATGTACATCCGCTAGGCGGGTTAACCGGGCTTGGCACATCACCCGTCAGAATGATTCGTTCACGCTTCATCTTCGGCTTAGCAATCGGAACCGCCGAGAGCAAGGAGCGTGTATACGGGTGAAGCGGCTCCTCATATAGTGCATTTTTCGGCGCCAGCTCAACCATACGACCTAAATACATCACACCGATGCGATCGCAAAAATGCTTGACGACACTCAAGTTGTGAGAAATGAATATGTATGTAAGTCCGTATTGCTTCTGTAAATCTCTCATCAGGTTCAGCACCTGCGATTGGATCGATACGTCCAGTGCAGATACAGGCTCATCCGCCACGACTAGCTTCGGATTGAGCGAGAGGGCGCGAGCGATACCGATCCGTTGGCGCTGACCTCCACTGAATTCATGTGGAAAGCGCTCTGCATTTTCAGGCTTCAGCCCTACGACCTGCATCAATTCCGCGACTTTCTGTTTACGCTCCTTCGGTGTCGGATACAGATTGTAGATAATCATCGGCTCTTCAATGATGTCACCGACTGTCATGCGTGGGTTCAGCGAAGCAAACGGGTCCTGAAAAATGATTTGCAGGTCCTTGCGCTTCATTCGCATCTCGTAGGGGCTAAGCTTTGCCAAATTTTCTCCCTGAAAAATGACGTCCCCCCCACTGGGCTCGATCAGACGCAGGATTGCCCTGCCTGTCGTCGATTTCCCACATCCCGATTCTCCGACAATCCCTAGTGTTTCGCCTTTTTCTACCGAAAAGGAAATGTCGTCAACTGCTTTCACATGATTGGTTACCTTCTTCAACAATCCGCTGCGAATCGGGAAGTACTTTTTTAAGCCTTTCACTTCCAGCAAGGGTTTCGATTCAGACTTGTCCACTTCTTTTCAACCCCTTTTCTCCATCATCGTTGCTTCGTCTATTCGTTTGCCATGGACTCATGTAGCCAGCACCTGCTTTTTGTCCCATCAGGTAAATCAAACAATGGTGGGGCCTGCGCGATGCATTTGTCAAAAGCCTTGTTGCATCTTTCAGCAAAGCGACATCCCACTGGCATTTGACCCGGACTTGGTACTGTCCCACCGATTGTGAAAAGGTACTCCTGTTCTACATCCATGTCAGGGATGGAGCCTAGAAGGCCAACCGTGTAAGGATGCTTTGGCGTTTCAAACAGCTTTTCTACCTCGGCTTCCTCTACGACCTGTCCCGCATACATAACCACTACGCGATCACACATTTCAGCAACGACACCCAGATCGTGGGTGATGAGCATGATCGTCATCTCGCTTTTTTGTTGCAATTCTCGCATCAGATCGAGAATCTGCGCCTGAATCGTTACGTCCAAAGCTGTTGTAGGTTCATCTGCGACCAAAAGCGAAGGACTACAGGACATTGCCATCGCGATCATCACACGCTGTCTCATCCCACCTGAAAGCTGATGCGGATACTCGTCCACGATTTCTTCTGCACGGGGAATTCCGACCAGCTTTAGCATCTGGATCGCATGCTCTTTGGCTTGCTTCTTGTTCATATCCGTATGATTCAAGACCAGCTCCATGATTTGTGCTCCGATCGTATACACCGGATTCAGCGAAGTCATCGGCTCCTGAAAGATCATCGAAATTTCTTTTCCTCTGACCTTCCTCATCTGATCTTTAGAATAACCAACCAGGTTTTCACCCTTGTACAAAATTTCTCCGCGAGTGATTTGCGCCGTCCGTGGCAGTAATCCCATGATGGAGAGGGAAGTGACACTCTTACCGCATCCCGACTCCCCTACAACTCCGATGGTCTCGCCCTTATTGATTTGAAAGCTCACCCCATCCAGAACAGTAATCTCGCCATTGTCGGTGCGAAATTTCGTTTGAAGATTCTTAATTTCCAGCATCAAATTCCCCCCTTTTGCTCGACATACCCTAGCTTGCTCATGATTTCTTTGGCAATTTCTTTTGTTTCTTTGACCAAATAGTCCAATCGATCCTGTTGGAAACGAGAAGTAGCTCCAGCAAGGCTGAGCCCCGCGATTACTTGTCCAGTAAAGTCTCGGATCGGCACGGCAATCGCAGCGGAATCCGGCTCCAATTCTCCGTAGCTCACGGTGTATCCGCTTTCACGTGCATCGTGAATCCATTTCCAAAGCAGCGCTTTGTCCGTATTGGTATCGGGAGCGATTTTTTGCATTTCAATGCGATTCAGCAGTTCCTCGATTTCTTCATCTGGCAAATACGACAAGAGAATTCGCGGACATGCTCCAGCGTACAGCGGTGATTTTCGTCCTACCTGCGTATACACCCGCACGTATTGACGTGTATCTACCTTTTCAATGTAAACGCCCTCGTCCTGGTCGCGAATAATCAGGTTGACCGCTTCATCTACGCGATCTCGCAATTGCAGCATATACGGCAGCGCGATCTTCCTGATCTCCAGCCGCTGTGCCACGATGTTTCCGAATTCGAGCAGCTTTAAGCCCAAGTGATAACGCGGCGGATTATGTGTCGTTGTTTTGGAGACAAACTTACGCATTTCAAGGGTTTGAAGAATCCGAAACACCGTACTTTTTGGCATGCCCGATAATTCCACTAATTCAGTCAAGCTCAACTCGTTGTTCTGAATGAAATATTCCAAAAAATCAAGCGTTTTGAGGACACTACGATTTGCTGTTGTTTTCTCCACGTTTTCATCACCGCTTTTCAGTCCCAAAATACGGAACCATATTTTGTATTTTGGTATGCTGTCATTTTAAAATATTCTGTTTATATGGTCAATATATTTTTAAACCCCTATCAAGCAGTTCGTTATACCTGCATGAAAGGGGTTCTTTGTATCCATTTTGTTAATGGATGTTCTTTTTCTTAAAGCGCCCGCCAGACACGTCGTGAATATGACCGATGGCAAGAAAAGCTGCGGAATCTATCTCCTCAACGATGGATTTGAGCTTTACCTCCTCCAAGCGGGTGATGACACAAAAGATGACTTTTTTAGCTTCTCCCGAATAGCCGCCCTCGCCACTCAAATAAGTAATTCCTCTTCCCAGCTGTGCTGCAAGCGCGTCGCCGATCTCGTCCGGCTGCTCGCTGATAATATAGACAGACCTTGATTGCTCCAGTCCTACCATGGTCAAATCAATCATTTTGTAGGCGATATAGTAGGCAATCAAAGAGTACATCGCACGATCCCAACCAAAAATAAAACCTGCGCTCCCTAAAATAAACAGGTTAAAAAACATAACCACTTCGCCTACAGAAAAAGGGCTCTTCTTCGTCAGCAGAATCGCGACGATTTCTGTTCCATCTAGCGAGCCCCCAGCCCGAATGACCAAGCCTACTCCTATACCGACGATGATCCCTCCGAAAACAGCAGATAACAGCAGATCCTCTGTCAAGCTTGGAACGTCGTGCAGCAGTGCGGTACCAATTGACATCACCGCTACTCCAAACAAGGTCGAGATC
The DNA here is from genome assembly GCF_046535075.1 of Brevibacillus sp. SIMBA_040. Lineage (NCBI taxonomy): Bacteria > Bacillati > Bacillota > Bacilli > Caryophanales > Paenibacillaceae > Brevibacillus > Brevibacillus sp. SIMBA_040. Next base: position 170,547 of record NZ_JAWRXI010000002.1, read on the forward strand.
GCAAAGGTCTTGCCGATTTGACTGTATCCAATGATTAAAAAAGGCAGGTTTAAAATAAACAGGAATAACCCCAGCTTAAGTCCTGTCAGATGGGACAACATGATGGACAAACCGGTTACGCCACCATCAATAATGTTATTGGGGACCAAGAAGATTTCGAGTCCGACTGCGACCAGCACCGCCCCGATCATAATGGCCAGGGTACGCATCAAGATCCTTCGTTTTTTCGCTCGCTTACGGGGACCTGGCAAGACCTTTCCTTCCATAAAAACCATCCTCAACCGTTTTTTGTACTCTGCTCCATCATTCCCAGCATGGACAAAAAAAATAGCCAACCAGGAAAGAAACCTGGTTCGACGTGCATGCGTTCACGAATAAAGAAAGGGAATCAAAGAATCGTTACACCCTTCTTCTCCAAAAAAATGAAGTCATTCTTTGCCATAGACGTCTTTTCTTTCCGATTTCCAGCATACATACGTGTAAGTGGTACCTCGCCCGTCATTTTAAAAAGAAAAGAGATGGTGTCGAATGGCTCCGTATCCATCACTTGGAACAGGACAGATTGATCAGCTGGTTCTTGCGTACACGGGATACAGTATTGGTACAGACGGTACGCCTCACTATCAATTTTGGGAGCCAGGCGACTTCCTCCCCCTCCTGACACATACCGACCCGAGCACTGGATGCCCGGATGGCACCATGTTCACTGATTTTCTCTTTCTCGCTTTAGGGATTCTGGATGACAACGGGGAAGGCAGAATATTGACACGGGATGAGAAAAAGCCGGCCAACTGGAACGAATGGCTACGCTATATGAACGAGCTGTTTCTTTGTGATCGCAATCTCGATGCTCTCTGTCAGGCAGTTCGCTGTTCATCCCTTTGCCGGATCAACGTCTGGATCGCCCTACCGTACCCAAATCCACAAATTTTTCCTGATGACAGGCTCCGCGTCCAAGCTGTGACAGACTGGATGTGCTTATTTCTCGATAGATGGTCGTGCCAGTCGTGGAACGATTGCCTCCAGCTGCAAGGCTTTTATTGGCTGCAAGAAAGCTTATATTTTCGCGGTCCGGAAAATGACGACCGTCTCGTAATTCAGACCGTCAATCAAGAAATCCATGCCTGCATGCATGATGGCCACAGATTGCGTTCGATCTGGATTCCGTACCAAAAAGCGAATGGCTGGAATGAATGGGAGACTCTCGGCTTTGATCTCGCCTTTCTCCAACCGAATACGTATTTCAACCCGCAAAAAAGCTTGGAGGATGCTGCCGCTGATGCCTATGAGTATGGGATGGGGATGGAAATCGAGTTTGATTTAGGCGTGACGTACGACAAAGCCAAACGTGAGCGTCTCCGCGCCTATCTGCAAACAGGAGAAACAGGTGGTTCTGATTTACAGGGGCGCTCCTTCTCCCCGTACATGTATGAAGCCCCTATCGCGTGGTATACAGGTGGCTGGTTCTTTGGCAAAAACGGTCGTAAGCAAGCCGTAGTCAGCTTGTATCAAGCAAATGATCCGCTTTACGATGAAATTTATCGTTTTATTAATGGAGTCGCAGAGCTTTAGATTCTCTTCCTTTTTCCATTCCCCGGTTTTTGGGTTATAATGGAGGGATGACAATTCGTTCGGAGGATCTGGGCTGATGCTGCAAAGAGAGTTGACACGGGAACAAGTCATTCAAGTAGGAGAGCAAATTCTCGCACATATCGAGGGTCATATCATTGAACGGGGCTACAACTATTTTTCGGATGGCGTCGTCTTCAACACCCGTGTAGAAAAAGGCACCCTGTTAACAAGTGATGTGCAGGGAGGCGAGGTCTATCATGTTAGCTTGGACCTTGACGCAGTACAAAACAGCACGTGTAGCTGCCCTTACTCCAGACTGTGCAAGCATATTGCTGCAACATTTTTTCAGATGTACAGCGTCTTTGAAAACCCGCGTCATTATTTAACGCGTTCACAAAAGCCACGGCGCGTTCAGTTCTCCAAATCAATGCTCACTCCAGCATACAAAAATAGGAGTCATCTCGTAGGGGCAAGCGAGGGTCATCCTGTTCAATCTTCCCTCACGGCAAATAGCCCTGTGCGCGACTGGTGGGCTTTTTTTGAAAGCTGGACGAGGAACCTCTCTTCTGCTATGGAGACATACCGTGCCTCTACAGAGCTATTTTCCAGCTATGAAAACGTGCTTGGTGTCGCTGCCTCGTGGCCGAGCGACCGCGCGCAATTGTTTACAATACATGCCAACCTGTTTCATTTGCTGACGTTGCAGGAATTCGTAAAAAAGTACCGACAATCATTTTGGTACTTGGATTTGACACAAACAGCCGAGCGACTGCTGGAGCAATTGGAAGCCTCGCTTTTTTATGCGGACATCTCCGCTTTGCGGGAGAACCAATCGGAAGCCTTGGAGGAAACCTTGTACATCGTTAAAAAAATGAAGGAGGACGAGGCACCATCCCTCTACTGGAGCTTTGCCTATCACATGATGTGGTGGTATTTGCTCTGTGACGATGGCTGGATTCAGCAAGAAACGGAAGAGTTAGACCAGCTGATTAGCGATTCCGAGACCAACACAAATGTACACGACAAATACCTTATGCTTCGCGCTCATTTTCACATGATGGCGCGTAATGATGAGGCAGCGCTACGTATTTGGCTGCAAAACCGTCAACTGACGCTACCCTTTTATCTCACGTACCTAAAAGCTTTTGCACGAAACAATGAATGGAAACGATTCCTGTTTTGGGTGGAGTCACTTGAACAGCTCGTAGGGCAAGCAGAAGCACCGCACTATCGTCTGGTGACCGCCATCTGGCTAGAAGCGATGGAGCAGACGGGACAGCTAGCGGAATCTGGTACCATGCTCAAGCGCTTTTTACCCAATAGCTTTCAAGAGTATGCAGCTTATTTGTACGAAAACAAGCTATTCAAGCAATGGATCGACCTGCAGATGTCTTATCAGGTCCCGCTTTCGGATATTTCAGCAGCGCAAGCAAAGGAAATCGAGGAATCACATCCCTCCCTTCTCTTTCCGCTTTATTTGCGTGAAGTAAATCGGTTGATTAACGAACGAAATCGCCCCGCCTACAAGGAAGCAATCAAGCTGTTAAAAAAAGTACGGTCTACTTACAGCAAGGCAAATGAAGATGCTCGTTTTGAACGTTATGTAGATCAACTGTCGGCAAAATATAACCGCTTGCGTGCCTTTCAGGAGGAATTAAGGAGAGGAAATCTGAATCTATGAGTACCGTCATGACACTCGTTCTAACCGGAGAACTCCTGGCAGACGGACGTTTCCTGATTGCTGGGACAGGTAAACATGGCGAACGGATTGATCCCGAGCATCTGGCGGGAGCGTTGTTCGCCTGGGATGATAGCTCGTTTTATGGGACGTTCTTGGAAACATCCGAACGCGGCCTCCTCCTACGGCCTTCTGAAGCCCTCTCTTTTTTCACAAGCCCGCCTTGGCTGGCACATCGAACTTATACGTGGGATCATGCGTTTTCTACGTTTCGTGATACCGCGCTTCTCATTATGCGCGCGCTTAGTGATGGAGCTATTGTCCCTGACTTTCCCAGCTGGAAGGAAGGACGCTTGGGCTGGAAAATCGCCTGTCCGCCGGAGGAAGCCTCTATTCTCGGAGATCGTTGGCTCTCTCTCGCTTTGGAGGAAACGATTGCGGATACAGGAGCTGTGGGTCGCGCATGGGATCAATTGGTCACGCAATTCCCTGCCCTCAGTGTCATGGGCGCAGACTTATCCCCTCACCTGCAGGAGAGTGAATGGCTGCAATCTATCGGCTGGCTGCCCGACCTGACTCCGTTTCGCACATGTTTGCAAATCGTGGAAGCGGAGGGCAACTCGGATGATTGGTCCCTGCATGTCTATTTGCAGGATCGGGCACAGCCTGATCGACTCTTTTTGCTTGAGCCTGACGGGCTGCATGCGGAAGGTGTTTCCTCTGCAGAAATTCCAGACGCATGGCGGGAGCATTGGGGCCGTTTCCTCACTGACTTACAGAAGTGCTTGGAGATCCTGCCCTGGCTGCACACAGACCGCCAGAGCGCTTATCCTTTTGTTACGCACCTCACCAACGAGCAGGCTTGGACGTTTTTGACATCAAGCAGTCTGCAGCTCGTACAGGCGGGCATCCATGTCTTTTTACCCGCATGGTGGGAGCAGGTCCGCAGGGTCAAGCCAAAATTGAAAGCAAAGGTCACATCTTCTGTTGGTTCTGCAAGGCAGTCCTTTTTAGGGATTTCCCAAGTGATGGATTTTGAGTGGAAGCTCGCCCTAGGTCCTGTAGAACTGAGTGAAGAAGAATTTGAACAACTGATTAAACAAAAGCAACGGCTGTTGAAAATCAGAGGACACTGGGTCCAATTGACGCCAGACTTGTTCTTGCAAATGCAAGAAGCTCTGAAAAAGAACAAGGGAAAAAATGGCTTAACCTTGCGCGATGTCATGAAAATGCATCTGACAGCTCCGGTAGAGGTAGAAGAGCCAGTGGAAGACGATCTCGATACGTCCTACTCGCTTGCAGTTGAAGTTGAATTAAACCAGCACCTGCGCGAGCTGATGCGCCAGCTACAGGAAACTAAGCACATTCCGATTTTGCCGCAGCCTGCTAGCTTCCACGGCTCACTACGGAAATACCAGCTGGAAGGCAGCTCCTGGCTGCTCTTTTTGCGCAGATTTGGTCTTGGTGCTTGTTTGGCTGATGACATGGGACTCGGAAAAACCGTCCAGTTTATTACGTATCTGCTTGAGCTAAAACAAAACGGTGTCTCCGAAGCCCCTTCCCTGCTGATTTGCCCGACCTCGGTAATCGGAAACTGGCAAAAAGAGCTGGAGCGTTTTGCCCCATCCCTAAACGTCTTTATTCACTATGGAAACGGTCGAAAGAAAAAAGAAGACTTTCTGCCTGCCATACAATCAGCAGATTTGGTTATTACTTCTTACGCCCTCTCCCATCTGGATGAGATGGAGCTTTCTTCAATTACGTGGAATACCATTTGTCTGGACGAAGCGCAGAATATCAAGAATGCTTACACGAAGCAGGCCTCTGCCGTCAGAGATCTGCGTGCCTGGCACCGGATTGCACTGACAGGAACACCGATCGAAAATCGACTGAGCGAGCTATGGTCCATCTTTGACTTCCTGAATCCGGGCTACCTCGGCAGTCTCGGTGAGTTTTCCCATCGCTTTGTGCAGCCGATCGAACGAGATCAGGATCAGGCCTTGATTACACAAGTTCAGCGCTTGATACAACCGTTTTTACTGCGCCGGGTGAAGACCGATCCAAGCATCCAGTTAGATTTGCCGGAAAAAAGTGAAGGCAAGGAATACGTCCCACTTACCGCTGAACAAGGCGCCCTGTATGAAACCGCGATTCAGGATATGTTTGACCGCATGGCAAATGCTTCTCCGATGGAAAGACGTGGTCTCATCCTCACGACTTTGACTCGTTTAAAGCAATTGTGTGATCACCCTGCACTGATCCTCAATGAAATTACGACTAATGATGAAGCTGTTCGTTCGAACAAGCTGGAACGTCTCCTGGAGCTGGTAGGAGACATCCGGCAAAAAGGAGAACGCTGCCTGATCTTTACACAGTACATCGAAATGGGCAATATGCTCCAGCGTGTACTCACTCGCGAGGGCCATGGACCTGTGCTGTTTCTGAATGGCTCCACCAAAAAAGAAAAACGCGATGAGATGATTGCACGTTTTCAAAACCCTGAGCTTCCTGATCACGAGCGAGGGACGGTTTTTATCCTGTCCTTGCGTGCGGGCGGTACGGGACTGAATCTGACAGAAGCGAATCACGTCATTCACTTGGATCGTTGGTGGAACCCTGCTGTAGAAAATCAGGCGACTGACCGTGCCCATCGAATCGGACAACAGCGAAATGTCCATGTATACAAATTTATTTCGCTTGGGACCATCGAGGAACGAATTGATGAGATGATGGAAAGAAAGCTATCGTTAAGCCAGCAAATTGTCGGTGCCGGAGAAGCGTGGATCACTGAGCTCTCTACAGCAGAGCTTCGAGAGTTGTTCACACTGCGACACGATTGGTTGGACAAGAAAGGATAGATGCAACACATGCAAGCTCCAGAAGAGAAATTCGTTGAATCTGCAGTCAAGTCCGGTAAACAGGAACAGCCGCCTGAGCTACCGGCAGCTTGGCGCCACTTTTTGGAAGTAGTCTCCCGTCACTATAGCGCGGGGAAAAAGCAGAGCGAATAAAGAGTAATCGAAATGACAAAGCAAAAGGTCCGACGATTTTTCTATCATCGGACCTTCTTTTTTATGGAAATGAAAGCTCACTCGCTTCCATAGACAATTTTTATTCCTTCATGTGTAGGCGTCGACAACGGATGTTTGATCGGAATAAATACCTCCACTGTCGTTCCCTTATTCGGTTCACTACAAAAATGAATAACACCAGCATGATTCTCAATAATTTTATAACTGATCATAAGGCCTAAGCCAGTTCCTTTTTCTTTGGTACTATAAAACGGTTCACCTATGCGCTTCAATCTCTCTTCGCTCATGCCGCAGCCTGTGTCCACGATCCGAATCATCACTTTGTCATCTCCCTCCGGTCTAACCAGGATCTGGATGATTCCTCCTTCTGGCATGGACTCTATTGCATTCGTCAGTAAATGACTCATCACTTGCTTAATTTGCCCGGGATCGCACCACATGCGCTGCTCCTCTGCTATCCAAAAAGTAAGCTCGAGCTTATGCTGGTCAGCCTCAGCCTGAATACAGGACGCAATGCTTTGAATCATATTCCTTACATTTGTCAGCTCATAATGATTGGAATGCTGCTGAGTGAGAAACACAAACTCTCGCAAAATGCTTTCTAACTGTTGAAATTCCTGAAGCATGATATCGAAATATTCTTTTTTTCCTTGATCTCGACGGAGTAACTGGACAAACCCTTTTATCGAGGTGACAGGGTTTCGAATTTCATGGGCTACCCCTGCTGCAAGCTGGCCGACAACAGACAGCTTCTCCATTTTTCTTATAAACTCTTCCGCCTGCAATTGTGCTGTGACATTACGGATCACAAAAATAATTTGTCCTCTTTCCTGACAATCACTGAGCACTGGCGTTCCTTTCGCTTCCAGTATTGTTCTTTTGCCACTTTGTTGCCCCCATGAAAACGTGATAAGCTTGGGAAGCTTTGTTTCCATAATTTCCAGCAAGGTCGCCAGAACCCGATTGCCTTCTTCTTTTGATAAAAAGGATAAAATCGGTTGATTCGTGAGTTCTTCAGGTGTGACCTCCAGGACCTCATTCACGGATGGCGACACGTATGTCATGGAAAAATGACGATCCAAAATGACGATCACGTCTGACATATTTTCAGCAATCAGCCTGAACTTTGCTTCACTGATGCGTTTTTCTTCCTCCGCTGTCTTCAGCTCGGTGATGTCCACACAAGACGCAATCACTTCTTTAACAATCCCCTGATGAAAAATTGGTCGCAGAGCTGCCAAATAATAAACACCATTGACAAAGCCTTCGTAGTTCACATTTTCTTCCCCGGCCCATGCACGTTCATAATATCTTTCTTTTCTGACAGCTTCTGTCGCAGGTAATATTTCGATCAATGGTTTTCCTACCACTCGTTCAGGTGTTAAACCAATCCGGTAGAGCAGCTCTCCCTGACACAAGGTATGTATAAACTTGCCATTTTGCCTGCGAAAAGAAAAGGTCATTCCATGCTGATTACGCAAGGTTTCAAATAGGTCCTCGTGCAGCGGAGGTGGTGCTGCTCGCTTATGGACTTGCTCTTCATATGCCTGTCCCACACTCCGACAGGTGGCGTTATTTTCTGTACGTATCCACTGCTCAAGCACCAGCTCAGGAGACAGAGCTTCACTGAAGTAATGTCCCTGCGCCGAATCACAAGTGACATCGTTCAGAAAGGCTAACTGCTCAGCTGTACCCACACCATCTGCTGTTACTTGCACCTGAAGATTTCTGCCTAAACTTATTATCATTTTGACGACCGTTTCATTTTCGCGGTTCATCGTGCTTTGTTGAACGAAGGTCCGATCGATCCTCAGACGATTGACCGGATATCGGCTCAATTGTGTAAGACTGCTGTAGCCCAGTCCAAACTCGTCCAAGCAAATCTGTACGCCAATCTTTTTTAGCTGTATCAAAATGTCAAGGCTTCGCTCCGCTTCCAGCACGATCGCCTCGGGAATTAGTAGTTCCAAAAAATGGGGAGAAAGCCCGGTTTTCAGGAGGGTCTGTTCAACTGCTTTGACGAAGCCCGTATCATAAAATGATTCAGCGGATATACGAACGGCTACAACAAACGGTGATACCCCCGCGTCTTGCCACAGCTTGTTTTGTTTGCAAGCGGTCTGTAGGACCCATTGTTCACTAGCGGCAACTCCGCTTTTCTCAGGCAGCGAGCCGCCAAGCATAGATTTATTTTTCTGAATATTTCGAACTAAGAGAAGCTCTGCACCGATCCACTTACCCGACTTCAAATCAACAAGCGGTAAATAGCGTAGATTGTATTCTTCGCCATCAAGTGGTTGAGGGAGATCTTTCTCCCCATCATCTTGCTCTGCAATGTCCTCATTATGCTCCCACTTTTGCAATACGCACCACTTCCTCTTGTCGTTTTTGCGCGATGCTGTTTTACTGATGCTTCTCCATCATGTAAACCTTTTCATCTCCATCCTTTCTATCCATTATAAAATAATTATACGCCATGTCTAGATGTGAAGTCAGATCCATGTCAGCTTTACCTCGCCCCACCAGACAGAAAAAACCCAGCACTTTGTCTCAGCACTGGGTCTTGCTTTTCACTATTTTGCTATGCCTGTACTCTCCGCTATGCCATCAAGCGGTCGATTAAGAGCCAGAATATACATTTACATTTCGCGACTGATCCAGGTACGTGCCAAACTGCGCCTGATACAGTCTGCTATAAATCCCTTCTTGCTCTAGCAGCTCATCATGACTGCCTTGCTCCGTAATGCCTTGTTCCGTAACAACAATGATTCGATCTGCATTTTTGATCGTTGCTAGACGGTGCGCAATAACAAGTGTTGTACGCCCTTTGGACAGCTCCACGAGAGATTGCTGAATCGCAGCTTCTGTTTCGGTATCAAGTGCTGACGTCGCCTCGTCGAGAATCAGGATCGGAGGATTTTTCAAAAACATCCGTGCAATAGCAAGACGTTGCTTTTGTCCCCCAGACAGCTTTACTCCCCGTTCTCCGATAATCGTTTCGAGACCTGCTGGCTGCGAGCGAATGAAATCCTCGAGTCTTGCGCGACGAGCCGCATCCCAGATTTCTTCATCGGATGCATTTTGTTTCCCATAGACAATGTTTTCGCGGATTGTGCCGGAAAATAGAAATACGTCCTGCTGTACGATCCCGATCTGGCTGCGAAGTGAAGCCAATGTGATAGTGCGTATGTCTAACCCATCAATCGAGATGCTGCCTCCATTAATTTCGTAGAACCGTGGCAAGAGACTGCAAAGCGTAGTTTTACCCGCACCAGATGGCCCAACAAATGCGATGGTTTCTCCAGCGCGGATATTCAAATCAATTTTTTGCAGGATAGTCGATTCGCGATCATAGCTGAAAGTAACATCCTTGTAGCGAATATCACCGCGAAGCTGTTGTACTTCAATCGCATCAGGAGCGTCAGCAATATCCGGCTCAGTATCCAAAATCTCAACATAGCGTTTGAAGCCAGCAATACCTTTTGGATAGCTCTCGATAATGGCATTAATCTTTTCAAGTGGTCGGAAAAATACGTTTGTCAAAAGCAAAAAGGCTACAAATTCCCCGTAAGTCAATTCTCCTTGGATGACAAACCAGCTTCCACAAATTAAAACAAACAGCGTAACCAAACGCATCATCATGTAACTGACCGAAGCGTTTTGAGCCATGATTTTGTAAGACAAAAGCTTAGTCAAGCGGAAACGCTGGTTATTTTCTGCGAAGCGGCCGTTCTCGAATTTCTCGTTAGCAAATGCTTGAACCACGCGCATCCCGCCTACATTGTCTTCTACGCGTGCATTGAAATCAGCCATATCGCCGTATAGTCGATGGAAGGCAGCTGTCATTTTGCGATTAAAGAAGACTACGAAGAAAATCATAATTGGGATGACGAGGAAGGTAAGAATCGCCATTTCTTCATTGATACTAAACATCAGCATAAATGCCCCAACTAGTGTCATGATTGCAATAAACAAATCCTCAGGTCCGTGGTGGGCAACCTCCCCGATTTCCATCAAGTCATTGGTCAGTCGCGATAGCAGATGCCCCGTTTTCGTATTGTCAAAAAAACGAAATGATAGCTTTTGAATATGGTCGTACAGCTTTTTGCGCATATCCGTTTCAATATTAATACCAAGCATATGACCCCAGTACGTCACCACATAGTTCATGCCGGAATTGATCCCGTACACGATGAGCAAGCCAATACAAGCCCAAACAATTAATTCCCAATCCTTGCTCGGAAGTAATTGATCGACAACCATATTAACCGCGAGTGGAAATCCCAGCTCCAGCAGAGCTACGAAAATCGCACAGGAAAAATCTAGTACGAACAATCCTTTATATGGTCGATAATAGGAAAAAAATCTGCGAATCATCTATACAACTCCTCTCTTTTTCCGTGAAGCGTTTCTCTTGACGCCCCCTTTATAGTGATAATCATTGTCATTATATATGTATTTCCTTACATTTTCGATCTTTTATTGGTATTTTTTTTACGATCAGAGGTTCTTGGGGTAATCTCGTTGCACGGAAAAAAACCTGGTTCAAGCGCCCCCCTCTTAGCAAAAGGGATGACGATCAAGCCAGGCTTTATGGTGGGGTGTATTACGCTTATTAGTGCAAATCCTGATACGCCGGGACGCCACCGGCACTTTTGGCAGCGAGAATCGCATTCACTACTGCTTCAGCAAGCACCTCGACACACAAGGTTCCCACTAGATTAACAGAAGCGTCTACCCCTCCGGTAGCAATCGCAAAAATCGTATCTCCATCACTCATTGTATGTACCGGGTGAATGGTTTTTGCTAGTCCGTTATGGGCCATTTGGGCGATTTTATTCGCTTGTACCTTATTCAGATTGGCGTTACTTGCTACTACCGCTATCGTCGTATTCGTTCCAGCTGGTACGGGAGGTGTGCTCGCATCAATCATCCAGGAGAGGCTATCGCGTATTTTGCCATCCTCCCCCCGTGCTCCAGCAAGTATTTCGCCAGTATTAGGGAGACGCACCTCACCAACTGCATTGACAGCTACGATAGCTCCAACGACCAGACCATTTGGTAAACGGCGAGAAGCCGAACCTAATCCGCCCTTCATCGCTCTTTTCATCCCTGCCATTTTTCCCACGGTCGCCCCTGTCCCTGCACCGAAGTTTCCCTGTTGAACAGGCTCTTTACTCGCAATTTTTGCTGCTTCATATCCCATATTTTGATCCGGACGAACCTTTGCGCTTCCGAGTGATAAATCGAAAATAACCGCTGCCGGTATAATCGGCACGACACCTACCCCGACGTTGTAGCCGAGTCCTTGTTCTTCCATATAACGCATGACACCACTCGCTGCGTCCAAGCCATAAGCACTGCCACCCGTCAGTACGACGGCATTTACTTCCTGCACCTGGTTAATCGGGTTTAACAGGTCCGTTTCACGCGTACCAGGAGCCGAACCTCGCACATCCACCCCACATGCAGATCCTTTTTCCAGAACGATGACTGTACAACCTGTCAATGCTTTCTCGTCTTGTACTTGTCCTACCTTGACGCCAGGTACATCAACGATCGTCCCGCTCGCCATGGCAGGCTTCCCAGAAGCCAAAACACCCAAAGCACCGTCTTTGGCCTCACTCTTTTCCTCTGCCAATGCGGAACCAAGCGTGAGTAAGGAGCCAGGTACTGCAGCAGCCAATCCAAGCATCGCCGTCTTCTTTAAAAATCTTCGTCGCGAAACACTTTGGTTTCCTTGCTCAGTCAAAATCTCTTGTGCACCCGTTTCTTCTTGCTTCCAGTCGTTGGCCATTGTCGAACCCACCTTTTACAAGAATATGATGGATGTTTATTATTCTGAAATTTCCGTCCATTACTATCATAAACCGATTTTAAGAGTTGCTCAATCCTTCCTTGTACTCACTACCAGTTACAAACGCAAAAAAGTCTGGTGTTCTATCTGCATCTTCTTTATAATGAAAATCTGTGAAAAACGGCCCCGACTTTTCTGAAAGGGGAAAGTCACTATACAACATAGAAACGAGGTACTGAATTGAATTTTCAACAACTAAAAATGGGATGGTTCTCTAACGTACGTGCTGATGTGCTGGCAGGGATTACGGTGGCGCTTGCGCTGATTCCAGAAGCGATTGCATTCTCGATTATCGCTGGAGTAGACCCGATGGTTGGCTTGTACGCCTCTTTTTGCATGGCAGTAACGATCGCCTTTGTAGGTGGACGACCAGCGATGATCTCAGCTGCAACGGGAGCAATGGCACTTTTGATGGTTACGCTGGTGAAGGAGCATGGCCTCGAGTACTTATTTGCTGCGACCATTTTGACCGGAATTCTGCAATTTTTGATGGGTGTATGTAAAATTGGCAGGTTGATGACATTCGTCCCGCACTCGGTCGTGATCGGTTTCGTAAATGCTCTTGCCATTCTTATTTTTATGGCGCAGCTGCCACACTTCGTTGGAGCCTCCTGGGTTATGTACGTGATGCTTGCTGGTACTCTGGCAATTATTTATCTCCTCCCGCGCTTGACCAAAGCTGTTCCGTCCGCACTCGTTGCCATAATCGTAATGACAGTGATTGCGATGCTTGCTGGGCTCGACTTGCGAACGGTGGGTGATATGGGTGAGATCACACGCGCACTGCCCTTGTTTCACGCACCTAGCGTCCCCCTCAACCTGGAAACTCTTTGGATTATTTTGCCATACTCCTTTCCTCTCGCTTTAGTCGGAATTTTGGAGTCCTTGATGACGGCTGCGATTTTGGATGAAATGACCGACACACGCAGCAGCAAAAACAGAGAAGTAAAGGGACAAGGCATCGCCAATGTGGTAACAGGCTTTTTTGGCGGTATGGCGGGCTGTGCGATGATTGGACAATCCGTCATCAATGTCAAGTCAGGCGGACGAGGACGCTTGTCTACATTGGTGGCTGGGGTATTCCTGCTCTTTCTAATTCTCGTTTTGGGCGATGTCGTGAAACAAATCCCGATGGCTGCTCTTGTTGGTGTCATGGTGATGGTTTCCATTGGCACATTTGATTGGCAATCGGTTCGGGATTTACGCAAAATTCCGTTAGGAGACGCGGTTGTAATGATCACGACCGTTATCATCGTCGTTGCAACACATGATTTGGCTAAAGGTGTTATCGCTGGCGTCATACTCAGCGCACTCATTTTTGGCTGGCAAATGTCTCGTTTAAGCTCCACTTCTTATGTGAGTGAAACCGGTGAAAAGGTGTATGTCATCTCTGGACAGTTATTTTTCGGGACGATGTCTCACTTCGTGGAACAATTTACGATTACCGATGATCCGGAGCAGGTAATCATTGATTTTTCACGCTCCCACGTGTGGGATCATTCGGCGGTCACAGCGATCTCCAAGGTCATTCTCAAATATAGACAAATGGATAAGCACGTCGTCATTACGGGCTTAAACGAAGAGAGCAAGCGACTCATAGACCGTATTGGCATTAGTGCTCCATCCAGTCATTGACGACAAATCCCCTCCACAGCCTTGAAAGGAACGCACTTTCACTTGGCTGCTGGAGGGGATTTTTCATATTGCGTTTGCGGGTTACTCGATGCGAAAGACCAGCTTTCCTACATTCTGATTTTCTTCCATGCGGACATGAGCAAGGGCTATTTCTTCAAGTGGATAGATTCGGTCGATGATCGGCTTGATCTCACCAGAAGCAAGCAGAGGTAAAATATGTTTCGCAAAATCCCCGCTTAATTGTGCTTTGTACTCATCACTGCGTGGAGTTAGCAATGTGCCCGTTACTTGTAGTCTTTTCCCCATGAGCGTCATCAGGTCGATCGGTTCCGCTTCTCTGCCACCCAGGATGCCAATCAGGACAATGCGCCCATCTATGCTGGCGCTCGCAATATTCTTTTTCCAGTAGGACGCCCCGATAAAATCGAGTATCAGATTCACGCCTTGGCCATTCGTAATCCTCGCTACCTCTTCTTCAAATGCTGTCGATTTGTAATTGATCGCATAATCTGCCCCTAGCTCCTTGCAAAAAGCAGCTTTGTCGTCTGAGCCAACCGTCACGATAACAGTTGCCTTCGCTACCCTTTTTGCCAATTGGATTGCAGCGGTTCCTACACCACTGGCTCCTGCATGAATTAGTACCGTTTCCTCTTCCTGTAGCTTTCCAATCCAAAACAATGTTTGATAGGCGGTCAAAAAAACCTCCGGAATCGCTGCCGCTTCCACAAAGCTGAGTGTCTCTGGTATCGCCATAGCGCGATTGGCAGGCATGACCGCATATTCGGCATACCCTCCAGTGACAAGGCCCATTACCTTGTCTCCGCATTTCCAGTCCGTGACACCCTTCCCCACCTGCTCGACGATCCCTGCGACTTCTACGCCTAATTGAGCCGTAGCTTTTTTGAATTCGGAGGCCCCTCCTTGTCTTGCGAGAATGTCCATTCGGTTAATCGCACCTGCTTGTACTCGGATCAGAATTTCATCATCTCCTGCGAGAGGCGAAGGAATATGCACTAACTTGAGCATCTCTGGACCGCCTGGTTTATCCACCACGATAGCTTTCATCGGAAGAAAACCTCCTTTTTATAGGATCAAAATTCAATCAGCATGATAGCATTTTTAACCAATTTAACAGAAAAATCAATACGTCAAGGTTTTCCCTTATTTCTTTTTTGCAATAGTGCGATCATATTTCTTTATTGGTCACCTTTTAGAACCAGTGCTAGAATGATCCATATGAATATCCCTGCTTTTTAACTGCAAAGGTTGTGACAGAAATATGGATTTTTCTTGGAAACGTAATCTCATCGTACTTTGGGTTGGAGTCTTTTTCTGTAGTACCGCCTACTCTATTTCCATACCATTCCTGCCGATTTTCCTGCACACAACACTCGGTGTCAATGAGCATTTGGAGGCATGGTCTGGTATCTCTTTCGGCATTACCTTTTTGGCGAGTGCCCTGATTTCTCCTTATTGGGGATCACTGGCAGATAAATACGGTCGTAAACCGATGCTGATTCGGTCTGGATTTAGTTTGGCTCTGTTGTATTTTTTGACTTACTTTATCACAGATCCTTATTTGTTTATTGTATTGCGCATTTTCCAGGGTCTGCTCGCAGGATACGTACCTGCTGCGATTGCACTCGTCGCGACAAATACACCTGAAAAGGATGTCGGCTATGCACTGGGGGTCATGGCGACCGCAGGAGCCACAGGCGGTATCGTCGGCCCGCTGGTCGGTGGTGTAGTCAGTCATATTTTCGGAAATGCAGAAGCTTTTTTGTTCTCCGGCGTGGTTGTTCTGGTTGCTGCTATGATTGCTACTTTCTTCGTCAAAGAAACTAACATGAATCGCTCAGGTGTACGCTCCAATGTGCGGGAGGATTTACGTTCGGCGGTAGCCAATCGTCCTCTCATGTCCATTCTCGGTCTAAGCCTGATCGTTACTGTTTCCGTGATGCTGCTCGAGCCGTTGCTCACTGTCTACGTCCTGCAACTAGGCGCCTCTCAGAGTGAAGCATCGCTTAGTGCCGGTATCATTTTCGCCGCAGTAGGAATCGCAACTGTGATTGCCGCCCCGCAATGGGGAAAGCTCGGTACCAGAGTTGGTTACGCAAAGATTCTTTTCGTGGGCTTGCTTGGCGGTGCCTTGGGAAATCTGCTGCAATTTTTCTTCACCAATTTGTACGGCTTCGGGATCTTGCGCTTTATGTACGGGCTATTTTTTGCAGCTGTGTATCCATCTATCAACGCTATGATTGTCAAGGTATCCGAGCCGGAGTTTCGTGGCCGAGCTTTTAGCCTCAATCAATCAGCAACACAGCTTGCCACCATGCTTGGACCTGTCCTCGGCGGAGTTTTGGGTGGGCTCATTCCGATTCGCGTCGTATTTATTATCAACGGGATTGCACTACTCGCGACAGCGATCCTCATTCACTATAAAAAGCCAGGTCCTGCCAGCCAAAATGTGAAGCAACCAGTTAACGACCCACAGCTGGCTACCAAGTAAACATTCTTTTGAGAAGCTCTCCGTGAGCAACTACTGCGATCCGCGTCGTAGTAGTTGCCCTCCTCGGGGAGTTTTTTCTTTTCCTTTTCGTTTCCTGTCTTAATCCTATCCTTCAGAATGTTTAGCAAATCACCGATAATGGGTAATAAGTAATAGATGACATACGTAAATTGGCACAAATCACAGTGATCAATGAACCGTGACGATGTAGGAGGATTATCTTGGCCAAAAAGAATGAAGCAAAAAGCGAGCTAGGGAAATTCCTAGCTGTAATCGGAACTGTACTTGGAGTAGCTGGGGGCTCTATCTTTTTGTTGAATCAGGTTGTATTTGACTCCAAACACGCTCTCCCTGTGAAAACGACAGCTCCCAAAGACACAACGAGGGAAAGTAGTACAGAAGCACCCCCTATTCTAGGAGAAGAATCCACACAAGAAAGCAGTGAACCACAGACGGTCTCTCCTATTAGCGAAAAGGAAAGCACAGCTATTGCAAATGCCTCTGAGCCTTTCTATGCATCGCTTCAGATGGGCGAATATGTAGCGCTATACAATCAGGATGGGACAGAGAAGCTACTGTCTTTTGACATGACAAAAGAAGAAGTGAAAACATTGCTTGGAAAGCCTAAGTCAGAAGCCTACGTGGATGGTGAAACCAGAAGCTTGTGTTACAATTATGGTCCGTTCTCCATCTTCTTCGATGAGAATGACCAATATATCAGCTACATGACTTACGAGGGAAAAAAGGAGCTGTTGGAGAAGCAGTGGTTGTCTAGTTTGACAAAAACGCTTGATACGGGAAACGTAGATTTTTATGAGTCTCCTACTGGTTATACGTCCGTAAAGGTCGACTACTATCCTGAATCAAATAATGTTGTCGTGTACATGCTAAAAAGCTACCCGCAAAATGAGCATATCGCTACGCCACAGCAAGAACAATCTCCTGTGGCACAAGCACCAGCTTCCGCCCCGGCACCTCAAGCACCAAGTTCCGCTAAAGAAGAGCAGACGAATGCCAAGGGTGGGTACGTGATGTCTCCTGGGGAAGAAATCCTTATTGAAAACGTTCAGGTGACCAATAACAGCAAAATTCACACCGCGAAATACACAATCGATGTCAATTATCACTTTGCCTACAACAGTCCAAATATGGTAAAGGTCATCACTGATCCAGAAAAAAATCTCGAACTCATGCCAGGTGAAACCGCGACGGTTCAAATCAAGGTCAAATCCAGCAAAAGTGCGCCGAAAGCAAGCTATCGTTTTATCGTATCCTTGAAGCAAGGCTGGTCAGGCCAACCACTGAAGGAGTTTACGGTCGAAGTGAAATAAAAGAAAAGAAATCCCCTCTCGTTGCATCGGTGACGAGTGGGGATTTCTTATGAATGTCATGCTAAGAGACTACATCAAATGCAGCAGAATACCGCACTTTCCCTGTATCCTCTAAATTGTCTGCAGGTCGGAAACCGTTCTTTCATTCACTTGACTTCCCGTATTGAGAGTCGTTTTTGGCTCAAGAAGCAGCACATGTACCTCTTCCTCGGCAACTGGCATGTGCTCGACCCCTTTTGGAACAATGATAAATTCACCTTCATCCAGCCAGACATCCCTGTCTCTGAACTTAATTAATAGTTTTCCTTTCACGACAAGAAACATTTCATCTTCGAGGTCATGATGATGCCAAACAAACTCTCCCTTGAGCTTCACTAGCTTTACATGTGAATCATTGATCTCCCCAGCGATTTTTGGGCTCCAGTAGTCGTGAAAAAGCGAGAATTTTTCCTGAAGATTCACTTTTTGCATGGTCCAACACCCTCTCTTTGTATGCTACGTGAAGTTTATACTTTCTAAATTCGTACACAAACCGGGAGATCCAAACGTTTCCCCCGGCTCATCTTGGCAACCATTCTTATCTTACTTGTTCATCTTACAACAGATATTCCATCTGGATATCCAACGGTTCTCTTGCAAGAATTTCTTCATTTATCTCCACCGCATAGGTGCATCCCATCCGGCGATAAAAATGCTGTGTTTCCTCTGAAGGATGAGCAGCGATATAAAGCTTCTTGGCACCTAGCTGCCTCGCTTGGTAGCAGATCTGTTGAAACAGGCTTCTCCCGAGTCCCGCTTTTCTCCATTCATTTGATACATGAATATAGGGCAGCTCGACGTATTGCCCTGCAGAGCCAAAGCGTACTCCTTCTACGTTGGCAAAACCGATCAAAGCATTTTCTACAAATGCTCCCACTACAGCCCCGCCGGAAGCGACACAGGCTTGCAAGGATGAACTGACTTGCTGCTTTTTCTGATCATCCCACTCGTCGATAAAGTGATCCTCTTTTAACAGATACTCTCCGTCTTTCTCATACCAGACGCGGGTCGTTTCTTGATAACGGTGAAAAGAAGCCAGCAGATCAGGAGTAAAGTCTGACTGCTGCAGGGTACGATAGTTAATCTTTGTGCGATCAGTCAATCGTCATCACCTCTGTTGAAGGGCTACTTTTAATCCCAAAATGATATAAACGGAGCCGACTATTTTGCCACTCCAACGTCCCAGCCAAGAGATCCGCTTAACCACATGTCCCAACGGACGAATACTCAGAGCGATCAAGGTCGTATAACCGAAGCCCAAAATGACGAAAATCAATCCCAGCACGAGAAATTGCATCACCGATGCTCCTAGCTCCGGGTGCACAAACTGAGGCAAAAACGCCAGGAAAAATAAAGCGGTCTTTGGATTGAGTACCTCGGCGACAATGGCTTGACCGTACGATTTTAACGGTGACAACGGGGCAATCTTTGGCAGCTGAGGGTCAGTTGGTTTTTCCAGCAAAGCGCGAACTCCTAAATAAACTAGGTAAACAGCGCCCGCATACTTCACGACATTAAACGCTAATGCAGAGGTCATCAAAATCGCAGAAAGACCAACTGCAGCAAAAATCGTATGAATGAAGTCACCTGTCGCAATACCCAAGCCTGCCATGATCCCTGCTTTTCGACCGCCCTGCACGGTTCTCGTAGCTGTTAGCAATACGGCTGGTCCTGGAATCAGGAACAGTCCTATTACAACCGCCAGAAAAGCACCCAATGTAGAAAAATCAATCATGATGTCTTCTTCCTCTCATTTCAACATCGACAGCAGACTTTATCATTATAGTCCTTACAGAACATTGCGACAAGTTTTCACTACTCTACTGTCTCCTTGGCTACTACAGCTTTTACTTTGCTGAATTCACGTTTTTTCAAGCTGACCCAAAGCTGAGCGGCGATGAAAATGGACGAATAGGTCCCGCTCACCAAGCCAAATATCAAAGCCAGGGAGAAATGGTACACGCCTTCACTGCCGTACATTGCAATTGCCAGAACCGTAATGAATACAGTCAGTACAGTAAAAACAGAACGACGCATGGTCTGCCACAGACTGATATTTACCAGCTCCTGCAGTTCATCAACGGTCTGCACTTTTCGATTCCGTAGATTTTCACGAATCCGGTCAAAAATCACGATCGTATCGTTGATCGAGAAGCCCACAATCGTGAAGATCGCGGCAATGAACGTCAAGTCAATCTCCAATTGAAAAACAGAGAAAAGCGCAAGCGGGACAAAAACATCGTGTAACAGGGCGACGATGCAAGCAATCCCAAACAAAAACTGAAAGCGAATCGCGATATATATGGTGATACCAATTGATGCCAGCATTACCGCCAGCGCCGCTTTCTGCACCATCTCATCCGCAATAATCGGATCAACAGTTGACTCTTGTATATTTACTTGGCTGCCATAATGCTGCTGGAGGTTTTTATGAATATTCTCCAGCTCTGTCTTATTTATCGGCTTCTCAAAAGTTGTCGTTGCCCATTCGTTATTTGTGCCAAATTTGGTTACTGGCTTGAATTTGCTATCAGGAACCTCCTGCTGGAGGATGGGACTGATTTCCGATGTCTGGAATTCTTTTCCGATAAACAGATCAAGTCTAGTTCCAGCTTTGAAATCAACACCTACATGTAAACCAAAAATGAACATCGAGCATAGTCCCAGAACCAGGATGCTTGTGGAGAACAGATAAAAGCTGCGGCGCCGTTTGACAATATCAAATCGAATGACCTCGGCATTCTCCTTCTCACGAATGTCTCTTTTAGCAACGCCAAACCATGTCGGCCTCTTGAACAGATTAGTCTTAAGAAGCCACGCGAGAAGCCAACGCGATCCGAAGACATTTGTAAACAAGCTTACAATTAACGTCATGATCAGGATGACCGAAAAGCCCTGAATAGAGCTGGAACCAAAAGCCATCAACACGAGAGCAGCAATAATCGTTGTTACATGAGAGTCAAGAATCGTAATAAACGATCGTCTTTGTCCTGTACGAAAAGCTGACAGTGCTGTTTTTTGGTTACGAAGCTCCTCTTGAATGCGCTCGTAGGTGATGATATTTGCATCAACTGCCATTCCCACTGACAGAATAAAGCCTGCGATCCCCGTCAGGGTGAGAGTGGCTTGCATCCAGGACAACATCACCAAGCAAATGTAGGTGAAAAAAATAAGTGTGAGATTGGCAATCATGCCAGGCATCCGATAAATCCACAGCATGAACAATAGCACAACGCCAAACCCTACATAGCCGGCAAATACCGTCTTATCCAGCGCCATGGCTCCTAAGCTGGCTCCGACTGAGTTCGTTTGGAGCTCAACCAGCCTCGAAGGCAATGCTCCTGAATTCAATATATCCGCGAGCTGATCTGCTTCCTCATACGAATGCTGTCCCCTGATTTGGGCATTTCCTGAGGGAATCACTTCTTCTATCACAGGATTGGTCAGCATCTCATCATCAAGGTAAATGGCTACCTTTTTGTTAAGGTTCTTTTTTGTAACGTCAGCAAATTTCTGAGGATCCGCAAATTTTAATACGATCAGCGGTCTTTTTAAATCATCAAAATCAACCGTTGCACCATTTGGCGCCAAATCACGCCCTTCCATCACCGTTATTCCTTGCTCGTCTCGAAAAGTAAGTACAGCAGGTTTTCCGATCAAGCTCCGCAGGGTTTCCTCATCCGCTACACCTGCCAGCTTGACTCGGATTCGATCTGGATTTTCGATGGTGACTTCTGGCTCTTTGACCCCCCCGATATTGACACGCTTTTCAATCATGGATGCCGTTACCTTGAGTAACTCCCTCGTAACCGCTTCTCCTTTTTGCATAGGCTCGACCTTGTACAGTATTTCAAAGCCACCCTGTAAATCCAAGCCCAAGCTGATATTTTGCGTTATTTTTGGAGTAGTGGTCATCATTAACCAGCAAGCTGCCACGACGAAAACGATAAAACTGACGATTCTGGACCATTTCTTCACTTTCTTACTCCCCATTTCATCCTTATTTTCTAGATGAAAGGAGGCAGAGCTATGTACCGTGATTCAAATTTGATCGGGAATAATAGAAAGGTTCGTTTTAAGATCGGGATGGCTGATCGGAGAAAACGTCTGATGCTAGAGCGATAGCAAACATGAAAAAACGTAAGAACGATACAAAGCAAATAAAAAATGGTAAAAAAAGAAGTGGTCTGATTATTTTCCTTGAGGAATGTAGCGTGCTCCTCAAAAGGCAGATGCTCTATGAATAAAGATTGTCCTGTGCTTGTATCTGTCTCGGTTGGTAGCTGAATCGAATTCAAGCAAAACAAGCCAATCATCATGATCAAAAGAAAAATCTTTACGAATTTAGCCATTGTATACCCTCACCTCCTACTCGAAGCCTCGGCTATGCCATTTTTTTGTTCGTTCCCCTTTTTACGAGAGCGCGTGGAAAAAGTTTCACTTTTTGGTGGAACAAAAAAACACCACCATTAAAGGCAGTGTTATCCAAGCTAACTAAACTAATCTATTTCAAGCCTAACCCTGCTCTACGACGCCCTCCTCCATATAAATCAATTCCCAGAGATGACCGTCTAAATCCTGAAAACTCCTGCCGTACATGAAGCCATGGTCAGTTGGTTCATTAGGAGTTGTTCCTCCAGCTGCTAGCGCGTTATTGACGATCTCGTCAACTTGCTCCCGGCTATCCGCAGAAAGTGCTACAATGACCTCTGTGCTTTTCGTAGCGTCGGCTATTTCCTTCTTGGTGAACGTTTTAAAGAAGCCCTCAACCAATAGCATGACAAAGATGTGATCGTTTATCACCATACATGTTGCATTGTCATCCGTAAACTGCGGATTAAATTCGAAGCCTATCTTGGAAAAAAATTCAATGGATGCTTGTAAATCCTTCACTGGTAAATTCACAAAAATTTTATCTGCCGTAACACCCACACTCGATCACCTCTACTATTGGATTGGAAGTCTAGCAATCCGATTGTACCATTTAAGAGGGATGGATTAGCAAGAATATTTTGAACGAATCAACCGAGCATTTTTCGACATTAAGTCTCTTTTTCATTCTCTTTGCCACTCCCGCCATTTTTCCAAAACAGGACCAGCACAAGCGCGCCCGCTATGAGGGCAAAGAGCAACCGGGGCTTATTTTCTTCGAAGTAGATTAAATCATGACCGACAAACGTCTCGAACACCATTGAAGGAATTTTCCCGATCGTGGTAGCGAGCAGAAAATCTCCAAAGGACAGTGTCGTAAGAGCTACCCCCAAATTAATCACACCGGATGGGATAAATGGATTCAAGCGGAGCAGTACTACTGCAAGGCATTTGCGAAATCGCGAAGAACCGTTTATTCGATGGACCCATTGGAACGACTCCATTTTTTGCAATCTCCTGCTGCTGCGAATCCCACGGCGATAGAGCAGAAAAGCTACAGCTGCCCCTGCTACCTCGCCAGTCAACGAAATCAAGAAGCCCCCGTATAGTCCAAAGACAACAGCATTGGCCCCCGATAAAAAAATCGATGGGAGAACTCCCGCAACACTGATGAGGATGTTTAAAAGAATACTCCCTGCCATCCCCAGAATCCCCCAGGAACGAATCCACTCTGCTAATCCGTCCACATTTGTCAACCAATCCATTCGTTCGTGGAACCCCTCTCTCCCGTTACAGAGAAATAATACTAGTCTGAGATTTTACTTTAAACAATTGAGCGTAAAAAAACAAACTGATATAGCCCGAAAGCTACAACAGCTTGTCTCAATCGCTGTATCTTATTCTACGGAAATGGCGATGTACACATCCACTTGTGCATGATTAGGATCAACGCAGCGCACGCCATCATACCGTTCAAAATCAGCGATAAACGTGCGTTTGTTTCCTGGCTGTTTCGACCACTCCCAAATATGAGCCCACGCTTCTTGAACGACTTCTACGATTGGACCCACGCGCGTGGTAAATACGGCGTATGTTGCTGGCGGAATGGTCGTCACAGACAATTCAGTTGGGAGCTCTCCAGCTTTTTCCACTTCCGCTCCTATCAGAAGGGAATAAGAGCCCGTTTCATCACTTTCATAGTCCGAATAGATTCCGTAAATGACTCCTGGCTCTGTTTGGTGAGGTGTGCTAGACGGAAAGCCTTCAGCATAGTACCGCTGCCAAAGCGCCCCGATCTTGGCGTTAGGCCCACATTCTGCCTCATTTGTCGTTATGATTTTTAATCCGGCGATCCGTTTTTCATCGAGTTTAACAATAGTATGGTTCATGGGATATCCACGCTCCTCGTATAAAGTTGCTTACAAGAAACAGTATACCTAGTCTACCCTGACAACTATCTGTCAACGTTTTGATCCTTTTCGTATAGAAGATGCATTTTTTTGATGGTTTCCCACATCCGCTCCCTGATGTAGGCAGGCTCGATTACAAACAGAGCATCACCGTAGCTGAGTAGCATTCCGTGCAGCCATTCGTCATCAGCCATAACGGTCCGCACCAGCAGAGAGCCATCTTCTTGCGTCTCGATTGCCTCTGGACCAAACATATCCCGCACTCGCACATGAACGGCGGGAGCAAAACGAAGCACGAGTAGCTTACGTTGCCCAGTATCCCACTCCTCCTGCCACCTCAGCTGGTCAACATCGCTTTGGTGGGGTAAAAATTCCTCGGCGAGCACCTCCCACCTATCAATCCGCGAAAGCCGAAATAGCCGATATTCCGTACGGCGTAAGCAAAAGGCGTAGACATACCAGACATATCCTTTAATGATCAACGTAATAGGTTCAATCGTTCGTTCCTCGGATTGTCCACCTATTTTCGTGTAGGCGATACGCGTGCGCACTCTACGCTCAATAGCATCCCGGAATGAGCTGACCTTTTGTGCGATAGCAGGTGTACTCCCCCACGGGTTAAAGTCATAGACGACTGGGTGCTGACTATCTGAAGCGCCGGAGGGCGTAGTGGAGAGCAGCGCATTGATTTTTTCCAGGAGGTGACCAATTTGCTTGTCCTCCGTGGAAGAGTGCACTCCCTTCAGCGCAGCAATGACCGCCACCAGCTCCGCCAGAGAAAGATACTGTCGATCAATCGTATAGCTTTCCATGATTTCATAACCGCCGCTTGCTCCTGGATACGCCACAATAGGAATACCTGCTGCGTTGATGGCATCCAAATCGCGATATATCGTGCGCAGCGATACCTCAAAATGGTCCGCTAGCTCAGGTGCGCTAAGCCTCCGCTTGTTGAGTAGCATCATGATAATTGCTAGCAATCGTTCCAGCTTCACAGTTCTCGCCTCCCCACGAGTTATTTCGAGAACAATGCAAAGAAGGAGATCTACAGCGAATCGATTCTGCTGTAAATCCCCTTCGTAATTCTTCCCATCAAAAATTGTTATACACCAGTACGTCTGCGTTGATTGTTAGGTTTTTTGTTATGCTGGCTTTTCATCGTTTGATTTTTTGCTTTTTGATTAGCAGGATTATTGGCTTGCGCTTGTGCTTGCTTTTTTTCTGCCAATTTGCGTTTCATTGCCTCTTGCAGGCTAATTTTCCCAGGCTTTTGTTCTACGGTCTCTTTTTCATTTTGATTTGGCTCCGTCATGCATAGCAACCCCTCATAAATAATGGTCTTCTCCCATGTATTCTAGAGCAAGATCAGAGGAACTACTAGCAGGGATCAACCCGTTATTTTGCACGCAGCTGCATGTATTTGACCCCGCTCGCCTGATATTTCAGAATCTCCTCTAAAAGCTCCGCCAGATAAGCCCCTGCCTCGATTGGAAGGGTCCCTCCACGATGAATATTGGAAATGACTGTACGATCTGATTCTACCGTATTCGCATCCGGTTTGTAAATCATGTAAGCACTGAGACTTTCAGCGGTAGCAAGGCCCGGCCTTTCCCCAATCAAAGAAATGACGACCTTGCAGTTGACGATCGAGGCTACCTGATCCTGGACCCATACACGTCCACGATGGATAAACACTGGTTTCCCCACACTGATATTGCGCATAGCTAGGCCCTGCAGCAGTGCAGGTAACAGGTCAGGAATGGTCGCTTCGCAGGCAGACGTACTGAGTCCGTCCGAAATAATGATTTGCACGTCCTTGCCTTTATCCGCATTCTGTTCCAGCCAACGCACTGACTCATCGGAAAGCACGCGTCCGGAGTCCAGATTCATCAAGTAGTCGGACATGTCAGTGGCTTTTGTGTGCAGAGCTGGCAGCTGTAATGTTTCAAGCAGTGTTGGGCTAATTGTTTTCATGACGGCATCCTGAGCGGCAGCCTGGTCAATCCGAAATTGTAAGTAACTACCTGTCTTCATACGAGTGCCGGCGCGTCCGATTCCGATCCTGGCAGGTGTACGATTCATCGCACGCTCCAAAGCCTCCGGATTGTTCGGCTTCTCTACTCCTCGTTGTTTCTCTTCTGGAAATTGAATTACGTCTTGATCTTTCCGGGTAAGCTCCTCCAGTACGCGTTGGACCAGGTCATCCAAATTAATCTGCTTCATTGTGCTTGCCCCCATTCTCGCTAGTCAAATATCGTTAAATCTCCAGCCCGCTCTGTCAATCGACCATTTTCCATAATCCCCATTTTTTCCAGCCATTTCTCAAATTCACGCAGTGGTCGCATACCGAGCAGCTCACGATAGCTAGCGTCGTCATGAAAGCTCGTATCCTGATAGCTCAGCATGACATCGTCTCCCCCCGGCACTCCCATGTAAAAATTTGCGCCCGCGAGCGTGGTCAACATACCGGCAATTTCCTGATCGTTTTGGTCGGCATGCATGTGATTGGTGTAGGTAGGCGCAATTCCCATTGGCAGTCCATGCAATTTGCCCATAAACAAGTCCTCCAAATCTGCACGGATCATCTGTCTGCCATCGTACAGCGTCTCAGGTCCGATAAAGCCAGAGACGTTATTGACCATAAACGGCTTCCAGTGACGGCAAAAACCGTACGTACGCGCCTCCAACGTTTGCATATCGACACCCTCGTGGGATTCCAGGGATACCTCTGAGCCCTGGCCCGTTTCAAAGTACATGACGTTCGGTCCTGTAGCTGTCCCTTTGCGCAGCATCAGCTCCATCGCTTCGTCCAAAATCTCCTTGCTGACCCCAAAGGCATCATTCGCACGTTGAGAGCCTGCCAAACTTTGGAACATCAAGGAAATGGGTGCTCCACCTCGCAGTGCCTGCATTTGTGTTGTGATATGTGCAAGTACACAATTTTGCGTCGGAATTTGCCAGTGCTGCATGAAATCATGTGTCATCTTCAGCAGCTTGGTTACGCTTTCAACGGAGTCATTATTAGGATTAATCCCGATAACAGCATCTCCTGAGCCATAAGACAGTCCTTCTTTAATCGAAGCCAGGATGCCTTCTGGATCATCGATCGGATGGTTTGGCTGACAACGGAAAGCGAGTCGTCCCGGTTCCCCGATCAGTGTGTTGCAATAAGCCTGGTGCCGCATTTTTTGCGAAGCCATGACGAGGTCAATACTCGACATAAGCTTGGCGGTTGCGGCAATCATCTCACTTGTGAGCCCTCTGCCGATCCGAGTCAACTCAGGCATTCCAGTCGAAAAGGAAAGGATGTACTCGCGAAGCTCGCCGACTGTCCAATTTTTAATTTCCTCGTAAACCGAAAGATTCATATCGTCGTAAATAGTGCGTGTCACTTCGTCTTTTTCATAAGGAATAACCGGGTTTTCATAAATATCTGAGAGGCGCATTTCACTCAAAACAACCTTTGCTGCCATGCGCTCCAGTGCGGACTCTGCTGCCAGCTTGCTCATGCGATCTCCAGACTTCTCTTCGCTCGCTTTTGCCAACACTTCTCGTACGGACCCAAACTGATATGTTTGCTTACGTATCACACATGCCAACTTCATATTCAGCTTCACTCTCTTTCCCGTTTGAGTCAATAAAAACAAAAAAAACGCTTTGAATTACAGACGGAACAACCGCCGTTCATCAAGCGCCTTTGCTTTACATTTTCACTTTTCATATACAATGCTTTTTTTGGAAAATGCCAAGGCTACAGCCGGTAGAAGGTCTTCCTCCATCACAGGCTTTGCTAAATAGGCACAAATTCCATTTGCCTTGTCGTGAGCCACCATATCCTTTTGGCTATAGGCGGTTAAAAGGAGTACGTCTACATCCGACTCCCTGCGAATAATTCCAGTCGCTGTCAATCCATCCATGACGGGCATTTTCACGTCCATGATGATGAGATGTGGCTTCCATTTTTGCGTCAATCGAACGGCTTCTTCCCCGTTTTTTCCTTCAGCCACTACGTCGTAACCCTCCGCTTGCAGCATTTCTATCAGGTCCATTCGGGTAATAGGATCATCGTCTACAATAATGATTCGATAATGATGACGCAAAATTCCACCTCCTGATCGTCAGAGAATGGACGTGCCAACACTTTTTGTCCCTGCAACAAAAATCGACGCCATTGTCGATCTTTCATAATTTCTTTCAGAATAATAACATTATATCCGTAATTTTTTACTATTTCCACCCTTAATCTAGCTCTGTTCGATTGAGAGAGTTCGATCTACATGAGTGCCTACCAATCAGGCTATAGCTGATATTTTTTCAATTTTTCGTAAAATCCGGATCTGCTTATACCCAGCATCCGAGCAGCCTTGGATTTGTTCCCGTTCGTCTGGCGAAGAGCGCGTTCCAGCTCTGTTTTTTCTGCAGCCTGAACGAGTGCTATTCGATCCCGTTCATCCACTTTCTTGAGCAGCTCATTTGGCAAGTCTGCACTTGAAATGCGTCCCGTTTCAGCCATAATCATACCGCACTCGATGACGTTGCGAAGCTGACGAATGTTCCCAGGCCACTCGTATTGTTCAAACAGCTTTTCGACAGATTTCTCTATTCCTGTAATGGTCGTATCCAGGATGGGATTTAGCTGCTTGATAAATGCTTCTGTCAATACCAGAATATCGTTGTTGCGTGCTCGCAGCGGCGGGATAGAAAACGTGATTACATGCAGTCGGTAATATAACTCCTCCCGAAACTTCTTTTGCATAATCAGCTCTTCCAGAGGGGCATTGGTCGCAGAGATGATTCGTACATCGGTCTGAATCGATTTGGTGCCCCCGATCCGAAAAAACTCCTTGCCCTCAATTACACGGAGCAGCTTTGCCTGCAAATGCGTTGCCATATCCCCTATCTCATCCAAAAACAAGGTTCCGCCATGAGCCAGCTCCAATTTTCCTATTCGTCCTGTCCGATCTGCTCCCGTAAAGGCGCCATTCTCATACCCAAAAAATTCGGCCTCCAGCAAATGCTCGGGGACAGACGCGCAATTGATTGTAACAAAAGGACCCGAGGCTCGCGAACTCGCATGATGGATAGCGTGTGCAAACAATTCCTTGCCCGTTCCGCTTTCCCCGCGAATCATGACGGCAGTATTTCGGCGTGCAGCCTTTTGAGCCGAGCTGATCAGATCGAGCATGGTTTTATCTACAGTCAAAATATGCTCCCAATGATACAAGGCTTTCGGAAAATGTTTTTGCAACGCTTTGTCTGCTTGGCGATTTCCCTGATCGACCTTATCGACGAGCATGCGTGTTCCAACCTGGTCCATTCCTTTACCAAGCTCAACCTTATCGACTGTTGTCCCGCAGTTTTGTTCCCGTGAGATTGTTATGCTCTCAGTACTCATATAGCTTTCAATAGCAGTCGTGGAAGGAGTTTTTTCCAGGATCATCCGATACAGCTCGCGATGCGAAAAAACACCTACCAATCTGCCCTGGGCATCTACCACAGGAAGCATATCCATCTGCGTCTCCAGCATCACGCGAGCGGCGTCTTCTAGTGTGTCGGTTGGGCGTAGGTAGGTGGTAATCGGTTGCATCATCTTTTGCATGGTCATACGTCCCCGCCCCTTTCGATACAATGAAGTCTGCTTCTTAAATACCATACGACACGGCGGGATGTATCCCTTCTTGGACATACACCAGTTGAGTTGCTTCAATACCCAATATCAGCCTGATTCTCCTATTTTTACGCGAAGATCGCAAACCAGCTGGGACATTGTCACTCCTCCTAATATACCCTCCATCGCATGCTGGGCACGGGTCAAAATCAGCTCCAACACAAACTGAATGTTGGCTCCGACCGGGCAATCCGGATTTGGTTGGTCATGAATATGAAAAAGCTGCCCTTCTTCTACCACCTCAACAGCACGATAGACATCGAGCAACGTAATTTGCTCCAAATCCTTGGCAAGGGTAGCGCCACCAGCGCCGGCACGAACATGCACGAGCCCTGCTTTCTTTAACTGACCGAGCACTCTGCGGATAATGACCGGATTGGTATTCACACTTCCCGCAATCCATTCGGATGTGTTGTGAGCATGCGGGTCTACTGAAAGTAGCGATAATATATGGACAGCTACAGAGAAGCGACTACTAATTCTCATGAGGGTCACCCTTTCGTTGTAATGATTATAGTTACACCAGGTGAAGGAAGTCAAGTTAACCATTCCGTCACATCTTTTTCGTTCGTTCATTCGTCAGTAAACTATAATTACCTTGTCTTTATTCCATTTATTTGAAAAGGAGTGTTGTCTGCATGATGCACCCACAAATAGATGTCTCACCAGCAACGGCATTGTTAGACGTACCTGTTCATATTACACTAAGCGGTTTTGCTCCTCATCAATTAATTACACTACACGCCACATTAAATAATGGTCTACCGGGTGGAGAGCTGACAGCTTCATCCCATGCCATCTTTCAAGCTGATGAAGACGGAAATGTAGATCTGATCTCGCAAGCCCCTCTATTCGGGACATACGAAGGCATCGATCCAATGGGGCTGTTTTGGTCTATGCACGTAAAAGCCCAGCGATTTTACAGTCCATATAGCCTCGATGATTTTGAATTTTCACCGCGCTCTACCGAAATCGTATTAACAGCAGAGATTAATGAAAAAGCTGTTGCTACGGCAACGGTTAAGCGCTACTTTGTCTCTCGCGATGTGTCCATCATAAAGGTACGGGAGAACGGATTGATTGGTCAATTTTTCTACAAGCAGCAAGCACAAGCCCGTCCAGCGGTTCTCGTACTAGGTGGAAGCGAAGGCGGTATCGGTTCCTGCTCACAATTCGCTGCTCTCTTTGCTTCCAATGGTTATCCAGCTCTAGCCCTCGCCTATTTCCAATGTGATGACTTACCTGACGACATCCGTCAGATCCCACTCGAGTATGTACAAGAAGCGATCCAATGGCTTAAACGCCAGCCTGCTGTAGACGCTGAAAAAATCGCCGTCTTCGGTCGTTCCAAAGGCGCAGAATTGGCACTCGTCATGGGCTCCATCGATCCTGAAATAAAGGCGGTTATAGCTTCCAGCCCTAGTTCTACTGTGGGTATTGGATGCGATCGTGAGTCTAGTGACTCCGAAACGTTTTCCCCTCAGTCCTCCTGGTCCTTCCGTGGTGAACCTCTTCCTTTTGTTCCCTGGACCCAGGAACAGTCCGAGGAAACACAGGTGCTGCTCGATGCGGGCGAAAGAATCGATCACATCCATGCTGCTGCCTGGAAAGCATGCGAATGGCTAGAGGACGCGGCTATTCCTGTCGAAAGGATCAATGGTCCGATCCTCTTGCTCTCATCCGATGACGATCACTGGTGGCCTGCTGCCGAGCATTGCGAACAGATGGTTGCCCGGTTGCAAGCAAATCAATTTCCTCATCGCGTCGTTCATCTCAGCTATACGGACACAGGCCACGCCATTCGTTTTCCTTATATTCCGACTACACGGACACGCTTAAACGGAGGTACTGCGAAAAACAACGCCTACGCTTCCACGCATTCCTGGCGTGAGGTACTCAGCTTTCTCGAAACAACTTTTCCATAAAACTACCGTCTACCCTGTGCCAGTCTTCGGGTTTATAATGGACAAGTCCCTACATACGAGGAACGGATTTGTCTACAGGATACGGGAGGCTAGCAGTTCATGCTTGACTATGTGGTAAAGTTTATATTAGGTGGCACAGTTGTAGTGATAGCGACGTATTTTAGTAAAACGAAAAATATTTTTCTATCTGGCATTATTACAACTTTGCCTATCGTCACCCTTTTGAACATGATGCTCCAAATCAAATATATGAACAGTCAAGAGTTCCATTCCGCACAAAAAAGTGGCATCCTCGGAGCAATCGGTTTGGTCTTGTTCATATCCACCTGCTACGTATTAACGACGTGGGTGAAGCCCATCTATGCAATCGCCTTTGCACTCGTGACGCTGTTTTTATATTTTGGGATGTATAAGCAATTTTCCGGATGAAATCATTCCCATATAGAAACAGGTAAAGCCTACTTTGATGACGAAGTAGGCTCTACTGCGTATTTCATATAGGAAAGGATGTTGACAAAGATGGACTGCATTTTTTGCAAAATCGTAAACGGGGAGCTCCCCTCCAACAAAGTATATGAAGATGAGCATGTAGTCGCCTTTCACGATATCAATCCGATTGCTCCGGTACACGTACTCATCATCCCGAAAAAGCATATTCAATCCGTACTCGCGATTGAACCGGAAGACAAGGAACTAATCGGTCACCTCCACCTCTCCCTGCAAAAGGTAGCAGATGAGATGGGCGTTACTGAACAAGGATTCCGTGTTGTGACCAACACCGGTGAGCACGGTCAGCAGACGGTCTTCCATCTGCATTATCACCTGATCGGCGGTAAGCAGCTAAAATGGACCATGTAAAAGCTTAATCTCGCATCTGCGATGTGATGTGGCGGGCGATTCCTTCTCCGTGAAAACGACCATTTTCGATAAAGATGGAATTCGCGTGTTGGCCCGCCGCAATCACACCTGCTATGTAAAGGTGTGGGACATTCGTCTCCATCGTATCTGCGTCATGCTGTGGGATGCCTGAATCTGGATCGGTTTTTACTCCTAGTGAATGCAAAAAAGTGCGGTCTGGACGATAGCCAATCAGGGAGAATACGTGGTCATTGTCTAAGCTGATCACCTCTGTACCCGTGTTTACATAGATCATACGCTCTTCAATGCTTTCCACGTTAGCTCCAAAATACATACGGATGCGCCCTTTGTTGATCAGACTCTCAAACACAGGTCTGGTCCAGGCCTTCACCTTATCCGATAGCTCTGGTCTTCGACAAATGACCGTCACGCGTGCTCCTGCCCGCTCCAGCTCCATCGCGGCATCGACTGCCGAGTTATTTCCTCCGACAACAGCTACATTCATCCCCGCATACGGATGCGCTTCCTTGTAAAACGATGAGACCTTGGAAAGCTGCTCTCCTGGTACACCCAAACGGTTTGGATTGTCAAAATAACCAGTGGCGATAATCAAGTTTTTGGTGTCGTACGAATGGGATGTCCCATAGCGATCCGTTGTATTCACACGAAAGCCATCAGCTGTCTGACCAGCCCCTGTAACGGTCTCATAAACATGAACTCGCAGATTTTCACGCGAAGCCACCAATCGGTAGTAGTTGAGAGCTTCTTGCCTCGTTGGCTTGTCATTTGCCGTTGCAAATGGAACGCCACCGATCTCCAAAAGCTCTGGAGTACTGTGAAAAATCATATATGTGGGGTACCGATAAATTGAATGAACAAGTGATCCCTTTTCAATGATGAGTGGATCAAGCCCCGCTCTTTTACAGGCGATTGCTGCTGCGAGACCACAAGGTCCTCCCCCTACAATAAGTACGTCTTCCATTTCTCTCCCGCCTCGTTTCTTTTCGTCTCTCTCCTATCATTGCCCTCTTATCATACCATATCGCTACTTTCTCTAATGCGTTCTCTTGGCATACCCTTTTACCAATAAATAGCCAATGAAAGACTGGTTATATCTCCTTATACTGGATGTATGATGAATAAACAACGCATACATATCTGGTTTGTTTCACTTGTATTTCTGATGTACAGCCTTACGCTGGCCATTGGAGTTCCCGCTTCAACAGCTTCAACGAACAACCTGCGTGACATTGGAAACAGCTACGCACAAAAACAGATTCGCTCGCTTTATGAAGCTGGTGTCATTGCCGGTGATGAAAACGGGTATTTCCACCCTACCAGTCCTGTCACTCGTGCAGAATTCGTAACGATGCTCAGTCGTACAGTAGGAATCAAGCCCGTTTCAGGAGCTGTCGTCTCCTATACGGATGTCCCGAAAAGCTCATGGGCATACGGATACGTACAGGCTGCTGCTGCCCTGAATATCGCAAACGGCATCGGTCCGACTACTTTTGCACCGAAACGTACGATTTCTCGCGAAGAAGCAGCGGCTTTTCTCGTACGGGCACTGGAACAAAATGCTTCCACCACAACAAGCCTGAACGTAAAAGATGCGAAATTGGTTTCGAGCTGGGCACGCAACTCAGTCAGCAAGGCCATGCAAAATAATTGGCTGGTTGGCTACCAAGGATATTTTCGCCCTGCTTCTGCCCTCTCTCGTCAAGAGACGGCCGTTATCCTGCAGCGAATTCTGGATGATTTGAATGCACAGACAGCTGCTAGTCGGCCACTCGTATCACTAGGCTGGCAATACCAATCCACAACGGAGGAATTTATTGCTCAAGTAAAAAAGAGTGGTGTCAACACACTGTCTCCAAGATGGTATTTCCTGCAAAAAGACGGTACAGTGAGTGACTTCTCTGATGCTTCACTCGTTAACTGGGCTCATGACAACGGGAAGCAAGTTTGGGCTCTCTTTGGAAACAAATTTGATTCCACTGCTACTCATACCGCGCTATCTGATGCAGGCAAACGCAAGGCAATCGTGCAAAAATTGTCAGGCTTTATTGACAAGTATCAATTGGATGGAATTAATGTTGATTTCGAAGGCTTTGCCCCTGCTGATCGTAATAACTTTACGCTGTTTATCCAGGAGCTGGCTACTGCCCTGCACGCAAAGGGGGCGGTGCTCTCGGTCGATATTCCACCGGACTCTGGGACGGATTGGAGCGAGCCCTATGACTTCGCAGAGCTGGCAAAATATGCAGACTATCTCGTATTGATGGCTTATGAAGAACATTGGGTCGGAGGGACCAAGTCAGGCTCAGTCGCCTCACTGCCTTGGATAAAAAAGATCATCTCCGATTTGCTTGATGAAATGCCTGCGAAAAAGCTGATCATCGGTTTGCCACTCTATACAAGGGACTGGTATCAGTCAGGAAAGCAATTGCAGTCTGTCGATCTGAGTATCCCAGAATCGTATCAGCTTATTTCACAATACAAGGCGAGTACGACATGGGATGATTCTATCGGACAATACCGATCTACCTACAAAAAACAAGGAGTGACACACACGATCTGGCTGGAGGAAAGCCGATCGATGGGGTTAAAAGTACAAGCAAGCCTGCAGTGGGAAATAGGCGGATTGGCTTACTGGTATGTCGGTTCTGAATCAACCGATATGTGGACAGCCATTGCCAACTCGATTACACTAAAGCAGGCACGTGCAAGACTGTAAGAAATAAGAAGCGAAGATGATTGTGGGTGCCCCTAACACTTGTTAACCTGGGCTCTCACAATCATCTTTTTTTGCAAACGGCATGAACCGCTTGCAGCTTCGTCTTAATAAGTGCCAGATGAACCTGCTCCACCAGGATGTTTGGGAGGCTTGATGACCTCTTCTTCGGAATTGCTCCGGGTCTCAAATAAATCGGGTATCCCTGCTGAATGTGTGCCCAACTTTTTCAGTTCCTTATTCTCCACTTCCTGATTAGCCTTGTCACTCATCTTGATCACTCCTCAACAACAATAATTACAACCTCAAGTAGTTTGTCTCAAAAGTAAGGATACTAGACACCTTATAGCCAATAACCTCCTATTGTCTTGCCCATAACGATAACGTATATTTAAATGCTACCCCTACACTCTCATTTTCGCATCCCTAGTCGTTTGGTAAGATTAGCCACTGAATAGATAAGGAGGAATCAACAATGAAGATGGAAATCTTAGATAACCGGACCATTTCGATTTTTCTGAATGAGACCGAACTTTCATCTCGGGGTTATAACCATGATGATCATGAGGCGAGCCTCGCTCTTATCAATCATTGGATAGAGGAAGCTCTCCTTTTTGCTGAATCGACTCACGACTTTCCAGCCATTGATATGCCTTGCCGTACTGAAGTAGCTTTTGTCCCCTCTCAAGGTATGTATATTACCATTACATTGACGGATCATTCTGAAGAAAAAGATGAAGCTGCTCCTGCAAGTAATTTGGAAAATTCTACTGTTTTCTTCGCATTTCGAGACTTCGAGGACATCACACGGTTCGCAGCGAAAATCCGTGTGGAATTGCGGAAAAACGGAAAACTTTATTTCTTCAAGTATGATTATTTACTTCTTTTGCAAGAATCTGAGTTTGCCTTGACGACCAATTATGAAGACGCGCTCTCGATCGCAAGTGAATACGGAGAAAAAAATACGGATTATACCGTCGAGGTCGTCGATGCCTACGGAAAAATCATTTTCGAGAAAGAGGCTGTCTATGAGATTTCCCGGCTTTTT
The DNA here is from genome assembly GCF_046535075.1 of Brevibacillus sp. SIMBA_040. NCBI lineage: Bacteria > Bacillati > Bacillota > Bacilli > Caryophanales > Paenibacillaceae > Brevibacillus > Brevibacillus sp. SIMBA_040. The sequence goes on from NZ_JAWRXI010000002.1 coordinate 206,714, forward strand.
CCTTGTAACTGAAAAGTTGTACTTTCTTGATTAGCTGTACTCAAAGCCACCCGTTACTGGGCGGCTTTTTCTTTTTGGATGAGTTTCTCCTTCCATATTCATACTGAAAAGGAGTAAAAGGAGGAAGAAAAATTGTCGGATATTTTGATGAGCACCGAACTAAAAGCAAAAACAGATGAAGCGATACAAGGTCTAACTTTCACGAAAAATTTCCGCTCGGCAACAGCCGAAGAATGGTATCTTTTTCTGCCGGGATACCAAGATCCTCAGACAAAAGGAGCTTGCGGAAAAGTGTTCATTCATTACGATCTGTTTGGGAATCGAGATGTATTCATTCACACCACTGTGATCTTCGATGATCCAAAGCTTTATGACCCTATCTTGCATCCTCTTGTCTACGCAGTAGTAGACGAGATTGTCAATCGCCTGGTTGGATATGCCAATACGTTGCTTTCTGTGCATGCTGGTACAAATTCCTATACGGCAGAATACGTTAGTTAGGTACTCTTTTGCATAAATTATTACTAGGTATGTACGATTACCGCTCTTGATCCGTCGGGAAATCAACCCTTTACAGGAGGAACTGTGATGAAAAACAATCAGGAACTGTTCAACGCTACTGATGAGGTCGCCGAGAAAATGTACGATCCATCCTATTACAAGAGCACATCTCAGACAGAGAAAGGTTTAGCTGTTACGCATGAACAAGTAAGCGATGTATACGTAGAAGGTACGAGCGATGGAAACCTAGATGAAAATACAGGGGAAAATAATATGTAGGTACCTCAAACTGTTATGGGACATGCTTAAAGAAACAAGTGAGACTTGGAAAAAACCGTCCTGATCTGGGACGGTTTTTGTCTGATTAATCGTTTTGGTGAACCGTATCCGCATTATTCGTCCATCCCCAGCTCTCAATCTGTGGTTCCTCACGATCCTTATCGGTTGATGCCTGTGTGGATTGTGTTTTTGCTTCCTTCATTTCTTTGTCCGTTTTCAAGCTAGCTCGCAAATCCATCGTTCCCCTCCTTTGTCTTCTCATGATAGTTACTCTGGAGAATAACCCTCTGATTCGTTCGTTAAGCCCTCATATTGTGTAATCGCTGAAATCAGTTCTGGGCATGTATCTCTATTTGCTTCTGCAATCTTTTTCAGATCGAAATACACTTCCGATAAAGCAAACAAGGGGTTCTTCGTTTCTTTGGACTGCTGGAGCGCCGATCCGGTAACAACACCATTTGTCTGTAAAAAGAACGACTCTGGCGAAGTCTCTTCGATATTCTGTCTCACTTCCTCCAACTGTGTTTGCAATTGTTGTGGGAACATCCCCTTATGCTTTTCGATATTTTCCAGAATCGTGAGAACATAATCTTTTTTGGTCATAATGATTGCCATCCTTTCATCCAAGCTCCCAACTATTTTGCCCGAATGAAGAAAAACACATCCGAAACAATGGAACTTGAAACCAAGTGGCTCGTCGTATCGTATTTTCTAGGAGAGTTCTTGTTGTGGAGGTGCACAATGGGCTATTTTTCTCGCTTGGTTGACAATTTATTCTCATTTGAATGCATTGCCCCTTGGATAACGGAAGACGAGCTACAGCAGCATATCCGTTTACTGCAAACACAGAAATGGTTTCTGATGTGGCTTTTGGACGACAAGAATCAATACTTGCTGCACCATAATTATCATGTTGCTAATCTTTTGATTGATAAGGGTTACGTCCAGCAGCTTTTATCGCAACCGGAGGCGCGGACACAATTTTTGCAGTCGATGGAGCAGCTGAAAAATACGTACGAATGGTAGTTGACGCTGGACAAGGAAGTTGCAATTTTTTGGTACAAAAAAACTGCCACCCTGTTGATTACAGTAAGTGGCAGCTTTATGTGCTATGTTATATGGTTAACCGACCTTTTGCAGCAGCTTTCCCCGCAATTTCGCCAGCATGTCTTCTGTCATCTTATCCAAATCATATTCTGCTTTGAAGCCCCATTCCTGCATAGCAGCGGTCGCATCAATCGAATTCGGCCAGCTATCGGCAATCGCTTGACGAACCGGGTCTACCTCGTAAGAAAGCTTGAACTCAGGAATATGCCTGCGAATCGATGCCGCTACCTCCTCTGGCTCGATACTCATCGCAGTAACATTAAACGCATTGCGGTGAATGAGCTTGGATGCATCAGCTTCCATCAGCCCGACAATCGCGTTGAGCGCATCTGGCATGTACATCATGTCCATATAAGTGCCTTTTCCAATATAGGAAGTGTATGCTTTGTCTTGAATCGCTTTGTAGTAAATATCTACGGCATAGTCTGTCGTTCCTCCACCTGGAGGTGCTACGTACGAAATGAGACCAGGGAAACGCACACCGCGCGTATCTACCCCAAATTTTTGGTAGTAGTAGTCGCACAACAGTTCTCCTGAGACTTTATTTACACCATACATCGTCGTAGGACGTTGAATCGTATCTTGTGGCGTATTGTCTTTTGGCGTGGACGGACCAAAAGCACCGATGGAGCTAGGCGTGAAGAACTGGCAGTTCAGCTCACGTGCAGTCTCCAGAGCGTTAACCAATCCACCCATGTTCAGGTTCCAAGCGAGTAGCGGCTTTGCTTCTGCTGTTGCGGATAGGAGTGCTGCCAAATGCATAATCGTATCGACCTGATGCTTTTTGGCAAGCTCAAACATCCGCTCTCCATCCGTCACATCCAATACCTCAAACGGCCCAGCTTGCACTACTGGATCGTCTTCTTTTTTGCGAATATCGGTCGCTACAACCTGATCGGCACCATACACATCACGCAGCTTCGTAATCAGCTCGGACCCGATTTGCCCCAACGCCCCTGTTACCAGTATCTTTTTCATTTGAGAATCCCCATTTCTTTGCCTACTTTTTCATAGATGCTCAGGGCTTGATCCAGCATTTCTTTTGTATGTGCTGCCGTTGGCATGTTGCGTACGCGACCTGTACCTTTTGCTACAGTTGGGAACACAATCGCTTTCGCATATACGCCTTCTGCATAAAGACGTTTACTGAACTCTTGTGTTTGCTGCTCATCGCCGATGATGCATGGTGTAATCGGTGTTTCACTCTCGCCTATGTTAAAGCCGAGCTCTTTCAAGCCTTTTTTCAAGTAATTGCCGTTATCCCATAGCTTGTCGTGCAGCTCTGTACTTTTTTGCAAAATATCGATAGCTGTAATCGACGCTGCCACATCTGCAGGTGTCAACGCTGTGGAGAACAGGAATGGTCTGCTGCGGACCTTGAGCCAGTCGATCAGCTCTTGGCGGCCGGCTACATAGCCACCAACTACGCCAATCGCTTTGGAAAGAGTTCCGATCTGGAAGTCGATTTTGTCCGACAAGCCAAAGTGCTTCACAGTACCTGCACCTTTCCCTAAAACACCGGAGCCGTGTGCATCATCTACGTACGTAATCAAATCGAATTCTTCGGCAACCTCCACAATTTCAGGGAGCTTGGCAGCGTCACCATCCATGGAGAAAACTCCGTCTGTAATGACCATCAATTTCTTAAATTTACCGGACTCTTTTGCTTCTTTTGCTTTCGCGCGCAGATCATCAATATCGGAGTGATTGACGCGAATGATTTGTGCACGCGACAGGCGGCAACCATCAATAATCGAAGCGTGGTTCAACTCGTCGGACAAAATGGCATCATCTTTGTCCATGACCGCCGAGATCGCAGCCATATTGCAGTTAAAGCCAGACTGATACGCGATTGCTGCTTCTGTGTGCTTGAAAGCTGCAAGCTTTTCTTCGAGCTGTGTATGAAGCTCAAGCGTACCGTTGATAGTCCGAACTGCACCGGCACCTACGCCATACTTTTGTGCAGCAGCAACAGCCGCATCAATAAGACGTTGATCTGTTGCCAGACCGAGGTAGTTATTGGAGGAAAGATTGATCAGTTTTTTTCCAGAGATCGTGATGACCGGGCCATTTGCACTTTGCAATGGATCGATGACATTGTATAGACCTTTGCTTTTCAGATCAGTCAAATTTTCTTGTAAAAAATGCTCCAATGTTTTGCTCGCCAACGAGAATCCCTCCAGCATTCGACCATGGGCTGTACACGTGCGGACTGCTTTCGTAATTTCCACAAAAACAAATGTACACTCCGTATGGACGCTATATTTTTGTTTAAAACGCTCTAAATCAACCTTATTTGCTATTAGGTTACCACCTTTTACATGTAATGTCCATATGAGAAAGACATAAATGATCGCGCTTTCACAAAAAAATGTGTCCCTCCCCATAAAGTTCTCCTTCTCGAGCAATCTTAGACTTAGCGTTAAAAAAACAAAAAACCACTCTCCACCATTTCAAGTGGAATGTGGTTTTGCTTTATTTCTTGGCTTTTTCCGATTTTAAACTGCCTCGTCTCGCCGATTCCGTCCGTGCAAAGCCACCTGGCATAAAGCGATGCGTCATCCATGATTCGACTGGCTCACCATTACGCAGGTGCTGCTCAACCAAAAGGTCTGCATTCTCTGGCGTCACGTTTTCATACCAGATCCCCTCTGGATAAACGATCACTACACAGGCATCCTCACACCGTCCATTACAGCGCGTGCGGGTAGTATGTACGACATCATCCAAACCGGCTCTTGTGATTGATTCCCGAAGTGCTACCGTTACTTCTTCTCCACCTTTACGCATACAGCTGCCGCCATTGCAGATCAATACATGGTGCGTTGTTTGCGATAAATCCCAGGTTGCCACTTCCTGTCACTCCTCCCTGCAACAAAACGTAATGATTACGTTTATCCACCGTTTTACTATATCTCTTCTCATCATGCCTGTAAATAGCGCAATTAGCAATTCCCAGAACGTTTTGTTTTTGATAGAATATATGTTCGTACACAAATATGATAGATGGTGGTGAAAGCATGTCCGTAACCAAGCAACGCGATGCCTTGCAGCTTTTAGAATTAATGGGCTCCTTTCCCTGGTATGTGGAGAAGTTCATTGAACATAAAAAAGCGAAGAAAAATTCTCCCTCCACCTTGCTCGGCTACTTGCGTGATATTACGTTTTTCTTCCGTTGGATGATGACAGAAGGCTTGACCCCAGTCTCTGATATGAAGCATATTCCTTTGCAGGATCTCAATGACCTCAGGAAGGAAACGGTAGAAAGCTACATCTTGTACTTACAGGAATCTCATCTGTATGAGCGATCTGCCCTGTTGACGAACCCTACCCGCAGTGCAAAAAAAGAATACAGCGATCGAACAATCAGCCGAAAGATTTCCAGTCTGAAGTCATTGTTTCATTATTTGGCTGCATTAGCAGAGGATGATCATGGCGAATCGTACTTAACCCGCAATGTGCTTGCCAAGATCGAGGTGGAAATGATTGAGCTCACCCCCTTAGCCCGAGCGAATGCCATTCGTGCCAAAATCTTGATTGACGATGAAATTTACCAGTTCGTCGATTTTGTCTACAACGGTTACCTCGCACATTGCGACACGCTGAAAAAGCAGCAGTTTCATCTGCAAAACCGCGATCGTGATAGCGCTATTATTGCTTTGATTCTCTCTGGAGGATTCCGCGTATCGGAAATCGTGAGTTTGGACCTGTCAGATATCGTTATGGAAAAAAATCAGCTGAAAATGGTGCGTAAAGGTAAAAAAGAGGACGCTCCCTTTTTCAGTGATTGGGGAAAAGAATACTTGGGGCGCTATTTGCAGCAACGTGACAAATATATGCCATCGCACCAGGAAGATGCCGTCTTTCTTGCCGTCGCCCCCACCAACCCAAATGGACACCGGATTGAGGTTCGCTCCGTTCAAAAGCTGGTGAAAAAATACGCCAAAGCTTTTGGAATCCCAGACTTGTCCGTACATAAGCTAAGGCACAGCTTTGCGACCCAGTTTTTGCGTTTGAATCCTGATCCGCATCAGCTCCAGGCGCAACTGGGACATTCCAAAATCGAAACAACCATGCAGTATGCTCATGTCCTAGAGGATGCTCTAGGAAAAGCCGTCAATCGAACCACGTAAGCATTAATGCGCGCGGGAAGTTGAATAACCATCCGACTCTGGAACATCTTCGGATGGTTATTTCTTTATGTTCCACCTTTTCATGCAAGCGCTGTGATAAGAATTCCTACATACCTGCGTGAGTTACAAACTTTGGGTAATCTGCAAAATTTGTTCGATTAAATAACATTGAAGGACATTTAAAGCTTAGATTAGTACCAGAAATAGTGTGAATGTTATCCCTTGTGGGTATTTTCATTGGATTCAAAAAGGCACTTATGTCGAAATGGTTAGTGCTAGACTGTCTAAAGAAGAAATGATTAAAATTGCAAAGTCTCTAGAGTAGGAACAGTATCTGTTTGACCAATATAAGAGACACGCTTTACGCAACCTTCAGTCTTACAGCTTTGGTCACCTGATTCCACTTGTAATCCAAGGGCTTTGACCAACTTACGAGCAGGCACATAAACAGAACCTAAGATGAGCATCTTGTCAAGATCTTTGCCATTAACTCGAACATCTTGGTTGCTTCCATTTCACATTTTCACCTAAATTTTTTCTAATCACCACTTTATGAAGACTAAATAAAAGCGACCAACTCAGTGAATTAGCCGCCTTTTCTACTAAGACGTCAGCAATGCCCCTGTAAAAGTAATTGCACCAATTGCATTGGCAGTGCCAATTGTCGTCAATGCAATTAAGGAATACGTAACATTTCCTGTCCCGGGAGTTAAATCCACATGATCTACACTCGTTGTACAAAATGTGTTATTACCAGCTGCATGCTGGTTGATGCTAAAAATGATTGTAGCGCCACGCAGGATTTGTAATTGAACAGCGGTCGTACCAGCAGTAGACTCCCATCCTACAATACCTGTTAACCAAACAATTTCTCCAGCAGTCACTCCAGTAACTGTGATCGTTTTTAGTGTTGTAGCGACAGAAGTAAGAGGAATGCTCGAACTTCCAGATGTATTTGGGGAATTCTCAGATACCTGAAATTGTTGAATAGCCCCTCTGGGCCCGGTGGCTCCTGTCACACCAGTGACTCCTGTTGTTCCTGTTACACCAGTTAACCCCGTGACTCCGGTTGTTCCTGTCGTACCAGTTACCCCAGTGGCTCCTGTTGCACCTGTCGTACCAGTTACCCCAGTGGCTCCTGTTGAACCTGTTGAACCTGTTAAACCTGTTGAACCCGTGGCTCCGGTTGCTCCCGTTACACCAGTTCCCCCCGTAACACCGGTGGCGCCTGCTAGACCAGTTGATCCCGTAGCTCCTGTTGCTCCTGTTACACCAGTTGTTCCCGTAGTTCCGGTTGCTCCCGTTACACCAGTTGTTCCCGTAGTTCCGGTTGCTCCCGTAACACCGGTGGCGCCTGTTAGACCAGTTGATCCCGTAGCTCCTGTTGCTCCTGTTACACCTGTTGTTCCCGTGGCTCCAGTTGCTCCTGTTACACCAGTTGTTCCCGTAGCTCCGGTGGTTCCTGTTACACCAGTTAACCCCGTAGCTCCGGTGGTTCCTGTTACACCAGTTGAACCCGTGACTCCGGTTGCTCCTGTTGCTCCCGTTACACCAGTTGAACCCGTGGCTCCGGTTGCTCCCGTTACACCTGTTGAACCTGTTGAACCCGTGGCTCCGGTTGCTCCCGTTACACCAGTTCCCCCCGTAACACCGGTGGCGCCTGTTAGACCAGTTGATCCCGTAGCTCCTGTTGCTCCTGTTACACCTGTTGAACCCGTAGCTCCAGTGGCTCCTGTTACACCAGTTGAACCCGAGGCTCCGGTGGCTCCCGTATAACCAGTTACCCCCGTAATTCCGGTGGCTCCTGTTACACCAGTTGATCCCGTAGCTCCGGTGGCTCCTGTTATACCAGTTGATCCCGTGACTCCGGTGGCTCCTGTTACACCTGTTGAACCCGTAGCTCCAGTTGCTCCTGTTACACCAGTTGATCCCGTGGCTCCTGTGGCTCCTGTTACACCAGTTACCCCCGTAACTCCGGTGGCTCCTGTTACACCAATTGCTCCCGTAACTCCGGTTGTTCCTGTTACACCAGTTGAACCCGTGGCTCCGGTGGCTCCTGTTACACCAGTTACCCCCGTAACTCCGGTTGTTCCTGTTACACCAGTTGAACCCGTGGCTCCGGTTTCTCCCGTCTCACCAATTACCCCCGTAACTCCGGTTACTCCTGTTATACCAGTTGAACCCGTAGCTCCGGTGGCTCCCGTCTCACCAGTTGAACCCGTAGCTCCAATGGCTCCCGTCTCACCAGTTGCTCCTCCTGGTTGTCCTGCTGGTCCGGTGGCTCCCGTGGCTCCCGTGGCTCCTGTGACTCCGGTGGCTCCCCCAGGAGGATCTGGAGGGTCTGGGAGTGGCCCAGGATAAATTAGTGGACAACCAGGTGGAGGCGTAATACTAACCATAGGCTGTGATCTGCCAATTTCATTATTGTGCTTTACTATTTCATATTCCCCTCCTTTCGTTCAAAATTTTAACTTTTATAATCAAATATATGGTTCTTGAATAATCCTGCATTCATTGCCTTATAAAAAAATTAATCCATTATATTATGTAGTTCTCTTTTGAATTGTTTGTTCAATTATGGCCCGTGGATTATGTTTTCAATACTTTGCTCACTGTACCCAACTGATCTAGCAACAACAAAATAAATTGTTAGCTTTCTAATAAGGCAAAGTGCACGAGTTCCATCACGTCCTTGAAAACTCCGGCCGAAGCCCGTCCCCGTTCTTGGCCACGCTTAAACAATCCGGTTCTCCAGATTGGGTACAAGCGCCCGTACCACCTCCGCATGCTCCACCTCCTGAAGCTTCCAAAACTCGCCTCATCCAAAATCCGCAGTGGCATTTGTTTTCCGTAAGAAAATCGCATGCCTCCCTTCCGCGGATTCGATTTTTACTGTAGCCTATGCACGTATGCCTAAGAGGTTAACGAATTCCCTCAAACAACATGGAAGGCCGCCATGCACACTCTGTAGTCTGTTAAGAAGATCCGGTAAGTTGATTACCATCATTCCAGGCAAAATAGGCTCAAAGGGTGAGGCTTTCATCATTGACTGCTACAGGCTAATATTCACGATCTTGATCCCAGACTGACATCCCTCAGAACAAGGCAAATAAAGCCACCAGACATTCGATATCTAGAGGCTAACTTCTTTGACTTACGTCTATCCGTTTAATCTTGTCATTAGTCCGATAATCTTTGTCTCAAGTTCGATTAATTATGTCCTATCACACTGGTATTACAATCCACTTCAGTCTCAAATTGATCACATTGGCGACCAAGGAAGCTCAATCGCCAATCCTGTTGATCCGTGTAAACAACATTCCAGCCTTGAAGGGTGATCGCACAAAAATCCCCCTGCCAGATGACAGGAGGAGATTTTTGCTACGATTTTCTTTACGAAGCGGGTTTTACTGTTTTCGTCACACGGATGGTTTCGGTCAGAGCCTTTTGTTTCTGTGCCTGATCGATTACCTCCAGCTGAGCCATACGATTCAAGACGACGCTTTGCCGCTCTTTCGCATTTTGCCAATGCTTGATGGGTGAGTAGTTTTCTGGTGCTTTCGGCAACGAGGCAAGAATTGCTGCCTCACCCAACGTGATCGCGTCCTTACCCGTGGCCTTGGCTGACTTTCCAAAATAAAAGGCACTCGCTTCTCCGATCCCGTATTTTCCATGACCAAAGTAAATGACATTTAGATACATTTCCAACAGCTCTTTTTTACTGTATCTCTGTTCCAGCTGAAGGGCGATCGCCATTTCCTTTGCTTTTCGCAGCATTGTTTTATCGTCAGTCAAAAAAAGATTGCGGGCTAATTGCATCGTGATCGTGCTGCCACCCTGCACATAACCTCCCTGACGCACATCAATCCAAAGCGCCCGACCCAGCGCGACTGGGTCAACTCCACCATGCTGCATGAAGCGATGATCTTCTATCGCAACAAAAGCTTTCCATATATAATCAGGCATTTCATCCAGCTTCACATACGTCGCTGTTTTTGTATCATGCAGCGCAGCCAATTTCTTTTCATCAATCCATAGATTCCCGGCCCAGCCCCAAAGAATAGGGGCTAGGACAGTGCATGCTACTATTGTAATCAGTACAATTCTGATTCGTTTTTTCCAAGTCGAGCCCTGTTCTTCTACTCGCTCTCTCTCGTTTGTCGCAACATATGTTTGCGCATTGCCAACAACGGGTATGGAATAGTGGTTCATGCGCACATCCCCCTTGTCTTGCTTCTACTATCATTGTAGGGGGTGAGCGTGTTTGATCCCATCGAATCTAATTACAGTAACCTTACATTTCCGTAATCTTCGTTGTTTTAGGATTGATGCTGACCTGATTCCTGCTGACGTAGCTCGATTCGTCTGATTTTTCCTGAGGTCGTCTTAGGCAGCTCCTGTACAAATTCGATTTTACGTGGGTATTTATATGGAGCCGTTAGGCGTTTGACATGATCTTGCAGTTCTACCACCAATTCATCAGAAGGAGTGTTGCCTTTCTTTAATATAATGAAAGCTTTTACGACATTACCGCGCTCTGGATCAGGGCTGGCGACTGCCGCACATTCCGCCACCGAAGGGTGCTTCACCAGCGCATCCTCCACCTCGAACGGCCCGATCGTGTACCCGCCAGAAATAATAATATCGTCGGATCGTCCTTCAAACCAAATATACCCATCCTCATCCATACGTCCTTGGTCGCCTGTTACGAACCAATCACCGCGAAACGCTTTAGCTGTACGCACCGGATCATCCAAATAGCCTTTAAACAGTGCAACCATATTTCGATCGATGGCGATATCGCCTACCTTGCCTACAGCGACTTCTTCACCTTCTTCGTCGATAATGGCGATTCGTACTACTGGCGATGGTTTTCCCATTGATCCTGGTTTCGGCTCCATTCCAACAAACGTACCGACCAGCAGCGTACTTTCTGTTTGTCCGTAGCCATCACGTACGGTAATCGAAAACTCCCTGCGGAATGTATCAATCACTTCCCGGTTGAGCGGCTCACCTGCCGAACATGCGGAGCGCAATGCAAGCAGCTTGTATTGATTCAAGTCAGATACTTTTGCCATCAGCCGATACTCGGTTGGAGTCGCACACAATACTGAAACCGGGTACTCTTGCAAAATAGTCAAATAATTCTCTGCGCTGAATCTTCCTTTATATACAAACGCTGTTGCCCCCATACCGAGTGTGGAGACAAAAGGACTCCAAATCCATTTTGCCCAGCCTGGCCCTGCCGTCGCCCAAACCACATCTCCCTCGCGGACATCCAGCCACTGCGACGCTGCTACTGCCAAATGAGCGAAAGGCCAGCCGTGTACATGCATGACGCCTTTAGGTCCACCCGTTGTTCCCGATGTATAGGAAAGAAAGGCTAGTTCGTCAGAAGCTGTGTTCACAACAGTGAATTCGTCGTCCTGATCCGCCAGCAGGCTACCCAGAGAAATCCAGCCCTTTTTGGCATCTCCTGCTGTAATGTAGTGGCTAAGTGAGGCACAGCTCCCGCGAGTAGGCTCTACTTCATCCAGCACGCCATCAAATCCAATTACTGCTTTCACTTTTGCGTGATTGACACGGTATTCAATATCTTTGTGACGCAACATCTCTGAGCCCGGCAGGATGACAGCCCCTACCTTTAGCAATGCAAGATAAAGACCATACGCAAGCGTTCCCCGTGTCACAAGGACCAATACTCTATCTCCGCGCCCAATCCCGATGGAAGAAAGACCGTTGGCAATCCGATTGGAATAGCGGCGCAGCTCCTCGTATGTCAATATATGCTCGTGTCCTTGCTCGTCCAGCTCCCAGACTGCCCGTCTGTCCGGAGTTTTCCTCGCCCATTCATCCACTTGTGCAGCAAAGTTATAAAATGCTGGCATGTTCAATTGCAAATGACACACCTCCAGTTTTTTCATATATACAGAAAAATAGTATTCGACGTTTTTTACATTTTTCCTTTATTCTGTCTATTTTAAACCCAAATTTATTAGCATACTAATGAAATAATTGGCAACGACAAATGGAGTAACTATTGCACACCATTTGCGTCTTACATAATAACAAAGACTCTCATGCTATGCACGAGAGCCAGATCATCGCGTTTCTTATGGAAGCAGGTTAGATAACTCGCTTGATTTTTACCACACGTTTCTCCCAGTTCGTGCCATCGAACTTGGAGTACGTTACGCCAGGGCTGCCATAGGTATGTAGAATCTTACCGTTTCCTGCGTAAATGGCAACGTGTGTAATCCGGTCTGAAGAGCTGTTGACGGAAGCCTTCATGAAGATCAGATCACCTTTTTGCAGATCTTTTTTGGATACAGATTTGCCTACAGTCGATTGCTGACGGGAATCGCGTGGCAAGGTGATACCTGCTTCCTTAAAGACGCGTTGAGTGAAGGATGAGCAGTCAAACGTTTTGGTTGTGCTGCTGCTTGAGCCGTATTTGTACTTCGTGCCCATGTACTTTTCACCATTTTTGATAACCTTGCTGGCAATGTCGCTTGCTGGTTTTTCTGGCGTATTAGAAGAATTGTCAGAGGAGCCAGATCCATCGAGGATGCGACGTGCTGTGACGAATTTTTTGCTATACTCAGAATAGCTTTTCAGTACAACCGCATCTTCCCCTTGCGAAGAATAAACGAATTGATCATTGCCTATGTAGATGCCCATGAAGGAAGCAGTGCTGCTGCCGTTGGATGAGAAGAATACCAGGTCCCCTGGCTCTACACTGCTTTGGGAGACTTTCTTCCCTGCCTTGGACAGGCTCGCGATGGTGCTTCCGATGGAAATACCCACTTGTTTGTAAGTATAGGTTGCCAATTCAGCCGAGCCAAACTGTTTCGGTCCTTTTGCTTTGTACTCGTAATCTTTTCCAATCAATGAAGATGCAATGTCCACAATTTTTGATTGTTGTGAATCTTGTGTCTTAGCGGCCGCTTGTCCAATTTGACCACCCATTAACAGGGACGTACTCAGGATGACTGCTACTGTTGACTTCATTACCCAATCTCGTTTCGTCACTTTCTTTTCCTCCTTGCCATGTTGTGGAACCCGTCGTCGGGTACATGGACAGATTACCTCAAGAGGAAACGGGAGGATAAGACCGTAAAATTTACCAATCACGGATTTGGTAGCATCGGACTAGTCTGAAAACAAGGTGCAAACTATGCCGCTCTTGCCTTATAGTACCATAGAACCAGATGTGTTGAGAAACGCTTTCAACCACACTTCTTACCTATAAAAGAACCATCTTCTGCAAGATCATGTCAGAAGATGGTTCTTTTGTTCCAATCAAGAGGCGGTCGCCTACTTCAGCTTCGCGGTAAATTGACCCCAGTTTTCCTCGCCCCAAACGAGCGTCATTACATCACCGTCTGCAATGGGCCCTACCCCTGCTGGCGTACCTGTATAAATAATGTCGCCTTGATCCAAGCCAAAATTGTCCGAAATATACGTAATGATCGTCATCAAATCAAAAATCACATCGCTAATTTTCCCGCGCTGTACCTGCTCACCGTTTTTCAATAAGGAAAAGTCGGTATTTTGCAGGGCATCCACTCCAGGGAATGCATGAAAGGGTGTCAAAATGGCGGAGTTTCTAAATCCCTTTGCCAATAGCCATGGATGGCCAGCCTTTTTCAATTCACTCTGTACATCTCGGAGCGTAAAATCAATGCCAAGCGCAATTTTATCAACCATTTGCGCAAGTGAAACGCCCGCTTCATACGGTCGGGCAATATGTATAACGAGCTCTGCTTCATAATGCAGCTCTCCACGTGTGCCCGGCAGCTCGATTTCGTTCCCAACAGCCTCAGCCAATGCATGAGTCGGCTTGTCAAAAATCATCGGTTTCGTAGGTACGTCGTTGCCCAATTCTGCGGCGTGAAGGCGATAATTGCGGCCTACACAATAAATATTTTGAATCGTTTCCATTGTGTCCTCTCCTTTAGCAGCTATTCACTCATTGTTACTATATCATGGCCATGCCCCAACTTTAGGAAAAAAGTTACGCTTCTTGATGTCGATGCACCCGCCTAGTCATTTATCGCTTGATAGGCCAATGTCCAAAAATCACTGAAAATGTTTGGGGGTGCTGGCGAATCCATGAGGCGCTGTGTCATCAAAATCCCGATCATGTCTTCTGCCGGATCGGAATACCCTGATGTTCCAATCCCTCCGTCCCAACCAAAACGTCCCGGAACTAAGAACAGATCGTCACGCTGTATATTTACGCCGACTCCGAAGCCCCAGCTGCTGCTGTCACCAAAAAATATACGTGCTGACGCCTTCTGTGCGATCGTCAAGTGGTCCGCAGTCATGAGCTCGACACTCGCCCGAGACAAGATGCGCTCACGGCCATGACTGCCCTTGTTCACCATCATCTGGCAGAAGGCGAGATAGTCGTCTACCGTCGATACGAGACCTCCGCCTCCGGATTGAAAAGCAGGCATGCTGCCCCATCTGCTATGATCAGGATCATCTTGCACGATCAAATCACCGGTCCCGTGATCTCGCATGTAGCTCGGAGGCAGCCTATCCAGCTTTTCTAGCGGTACGTAGAAGCTCGTGTCCTTCATTCCAAGAGGCTCAAATATACACGCACGGAAAAAGTCCTCCAGCTTTTGGCCGGATGCGCGTTCTATTACGATCCCAAGAATGTCGGAGCCAGTATGGTACATCCACGTTTCACCCGGCTGGTAGATGAAAGGCAGCTTGCCGAGCCGCTTCATCCATTCATCTGAAGGAAGTGTAGGTGGATTCGGACCTGGGGAAAGGCCAGCCTCGTCCATGGCTCTCTGAATCGGATATGTATCAGGAGGGGCCATCACAGCACCAATACCTAAGCGAAAGGTCAGCAAATCGCGTAAAGTAATACTTCTGTTCGCTGGTACGAAGTCCTCGAGAGGGCTTTCAAGTGATCTCAAAACCTTGTGATTGGCGAGTTCCGGCAAGAATCGATCCAGCGGCTCGTCCAATCTCAGCTTGCATTGTTCTACGAGAATCATCGCCGCTACCGCGGTTATCGGCTTCGTCATCGAGGCAATTCGAAATATCGTATCACGGCGCATGGGCCTATTTCCGTTGATCGCATGCTTACCGAGCTCTTCCACATGCACCTCTCCCTTTCGGCTTACTAGCGTCACCATTCCAGGTATTTCTCCCCGATCTACAAAGCCTGCTAAAACATCATGCATGCGCTGAAGCCGCAGCTTCGAGAAGCCTTTTGATTCCATTGTCCGTCCGTCCCTCCTTCTTGATTCAACTCATTTGATCACTTTGAAGTTTGCATGTTCGCCTCATTACCAAAACTTACCTTTATGATAGCAGATTCTCTGTCCAAACGTTTTGTTTTCACGTTTTAATGGGCAGGTATTGCTCAACAAAAAAAGCTGCTATCAGCAAGCAGCTCTTCCTCAAATTAACCCAACCTTTTACTTGTACGCTATTACTGGCATTGCTTTCGAGTGGCTAACATTGCCCATAGCCTGGCCAAAGACGGGCATTTCCTCTCGCTTCAACTTCAAAAACGGTATCGCATATGTCTTCCAGCGCTTTCTCTAAATCAAGCTCCACCTCTGTACTCCATGAGAACGCGTAACGGATTTTCATAAGCTGCTCGCCCGTTTCGCACGTGATAGAGCAAAAGCGCTCCTGCTGCTCAAGGGTTGTTTTTCGCGCGAGAACCGTTGCCTCCAATGGAAATAATCCATCCCACTCCGAAACGAGATAAGAGGAGGTCACGTCAATCCATAGCGATGACGATTTATTGATTCTACAAAAAACGACGGTGTCTTCGCGATAAAAACCGTACCCGGAGGGAAGTGCACCAGCGAGTTTAAAACGAATTCCTATGGGCAGATCATCCGGCTTCAATGCGCAAACCAATCTGCCTGGCAAAAGATAATAGTCATCTTGCTCTTGCCGAATCAGAGGCTCTCCCATTACAAGAACCCGTTGATCCTCGCTGTTTCCTGTCACCTTTATATACATCACGCACCTCCCTCTCCAAAGTATGGTCCGGAATGCTTGACTAAAAACCATCCTTCAAAACTTTTTATCCATTTTTTAGGAGGGTAATTTAGACATAAAAAACAGGGCTTCCCTCAAGGGGTACACCCTGCTCCTTGGTCCATGTCTATTTTTTATGCCCGTACGATTGCTACTACAACATGTTTGTCATCATACGCTTTTGCTTTAATTTTCACAGGAAAATTATAAGGGTTAGAGAATTGGAAATCCAGTAATCCGTAAGCCACGGTCGCGTCTTGACCCGCTGGTACGTATCCGACCGACTTGCTGTGATTATGGCGTTCGACCATCGTCATCTTCGCCTCTTCAGTGGCATTGAAAAGCGTACTGGAAACCTGACAAATCCCTCCACCATAATCATCTGAAAGTTGACCGTTCAAGATCACTCCTGCTTTTTTCCATCCTTCGTCTTCAAGATTCGCATTGCCGACCTCCTTGTTATAGGAGAATACTTCACTCGGCATAATTTTCTCATTGTTAATTTTTCTCATGGCTTTTTCGATATTGTGTCTGCGTGCTTCAGAGCTGGTGTCCATCGTCGTATGATAAAAGCCCAGGACATCCTTTTCATTAATCTCCATTTTCTTTAGATACTTGGCTCTCAGCTCCATCGGAGTAAGCTCTGAGCTGCTTTTGGCAGAGGCTGAGACTGGAAAGATTGATGTGCCCAAAGAAAACAGCAATGCTGTAGCAACCGTACAAGCCGCTAAAGACTTGAATTTCTTCATGAAAGTTCTCCCTCACTTCTACTTTTATTATTGAATGAAAAAAATCATCTATGAAAACCGAATGTTTACATCTGCCACGAACTTTTTCACTTTACCTCTATTATGTTACGTACGATTAAAAGTTAGATCAACCTGAAAATGTTGGTCTTTTTACACAGGTACTGATGGGAAGGACAGCGTGTAAACAGAAAAGGAAGACCAGCAATTCATTGGTCTTCCTTCATCTATTTGTTTGTTATTCCTCGTCGTCGATCACACCGAGTGCTCTGTTTTTTCCTTAAAGCGTACGTTATGGGAGAAAACGTACGAATTCACAAATATATTCCAGTCGTCCATATCCAGACCCCATTTATTAATGCCACTGAAATCTGCTTTCAAGACACGGTTGACGATAATGGCATCGACCTCTAGCTGCTTCGCGAAGGCTCGAAAAAGCAGCCGAACCCTCATGCTCTCCTTTTCTCCCTCTTGGCCACTATTATTCGATACCCGCGGTTTTCAAATGACCGTAGGCAACCAATCTACTAAACTGCGAGGAAACTTCACTAGCAGAAAGAGGCTGATCGTTCTTAATCCACCAAATGATAACTCCCATGAAGGACGATACAAGATATTCAAGCAGCAATTCCTTGGATATGGGGACAGGGGATTTTCCTGCATTAGGATGGACCCCCTCATTTAATTTATCTTTTATGATATTCTCCATTTGCTCTCGAAACTGATAGATTCTATTCTCTTCAATTAACATTGCACGGTAAAAAGATGTGTTGCGCGTAATATGTTCCAATATAGCTCGCATGACTGTCTCGAGCTTCGAAATACTGTATGGATTCTCGTTGATCGGACATTGAACGATTACATTCTTCACTTCGCTTAACAGCCCATCTATACAAGTATGTAATAAGTCAGGTTTATTTTCGTAGTGAAGATAAAAAGTGTTTCGATTAATCATAGCCCGATCGGCAATATCCTGGATCGTTATCGCTTCATATCCTTTTTCTTGAATAAGTTCAAAAAAAGCCGTTCGAATCGATTGCTTTGTGCGCCGTATTCTTAGATCGACTTTCTTGTTCATTCTCTTCTCTCCTAGAAAAAAATTTGAGTCGTTATGCGACAAAGTGATCTGAATTGTATTTTATCCTTCAAAATCAAAATGATTGAATATTGAGCGTTGTATTCACTCCAATTATAATGAGCGAAAGATAAATAAACAACAAATGTCCATTATTTATCTAATGACCATTAATCCAATGAAAAGAGGTATGTCTAGATGAAGACAATTGTCATGATTAAGCAAGTCCGTCATTAGGTGTCCCCCTCTTAAATGAAATTTCAACCTCTGATAAATAAAGGAGCAATTCTAATGGATCTAAACACTCAGAATGAGCTTGTCCAAAAAGCAATTGCAGTACTGGAAAGCTTAGAAAGCGGCAACCCTGAAGCGATTTTGAATTACGTTCATCCCGATAATTACATTCAGCACAACCAGGCTTTGCCCGATGGTCGTGCGGCCATGCTTGGTGCACTTGATCATCTGAAGAATTTGGGGCTAAAGGTTAGCATTAAGCGCGCTTTAGTCGATGGAGATTACGTGGCTCTTCATTCTGTATATGATTTTCACGGTCCCAAAATCGGCTTTGATATCTTTCGTTTTGAGAATGGACGAATCGTCGAGCATTGGGACAACTTGCAAGAGATGGTGAAGAAAACGCCAAGCAATCATACGATGTTTGACGGACCGGTCACGATTAAGGATATCGATAAGACGGATGCGAATAAAGCATATGTCAAATGCTTTGTCGAAGATATTATGATCGGGAAGAATCGAGGCCTCCTTACCACTTACTTTGATGGAGATCATTATATTCAGCATGATCCACATATTGCAGACGGCCTTTCCGGTCTTGGCGCTGCAGTTCGGGCAATGGAGGAGCAACATATTGAAATGCAATACACGCATATTCATCAGGTGATCGGTCAAGGCGATTTTGTTCTAACGATAAGCGAAGGTCTCATTAATGGAGAGCCTAACGCTTTCTACGACTTGTTCCGCGTCGAGAATGGAAAGATCGCCGAGCATTGGGACATAATCGAAGCCATACTGCCCCCAGAAAAGCGGAAAAATTCGAACAGCAGATTTTAAAGTTTGGACAACTGAATCGCAAAAAAGACATCGCCACTTTAAATAATGGTGATGTCTTTCGCATTGACAATCTTCATTCCCTGCAAATAGTCATTCATATCACGGTCAAGATCAAGCTTCTTCTGCTCAGCTAGCTGCATGAGCACCAGTTTCCTTTTGTTTCAAACTACTCGAAACAATGGTGGATATAACTGTTTTCGTAAAAGAAAGTCCTCCAAAAATGAGGGGCATCCGTAGTTTATAGGGTCATTGATACGCTTCCCTCTTTAGATTGTCCCCAGTTATATTTATTGCACTTCATAAATAACTCCTCCTTAATATGATTCGTATATTTTATCACATATAGCTTCCGGTTTTATTTGTTCCCTCCCGATAGCTTTCTATATAATGAAGCTCTAGTGCGTATATCGCGACTGAAGATAACAAACTAAAGATTATATTTGTTTTGTTTGGTTGTATTTGATCGACAAATAAAGCCGTTCACGTAATATTCTCAAACTATCAAATTCACTTAGCTGGCCAACATATTGTTCGATAACATCACCGCCAAAGTCATGTATCAATATTCCGTTAAAAACAAGCTCGGTTATTTCATCAATATTGTAATTGCCAAAGTAGCCTATCATAAATGCTTTATCAAATTGAAATAATTCACACGCTATCAAAGCATGTTCATATACAGCGGGAGCAAGTACGGCATCGGCAAAATCAATGATATACAGCTTTTGATCACGGGTAAGTAATATGTTATCACCATTTAAATCCCCATGAACAAATACTTTTTCTCCAAAATCATGAGTATGAATATAATTAAGCCGTTCTTTTCTGAAATACTTAGTGTATTTTTCCCATCGGTTTTGCCTATCTTTATCGTGGATAACATCAATACCATTAAACGAACTACAAGGTGTGTTTATTGCATCAGTTATTAAACGCAACCTTTGACCTATAGTAACCTTTTCTTCAAAAGTAAGGTTTTTGTTTAATTTGTTTATTTCTGTACCATTGACATAGTCCATAATCATATATGAAAATCTGTATTTGTCTTGTATAAATCCACTTGTGATAAGTTTTGGTACAGAGACACCAAGCCTAATAGCTCTATGCATAGCGAATGATTCTGTTTCAAAATCTGCTGTGTTGTCTATGCCGGATTCCTTTGGTGCAAATATTTTTATCACATAATCTCCCACCTTAAATACTGCATTAGTACCGGGAGTACAATGTTCTATTTTTGTAAAATGAAGCTTTTCTTTAACAAATATACTTTTTATCAATGGTTCAAAGGTAGAGATAGTTAGGCATAATTTTCCCCATGAATCCCATCCGTTAATTTCGTTCGTAAATAAATTCATAACTAATTTTCTCCTCAATGTTTATATTAATTATGGCTCAATCTCAAAATCAGTGCTTGACTGTCAGCATATGTACAGCTTCCATTTTTTCCTCTTCTGTATAGACCTTAAATGTCTGTCCTTTTTTAGCCATAAAAAATCCCCTCTGGTCAATTGCGTCTTACCCAAGTGTAACAGTGGGGCTTTAAACACAGTCAACCATGAGGGGATATCACCAAGCTTTCAAACACCTGCCGGGTTAAGCATCTTAATAAGCGCGCAGAACGTGAAGCAAATATTCATTCCGGTTTAACGGATTGTAGTCGGTCCGAGCTCTTGTCGGCACTTCACCATGCAGCCTTACGAATCCGGCCGGTTCAACGAGCATGAAGCCTTCCCCTTGGGTAAACGCATGCAAGCTTCTTTTGAAGCTCTCCGTTGCGGCTACAGGAATGTTGCCTGTTATGTGACACATACCGTTATTCATAGCCGTTTCATGCACAACCGCTTGGATCGCGGATAATTTGTAGATCGCTTTGCTCATCATTGCGGCTGGCACCGTTAACTCGAACGCATGAATAGGCTCATAAACATGTGTACCCGCCTGCGCCAGCGCCTCCATCAATACAAGAGGAGCCAGCTTTCTAAAGTCGCCCGCTGTCGATACCGGACTGAAATAACCGGTATGAGTCAGGGTCACGACGATATCGGTGACCTCCCAGCCGTACAGCCCTTGTTTCAAGGTTTGGCGGACCGTCTCCTCAATGGCTTTTTGGTAGGCCAGCGGCAGCGAGCCCAATTCGACTTCCAAAGCGTAGGCGACTCCGCTTCCGGGCAAGCCGGGCTCAATTCTAAACCCCACGGTCGCATAAAAAGGATTATCGCCCTCCGCGATGATCTCCAGCGCCTGACCCGTTCCTGCCGGTTTTTCCAGGCAAACCGTTCTAGTCTCCGAAAATCTGACTTCCAAATCATACTGTTCCCTCAAGGCCGCTTCTATCACTTCTTTTTGCACTTCGCCGAAAATGCGGATATAAAGGTCCTGATGAACATCATCTTTCATCACTTGGATTAACGGATCTTCATCCAACAAACCGATAAGCGCCTTGTACAACAGATGGTCCTTGCTTGGCTCCGCCGTTTCGATTCGCGTCTCCATTTGTGGAACTGCGAAGCTGAAATGCTTGATTAGATGAGACTTCTCGCCGATGACATCCCCGATCCGGACGTCCTCCAGCCCCCATACTTTGCCTAAATCCCCCGAGTTTACCTTGGCGGCGGGAACCACTTTTCCGTTCATCAAGGCGTGAAGCTTTTTAATTTTGCAGGTGCGCGCTTCGAATTCGCCCTGCCCGTTTTTCTGCTGCAGCTTCACTTGTTCTCTCATGTTTAAGCTGCCTGAGAACAGTCTGACATAGGCGATTTTTTCGCCGGACGGTTCTTTTTCGAGCTTAAATACGACTCCAGACAACTGCTCTCCCTCAGCGTGCTCGTTCACCGGAAACCATCGGGCCACACCACCGAGCAGACCGGACACGCCCACTCCCGTCATGGCGGATCCGAAATAAACCGGGTAGATGTTCGCTTGCCTTACTTGCTTTCCGAATGTCTCTTTTACTTGTTCTTCCGTTATCGCATCGCCGTTAACATAAGCTTCCAATACCTGCTCGTCATGCGCTGCCGCCAGCTCGATGCATCGTTCCATAAAATCGGGGTCCACAGCCCAATCGAAACGGTGCTCAACAATGGACGCATTTTTCATGCCTGCATGTTCAACCTGACACAGGGGAAACGCATTGGGCGTCAGCTTTTCGCGGATTAGTTCGATCACCATCTCGGATTGCGCGCCAGGACGGTCAATTTTGTTCACAAACAAAATCGTGGGAAGCCCCATTTTCCTCAGAACGGAAAACAGGATTTTGGTCTGCGCCTGAACGCCTTCCACCGCCGAAACCACCAGGATCACGCCGTCCAATACGCTCAGGGACCGCTCCACTTCCGCGATAAAATCCGCATGACCCGGCGTATCGATCAAATTAACTTTCAATCCATGAAGATCAAAAGAAACGACAGATGCTTTGATCGTGATGCCTCTTTCCCGTTCCACCTCCATAGCATCCATCTGTGTATTTCCTTGATCTACCCTACCTAACTCGTCGATGACCTTCTTATCATACAAAATACGCTCAGCCAGACTTGTCTTTCCGGCGTCGACGTGCGCCAGAATCCCTATATTTATAATATGCATGCGTTAAAATCCTCTTTTCTCCGTTCATGTTATTCTCCTTTCGAATGTGGTTAAGTTGCCGCATTCTGATCACTCCAATCTATAGTATTAACCCCAGTATATACGGATTTTACGGATTATTCCAATGAAATGACGCTTACGTCATTTGAGCGGTTATGATATAATCTGATTGGTTTATTTTCTCATTTTTACTAATTTGGAGGCGTAGCATATCATGCGGCAAAACAATTTCGCAAGGGTACAACATTTAGGGGAAGGCGCATCATTGACCCTATAAACTGCGATTCCCCTTCCTTTAAAGGGGTTATATTCAAGTGCAACACAGAAATGCAGTTCAAGCGTCGCGATTCATCCTGTGGTTGAGTATTTTGACGTTTTTCAGCGTCATGAACGAAACCATGTTTAACGTTTCGTTGCCGGACATTGCCGCTTATTTCCATATTGCGCCGTCTGCGGCCAATTGGACCAACACCTGTTTTTCGCTTTCTTTCGCTATTGGCGTCGCCGTGTACGGCAAAATATCGGAGCATACAGGCATGCGAATGCTGCTATTGTTCGTTCGGTATGCTAACCTGCGGTTTCGGTTCGGTGGTCGGCCTGTTGGGTCATGGCTGGTATCCGAGCGTGCTGGCCGCGCGTTTTTTGCAGGGAATCGGGGCTTCGGCCATTCCGTCGCTCATTATGGTGATGATCGTCAAGGTTGTCGAATCGGAAAAACAGGGCAAAGCTTTCGGCCTGATCGGCTCAGTCGTTGCCTTTGGCGAGGGACTCGGTCCGGTCATCGGAGGCGCGGTTTCCGGCTATATGCATTGGTCGCTGTTGTTTGCGCTGCCGCTGCTGTCGCTGCTGGCCCTGCCGTTCGTACTTCGGACGCTGCCTGACGAGACGACAGAGAGAAAAGCATTCGACATGACCGGAGCGGTGCTGTTGTCTGCAGGCATTTTGTCGTTTGCGCTGTTTACGACGCTGTATGATTGGATTTACTTGGCTGCAAGTCTGGTTCTGTTTGCGCTTCTCGCTCTTCATATCCGCCAGCACCGGGAGCCGTTCTTGGAACCGTTCCTGTTCCGGAAGAAAAGGTACCTTGCCGGCGTGCTCACAGGCGCACTGCTTCTCGGCACGGTCGCGGGCTTTATTTCCATGGTGCCTTATCTGATGAGAGCGGTGTACGATATGCCGACCGGCCTCATCGGAAGCGCCATTCTGTTCCCCGGCACATTGAGCGTCATTTTGTGCGGGATGCTTGGCGGGATGCTGGCAGACCGCCGCGGTCATATCGCCGCGATGCTGACCGGATTAAGCATGATTGCCGCCGGTTTTCTGGTCGTCCTGTTCTATACGGATCGGGCGCCGTGGTATATTACGGCTTCGATGATTCTGACGTTTGGCGGCCTATCGTTTGTAAAAACCGCCGTTTCCGCAAGTGTCGCCAGTACGCTGGAAGAGAATGAAGCGGGCTCCGGTATGGGCATGCTTAACTTCGCCTGCTTCCTCGCGGAAGGGATCGGCATCGCCGGTGTCGGTGGACTGTTGACGAAGCCGTGGCTGGACTCTGCGCTAGTGGGAACCGTAACGAGCCAAACGGCCGCGCTTTACAGCAATATGATGCTGATTTTTATGGCGCTTGGTGCGTTTGGCGGCATTCTCTTCGTTATGTTTTATAAGCGGAATAGGCAGTAATGATGTAAAGCTCCGGGTTTTCCCGGAGCTTTGCTTGTTGTGAAACCCGATTCTCGTAGAAATTTCTCTGCATACGCCCGTGGGGTATATCCCTCCAACCACTGCCCTCCCCCGGAAAGTGAAGCAACACTTGGAAGCTTATCCGATTACTTTCCGGGTGCCCCCTATCTACCCGTGAATTTGATTAGAATTTGCGGTATTTTCACAGGTTTCAAAGGCGGACGTAAGGTTTTTCAACTCTCTGTCCATCCTAGATACTAGGATGGTATCTTTAAAAAAATTCTCTGACTTCGCATCGATTTGAGTCCACGTATTAAAAATCTTGCGAAACAGCATGGATTCATTGATGAGGACTGCAAGCAACACTTAACCATAGAGCTTCTTCTAGCTATCAGACGCTTTGACCTCGGCCGTTATTTTAAAACAGCTATTTGATTTAGGCTTTATGGGAAAGCAGAGGTATTATCTTACTTCTGCTTTCCCATTTTCAATTAAAATGCAAAAGTTCTTGCTTGTGCTACCGTTTTTTGCATTTTATTAGGGATTCCGGTTGCTTTTTTTATAACCTATCATCATTTAGTATATGACGGCACTAGCGAATTGCTGTCGAAAAAGTTCTTTGACAACTTCATACGTTCTGTTTCAAGCGCATTCCTCTAACCCTGTGAATAACAGAAGCGACGAAGCGGAAGCGCCATGACGGTCTGACATTTGGGATCGAGAAGTTTACTTCTGGCTACCATCAACCCATGGCGGGTTGAATCGCCAAGATCGGTTAGGGGGATTTATGATACTTCTGCCCGGCCAGCGTCACTGCATTGGGGGCAGCCCGCTCGGAGGAGGGGGAGCTTCGATAACATCGAGGTTATGATGCCGTTTGCCAGCAGCAGCTTGAAGCAGGTTATTTTAATGCAAGAACGTTGCCTTCTATGAGAACAATTCTCCTGTTATCTGCCGCTCGCGTTCACCTTACTTTCCTGAAAACTTCTTTACATACCTCGATATAGACGGAAAGGAGACAAGCCATGTCAGATGCCAACTCAGAACCGATTATCATTCCCGATCCTTATGCTCTTCTATGTCTGAATTATCCCAATGTAGCATTTCAACACAGTAAAGCGTCAGTGTTAGAAAGTATGTTGGGGTTCATAATTTCACGGAGATAGACAATGACGCTCAACTTAGGAATTTTGTATGTTCTTCCAATACGAAAATGATAGATGCGTCCGGATTGCAACAACTTGTAAGCCGTTTGGTGCTGATGCCGCCTAGCATTTCGCACATTTGTTCAACAGTGACTACTCGTTCCGGTCTTTCAGGAACTCCTGCTACGAATTCAGCGGGAGCAGCAGAAAAACCGTGAATTTTACAAAGGTTCTTATAGCAACGAGTACAAAGATTACATCTACTTGGATAAACTGGGCAACGGATTAAACCTGGGTATATTACTCAGCACTTCCCGCTTGTACTGAAGAAACATGAAATGCGTCGAATTCGTTTTCATGATCTTCGGCACAGTTGCGCCAGCCTATTGTTGGCAAACGGCGTAAGCATGAAGGAAATTCAAGAATGGCTCGGTCATAGTCTTTTTTCCACTACAGCTAATATTTACGCTCATTTGGATTACAGTTCCAAAATCTCTTCAGCCCAAGTAATGAGCAGCAGCTTAAATATTTCAAATAACAAAAAGGTTTCCAATCTGCCGAAAAAAGCAGATCAGAAACCTGTTAGTTAATGAAGGATGGTGCGGTCGAGAGGACTTGAACCTCCACGGTGTTGCCACCACTAGAACCTGAATCTAGCGCGTCTGCCAATTCCGCCACGACCGCAAAAAATGGTGCCGGCGATAGGACTTGAACCCACAACCCCCTGATTACAAGTCAGGTGCTCTACCAATTGAGCTACACCGGCACGGTAACGATATCATTTTCGCACATTCTAGATGAATAGAATGGCGGAGCTGACGGGACTCGCTTCCACTGGCGCCTCTTCCTCGAAATTCTTCTTATGAGAAGCCAGATCTGGAGTACCCAAGCGATTCACCTTGGCGTAACTTCTCCGAGGGTGAACCCGTTTACGGGTGAGAGGCCCATAACCTCTTTAGAAATGGCGGAGCTGACGGGACTCGAACCCGCGACCTCCGGTGTGACAGACCGGCGTGAACTCCAACTTCACCACAGCTCCAGGTATTTGTGTCAACCGCTTTCATATTCTGAACGGGACTCTAGTAATATAGCACGATCCTATTTCAGATTGCAAGAGTTCACAAAAACTTTTTTAAAAGATTATTTTTTCATAGATTTACCAACCAAAATCCGCTAAAATTTTATCTAGATATGCAGAAATTAGTAGATTGGTGGAGACGATGACATGAAACATACTTCGAAGCTATTCACCCTCCTCGCCCTCTTCACTCTGCTGCCAACAGCTGCCCACGCAGCTTCTCCCATGCATGTGGTGTCAGCAGGTGATACGTTGAGTAAGATTGCCCGCGAGAACCATACGACTGTGGACCAACTCATGCAAGTGAATCAGCTCCATACAGATCAACTGTCGATTGGTCAAACCTTGTCGTTGTCAACGACAGACTTGTCGGTCTCTGCGGATGAATCAGCGCCACCTGATGTGGCAGTAAGCAATAGTCATGCTCAAGGAGAAGTCAAAGAGATTACGGCAGGAGAAAAAGCCCGCGTCACAGGCGATGTACTGAATGTTCGGAAGAAGCCTTCCGTGGATGCCAAAGTTCTAGGAAAATTAAAATTTGGCTCGCTTGTAGAGGTTCTGGAAACGGATAGTGAATGGACAAAAATTGAATTTGAGGATCGCGAGGCTTATGTCGCTACAGAATTTTTGAGCGCAAAGCTGTCTTCTCTGCCACAAATGTCTGGTGATGTTGACTCCGCTAGTCTGGGACGTCTGGAAACGATCTTCACACCTCTTCTCAAGACCCCCTATGTTTTAGGCGGTACGACGCCAAATGGTTTTGATTGCAGTGGCTTTACTTCATACGTTTTTAACCAGCTCGGGGTTACACTTCCTCGCACATCCGAAGATCAGTTTAACAGTGGACAAGCTGTTTCCTTGGATGAAGCTCAGCCAGGAGATCTTCTGTTCTACGATGCACTTGGAAAAGGCCGCGTGTCTCACGTAGCTATTTATCTTGGAAACGGCACCATTGTCCATGCAAACGGCGACGATGTTCGTTATGGAAAAGTCGAGTACATGCATAAGCTGTATCCATTTTACGGCGTAAAACGTTATGTTCAGTTCCAGTAATTGAACGAACAGGCATTGCCACTCATCTTTGTTGGCTGTGCCACCCGTTTTCGTATTACAAAAAGAAGCCCACTTCTCTTTTCGTTTGCAAAAGAGAATGTGGGCTTTTGGCATTAATGGGTTTCCGTGCTTTGAGACGTCTGCTGCGCTCCCTGTTGCTGATTGGCACCAATTTCAATTTTTCCAAGAGCCTGCTTCATTTTGTCGAGCTGAAGCTGATAATCTCTAACCACTACGGTAAGTACGCTGACGGACTCCTTGAAATCCGGTTCACTGCTCACCCTATCGATGGCTCTATGTAAATGCAGCATTTTGTTTTCCGTTTCCCGTAATAGGTCGAGCAACTGCAATCCGTTTACCACGATATCACCTCATTCGTTTTTACTTACTTTCTCCACGGAGTCACCTGACTATGCGCAAAAAAACCGTCCGACGTAATCGGACGGCTTGGAAACTATTGCTGACGCGAAGATGCCAGCTCTACAAAGTTTTCGATATCCTTGGCGACCAAAGCCAAGGAGTTGCGCCAGAAATCCACCGAACGCACATCTACATCCATGATCGCAGCCACATCTGCAATGCTTTGCTTACCAGTCACAGAAAGAAGCTGGTCATACTGCTCGACAAACGACTCACCACGCTTCAAATACTCAGCATACAGTCCTTTTGCAAACAACAGTCCAAAAGCATAAGGGAAGTTGTAGAAGTTAAAATCTGCACTGTAATAATGAGGCTTACATACCCACATGTACGGATGGAGAATGGACGGATCTAATCCCTCGCCATACGCGTCTTTTTGTGCCTGAAGCATGATGTCCTTCAATTCCTGTACGGATAAAGATCCGTTTTCGCGGCGAGCAAACAGCTCCGTTTCAAACAAATAACGGCTATAGATGTCCACAATGACCTGACTAGCGCCAGAAATATCATTTTCGAGAATGGCAAAAGCCTCGTCTGGTGTCGCTTGCGCTAGAGCAGCATGGGCAATGATCGTTTCACACAAAATCGATGCGGTTTCAGCGATTGGCATCGGATAATCACTGTTCAAAAACGCTTCATTAACCAGGCAATCGCCATGATAGCCATGTCCGAGCTCATGTGCAAGTGTGCTTACATCGTTATAGCTGCCTGTGTAGTTCGCCATGATGCGGCTTTCCCCTACAAAGTGCAGGTTGTAGCAAAATGCTCCTCCCCGCTTGCCTTCCCGTGTCTCGGCATCAATCCATTTGTTGTCGAAGGCACGGGCAGCATAATTCGCCAGTTTTTCGCTAAAGCTACCAAAATGCTTCACGATAAATTCGCGTGCCTCCTGATAGCTAAAGCGCATGTCAGCTTCCCCTACCGGAGCGAACAGGTCATAGAACGGGAGCTGAGAATTCGAATGTCCGAGCAGCTCTGCCTTTTTGCGGAAATAGGTATGAAATGCTGGCAGGCTTTCGCGCATCGCTGTGAGCATCGCGTCCAAGGTCTCTTTGTCCATCCGCGAATCTTTGAGCGTTTTGTCCAATGGAGATTCATAGCCACGCAGCTTTGCCACCGTGATGACTTCGCCTTTGATTCCATTCAGACTTGCTGCAGAAGATTCTTCAATCTTTTTGTATGCTGCAAGCTCTGCTTCATACGCATTTTTACGTACCGCTGCATCTTTTTCATACGCCATGTTGCGGACAACTGGAAGCGGAAGCTGTTTTTTCTCGCCGTCGACGGTGATATCCACCAAAAGGGTCGAAGTCAACATCTCCTGAAGCTTGGTCCATGCGTTTGAGCCCGTATTTTTCATTTTTGCGAGAATGATTTCTTCTCTTTCACTGAGCATGTACTTGCTCTTCTCGGACAATTCACTCAAATAAAAACGATGCGTCTCCAAGAGAGTGGACTTGCTGATAAGCGCTTCCAAATTTTCCAAAGATCCTAACCATTTTTGGAAGAGTACCTCTGGCTCCACCAGCTCTACAGACTGATCCTGAATACGCTCAATCAGCTGTAGGGCAGCTGTGTTTTTCGCATCAACGCTCGCAGTCAGTTCTGCAAAGCTGTATAAACGTGCTTGTGTTTGCAAGGCGGAGGTCAATTTTGTGAGATAGGTCTCCATTTTGGCAACTGCATCTTCTTTTGAATGCAGATTTTGCCCGGCCCAGCTTTTTACCTCGTCCATCTCGCGGCATAATTTTTCCCAATCAGCCTTGCATTCAGGCGAGTCAAATGACGTATACAATACGTCCAGGTTCCATCGCATATCCATGGGCGCTTGCCTCCTTCAACTTATGTAACCATTCCATTGTAAAAAAAATTGGATGGATTGAGCAAGTTTTTAGTAAAAAAACCCTGCCAGCATTTTGGCAGGGAATGTTTCTTATGCACGTACAGGCTGAGTGAGGTATGTCAAGGCCGACAAAGCAAAAAGCTGGGTCGACTCTACGAGCTGATCGATGTCGACGTACTCGTCAGCATGATGCGGGATGTGGCGATCTCCCGCACCCGTAGTCAAAATCGGGATGCCTGCTTTGTGTAAGAAGGTTCCATCTGTGGCACCAGGCACACCATTGTAGACGGGCTCCTTCTTTGTGATTTCACGATAGGAGCTGGCAACCGCTTGTACGACTTCCTCCTCCATCCCTGTCAGCGTCCAAGGACGCTCTTCAATCACTTCAAGAGCAGCCTTGAACTTGTCATCCTCTCTGCCCAAGCTCTTCAGTATCTCCTGCATTTCATGACGCAGCTCATCATGATCTTGACCGGGCACTGTGCGTATATCCAGTGTCGTCATGCACTGATCGGGGACGACATTGATTTGAGCATCACCTTTTACCGGGGCTTGCAAAATCGTCGGGGTAATACTCGGCCACCCCAGCATCGGATCCTGTCCGAGACGTGCCATTTCTTTTCGCTCCAGCTCTTCCAGTGCCACGATCGCACGTGCCATGCGTGTATTTGGGTTGATTCCAGTCAAGGGCATGGCCCCATGCGCCATTTTTCCATACGTTCGCAAAATTGCCCGCATCGCCCCTTTTTGCGTGATGCAAAGCTGATTTTCTTCTGGCTCACAAATAATCGCTGCGTCTACGTTGTTCGCCCAGCCTCGACGAATAAAATCCTTTATGCCGATCATCATTCCTTCTTCATCACATGGAATACACAAAAGAATTTTTCCGGTAAAGGTTTCTTTGGATCGCTGTATCGCCTTGACCGCGCAGATCGCCGCAGCCAAATTACCTTTGGTGTCACAAGAGCCCCGCCCATAAATACGCCCACCTGAAATCTGCCCGCCAAACGGATCGTAGCTCCATACATCGCGGTCTCCCTCGGTAACGACATCCGTGTGTGCTTCGAACAGCAAGGTTTTTCCTGGTCTGCCTGAATCGTAAAAGGCGATCACATTTGGCCTGCCTGGCACTACTTCCTCGTAGAATACTTGCATCCCCATATTTCGTAAATAATCGGCTACAAAAAGAGCGACTCGTTCTTCATTAGCTCCTGGCTGCTCAGGACGGAATACACTTGGAATCCGAATAAGCTCCTGCGTCAAGCGGACAACTTCCTGTTCGTCTACAAAGGAAACAACCTGGTTCATTGGAAAATCCTCTCCTTTTGCATCCATTTTTGTGAATGGAAAAACGACAAGCTATCTGTGAATACTGCTGTAAGAAGGAAGTCCCCCCGCTGCTTCCGCCGATTTCACTGCCCTGATAACGGCTTCGGCGAGCACATCTGCGGATAGGGTACCGACGAGGTCTACGGAAGCCTCGACGCCTCCAGTAGCGACTGCAAAGATGGTGTCCCCGTCAAACATCGTATGGATCGGCCTGATTGTACGGGCAAGCCCGTCATGAGCCATTTGCGCTACTTTTTTTGCTTCCGCCTTTGTGAACGCAGCATTACTGGCTACCACCGCAATCGTTGTATTCGTTCCTGGGGGGATGGGGGAAAATGTGTGAGCCTTCATTAACTCCACACTGTCCTGAATTTGCCCTTCTTCATCGCGCGGTCCTGCCAAAATTTCTCCTGTCCGCGGCTCTACCACATGTCCAACTGCATTTACCGCGACGATCGCACCCACTACCAAACCGTTCGGCAAGCTGAGCGAGGCTGATCCCAATCCGCTTTTCATCGCATGGTCAAAGCCGTTCAATTTGCCTACGGACGCACCGGTACCCGCTCCTACATTTCCTTGCGAGCAGACATCCCTGCTAGCTGCTGCTGCCGCCTGAAAGCCCATGACACGATCAGGACGTATTCGGTAATCCCCGACAGCCAAATCAAACAGCACAGCTGCTGGCACAATCGGTACGACACCATACCCTACCTCTAGCCCAATACCTGCCTCCCACCCGATAAGCAGATGGCATGGACGGCATGGACGAGATTCACAGGATCGAGCAAATCCGTCTCGCGTGTGCCCGGGGCAGAACCCCGGACATCCACGCCGCATACGGACGGTTGATCAAGCACAATTACACTGCATCCTGTTAACGCTTTTTCGTTTTGAGCGTGCCCCACTCTTACTCCGGGCACATCTATAATCGTTCCAGTCATCTGCCTCACAAATCTCCTGAAATTTTTGACTTTTGCCTTCCTGCTGAACCAATCTTTTTCCATGCTGCCACTACTGCCAGCGTGACGATGACAGAGACGATCGCTTCAGGCAAGCCACTGGTGACTGCTACCGTTGTCGCTACGCCAAATGGCATGTACCCGCGAATAACAGCCATTCCGAGCACCAGGATCGTATTGGTCATGGCTCCAATGAAGCCCGCAGCACCAATCGCCAGGTATTGGTTGACGTTTTTCAGCCCCACGTAGGTCAAATAGGCGGTGACCCCGATGAACAAGCGCGGCAAAATTGCTACCAGCGGATCTTTAAACAACGGAACGGTGGCGTTTAAAAAAGAAGATACTCCAAAAATAAGACCAATGATCATACCAACGCCCCAGCCCTCCATGATACCGCCGATTACAGCTGGAATGTGCATAATCGTGGCATTCCCTGCTGCTGTCGGAACCGGGATGTATCCAAGACGCGTCACCCCTAGCAAAATCGCTATCGCTCCCAGGACACCTGCAATTACGATCCTTCGTACCGTCAAGCCCTTTTCCATGCGTACTCCTCCTTTGTCTAAAATCTATCTGGAATCCCCAAAAAGGGAGAACTCCCGCTTACTAAAACGGTATTCCAAGCATGATAACAGAAATGACAATACTAAACAGGAGGGCGAGATAATCTTTGCTGTTTGCTTTGTAATGGGCAAAACGAGTTCGTGATGCCCCTGGCACGTAGCATCTGGCTTCCATCGCGAGAATCAAGTCCTCTGCTCTGGCCAGCGCAACGTTAAAGAGCGGGATGATGATTGGAAACATGTCCTTGGTTCTGCGAACAATCCGCCACCATTCTCCTGTCCCAAAGTCTGCTCCACGAGAGGCCTGCGCCTTCATCATTTTTTCCATTTCCATGGCAAACGTCGGTACAAAGCGAATCGCAATCGTGATGATCAAAGCGAATGCATGTACGGGAAATTTTACTTTTTCAAGTGGGCCCAAGAGTCTCTCCATTCCATGTGTAAGCTCTGTAGTAGACGTACTGAGTGTCAATACACTGGATAGAAAGATGACTTCAACAAATCGCATCGCAGACACGACAACCAGCCGAATACTTTCACTCGAAATGGTAATAAAACCGTATTTCAAATATACCGTGCCTCCATTGGCGATTTCACCGTAAAAAAGAAGCTGCATGATAGCGAGGATGATAATGAACGGAACCGCTGGCTTAATTCCAGATATCCCATAGTGCAGTGGGATCTTGGAGACAGAGAACATCCAGATGCAGATCGCCAAAGCAAACAAATTGCCAACGTACGTATTGCAAATGGCGATAGCCAGGATCATCACCACAAAAGCAGCTAGCTTGAATCGCGGGTCCAGACGATGAACGATTGAGCCTGTGGGCAAGTATTGGCCAATGGTAATATTGCGTGTCAATTCAAATTCCGCTGACATGTTGATCCCTCCTATCGCTTGAACAGCTTTACTATTTCCAGAGCGGTTTCTTCAGGTAAATAGGCGCCGGGATCAATTTCATAGCCTTCCTCTCGCAGTCTGTACAAAATATGTACGGATTCGGGTGTGCCGATATGATGCTCGCGAAGCAATTCCTGATTCCCGAATATTTGGCGAGGAGTACCATCGAGGACGGCCTTGCCATTTGCCATGACATACACACGGTCGGCTAGCTGCGCGACTTCTTCCATGTTGTGAGAGACGAAAATGACAGTCAGTTTTTCCTCCTGATTCAACCTGCGAATTCGCTCCAGCAATTCTTTTCGCGAGCGTGGATCGAGTCCCGCTGTCGGCTCATCCAGCACCAATACCTTTGGCTGCAAAGATAAAACACCTGCCAACGCGACCTTGCGCTTTTGACCACCACTGAGTGCGAATGTGGGACGGTCCTTCATTTCTTGAAACGAAAGACCAACCAGCTCCATAGCCCAATGGACGCGGCGTCTTACCTCTTCCAGTGGCAAGCCCATTTTGAACGGACCGTATGCAACATCATCGCCCACGAGTTTTTCAAAGAGCTGGTCTTCCGGATTTTGAAATACCAATCCGACCTGACGTCGCAATGTCCGAATATCCAACTTGGGCTGGGACACGTCCAACCCATTGATGATGACAGAGCCGGATTGAGGACGAATCAGCCCGTTAAAATGCTGGATTAACGTTGATTTTCCTGAGCCTGTGTGGCCGATGATCGCAAGGCACTCTCCCTCTGCGACCTCGAGATTGACCTCATCTAGGGCGCGGTGCTGCAAAGGAGTTCCTTGCATATAGACATGCGTGAGATTTTTTACCGAGACCATCGGATTGGTTTGCGTCATGATCCACTCGCCTCCGCTCGTCTGACATATACGCGATTGACTTCAGCTACTACCTCTTCGTTGTGGATCAAATCGGGAGAAAACGCGGGGTATTCAGAGTGAACCAGTGCTGCTACGCGACTCGCATCCGGTACGTCCAAATGCAGCTCCTGGAGCCTCTCTTGATGCGAGAATACTTCTCGTGGCGTTCCTTGCAAAACGATTTTGCCACCCTCCATTACGATGACACGATCGGCTTCCGCTACCTCCGACATATGGTGGGTGACCGTCACGATGGTCATTCCTTCACTGTGCAGCTTGCGAACGACTGCTAATATGTCCTGTCGACCGTAGCTATCCAGCATACTAGTCGCTTCATCGAGCACCAGGCATTGCGGCTTCATCGCCAAAATACCTGCGATGGCGATACGCTGCTTTTGACCACCTGATAGGTGATGCGGCGGTCGGTGGCGAAATGCACTCATCCCGACTGCTTCCAGAGCAAAATCTATCCGCTCCTTCATCTCTTCCTCGGCTGTTCCAATATTCTCCAATCCAAAAGCCACATCATCCTCGACAATCGTTGCCACGATCTGATTGTCCGGATGCTGAAACACCATCCCTACACGACTTCTCACTTCATGAATACGAGCCTTGTCACGGGTATTGATCCCGTTTACAAACACATCCCCTTCTTTTGGGGTCAGAATGCCATTTAAGTGCTTGGACAAGGTCGATTTGCCTGAACCGTTATGGCCAATAATCGCTACATACTCTCCGGGAAACACTTCGAGGGAGACGTTTTGCAGCACCGGCACCTGCTGATCTTGGTTTAACTGATACGCAAACGAGACGTTTTCAACACGAATGATTGGGTCTGTAGACATGTGCTCCCCTCACTTTGTTCTGGAATATCATGCGGTACAAAATCAATAAACTTGTTTCCATGTAAAATGAATAGCAACAACCATGCCAAGTCTGTATGTTTTAAATTTTCAGTTAATTATACTCTTTTTCTCCTTCTCTTTGTTGCAGCGTGCACGATATATGTTGCATGTGCAACAGGTTTATTCTTCTCCGTGTCGTTGATCTTCCTCCACAGTGTTGATCGGTCCATTCCCAAAATCTTCGCCGCTTCTCCCTTGTTTCCTTTCGTTTCTTCCAAAACTTTCCTGATTAATTCGACCTCCTGGTTTTCTTGTCGCCTGATTTGTCTGCGTAGATTGAGCTTTTTCGTGAAAAAGGCGATGTCTTCGCTTCGTATGTCGTCCGTTTTGCATAAGAGAACCATCCGTTCAACCATATTTCGCAATTCCCGAACATTACCAGGCCAATCATGCTGTTTTAACAAGTGCAGGACAGCCTCGTCTGCGATTCGCAATTTTCGTGTCCCACGCTCTGCCAACTCTTCCACAATAGAAGCAATCAACAAGGGAATGTCTTCGGTACGCTCACGTAATGGCGGCAATTCCAAGGTCAATACATTCAAACGATAATACAGGTCGGAGCGAAACAGCTTTTCTTCCATCAGCTTTTCCAAATCGCGATTCGTTGCAGCGATAATGCGCACGTCAACAGGGACAATCCGCTCTCCGCTTATGCGCCGGACCTTTTTCTCTTGCAAGATGCGCAAAAGAAGTGCTTGAATCGGAATAGACATCTCTCCGATTTCATCTAAGAATAGCGTTCCCCCGTGCGCTAGCTCAAACAAGCCTGCCTTTCCTCCTTTGCGCGCACCTGTAAAGGCACCTTCCTCGTAACCGAACAGCTCGCTTTCCAGCAGATTCCCTGGGAGTGCTGCACAATTGACCGCAATAAACGGTCCAGTAGCACGTTGGCTGCTCAAGTGAATGCCTTGTGCAAACAGCTCCTTGCCCGTCCCTGTCTCTCCTTGGATCAAGACAGTTGCATCCGTTCGTGCAAATGTTTCAGCCCATTCTTTTGCCTCTCGCATGGCAGGAGCTTGACCGATGATGTCCTCTAAACGATACTTCGCTTCCAATCCGCTTTCCATGCTTTGTTTACGGATACGCAGCTCCATCTTTTGAATGTCTGTTATTTCTTTGAAGGTGGAGACCGCTCCCACAATCTCCCCTTCGACGACCATCGGAAGCCGATTAATGATGATCTGGCGATTCAATATCGTGGCAATATCACCGATCTCGCGCTTTCCGGTGGCTAAGATGCGCAGCATGTCCGAGTTTGGGATATAGCGCGTAATTTTTTGTCCCACAATATTGGCTGGCAAGCCGAGTATTTCTTTTGCAATGGAATTCACCCAGATGATATTCGAATCACGATCAACGGCAATGATCCCATCGTGGGAAGCATCCAAAATGGCTTGAATGTGTATATCGTTGATCATTTACCAGCCTCTCCTTCCTGTGCCCGATCGAGCATGACATCGACTTCTACAGGTGGTTTGCGTGGTCTCCTTTTCGTTTTTCGTTTCTTCTTACGCAAAACAAACAGAGCAGTCAGCATGAAGCCAAGAATGACGAGCTGAATCGGCTGGATCAGCTTGGCTACCACCCAGCCACTCATACTGAGCAGATGCAGGATGACCGCCATGTACAGTAGAATAGCGGCCACATTTTGTGCATTCACTATTGATCACTCCTCGCCAGCTCAAATGTATGAAGGACTGGAGAAAAAAATCTCCCGTGAAACTAAATAAGGCTTAGCTCCACAGGAGAGTCGGTTCGTGATGTCGTTATTAAATTGGGAGCAGCTCTACAGATTGTTTTGTTTCCAGCTCTGCCACCATGTCCAGCCATGCTTGTGGCTTTTGTGGAAGAACAGCGTAGTAGCGCTTGAGGAATGTCACGATCAGATCCGCTTCCAGTGTCGTTTGCTCCTCATTTGTTGGCATGAAGCCCAAATCAAGTCCAGCTACTGCTTCCCCATCATTTTGCCAGGACGGGTGAACGTACGTGAAGTTGGTACGCTTGTAGCCCAGATGGGAGAGCACTTCCCGGCGAACAAACGGGTCCATCGGCTTGATTCCACCAAATGCATGCTCCTGGGCGCGGTATGGATCATAGATTTCTGCGAACATACCGTACAGCTCTTTGCCGTTCTCAGCTGCGAGTGCGAGAAGATCCTTTTGACGCTCTCTCGCCAGAAAACGCCCTACTCCGAGTCCTTCTCTGCCGATGATGGTAAAGTCCGTCATGGCTACATTCATATCCGTGTAATAACGATATTCGGTGGCCCCTACGACTTCTCCTTCATGGACTGCGACGAAAACACGAATACCTGGATCTTCCAACGGTTCCTTCCACAGATCGTAGTCGAGTACTTCTTCTGGCGGGAATACTTCTTGCATCAAACGGTGCATTTTTGCAAAAAGCGGGTTGTCAATGTGCGAAATACGTACGAATTCCATGAATAAAGCCCCCTATAAGCTAAAAGTGAATTTTCCTGTATGTGCTGTTACTGGCTCTGGAACGGATTTTTCCACTCCATCAGCGCTGCGCAATTGCGCGACTCCTCGTCCTCCAAATAATTGGTTACAGCCTGAACAGGGGTTCGACCGCAGCGCATGAGAAAGGAGATCACCGGGTCTTTGAGCTCACCGGAAACGATTTTCTCCAAGTATTGCTCGGAAGTCAGCGTATCTGCATGACGCCCGTAGCCTGGCATCCGTCCACCGCCTAGAAGCCGCTTCAAGCCTTTATGTACAACCAGCTCGTACATGGCCTGCATCATCAGCTGTCCCAATCCCAGCTTGCGATGGCTTGGTCGAATACATAGATCCACGATGTACAGCGTATCTCCATTCGGATTGTGGTTGCGGATATAGCCATTATCCGTCACCTCTCCCCAGCTATGCTCCGGGTGCGAAGGGTCAAACGAAACGATCAGGGCCGTCATCGAACCAGCCAACACACCGTCGATTTCAACACAAATCGCTCCTTCTGGAAAAAGCGTGACATGATTGGTCAGCTGTTCTTGATTCCACCATTGCTCAGAAGGATACGGCGGCGGGAAGCTCTCTGCCTGTATCTGAATCAGCTCGAAAAAGTCAGACTGTGTATAGTTGCGGATAGCTGCCCTGCGGGGCTTTTCTCCTTCAAACACATACAGCTCTTTACGGTACATGACCATCCTCCTGTTCCCGATTATTTCTGCACGTAGCTACTTCCAATCTGTGTACAAATCGGTGCGGCGGTCACGCCAAGTTGTTACCGAGCCTTTTTCCCGTACATCATACAATAGCTGGATGTCCAGATCAGCAGTAACCAGCATGTCGTTGTTGATTTCTCCTTCAGCCAGTACACCACGAGGTGGGAAAGGAATATCGTTTGGCGTCAAAATAGCTGCCTGTCCAAAATTCGCGCGCATAAAGTCGACTGTAGGCAGAGAGCCTACTGTACCTGTCAAAACAACGTACACCTGATTTTCGATCGTGCGTGCATGGCTTGTATAGCGCACACGATGGAAGGCATGGCGATCATCCGTGCAGGATGGGCAGAAAATCACATCAGCTCCTCGTGCCTTGGCAATCCGCACCCATTCAGGGAATTCAATATCGTAGCAAATGATCATCGCTACCTTGCCTTTGTCGGTTTCAAAAATTTGCAAAGAGTCTCCGGCTCCCATATTCCAGCCTTTGACTTCCCAAGGTGTGATGTGAATCTTCTTTTGCTGGCCTACGCGGCCATCCGGGTAAAACAGAAATGCCGTGTTGTATAGCTTTCCTTGTTCTTCGATGATGTGTGTGCCGCCAATCAGGTACATCCCGTATTTGGCAGCAAGTGATTTGAACAATTTTATGTATTGCTCGGTAAAGGACGGCAAGGCTGTAATGGGCAGCGCATTGCCATTCTCATCCCCAATCGACATCAGCTGGGTCGTAAACAACTCCGGGAATAGAAGAAACTCAGTATCGTACTCTTGAGCATTTTTTACGTAATGCTCCACTTGTGCAGCAAATTCATCGAAGCTATGTATGGTGTGCAAATGATACTGCACAGCAGAAACGCGCATTTTCATCCCACTTCTTCCCTTCCACTTTACTATTATTAAAATATATCAAATACGAGCAGCAAAGTCTTCCATCCAGTACGAAAAAGTCACCCACCGCGGGTGATGGGTGACTTGATTTTACTGTACTGCTTTGCTTGCTATTTGTACGACTGTCTTATACAAAAGCTCTGTGCCAAGGGCGATATCCTCATAGGTAGAATACTCCTGTGGATTGTGGCTGATCCCGTCCTTGCAGCGCACAAAGATCATTCCGTAATCACATACGTAGGATAAAGCTAGAGCGTCGTGAAAAGGACCACTCATCAGCTCTCGTGGCATAATTCCCAGCTCCTTGCTTTGCTCATGCAGGATAGCTTTGATCCAATTTGCACAATACCGCGGATCGCTGTTGGTATCCTCTGTGATCGTATAGCGCAGACCACCTTCCATGGCTGCCTGCTCGATCACTTCGCGCAGGGCCTGTTCCCGTGCGTCCCGGCGGGTCAAATCAATATCACGCAAATCTACTGTAAATCGGACTCGTTCCGGAATAATATTCCGTGAATCGGGGAACACCTCCAAATGCCCAACTGTTCCGACAGTGGGAGCCAATGGATCAAGCTTTGCCAGCTCATTGACAGCCATAATCACTTTGGCCGCACCTAACAAGGCATCTTTTCGCATGTCCATCGGGACTGAACCTGCATGCCCCGCAAAGCCTGTCATTTCCACCGTCCACCACAACGGTCCGGAAATGGCGGAGACGATACCGATCGGCTCATCGGCATTGTCAAGGATCGGCCCCTGTTCGATATGCAGCTCTAGATAGGCTCCAATGCTCCCCTCAGCGTATTGCGACTCTTCCAAACGATCTGGATCACATCCAAACTCGATGAGTGCTTGCCTCCGGGAGACGCCATTCTTGTCTGTCCGTTCCAAATCTTCTGGTTGGATACGCCCCAGAATCCCCCACGAGCCAAACAACCCTTTTTGGAAGCGGCACCCCTCCTCGTCGCAAAACGATACTACCTCGATCGGCTGATGCGGCACTACCCCCTGCTCTTTCATCGTCTGGACCACTTCCAACCCACCGAGAACTCCGATCACTCCATCGAACCGCCCTCCGTACGGTTGGGAATCAATATGGGAGCCAATCATCAGAACAGGGGCACCATCATCTGTTCCAGCTAATCTGCCGATCAGGTTGCCGAAGTTATCAATCCTTGTTTGTAGCCCAGCCTCCTCCATCCAACTGCGAACCAGCACCACTCCAGCACGATCCTCCTGTGACAACGCCAAACGGCAAACACCGGTTTCTCCTATTTTTCCGATTTGGGACAATTGTTCGATTCTTTTTTGCAGCCGCTGCTCATTTATCATCAGAGTTCCGGCCTTCACATTCATGCCTGCAAGACCTCCTCGTCTTGGATTTGATAGACTAGCTCTCCATCAATCATGGTCATCGCTACTTTCCGTTCTTTGATTCTCTCCACCGGCGTATCCAAAATGTTGCCGTCAAGAACGACCAGATCAGCCAATTTACCAGGCTCGATACTTCCTTTTATCCCCTCCTCAAAACTAGCGTACGCTCCGTTCCAGGTAAACATCCGAATCGCTTCCATCACACTCACCCTCTGGTTGTCACCCACCGCTTGACCCGACTTGCTCTGGCGATTGACTGCCGCATGAATCCCGATCAACGGGTTAAAATCAGTGACAGGACTATCCGATGCACCTGCCGCAATGATTTGAAGGTCGAACTGATCCCGTGCCGGAAACATATGTCCCACACGCTCCCCGATATTTTTCACGTACGAATCTCCATAATCGTAAATAAAAGCAGGGTTGGGGATCGGGACAACACCGAGACCAGCCATTCTTCTGAGCAAATCAGGTGCTGACACACCAGCATGCTCGATTCGGTGACGGTGGTTTTCACGCGGATGAGCTTCCAGAGCTGCTTCAAAGCAATTTAAAAGCATTTCGATGGCACGATCTCCCTGGGCATGAGCGGTAATTTGAAATCCTTTTGCATGTGCCTCTCCCAAAATGGTATTCAACTCGTCCTGCTCGTAGTAGAGAATTCCGTAATCTTCCGGCTTGCTCGTGAACGGCTCCCGCATCGCCATCGTCGGGGCGATGCTTGCTCCGTCTGTAAAAACTTTGGCCGGACCGATGCGGAACCGATTATCTCCTGTGCCTGTCACCAGCCCCGCATCAATCATTTTTCGCACAAAATCCTCGGATTGGTTCAATGAGCAGATGATCGCGTAGATTCTGACTTTTACATCACCCTCTTGCACAGCTTTTTGCATCGCCCGATAATTTTCCGGTCCATATCCACCCGCATCATGAACACTCGTAATCCCCGCTGCTACGAAATCTTTGGATGCCATGCGCAGTCCCTTTTTGTACTCCGCTTCATTGAAAGCAGCCAGTTCAAACATTTTCATGTGAGCCGTTTCCACGAGAAA
Source organism: Brevibacillus sp. SIMBA_040 (assembly GCF_046535075.1). Classification (NCBI taxonomy): domain Bacteria; kingdom Bacillati; phylum Bacillota; class Bacilli; order Caryophanales; family Paenibacillaceae; genus Brevibacillus; species Brevibacillus sp. SIMBA_040. The sequence goes on from NZ_JAWRXI010000002.1 coordinate 248,480, forward strand.
GCCAGTCAATGCCCCACTTTCATCTCGATCGATTCGTCCTCCCTGCGGATCAGGTGTGTCACGGTCATACTGGGCAATCCCCATCGCGCAACTGTTGACCACCGAGTGATGAGCGCATGTCCTCATGACAAAAATCGGATGGTTCGTTGAGATTTCATCTAATTCTGCGAGCGTCGGATAGCGTTTTTCCATCATGAGATTCTCATCAAAGCCACACGCCCGCACCCATTCTCCAGGCGATGTCTTATGTGCTTGCTCTTTTAGCGCATCAAGTAGTTCTGCAACAGATTGAATTCCCCTCGCTTTGCAATCCACCCCCAGCTTGTTCGTTCCGTAGATGGTAATATGCAAATGCGCGTCAATAAAACCAGGCAAGAGACTTTTTCCCTGCAAATCGATAATCTTCGTTTCTGCATGAATGTGTTGTTTGATCTCCTCGTTCGATCCGGCTGCGAGAATCTGATTTCCTTTCACCGCTACTGCTTCCATGATCCGATTTTCTGCATCCACCGTCACCACTTGTCCATTGAGAAACACTGTATCTGCCATCTCATTTCCTCCTTTTGCTTTTGAAATCGATCTATCTGTTAAAGCGTTGGCGTTCCTTCTGTCTTTGCTCCGTGCGGATTTAATACGGGAGTACCTTTCGTCACAAATGTAACGGTAAACATCACTACAACATTGACAATCAAAGCAACAACCCCGATATTGAGATCCTTCATGACGGGAGGCCAATTCGGAAGCATCGTCGCAATCGTTATTTTCGAAATCGTCACATAAGCTACCACAGTTACACCACTCAAAATTCCTGCAAACGCACCGTACTTATTCACCCATGGCTCCTTTTTCAGACTGAACAAGAGAGCGGGAAACAATTGTGTGACCAAGCTGTATCCCATCAACAGCAGAGTGACCAGTGTATCGCCGCCACTCAGCGTAAAATACAGCGAAATGAGTGATATAACAGGAACGAGCCATTTGGCAATTCGTGCGATTTGCGCTTCGTTAGCCTGTGGTGCCATTACTTTATAGACATTTTTAGCCAAGAGAGTAGCTCCCGTCATCAACAGCATGGAGCCTGGCACCAGGGCTGTCAGCAAGCCAGCTGCGCCGATAATACCGACGATCCATGGATCAAACGTCATAAGGGACAACCGCAATAGCGAGAGGTCTCCATCCGCTCCTTTTAGTCCTGGCACCTGCAAGATGGCAGTGAAGCCAACAAAAAATACGAACAGAAGCATAAGTGTATACAAGGGCAGCATTACTGTATTTTTGCGGAAAACGTTTTCATTTTTCGCGGAAAAGACAGACCCAAATGTGTGCGGCCACATGTAGAATCCAAATACAGTAATCAATACCGTCGAAATATACCATGAGATACTAAGTCCCTCTTCAGGAAAGGTCAAAAATCCGGGATTCGCTGCTTGCACAGCCTCAAACATCGGCTGAATTCCCCCGTAGTAATGAAAAGGCAGGTAGAGTCCGAGGAAGACGACGACAAAAAAGATCATGATGTCTTTAATCGCCGCAGTCCACGCTGAGCCATGTATACCCGAGATCATGACGTAAATCGTTACTACGATGACCCCGATCCAGACCGCTGCAGCTGGCGATATAGAACCATATGAAGCTTCGGACACGATGATGCCCAAGCCTTTGAATTGCAGCACGAGATATGGAATAATCGCAATGACGCCCACCGCGGCAACCAAAATACCTAATACCGGACTTTTGAATTTACTGACAAAGAAGTCTGATTGGGAAACGAGATTGTTTTCTTTTGCATAACGCCAGATGGGAGGGAGTAGCCAATAAGAGATGACGTACGCAAGTGAAATGTACGACAGAACATAATAGGCCGGGGCGCCTTTGGAGTAGGCCCATCCGCTTCCCCCGAGAAAAGTAAACGTCGTGTAGATTTCACCAGCCACGAGCAGAAAGATAAAGATAGATCCAAAACTTCTGCCACCGACAGTCCACTGCTCCATGTTCATGTCCTTCCCTCTTTGGGCGCGAATCCCCGAGTAAAAGGACAATAAGAGGAAAGCAAAAATGATCAACAAGGCGATGTTCATGAACTCTTCTCCCCCTTTGTAGCAGGATCCAGTTTGTTCAGAACGACCATAAACACAGAGGTGAGCACCACCCATAGCACAATCCAAAACAGGACAAAAGGCATACCCATTACGTACGGCTCCACTTGATTTACAAACGGTATACCTCCCAGCATCCCTAGGAACGGCACTCCCCCAAGCCAATCTCTCGCTTTCATGCAAATCCCCCCTGTTTGTTCGATTTGTCCCATTGCCCCAAGACACACTGGACATGTAAGCTAAGATTATCTAAAAATTCAATTTTCTCCTTTGTCCGGTTTGACAGAAAATAGGACGCCGTTTTGTACAAGTAGATAAAACCATCGAACAACGGGGTGAATCGAGTGATAACGGTACGTGAATTGATTGAGGTCGGAGGGTTTGATGAGACAGCAGTGCTTGCAGGGGAAACGTTTTTAGAAAAAGAACTGTTAGGTGTAACTTCTTTCGACTCGCCAGATGGTCATAAGTGGCTGCGCCCTGGTGAATTTGTCTTAACAACGGGCTTTCCTTTTCTCACGCACAAAGAATCGAGTGAATCCGGGCTGATCAAACTAATCGATGATCTGGTCGAGGTCGGGACACCTGGACTTGCCATCAAGCTCGGGAGATACATCGAATCGCTTCCGCCAAAAGTCATCACCCATGCACTGAACAGACAGATGCCGATTCTTTCTTTTCCCATGGAAAAGGCATGGTCTGATGTTATCGTTCCGGTCGTTCGTTACATTAACGACAAGCAGCGGATGGAGCTCGTTCAAACCCATGCGATTTACGAACGCTTCCATAGACACTTAACCTCTGGTGATCCTGTATCGAATCTTATCCCTTTGCTTCATGATGTTTTGCAATCTCCCATCTCCATTCATGTTCCGACACTGAAATGGAATTGGGAGACACCCCCTGCCATGCGAAAAGATGAAACGATTGTATATGTGGACAAGCAAATAGGACAACATGCGCCGCGATGGATGTTAAATCAACCGCTTGCTCGAATGACCAACGGTCTTTTCGTGCGCTGGCTTCTTCACGATCAGAAAGTACAAGGGGCCATTCTTTTGCGACAGCCAGATCGAGACTTATACGCTTGGGAGAAGGTCGCTATTGAACAAAGCGCTGCTTTGTTGTCACTCGAGATGGAACGCCAACGTACGGTGAGTGAGACGTATCAACGATTTCGCAATGATTTTCTGCAACTACTCGTCAGCGGAAAGTATGGATCCCGCCACATGTTGATTCGAAAGGCTGAAGAGGTAGGTTGGGAGCTTGCTGAACACTATATCGCTGTTGTCATTAGCGTTAAGCCACATTCTAGTCCGGATGTGGAGACATGGAAAGAAAACCTGACTCTGCTTGAAACAATTCGCCGCATACTCTCTATGTGCGATCTGCCCATTCTATTTGGATTGGATCAGCATAATCGAATCCTCTTGCTTATGCCCGCTACCGAAAATGACGAATCAGCTGCAAAAGGGATTCTTACCGATCTAATGACAACTCTCGCTTTGCAATGGCAACATCCTGTTTATCTCGGGATAGGTCGCCTCCATCATAGCTGGGAGGGCATTGTGCAAAGCTATCATGAGGCGCAAATTAGTTTTCGTTCTGCTACTCATGCCATCGGCTTAGCGAATGCCCCTCTACTCCATATGAAAGATTTTAACGAGCTAGGGTTGGAACGAATCCTTTTCGCAGACAAGCCTGGCGCTGAAGCTCATGCCTTAGCAGAAGAGTACCTTGGTAAAATTGCGCAGTACGACAAAGAGAAAAACGGACAATTGCTCTATACCCTCCAAATCTTTCTACAAGTAAATGGAAATTATGTAGAAGCCGCTAATCTGCTGTTTGTACACAAAAATACAATCAAGTATCGACTGCAATTGATCCGCGATTTGACTGGGCTTCATCCGGAAAACGGACAGGACCAATTGATGCTGCGCATAGCCATGACTGTACATTCCTTTGGGTATCAGGCATGATATTGATATAATGAAGGGGAGGTCAAGTAGGAGGAACGTACATGGATGATTGGTTGAACAAGCCCGTAAAAACAATCGACAGACCGAAAAAGCGCGGCATCGTCGAATATGTCGATGATCAGTATATTGTGGTTTACTTTACCATTCCGCGAAAAGAACGTGTCATCTTTTCCAGCAAGGAGTCATTCCTGAACAAAATCGAGTTTATGGAAGACCGCACAACCTAATCTTGCAATAAAAAAGCCTTTGGCTCGTCGCTACATAGCGCTGCCAAAGGCTTTTTCTTCATTTCATGCTAGCGATTAAGCGTAATGCTCTTCACGCAGCTTTTTGATCTCATCGCTTTCCAGGTACTCGTCGTACGTCATCATTTTATCAATAATGCCTTTTGGCGTGAATTCAATGATGCGGTTCGCGATCGTTTGCACGAACTGGTGGTCATGGGAGACGAACAGCAGTGTACCGTCGAAGTCAATCAGACCGTTGTTCAATGCTGTGATGGATTCCAAATCCAAGTGGTTCGTAGGTTCGTCCATGATCAGCACGTTGGCGCTAGCCAGCATCATCTTGGACAGCATGCAGCGAACCTTTTCTCCCCCGGACAGTACGTTTGCTTTTTTCAGGGCCTCGTCACCAGAGAAGAGCATGCGACCGAGGAAGCCGCGAATGAAGGTCTCGTCTTGGTCTTTAGAGTACTGGCGCAGCCAGTCAACCAGGCTCAGATCCGAGTTGAAATACTCCGCATTGTCTTTCGGGAAATACGCTTGCGAAGTCGTAACGCCCCATTCGAAAGAACCGTTATCTGGTTGAATTTCACCCGTCACAACTTGGAAGAAAGTAGTTTTTGCCAGTTCATTGGGACCGACGAATGCCACTTTATCCCCTTTGTTGATGGTCAGGTGGAGGTTTTCAAACAGCTTTTCGCCCTCGATGGTTTTGCTCAAGCCTTCTGTAGCCAAGAGGTTTTTGCCTGCTTCGCGCTCTGGCTTGAAGTTAATGAATGGATATTTGCGGCTGGACGGACGAATATCATCCAGCGTAATTTTCTCCAGCAGTTTTTTCCGTGAGGTTGCCTGCTTGGATTTGGAGGCATTGGCGGAGAAGCGCGCAATAAACTCCTGCAATTCCTTCATTTTTTCTTCTTTTTTCTTATTCTGATCACGAACCATTTTCAGTGCCAACTGGCTGGATTCATACCAGAAATCATAGTTACCCACATACATTTGAATCTTGCCGAAGTCGATATCAGCGATGTGTGTGCACACTTTGTTCAGGAAGTGACGGTCATGGGAAACGACGATAACGGTGTTTTCATAATCCGCCAGAAAGTTTTCCAACCAACGAATCGACTCGATATCCAAGTGGTTCGTAGGCTCATCCAGCAGCAGGATGTGTGGATTACCGAAAAGGGCTTGCGCCAAAAGAACCCGTACCTTTTCCGTACCGGAGAGGTCCTTCATGAGCTTGTCATGCAGATCCGTCGGAATGCCCAGGCCGATCAAAAGGCTCGCTGCGTCTGCCTCGGCCATCCAGCCGTTCAGCTCCTCGAACTCGCCTTCCAACTGGGAAGCGCGATTTCCGTCTTCTTCGGAGAAATCTTCCTTCATGTACAGAGCTGTTTTCTCTTCCATGATTTCAAACAGACGTTTATGACCCATGATGACTGTCTTCAACACTTCGAAATCGTCAAATTCAAAGTGATTTTGCTTCAATACAGCGATACGCTCTCCTGGTGTAACCGAAACGTGACCACTGGTCGGATCGATCTCTCCAGAGAGGATTTTCACGAATGTAGACTTCCCTGCACCGTTCGCACCGATGAGGCCGTAACAGTTACCAGGGGTAAACTTAATGGATACATCTTCAAACAGTGCGCGTTTGCCGTAGCGCAGCGTCACGTTCTGAGTGCTTATCATCGTCGCAATACCTGCCTTTTTTGAATCGTTCAAACACTTATCTTACCAGAGAAAGCCTCATTTTGCAAAAAGAAAGGACCAGGTTCCGAAACTGGTCTTGGGACTGCTTAACTGAAAAATAGAAAGCCTTCACATAGGGAAAGCTACCTGTGAACAGTCATCCTTTGAGAAAAGAGGTCGAAGCAATGTCCAAGAAGAATGGCGTCAAAAACGAAATGGGCAACAAAGAAAATCCTTCACAGACAAGGTCCTCCACAACGGTAGGCAAAGAAGAAACCCGCTCCAAACAACGCGGAGAGTAATCCATTCCATAACGACAAACCGGTCTTGGCATAGTGCTGACCGGTTTGTTCTTTTTACTATGTTTTCTTTATACGCTGACCTGCAGGGGAATAAAGATAGGTGCCGGCGTGACAGACTGTCCTTCCTCTACGTAGAAGGATAAATTGTTTAAAGTTACGTACACGGTTCCGTTCTCGACCAAAGCCAATTCAGCAAAGCGCTGTCGACTCATTTCAGCTTCAAATACTTCGTTTGTATCCAGTCGTTTTAAATCGAGGCGAACGATTGGACCTAACAGAGAAATACGGCTGACTTGCGCCTGTACAGCCTGGATTGACGGATTAGCAGGAGCATGAAGCGATACTTCTACATCGTGCGGACGCATGTAACCGACCGCTGGAAGCTCGACTGTCTTGTTCTCCCACTCGGTTTCAAATTCTGCCTCTCCCAGCTTGATCTTGCCTTCATGAACTCTCCCACGAAACAGATTGACGCGCCCCAAGAAGCTGTAAACAAACGGGTTCGCCGGATGATGATAAATATCTTCGGGTGATCCAACCTGCTCCACCTTTCCCTCATTCATAACGACAACTTGATCCGCCAGCTCCATCGCCTCTTCCTGATCGTGCGTCACAAACAAGATCGTCAAGCCCAGCTTTCCATGCAGATGCCTGAGCCACCTGCGAAGCTCCTGCCTCACTTTCGTATCCAACGCTCCAAACGGTTCATCAAGCAACAAAAACTTGGGCTCTACTGCCAATGCCCGTGCCAAAGCCACACGCTGACGCTGCCCACCTGAGAGCTGTGACGGATAGCGATGGGCAAGACCCTCCAGCTGCACCAGCTTTAGCAGGGAGTTCACCTTTTCCCGGATTTCTTCTTTGCTCGGTCTGGTTTTACGGGAACGAACAGTCAAACCAAATGCGATATTATCAAAAATATTCATATGACGAAAAAGGGCGTAATGCTGGAATACAAATCCTACTTGCCGCTCGCGCACATCGCGATCCGTATTGTCCTCACCGTTAAAAAGGATTCTTCCCTCTTCAGGCTGCTCCAAGCCTGCAATCAGCCGCAGCAGAGTCGTTTTTCCCGAGCCAGATGGTCCAAGCAGCGCCACCAGCTCCCCCTCTGGGATTTGCAGACTGACATTTTTCAAGGCGGTAAAATTTTTATACGACTTGCTTATGTTATCTACCTCAATGCTCATCCGGCTCTCTCCCCTGTCACGTCATTATAAGGTTCCTCTTCTACGCCTGACTGCTTTTCTGTCTTCCACTCAATGAAGCTTTTTACAATCAACGTCACCAATGCCAAGGCTGCAAGCAAGGTCGCTACAGCAAAGGCGGCGGCAAATTGGTACTCGTTGTACAAAATCTCAACATGCAGCGGAAGCGTATTTGTCATCCCTCTTATGTGTCCAGATACCACTGATACAGCCCCAAATTCCCCCATTGCCCTGGCGTTGCACAAAATCACCCCGTATAAAAGCCCCCATTTGACATTGGGCAACGTCACACGAAGGAAGGTCTTCCAGCCACTTGCTCCAAGCGAAACGGCAGCCTCCTCCTCATCCTTGCCTTGTGCTTCCATGATTGGGATCAATTCACGGGCAACAAACGGAAACGTCACGAAAGTAGTCGCCAGTACAATGCCCGGCACTGCAAAAATAATTTTGAGATCGTGCAGATCAAGCCATGGACCCAAAATTCCTTGACTGCCGAACAAGAGCACAAAAATCAGACCTGCGATAACAGGAGAAACTGCAAAAGGCAGATCGATCAAGGTTAGAAGCACGTTTTTCCCGCGAAATGAGAATTTGGCGATCGCCCACGCAGCTGCTATCCCAAAGGTCACATTAAGCGGAACACTAATCGCTGCCACCAAGAGCGTAAGCTTGACAGCCGAGAGTGTCTCTGGATCAGCAATCGAGGCAACAAAAACACCTGCTCCCTGTTTAAAGGCTTCGGTAAATACCGCGATCAACGGCAGAATTAGAAACAGCGCAAGGAACAAGAGGGCTACACTAATCAATATCCAGCGCACGTAGGCCGGTTCCGTCAAATGCTTCACTACAGACGCCTCCTATCTGGCTGCATCAAATTTGTTAATTCTCCACTGCAAATAATTGATGATCAACAGCATGATAAACGAAGCTACCAGCATGACGGTCGCAATGGCAGTTGCTCCAGCGTAATCAAATTGCTCCAGCTTCGTCATGATTAAAAGAGGCACGATCTCCGTCTTTAACGGCATGTTTCCCGAAATAAAGACGACAGAGCCGTATTCACCAAGAGCCCTGGCAAAAGCAAGCGCAAATCCGGTTATGACTGCCGGAAGCAAATGTGGCAAAATGACCCTGAGAAAAGTATTCCAGCGGGTTGCTCCGAGGGTAGCCGCCGCTTCCTCCATCTGCAAATCCCAATCCTGTAAAACAGGCTGCACGGTCCGGACGACAAAGGGCAAGCCAATAAAGGTCAGCGCTACCCATATTCCGAGTGGTGTATAGGCTACCTTAATCCCCCACTCTGCCAAATATTGTCCAATCCAGCCGTTCTCGGCATAGATTGAGGTCAAGGCAATGCCTCCCACCGCTGTCGGCAAAGCAAACGGCAGGTCAACAATCCCATCAATGATGCGTTTTCCAAAAAACTGATAGCGAGCGAGTACCCAGGCCACCAACACTCCAAATACTGCATTCACGCAAGCGGCGAAAAAGGACGAGACAATACTGACGCGAATCGAGGCAAGTACTCGAGAATCGAAAATGGTTCCGATGAACTGCTCCCAGCTCATCGTTGTCGCTTTTAAAAACAGAACTGACAGAGGGATCAATACCAATAGACTCAAGTAAATGATCGTATAACCCATTGTCATGCCAAACCCAGGCAAGAACCCTCTGTTATTCAGTGATTTTCTCATGGAGATAACTCCTCTGATGGGATTGTATGTTTATGGCTTATATAACTGATCAAAAACGCCTTGATCGGAGAAATGAACCTTTTGAGCGTTGGTCCAGCCACCGAACAACTCGTCAATCGTAAACAGCTTGATTTCTGGGAATGCTGGTGTATGAGCTTTGAGAACTTCTACCGAGCGTGGACGATAGTAATGCTTCGCAGCAATCTCCTGCCCTTTTTTCGTGTATAGGAATTGCAGGTAGGCTTCTGCTACCTCACGGGTCTTGTGCTTATCAGCGTATTTGTCGACTAGCGTCACTGGCGGCTCTGCCAAAATGCTGATCGACGGGTTTACAATTTCAAATTTGTCTTTGCCCAGCTCGTTGACGGCCAGATACGCTTCATTTTCCCAAGCAATCAACACATCCCCGATTCCGCGCTCAACAAAGGTTGTAGTCGAACCACGCGCTCCAGAGTCTAGCACTGGGACATTTTTGAACAGGTTGGTTACGAACTCCTTTGCTTTTGCTTCATCGCCGTTGTTTTTTTGCAGCGCATAGCCCCATGCAGCCAGATAATTCCAACGGGCACCGCCAGACGTTTTTGGATTAGGTGTAATGACGGAAATGCCAGACTTAATCAAATCGTCCCAATCCTTGATCTGTTTTGGGTTTCCTTTGCGAACGAGAAAGACGATCGTTGACGTATAGGGAGAGCTGTTGTCAGGGAGCTTCTTTTGCCAATCCGCCTGAATGAGTCCTCGTTCTGCGAGGGCATCTATGTCATAGGCGAGCGCGAGTGTCACCACATCCGCTTCGAGACCGTCAATCACGGAGCGAGACTGCTTGCCTGATCCTCCATGTGATTGTTTGATGGTAAGGTTTTGCCCTGTTTTTTCTTTCCACTCCTGTGCGAATTCCTTGTTCACATCCTGATAAAATTCCCTAGTCGGATCGTACGACACATTCAGCAGATCCAATGCAGGGCCAGCCTCTGAAGCACTACCACCCCCATCTGTTGCTGCAGAGCATCCCCCGATAGTCGCAGCCAAAACAATTATTCCCAACCGCTTCAGTGTGGATTGGATCATGCTGGTTTTCTTTCTCATGTGGTTGTTTTTCACTCCCTTATAATCTCTACTAGTTTAATCGGAATACTTTGATATTTTGAATTATACATCCCTTTTCAACTCTGTCAACGATATTTCAATCTACGGTATGCCCAAGACGCGGGCTAGGTTCTGATGACACATGCCTAGAGGGGAAATTTGGGCACAAGCTGGATGTCCTAACCAAAAAGAAAAAGTGTGCCCCGGATTTAGCCGAAACACACATTCCTCCATTTTGTTATTCAAGCGAATATTACGAGTACGCTCTCTTGCTCAGCTGCAAGGCATCCTGTAAATCGGCAATCTCTTTTTGCAGCTTGGTAAACCCTCTGATCTCAGGCACATGCTTCATCGGGGTTACTCCTTTTTGCTCGGCAGACTTGGCCATCGTCTCAAAAACCAGGAGCAGCTGCGACAGCGTTTGGTCAGAGAGGATGGGACAATTCGACGATTTCAGGCATGATTCAAGCAAGTACCCTACCTGTACGATTGAGAAAACAACAGGCCAGATCATTTCTAAGGCAACTTTATTGCTCGGAATTTCGCCTACCGCAGTTTCGTAAACAAGCTTTAGGTTCGTGATGTTCGTCTGCATTTTCCTTCGCTCACTCGATTCGATTACATCCACGTCATTTCTGTGCTCCGAGAACAGAGTAAACAAGTATTGCTGCTGACTGCGTATCGTTTTCGCGATCAAATGCGGGAGTAAGCTCGAAGCCTTCCTCCGTCCAATCAAAGAGGTGCCAATCAATCCGATCCCACACCCAATCACTACATCAACCACTCTGGCTGTAGCAAAGAAGGCCAGGTCGTGAATCTGACTTATGCTTTCAGCAAGTAGAAGCGCATTTGGCGTGATAAAGAAGGCAGCGATCCCATAGTTGACGACAATCGATAGCTCTGTCAACGCAGTCAGGAATAAGACGATAAGTGCGATCACCAGCCCTTCTGGCCGTACAGAAAGAATAATGCTCGCGACCATTATTCCTACGATCGTCCCAAATGAACGCTGTAGCGCACGATGAAAGGTTGCAATAATCGTCGAGCCCGACATGACTGCTGCGCAGGACAACGTGATCCAGTAGGATCGGTTGAATTCGAAGGAGTATGCCACAAAAGCTGCAATCATCAGCACGACACCAAATCGTATGGAGGTCAAGAAGACGATTGAGTTTTTATCAAAAGCGCCACCGAAAATACTGACAAGCGATTGTCTTGGGAGCGAGATTTCCCGATCCGTCTGACCGAGTGGCACATCGATCATTGCGCTTGCCTCATTTAGTTTATCAATCAACGTTTGGACAACATTATTTTCTTCATGAGAGCCATGCAGCACAACGTCTTTCTCTTTGCGCTTTTTCGTCAATGAATCGGAAATCGCCCTTACATGATCAGCTAATTCAGGAGGGAGCGCTGTTTTATATCCTTCAAAATGCTCCAGAAGATAAACAAAAATCGCATTCGCTTGGTCGTTTAACAAAAGCAAACGTTTATAATACTCCCGACTGTCCCACGGCACTTTTCCTGCCAGCAGGGTCTCTTCTGCCGTACGCATGGTTAGTACAAGCTTTTGCCTGACTTCCATCCACTTGTCAGTACCCGTTGCCTGAATCAGTGCTGCTAGTTCCTTATAAACCTTTTGTACAGCGACAGTTTCAGGTCCATGCGGATTCGTAATCCAGCCTGCCATGCCCATTACCCACGCGAATGCTCCTCCTAAAAAAACAAGCCCTGCACGCAGGGGAGCAAGCGAAGGATCGAGTGGCATTCCTGTAGCCATCGTGAAGCCAAGTATGAAAAAGATCGCTGCAGGTCCCTTGATTTGCAGCGCGCCAAATACAAATGTCGCTGCGGAACCGATAATACCTACCATAATGGCTGATGCAAGTGGATGCGCAGCAAGCAGTGTTCCCAAGCCGACCGAGAGCGTCATTGCAGCGGCAACAAAAAACAGCCTTTTTGCTCTTTGTACGTACGGAATGTGAAATACATACAAGTAAGTGAAGCTCCCGATCCCTGACAACAAGCCATAGGATAGATTCCCGAAGATAACGCCGATGACGATCGGAAGACCCGCACATATGCCTGCATTGATAGCTCTTGTCCACGGAAGCGGATTGCGATTCATTTGAAAAGCTTGCGTAAACATCGAAAGGATCGTATAAAATAACGACTCAGGGGACTTCATTACGGCGTCTTCCTCCCCGTTTTAAGCTGAAAAAGGTACTCGTATATCCCTTCACGGACAAAATGAATACGCCTATCATTACTCATTACTTCTTGTTCTATTCGTTCGATTGCTTCCCCCTAAAATGAAAAAAGCAGTCATCGAAATGACTACTTTTTATCGCTAGAGCAACTGATTGATTGATCACATTCAATTGCTGGATGGCATTCTGGATAGCTTCGTTTCCTTGCTTCGCCTCTTCAGCTGATTCTAGCGCCAAAAGAAACCAGCATGCTACGGCGGCTACCGAACATGCTGGTTAAATAATCTTGTAACATACTATTCACGAACATGTTGGCATAAATTCCACGCAAATAAGATAACCCCTACCCCCAATCCTAACGAGCCGACGATCGTTCCCACGACGAAGGATTCCATTTGTGTAAAAAGCATGAGGAACAAACAGCCTTGCATAATCGGTAAACAGAGGTTGTGCAACCAAAAATGCCATTTTGCAAGTCCAGTCTTTGCCGCTTGCGGATACGCTCGATAAATAAGTCCAATAATCGCAAGCGAGACCCAGCCCGCTAAATTGAGATGTGCATGAACCGAAGAGTAGGCAAATGCTTTCGTAATGCCCATAACAATCCCCAGAATAATCGCAATGACAAAATATAAGGCGGCAATCCGTAAACAACGTGCAGCCACTTTCTCTCACCTCCCTTCGCCCTTCACTTTATGACTATTTTCCTACTGCTTATGTGAGTACTAAAAAACGGACTGTCTGCTCGACAATCCGTTTACATAATAATATTTTGGTTAACAATACTGGGATTTTTAACACGATCAAAGGCAAACAAATCTGCATCAGAGTGGCTGCCTTTGGTGATGAGATCGGCAATAATCTGGGCGCCTATTGTTGCATAGACAGTTCCATTCCCACCATAGCCGAGGCAAAACAGGCAGTTTGGATATCCCTCCTGCTCCCCAAACAACGGTAACCCGTCATGCGTGCCGCAAAAGGTCGCTGACCAATAATACTCTGCCCGTAGCGACAGCTGAGGAAACAGCGCCTGAATTTTTGCCAGCAGTTGATCGCGCTTGTTGAATACGGCAGCATCCCTTTTACGGAAGTCCCTCTCTGTATCGTCGAGACCACCCGCTATGACTCTACCGTCCTGACTCGTGCGTATGTAGAGATAAGGGCGAGCTGTCTCCCAGATTAAGCAAGCTTTTGGCCATCCCAGAAACGCCTTCACTGGATTAGTAACAATCGCATGTGAGCTGGACATCATCGCATTTGAATTGCGTCTCATCGACTGTGTTTCGTATCCAGAAGCAAATACGGCTTTTTTGCAGCGAATCCGATGTCCTGTCTTTGTGATGAGTACAAGATCACCTGCATCCATTTTGGTCACTGCCACTTCTGTATGCTCAAAGACCCGCATTCCTTTTTTGACAGTATCGGCTATGGTTCCATGTGTGAGCTTATACGGGTTTAGCTGAGCATCCCCTGTCGCGTAGATTGCCCCTGGCTTAGAAAATGAAAAACGCTGCTCAACTTCAGCCTGTGTCAAATACGTAACCGGAAAGCCAGCTCTCATCAAGCTCTCGTATTCTACACGCAAATCCTTAACATCCTCTGCCTTGCTAGCAAAATACAAGCTGTCACGTCGTACAAATTCAGGAAAATTGTCGAGCTCGCGTGAGATGTTTTCGAGGCGATCAAGAGCCTGCCAGCACAGCTCGTAAAAACGTCGACCTTTTTTCTCTCCAAAAGAATTCATGCACGAAGTGAGCGATTTGTCGTTGGCAAACTGAAGCAAGCCTGTATTGGCACTACTGCTTCCTTTTGCAATTCTCCGTTTTTCAAGCAAAACCACATCGACATCCTGCTTCAATAAAAAATGAGAACAAAGTGCACCTGCCTCCCCACCCCCGACAATGGCGACATCGCATGTGATATCTTCGGTTAATGGCGCGTATCGGTGCGGGTTTGGCAATGTTTCTGGCCAATACAGCTTTCCTGTCACCAGGTTCATGGACATGTCCCCTCATCACTAATTCCCACTTAGGGTATCCAATGAAAAGTTGTCCATCCACGCTATATCCACGGGTGTTCGATTTGCGCTATCATGAGGAAAGAGGAGTGATGAATCTTGATTATGGTTTATGTAAAGCGACCACACGAGGACGCATATAAAACGGAAATTGCCGATACAGACGTTTTGAACGAGCTGGTGGATGGAGATTTTGAAGTGGTTGAGGATGACAACCTGACTGGAATTTCCTTGATCGTAAACGAAGACGCGCGGGGTGTACTCGCAAATAATTTCCCTATCACCTCGGAGGGGTACCTAGACTGGGTGTACGGTCCTTGTGTCTTTGTAAAAGCAGATGGACTTTCACTAACCGATACAGATATTGAGCTGATCGATCAGTTTTTAGCTGCAAAAGTGTAGTCGCCAAAAAGACCCTCACCATCACGTTGCGCACCGTATGTGGCCGCTAAACATGATGGAAGGGTCTTTCTTCCCTTTTTTTGACGAAAGGGTTAGCCTTTCATTCCGCTGCTTCCGAAACCGCCGGAACCGCGTTCTGTTTCATCCAGCTCATCCACTACTTCAAATTGGGCAACCGGTACAATTCCGATGACGCCTTGGGCGATACGATCGCCTTTTTTGATCAAGTAGCTGTGGGCATCTACCTCTTGCTCGACAGTGACTTCCTTTTCGCTCGCATCCAGGCACACATGACCTTTTTGCTCGGAAGGAAAACGAATATTGTCAATCAATACGCACACTTCTCCGCGATAACCGGCATCAACCGTGCCAGGCGCATTGGACAAACGCAGCTTTGTTTTCGCACCGATCCCCGACCGCGGACGAACTTGCAGTTCAAAGCCTTCTGGCAGCGCAAACGCTAGCCCTGTCGGAATTTTCGCTGATTGTCCAGGCGCGATCAATGTATCCTCTACTGCGACAAGATCAAATCCAGCATCCATGGCACGCGCGTATTTCGGGATTACAGCATCTTCATGCAGTTTTTTAATTTTCACCTGTGCAACCAGGCGTTCATTGGTCATGTTCATCTAAAGTCTCTCCTCTATCTAGCCTTTCATCCTCACTTAGTGTACAAGAACCCCTCTTCCGCATCAAGGTAATGATCAGGTGCAATCCCATTTCCAACCAAGCATTTTTCATAAAAAGCTCACAATTCCCTTTCCTTTTCAGCGCTTTCCACGAAAAAATATGCTATAATCACCGTTGCATCTAAATTTAATATAGGATAAAGAAAGGGTGGATTGTACATTGCAAGTACAAAAACCATATCGCATTTTGTTATTTTACAAGTATACTCCGTTGGACAATTATGAGGAGTATGCAGAGCAGCATCTGAAATATTGCAAAGATAACGGATTGCTAGGTCGGATCGTCGTTGCTCCAGAAGGGATTAACGGAACGGTATCCGGAACCATCGAACAAACAGAAGCCTATATGGACTATGTTCGCAGCGACGCTCGCCTTGCGGACATGTGGTTTAAAATAGATGAGTCGGAAGAACACGCTTTTAAAAAGATGTTTGTCCGCGCGAAGCAAGAGCTGGTTACCTGGCGCTTGGAAAATGACGTTGACCCGAATGATAAAACGGGTACGTATCTGAATCCAAAACAATTCTACGAAATGATGCAAGAAGAGGATGTTGTCATTCTCGATGGACGCAACTACTACGAGTACGATTTGGGCCATTTCCGCGGTGCAATTCGCCCAGAAGTAGATTCTTCCCGTGAATTCCCTGAGTGGATTCGTGAAAACATGAGCCAGTTTAAAGACAAAAAAGTCCTCACCTACTGCACTGGCGGCATTCGTTGCGAAAAGCTGACAGGTGTTTTGATGGATCAAGGCTTCGAGAACGTTTACCAGCTTCATGGCGGTATCGTAACGTACGGAAAAGATCCGGAAGTACAAGGTCGTCTCTGGGACGGAAAATGCTACGTATTCGATGAGCGCATCTCGATTCCAATCAATCATACAGAGGAAGACGTCGTAATTGGTCGCTGCTACTATTGCGGTAAAGTCGAAGACCGCTACCTCAATTGCGCGAACCCGTTCTGCAACAAACAGCATTTTTGCTGCCCGGAATGTGAACAAACTTATAAGCGTTCCTGCTCGGACGAATGCCGTGAGCATCCCCGCAACCGTTTCGTAGAGGCTGAAAAGAAAGCAAAGCTTGCAGCGGCAGAAGCTAAAGCATACTAACAAGGCCAAAGAGCTGACTTCCAATACGGAGGTCAGCTCTTTTTTGAATTTCTTTCCCTCGCCCCCACGTTCGTACTGTCTGATTACATCTCTGTCTATTTTTGGTAAACTAAAAAAGATCAAAACCATATGACAAAGGTGGAGTCCGATGGTACCCAATCATGAATCAACCATACTCGAATGGCAAGCGGCTATGGATGAGAATACGACGACCTCCCGCGAGCTGACTCTCGCCTTTCTCAAGCGAATTGCAGCCCATGATAAGCAAGGTCCAACTATTAATGCGATCTGTGAGATTAATCCAGATGCCCTCGCCATAGCAGAAGCGCTCGACCGGGAACGGATCGTATCAGGCAGTCGAGGTCCGCTTCATGGAATTCCTATCCTGCTCAAGGACAACATCGCGACAGGTGATTGCATGCATACGAGCGCAGGAGCATTGGCACTTGCCGATTCCTATGCATCCGCAGACTCATTTGTAGCTGCTCGTTTGCGTGAAGCTGGTGCCGTCCTTCTGGGCAAAACGAACCTGACCGAATGGGCAAATTTTATGTCCGATCACATGCCAAACGGATATAGCTCACGCGGTGGACAAGTTCAAAACCCGTATGGTCCGGGAATCTTTGATGTTGGCGGCTCCAGCTCAGGCTCTGCTGCTGCCGTGGCTGCCGGCTTTGCGGTGGCGGCAATCGGGACAGAAACATCCGGTTCGATTCTTTATCCGTCCGTTCAAAATTCATTGGTTGGCATCAAGCCTACGGTTGGCTTAATCAGTCGTAGTGGGATCATCCCGATCTCCCATACACAGGACACGGCTGGCCCGATGGCACGTACCGTGTCCGACGCTGCAATCGTGCTTGGGGCACTCACAGGAATAGACGTAAGCGATCCCGTCACAGGAAAAAGCGAATGTCTTGGTCATACAGATTATCGCCCTTTTCTCGATCGCGACGGACTGCGCGCTGCGCGTATTGGAGTCATTCGCTCTCATTTTCAAGCTGAATGCGATGCCGATGAAATTCAATTGTTCGAAGCAGCGATTGCCCAGTTGAAAGAAGCTGGCGCCATCCTAGTAGATTCAGTCACGATTCCTTCTGAGAGTGCTGCATGGGGTCGTAGTGTCCTTTTGCATGAATTCAAATCTGGTGTGAATGCTTATCTCAGGACCTTGCCTGCCTCCTACCCCATCCGAACACTCCAAGACGTAATCGAATTTAACCGCGCTCACGAGGAACAAGCGCTACGTTACGGTCAAAGCTTGCTGGAAAGATCGGAGCAAACAAGCGGTACGTTGACGGAACCAGAATATTTGCAGGACTTGTTGTTCAATTTGGAAATGTCACAGGTCGGTGGCATAGATGCCGTGATCAAAGAGCATTCGCTTGATGCCCTGCTGTTCCCAGGTTGTACGGGTGATGAAATTGCTGCACGGGCAGGATACCCTTCCATTGCCGTTCCAGCAGGTTATACAGGAACAGGCAAGCCGTTTGGCATCATGTTTACTGGACTTGCCTTCCAAGAGCATGTCTTGGTTCGCCTGGCTTATGCCTATGAGCAGGCGAGCCATTTGCGAGTTGCACCTAAGTTGACCTCCTAAATTGTTTCCCCAATCAATAAAAAATGGAATCCACTATTACGCTTACGGAAAAATTAACATGTACTCACGAGAATACAGCGAACGCAAAAAAGGCCATCCCACAGAGGATGGCCTTAAAACTTGTTATCAGCATTGCTTCATTTCAGTAATCTCGTACTGCATCGAACCAGCGTTGAGCTATCTCCTCCGGTATAGGCTGGCCGATTAGGTGGTCAGACTGACTTAGTTGCCATACAGCTTCACCAAGATCTTCTCGTTCAATGGTTTCGATACCTTTGAGGGTATTTGAAACGTACGGTGAAGGCGGTAATGACTGCCTCCGCGTCAGCAAGACTGCGTGCTTGGGCCAAGGCGAGCCAGCAGCATAGACTGCGACTGATGACCGTCTCACGTAGTCTAGCTTTATGTCCAAACAAAAAACGCATGCCTCATTGCCAGAGGCCTTGCGTTTTTTTGTGTAGTCCTTACATCGTTTTCTCTTGCTGCTCAGCTTTTCCTAGACGATCCTGGAATACCTGGCCCAATTGACCGATGTCAACTTCCCATTTATCATCCTTATAATAAACGGTGGCTTTGGTTTCCCCTTTTTTCCCTACGATTCGAATGTTAGATGTTCGCACCTCATAAGTGCCATCTGGCTGAAATGTGACGTCCGCATATTTCAGCTCACTGTTGAGCACAGGAGTAATCGTTTTATCAACCACTTCTTGTGTAGCCACAACTGCTTGACGCCCCATTTGGATGACTTCATCAGGCGTGAATTGAAAAAATAGCACCAGCACAACCCCGATGATTGCTGCGAGTGAAATAATCCGAATCAAGCTGCGAACGACCCATTGCGCAAGCAAAATTACCACTATGATACAGACTACAACCGGCCAGTAGTCTTTTACGAGTTGAAGAGCTTGCTCCATCCTCACCACTCCTTCACCATTTCAGTCTCGCCAAGAAAGGGCAGTGCCTAATCATAGCAAAAGCGAAAAGGGATTGTTCCGTGAATCAGGACTCGGATATGTGAGAGTACTCCGAGCTGATTCCGCAAAAAAAACCGCTGCAATAATGCGGGCGGCCCCTCCTGGGAAAACTTTCACGCTTCCCAATTATACAACATTCGACATCTCTGCGAAAAATCCTGCCAGAAGAAAAAAGATGATGTACAGAAAATTATAGAGCTCATTATGAAAGTGTGGTAGGCAAAAATGAAAGGTCGACGTGCAAAATGCTGTACTCAACATTCTCACGCCAACCTTTTAGTGATCAGACGTCAGCACCTCGTATACCGTCCCGACCTCGTCACTCTCGCACTTGCCTTTATACGCTCACGAGCAAGCTCATTCAAGATTTTGTAGGAAACTCTTTCTGTAATTTCAGCGAGCAGCGTAAAATTCAGTTCGCTTTGAGAGGCAACACCATCGACCTGGGTGGTTCGATGTCGTTCTCGCGCTTTTATTGGAAAGCTCTACTCTTTAGTTGCCGGTGGTGTTTTGCAGACCTTTGGCATAGTACTCTTCCTGGATATGCTCTGGCACCATGCTTCCTCCTGTCGCCCAGACGATATGAGTCGCGTTTTTCAGCTTACCTGCAAGGCCCTGCTGCTCGATATAGTTTTGTCCTGCCTCTTGTGTAAGCAAACGGACAGGCCCTGGCATTCCGGCCAAGGCAGATGGCTCCAGTCGAACGGATTCGCTATCGCGCAGCGCCCGCAGCAACGTATACAGCTCCCCGTCAGCAACGGTATAAATACCGCTGAGCAGCGGTTCCATTACCTTTCCGACAAAGCGAGAAGGACGACCAACTGCCAATCCATCTGCATCTGTCTTGTTGTCGATGCCAAAATCTTGGACGGCTAGCCTATCGTGGAGCCCAGTCATCAGGCCGAGCAGCATGCATGGAGAATGGGTCGGTTCGGCAAAAAAACAATGGACATTGTCGCCATAGACAAGCTTCAGCCCATACGCGACACCCCCTGGTCCGCCCCCTACACCGCACGGCAAGTAAACAAACAGCGGATGCTCGCTGTCCACTGTAATTTTCTCCTCCTCGAGTTGTTTACGTAGCCGTTCTGCTGCGACTGCGTATCCGAGAAACAAGCGCTTGGAGTTTTCATCATCGATAAAATAGCACTGTGGGTCCGCTTCTGCCTGTTTTCTTCCCTCTTCCACAGCTTTTCCGTAGTCGGATTGGTATTCCATCACCTGTACACCTTTTGATCGAAGCAGCTCCTTCTTCCATGTCTTGGCGTCTGCCGACATGTGAACCGTAACTTGGAAGCCTAGCTTGGCACTGATCACCCCAATGCTCATCCCTAGATTCCCCGTCGAGCCTACAGCAATGGAATAACGGGAAAACAACTGACGATACTCATCGGAGGCAAAAACGGAGTAGTCGCCATCTGATGGCAGCATGCCGTGTTTTAGGGCCAATTCCTCCGCATGCGCCAATACCTCATAAATGCCTCCCCTTGCTTTGATCGAGCCAGCGATTGGCAAGTGACTGTCGCACTTCAGCCATAACCTGCCGGGGATCTTCATCCGGAAGCGAGACTCCAGGTATCCTTTCATCTGCTCGATCGCCGCGAGAGGAGACTCGATCAACCCGTCGGCACCCTCTGTCTCCGGAAAAGCCTTCTGAATAAAAGGAGCAAAGCGTCGCAAACGCTCTTCTGCATCACGTACGTCCTCTGTTGTCACAGATAGGGTAGCCTTTGCGAGTTGATCATAGCTGGGATTTGTCCAAAAAACTTCTTCCGTCTCGATCATTTTCACTAGCAACGGATACTCCATTTTCCACTGCTCGATCGTTTGCCCCTCGACTCTCACACTGTTTTCCATCGTAACGAAGCCCTCCATCCTGCATTTGGAATCCCTTGACATGAGAGAATATTCCGTATCTTCCTTCGTCAAAAGCTGTATATGTCAACGAGACTTGTCCTCTGTATGATAGTGCAACCAGAACAGTGGAATCAACTCCTAAACGACGAAAAAACAGACATGGGAGATTTCCTTCTCATGAATGGCATATTTTACAAAGTTTCGCAACGATTGCTATAATAGCAACAATACAAACTTGCTTTAGGAGATTGCCCAGTCATTATCTTCCCTATCTTGACGTGGGAGTGGATGCTCTGGCAAAAGGAGAATAACCAATGGAAATTAGAAAACTGGCTCCACACGAAAAAGCCCCCATGTACTTGTTGCTGCTTGCTGACCCCTCGGAAAAACTCGTGGAAGAGTATTTGCAAAGAGGCGATTGTTATGTCGCTACAAAAGGAGACGATATCGTCGGTGTCTACGTCCTCATACAAACCAGACCGGATACGATTGAGCTGGTGAACGTTGCCGTCGATGAAGCTCAGCAAGGACGCGGTATTGGCAAACAGCTGGTTCTGCACGCGATTGAAGTGGCAAAAGCGTCCGGCTATAAAACCATTGAGGTCGGGACAGGAAATTCGAGCCTGGATCAACTGGCGCTCTACCAAAAATGCGGATTTCGGATGACGTGGATCGATAAAGATTTCTTCATCAGACATTACAGTGAACCGATATACGAAAACGGCATCCAGCTCTTTGACATGGTTCGTCTCTCCCAGGATTTATAGAGGCACGCCCGAAAAACGAAGAACCCTGATTTTCCTACTCCTGTGTAGAAAAATCAGGGCTTTTTTCAGTTTCCTTGCTTTTTCACATACCCCATAAAGCCGTGCAGTGTCCTGACAAAATCGCTTCCGCTCAAGTGGCCGAGACCGCCATGCGCACAATCCAGCTCGTTGTATTGCGTGATGCGATCCCTGCGGATACTCGGTCCGTAAATGAGCACTGGAACCGGATCTCCAGTGTGCTCTCCTACCTCGCAAGGCGTCGAATGATCTGCTGCCAAAGCCAGATACGCATCATCAGGCAGCTGCTGGGCAATCATTCCTACCATTTGATCGAAAAGCTCAATCGATTTTGCCTTCTCTATCGGCTGGTTATCGTGCCCCATCAGATCAGGCGCTTTTACATGCACATACACCATGTCCTTTTCTTTTATTTCCTGAATCGCTAGACGTGCCTTCAAGGCGATATCCGTATCGATGTTCCCCGTCATAGCGGGATCGGTAAACGTTTGGAAGCCCGCGAGCTGGGCCACTCCCAATACCGTGCTTTCACCAGCGATACAGCTTCCTGTCATTCCTAGCTCTTCGGTGATCGGCTTCAGATCGACCATCTGCCCCGCTCCTCTGGTCAATATAAAATTGGCGGGCAGCTTGCCTTCTGCTATGCGCTGCAAATTGACGGGATGCTCCGACAGAATGACATGGGTTTTTTGCAGAAAGAGATTGAGCAGAGAAGCGGTATGTGCTGCTTCTCTGGAATCATCCAGCGGTTTTATCGGCAGATACGGTTTGCCGTCATTCGGTGCTTTCGGATCAGAGTCACTGACTCGATCACTCAAACCACTTCCCCGCAAAATAAGGACTGCCCGATGCTCGGTCGCCTGCTTGAAATGAACTTCCACACCATCCGCAAGCTCCATTCCCTGAATCACAGTAGCAATTTCATCGGTTTTCTCGCGAATGCGCTGGGCACGACGATCGAGGACAATTCCTTCCTCATTTACAGTAGCAAAATTACAGCGTAGGACAATATCCCCCGGCTTGACATCCATCCCGACTCCCAGCGCTTCAATCGGTCCACGGCCCGGGTATTGCTCAGGCTGATACCCGAACAGGATTAAATGTCCCATGTCTGTACCGACTGGAATCCCGGCACTGATCAAATTCATCATCCCCGTAATGCCTTCAGCAGCCAGCCGATCCAGATTTGGTGTGTGCGCGTATTCCAAGGGAGTCTTGTTGCCCATGAGCGGATGCGGACGGTCACCTACACCGTCTGCAATAGCGACAATTACTTTTCTTTGTAACATACATCCTCCTACTGTTATAATCCCAGCACCTTAAACCAGGTAAAGTAAGCCAGGCTGATTATCGAAGCGCCGATGAAGCAGGTAACAATGGCGTACTTGACCTGATCCAGTACGGAAAAATAACCGGTTCCAAAATAGATCGTATTCACTTTCGAATGCGGCGGCAGCGTAATTGTATACGTCATCGTCATGGCAGCAGCCAAAGCTATTGGCACCGGGTCCAAGCCGAGCGTCTTCGCTAGGGCAATAAAAGCTGGTATCAAGATCGTCACTCGCACCGTTTTGCTCGTAAAAATGAGGTGGCTATACATACTCAGGAAGATAACCACCACGGCAACCATGGCATGGCTCATCTGTTCCAGCCCCAATGTGCTGACCACATTTTTGATAATCCATTCCGCGCCCTTTGATTTATCCAGCGCGTTTCCTACCGCATACGCACCCGCGGCGAAGATCATAAGCTCCCATTTGATATTCGTGTCTTTCCAGGTCAACAGCCCCACTCTTGGTAGTAAGCAGAGCAGTGCTGCCAGTACAGCAGTTTGTTCCGTACTGATTTCAAAACCGAACCAATCCTTGTGATAGTCTCCAGTCGCCCACAGAATGACCGTCAGGATGAAAATGATCGTAGCTTTTTTCTCATCTTGTGAGAATTGATCTAACTTTTTCAATTCATCATGCAGCGTTCCCATCACTTCCTGGAAATTCGATTCATCCTTGATCGAAAATAGCTTAAATCCTATGAAAAAGGTGATAAGCATCGTGAGAATCGCTGTAGGCATGGACGCCAGCAGCCAATCCATATAGCCAATCTGTCCACCCGCCAGCTCATTAATAAACCCGACCGCGATAATGTTACCCGAGGTCGCTGTCATGACACCGGAAGTCGCAAGGGCATCTGCTTGCACGCCCTGGAGCATCATCACTCTACCAAGATTGCTTCTTCCCGGAATTGCCTTGTAGACCTCGAGCAGAATCAAGCAAATGGGCACCATGAGTGTCGCTCTCGCTGTCGTAGAAGGTACGAAGAATGCCAAAATAAAGTTAATCGCAATTAAAACCAATAACGTCATTTTCGGCGTTTTACCGAATTTCGTTACCATCCACAAAGCAAATCTACGACCCAGATTGGATTTGATCATGGCGGAAGTAAGAATAAAGGCGGAAACCATCAACCAGATAACATCAAATCCTAATGTACCAAAGACAACTTCCTGATCTTCTACTGCACCAATCAAAGGCAGCAAAAGAATTGCGATGATGGACGTCAAGTAAATCGGAATAGGAGTGGTTATCCAGAGCACTAGCGCCCCTGTAAAAATAGCAATTGATTTTTGGGCTGCCGGCTCCATTCCTTCTGGAGTAGGCATGAACAATAGCAATAGCATGAAGATGATAGCGATGGGTATTCCCCACTTTTTCATCCGTTCCTCGAATCTACTTTTCTTTTTGTTAGGTGGTCCTTTTCCTTCCTTGTCAGTGGCTGCCAGATTATCACTCATGTAAATCCCCCTCGCACCATGAAATGTATACGATTTCATCTTATTCAACCACATATCATAAAACAATTTGATTTATTTTCAATAATCATAAGATAATGTTATTGTTCGTGAGATTTGATATAATTCGAAAAAAGAGCCCAATCTGATCAGAGAAGGAGACGGAAACGATGAATCTGACAAAGCTGCAAGCCTTCCTCACTCTCTCGGATTGTCTAAACTTTACCGAAGCCGCGGAGCTGCTCTACTGCTCGCAGCCCGCCGTCAGTATGCAAATCCAGAGCCTGGAACGTGATTTAGGTTTTCCGCTTTTTGATCGCATCGGCAAAAAGCTTTACTTAACTACGTATGGCGAGCATTTTAAACCGTATGCCGAGCAAATCATTAATCTCTACCACTCTTCAAAAGAGCACATAAAGCAGCTGGATAACCTGGCTGCTGGTACTCTCTCTTACGGGGCGAGTAATTTTGTTGGAGTCTACTTGCTCCCCACTATTCTTGGCATTTTTACGAAAAAGTTCCCCGGCATCAAGGTCAATATGAATATTACCTCCTCCAGCCATTTGCTAGACATGCTGGAGGCAAGCAGAGTCGAGTTTCTCATACTCTCAGACCGCATCCCAATTGATGAAACACGCTTTCAATCGAAAACGTTCTATCAGGATGAGCTGGTTCTCATCGCGAGTAGTGAGCATCCACTGGCACAAAAAGAGCAGTGTACGTTGACTGATCTGGTCCATGAAACCTTGATATTAAAACCGAACAAATCGGCTACACGCGTATATTTGGAAGGAAAATTCAACGAGTATGGCATAAGCTTTCCACACTTTATGGAGATCAGCAATCTAGAGGCGATCAAACAAGGGGTTATCCATGGTCTTGGCGTGTCGATTGTTTCGAGATTTGCGATCAGTCAGGAAGTTAAGCATGGTTTACTCGTGGAGATTCCAATAACAGGGGTGCAATTTCTCAGGGGAATTCGTTACGTGTTCCATCGAGGGAAGCATCTCTCCCCAGCAGCGCAGCAATTTATCACGCTGCTGGATGAGCGTAATGAGACCACAAACGAAAAGAAGCTGCCGACGATTTGACCGTCAACAGCTTCTTTTCATTTGTCTGATTTTTTACTTTGCAGCAACAGCACCAGCCGCTCTCAGTTGCTCATTCATTATGAGAATCTTACTGAGTTTAGTGCCGTTTTTCTTGTCTAACCTTGGCATCATTGGGATCATGTATGTCACCTCCCTTCTCCATTCCTTCGTTTAATTCTGTATTTGTCCTCTAGTCACTCTATTCAGGTAGCTCTGTAGTTGTTGGAATTCACTACAATATATATTCTCCATTCCATAATTGCCCACATGCTGACCACTTACTTGTGCAAATTTGGAGTAGAGGCGATTCAGATACACATTCTGCTCCTGTGCTCGAAATTGAAACAGCTTCACATGCGTATTCTCTCTCGCAATTTGATTAACCAAATAACACAATCCCGTTACAAACGTCCGGGTGCTTCGATATTCTTTCGACACGATTACTGATTCCACAAATACAATCTCTCCAGCAGGATCGTGTTGATGTTCCTTATTGACATAGCCGTAATGCCCCCAGCCGATGATTGCGTTTTTCGGATCGAAAATCAAAATGATGTGGGATTGATCGATCGAATCAAGAATATGAAACAAGGTATCGCACAAGGTAAATTCCACGCTGAAATCCTGTCGATTGCGAACAAAATATAAGGTGAACTGGGCATAGTCTTCGGCACTTACACAGTTTCTAAATGTCGCGGGCATGGCTTAGTACCTCCGTTGTTCTACGTCCCTTCAGTGTTTCCCTAACGTACTCATCGATTTTTGGATTGCTCGCTAAAATGTACTGGAGTACTTTGCGCTGCAAGGATACGCAAATACACGGCGTCAGAGCTGTAATGGTAGCGGTTCTCGGAATATGATCGAGTAGAGCAATCTCTCCGAAATGATCTCCATCCTCCAATACAGCCAATTGGATTGAACCATTTTCTGTTTCGGCCGTGGCTTTGGTGACTTCTACTCTGCCCCTTACAATGACATAAAACTTCTCGCCTTTTTCCCCTTCACGAATGATCGCCTCACCCGTTGAAAAAGCTTCTGTTTGAAATAGACCAGCGATATCATCCAGGACAGATTGATCCACGCCACGAAAAAAAGGAAGTCTTGAGAGTCGCTCTCCATCAATCGTAGCTTCCTTGCCGCTCTCGGAAATGGATAGACCATGTTGCTTTTCCCATAGTTCCTTATAAAAGCCTCCATGCGAGATCATTTCATGATGACTTCCACGATCGACCAGCTTCCCTTTGTCAAAGACAAAAATTTGATCCATTTCTGTAATCGATGCGAGCCTGTGTGTAACGGAAATGACTGTCCTGTTCTGTGAGAGTTCATGGAACGTTTGGTTCAGAGAGGACTCTGCGATTGGGTCTAAGGCGGAAGTCGCTTCGTCCAAAAACAAAATCAATGGATTTCGCAGAATGGCTCTGGCAATCGCAATCCTCTGCCGCTGTCCACCTGAGAAATTACTGCCCTCATCCAGCACTTCTGACTGGTAACCATCTGGCAGGCTCGTAATATATTGATGAATTTCCGCCATTTTTGCGGCTTCCACGACCTCTTCCAAGGTAGCGGTAGCACAGCCCACGCGAATGTTTTCCAAGATCGTCCCTTTGAATAAAAAGTTATCCTGAAAAACTATCCCGATTCGTTCTCGATACGTCCCCTGATCCACGTCTTGCATATCGGTACCGTTGATTCGAACCTGTCCGTAGTTCGGATGATAAAAACCAATCAACAGCTGGAGCATAGTGCTTTTTCCAGAACCACTCGAACCGACGAAAGCGACTTTTGATCCGAATGGTATATCCAGTGTAATTTGCTTGAGTACAGGTTGATTTTCATCATATCCAAAGGTCACATTTTCTGCCGAGAGTACTATTTGCCCACCGTCGTTTTCGCCCGTGGCATGAACTGAGCCTGCCTTTCCCTTTGGTTGATCGAATACTTGCGCAAGGCGCTCCAGGCTGACAGATGCCTCCGTAACGGCCGGTATCGTATAGGTCAGGTTAAAGACCGCATTTCCCATGGAGGTGTACATCGTGAAAAAGCCGACCAGAGCGCCAACAGTAATATAGCCTTGCAGCGCCAAATATGAACCGAAAGCGACGATTGCGAAGTTGACAAGAAGCAGGCTTGCCAATGGAAAGCGTTCCAAACGAGCATCCATTACCTGTTTGTGATAATTCGCAATCGAGAAAGCTTGCAGCCTCAATTGAAATTTTTGAATCATTGATGCCTGCAAATGATAGCCTTTGATTACCTTTTGGGCTTTCATATTTTCATTGACGTCACTCACCAAGAGGCCAACCTGCTCAAAGTATTGATTATTTGCCTCTGCCGCTCTTCTGTTCAGGAAGTAAGGTCCGGTAAAAATGATGAAGGCCCCTACTACTATCAAAAGCGCCATTCTCCACTCCAACGTAAACAAGACCGCTGTACTGAACACGACCACGACAAGTGACTGAATTCCCGTTGTAAGCACCACGGACAAGGCGCTTTCAATCGCCGGTAAATCAACGGTGAAATGCGAGACCAGTTCCCCTGACCGCTTTTTTTGAAAATACCCAACATGTATGTGCTGCAGGTGTTCGAATAAGCGCTTTCGCAAATCTGTTTGGACCTTCGTGATTATTTTGGCGAGGGCTACATCACTAACTAGTCCGGAGGAAATACAAATTACTGCGCAGATTCCAAACACAGTCAAGAAAAGGTAAAAGTATTGGAAATCTCGAGGTTCGATTGCGTTGTCGATAATGTACTTAAAGCTAAGGGGCGCCAAAGAGACGAAAGCAAGATCGAGTAAAAGGGTAAATAAAAAGAGGGCTGTCAACCTTTTATACGGTCTGATGTAAGTAAGCAGATTTTTAATAACGAAGATCATCTAGTAGTCTCCTTCGAGCTAGCAATAAACCTTTATTGACGAATTCTCCCTATGTACGTGAGCAGATCGGATGGCGAGCAGCGATATTCGTCCAGCATCCCATGCTCGGTGTGGGCAGATGCTGTTTTTATAGCTATTTTCACAAAAAGCTTTTGTAAGTAAGCATCCGCAGGGGCCCAGAAACGCAATTCTTTTACTTCCCTGTCCAATTGTTCGAGGTACTCTGTAAAAAAGTGAAGAGCTCGAGCAAAAAGAAGGGTTCCCCTATATTGGTCCGCTAAAAAAATTACTTGGATTTGTACGATATCAGTATCTTCATACTCCTTTTCTCCCGTTCCATAGATGCAGCCAAATGCTCCGACTACTTCATCATCGTCATTGAAACAGAGAAAGGATTCATGGGTCATCAAAATAGGACTGACAATATAACTTAGTGCCACGGGGAAAGCATATGGCAGCCGCAACTGCTCGTAATGCTCCAATAGAAATTCAACGTATTTCTGCTGATAAAACTCTGAAGCACAAATCGAAAAATAATAGCTCATGTTATTTCTACTCCCTCAGTCTTTCAATAGCCAAAGCTGTCGTATCTCCCTGACATCTTATTACCCTTTTTGTCAGTAGTTCGAAACGTACAGTGGGACTTAGGTACCAGAACCTACATTCTTCTTCTCCTTTTCCCCTCCTGTTCCTTCTTCCTACAGTATAACGGGAAAACGATTTACAAAGATGTGATCTATGCCACATTTCCCATTTTTTTTTTGCAAAAAAAGATAAAGAACGGAGTCGGTGAAAGCAAAAAGGGATAAGGCATCGGATATTTCCTGATAGCCCTACCCATTTCTCATATCCTGCGTTCTTCGAATTGCTTGCTTATACTGCTGGACGCGTCTTCCAAAATGCCTAGAAAAACGACTGTCACTATATCTTTATTTCACCATTCCACAAAATCTCACTGCCGTTTGCACATAGATTTCTACTGCCTGTACAAGCTGTTCGACAGCAATTCGTTCATTTTTTGCGTGTGAATAGGAAATATCCCCTGGCCCGCAAATGACAGTCGGTATCCCTAGATAATGCGAGAGCAATCCACCGTCAGTCCATCCTCTTCGCGTGGACATAGTAGGGGTGCGACCTGTTACATTTGTAATCGATTTGGTTAAGGTAGAAACGACCTCATCGCTCGGATCCGTCATCATCGGAACATGAGCTAGCTTCGTCATCGCGTTCTCCTCCATGAATGTTAACTCAGCGCGAAATTCAGGATCTTCTGCTGCTAGCTGATCGATTACTGCTTGAATCTCGACGGTCACCTGGTCCAAGGTCTCCCCTGGTAAGTATCGTCGGTCAATCTGAATCTTACATTTATCGGCAACCGTGCTAGGCTGAGTACCTCCCTCGATTCGACCATAGTTGAGAATGGATGGGCCTGTATACGGATTGAAACGCTCCTGTAATTTAGGGCCTAGCTCAGCATCCAGTGCAGTGATTAATTTCGTTGCATTTCTTATCGCGTTGATACCTTGTTCAGCTACCCCACTGTGCGCAATTTTGCCATGTACGATCAGTTCGATCCACTCTAGACCACGATGTCCGATGGCAAAGTCAAAATTGGAGGGTTCCCCTACAATCGCCCCATCCGCTTTGAATCCTTGCAGGACAAGTGATTCTGTCCCCTCACTTCTTCCTTCCTCTCCTACTACCGCCGTAAAAATGAGATCACCCGCCAGTGCGATATTTGCTCGCTTGCATACGACAAGAGCCATGATCATCGCGGCGACGGCTCCTTTCATGTCCACCGCACCTCGACCATGTATGTAACCGCCCTCGAGGAATCCCTCGAACGGGGCAAACTCCATTTCATACGCTGGCACCGTATC
Organism: Brevibacillus sp. SIMBA_040; assembly: GCF_046535075.1. NCBI lineage: Bacteria > Bacillati > Bacillota > Bacilli > Caryophanales > Paenibacillaceae > Brevibacillus > Brevibacillus sp. SIMBA_040. Next base: position 279,037 of record NZ_JAWRXI010000002.1, read on the forward strand.
TACATGACCATTTAACAACAGTGATTTTCCATTGACTGGATCCTGACCACGATAAGTCGCAATGATGTTGTAACGTTGGTCCTCCACAGGCGAAATCCGATACTCAATCCCATGCTTGTCCAAAAATCTGCAAATGTAATCTAGTACATGTTTTTCCCGCAATGGCTGGTTCCAATCGCTTGGAATGCGTATCATCTCCTGGGTTAACGTAACCACTTCTGCTTCAGTAAACCATTCTGCGATTCTCTCCATCCTTGTCGTCTCCACCTTGCCCCGATGATTTCTTTTCTTACACGCCTATTAACACAGCAATTACCAACGCGAGTGCAGCAATGACACTCCAGCCTATAATCAGCTTCCAAATAAATGTAAACCAACGCTCGTACGGGATTCCGCCAACCGCGAGATAGCCCATTAACGCGCCGGAAGTTGGGATAATAGAGTTGCTGATCGCATCACCATATTGGAAAGCGAGAACAACCACTTGACGACTGATCCCTACCAAATCAGCAATTGGCACCATAATTGGCATCGTTGCTGCTGCTTGACCACTACCAGATGGGATAAACAAATTAAGGACCGACTGGAATCCAAACATAGTCAGAATAGTTAGTAATTCGGAGAAGTTGGAGAGTGAATCGGCCATCGTCGAGATTACGGTATCAATGATCTTTCCTTCTTCCATCACGACGGTAATCCCACGTGCAAATCCGACAACCAATGCGCCGAATGTGAGTGCTCTCGCTCCTTCAACAAACGAATCAAAAATCCGATTAATCGTTAATTTTCCAATCATACCAGCCAAAATCCCCATTATCATAAAGGAGGCTGCCAATTCCTGGAGGAACCACCCCCACTTGAATACACCAAACACGTTAAATGACAATCCACCGATCAATATGAGAAAGACAATGAAATGCCGAGCATTCAGTTTTTGCACTTCCTCCGTCTTTAGCAACTGACCTTCTGTCTTCGCTTTCAGCTCCAAGTCTGCAACCACACTCTGTAAAGGATCTTTTTTCACCTTGTATGCATAACGCATTACGTACCAGATACCAAATGACAAAATCGCCAGATAGACACACGTACGGAATACTAAGCCAGAAAAGAGCGGTACTTCAGCAATCGACTGCGCGACTCCAACTGTAAACGGATTCAACATTCCCCCAATAAATCCACTCGCCGCTCCCAGCGTAATCATCGCAGTCCCTGTTATGGCATCAAAGCCCATTGCGCGTGCCAACAAGATTCCAATCGGAACAAAGATAATACTCTCTTCTGCCATCCCGAAGCTAAATCCGCCTATAGAAAAAAGAAACATGGAAGCTGGAATCAAAAGCTTCTCGCGGCCTTCTAACTTTCCTACTGCCTTTCCAATCCCTGCCTCAATCGCTCCAGTAGCGCGAATAATACCAAAAGCCCCACCGACAATAAAGATATAAAAGATAATGGAAGCCCCTTTTTCCATCCCTATTGGAATAGCTTTAAAGATTTCAAAAAAACTGACTGGGTCTGGTTCCACAGTCTTGTAGCTGCCTGCCACGACGATGGTTTTACCAGAGATTTTGTCCTTACTACGTTCAAATTCTCCTGCTGGAACCACGTAGGTAGCCAGCGCTACCAAAACGATGATACAAAATAAAATGGCGTACGTGTGTGGAACCTGGAATAACCTCTTCTTGGACGTATTGTTCATTTACTCATCCTCCTTGAATCTTTTCATCACCATCCTACATAAGCAATCGTCGTGCCAACCTACAAGTTCCAGAAAATTCGTGAAAACTGCATCAAAAATTTATCGTTTCACATCAAAAAGGTTGGTTTTTAGGATGATGTCAACCTAAAAACCAACCCATTACACATCACCAAATCTTTTTACTGCCTCCTTTCCTTCCTCTGTCAACTGACTCCCCTGTTTGGTAGTCCCGATCAACACCAGGCCTTTATTTTCCAGCTTCTTCATCCTGGTGCGCAGCCGCTGTTCCGTTAAACCCAATTCCTGCAGTTCTGGTCGTCTCACAAGTTCATATCGACCGACAGCACGCTTCTGCTGATCATAATGAGACAAAACGCGAAGGATGATCTTCTCCTCCCGGCTTAATTCAAGCAAATCAGCTAGTTTGAATCGTTCGCCATCCGCTTCTTTAGCCAAACTGAGCTTCTCAGGAATGTCCCCCACTGTTATCCGCTCGTTTTCGCATACCGTGACAGCATATTCAACCACATTGAGTAGCTCACGAATGTTTCCGGGCCATTCATATCGCGTGAACAAAGTAAGAACCTCATCCGCCCAAATTCGCTGCTCTCCCAGTGTGTTCAAGTGATGCTGCAACAGGAAAGGAATATCTTCCTTGCGTTCTCGCAGCGACGGTACTTTAATTGGCAGCACACTGAGACGGTAGTACAAATCCTCACGAAATTTACCTTGCCTCACCGCTTCTTCCAGGTTACGATTTGTGGCGGCAATTACCCTGACATCAACGGATAAGACTTTGGTTGCACCAACTCTGACTACTTGTTTTTCTTGAAGAACACGCAACAGCCTTACCTGAATTGCCGGGGAGATATCTCCGATCTCATCCAGAAAAATCGTCCCACCGTCGGCCATTTCAAAAACTCCTGGCTTTCCTCCTTTTCTCGCCCCCGTAAACGCCCCTTCTTCATATCCGAAAATCTCACTCTCCAGCAGATTGTCGGGAAAGGATGCGCAATTAATCGCTACGAATGGACCGTTACGACGCGGCGATTCCATGTGTAGCGAATGTGCAAACAACTCTTTCCCCGTCCCGTTTTCTCCTGTGATCAAAATACTACGGTTGTTTTTCGCCATCTTTTTAGCTTTGGAGATGGCGTTAGTCAGGGTCTCTGAATGTCCGATAATTCGATCAAATGTATACGAAGCCACATGCCCTTTGTCGGTAATGGACTTGCGTAAACGCCGCTCCAGAGATTGGATTTCCGTTACGTTTTTTAAAATGCAGACAATGCCCAGATACTCCTGTTGACGTTCCATTCGCTTACAGTTGACGATAAACGATTGGTCCTTGATCGTAATTAATGCTTCGTGATTGGAAAATTCGAATGGTAGATAGGACAAGATGCTATTGAACCCCGGCAAATGAGTAATCGTTTGACCAATAACCCCCTGGGCTTTGCACTCAAACAGTTCAGCAGCTAATCGGTTAATAAACGTAACTTTCCCCTGATCATCGACCGCGAAAATCGGCTCCTGGACCGCCTCAAATATGGAGTGGAGGTGGGCGTGCAGATTTTGAATATCTACTAACGATTTCCCGAGCTCCTTTCCTAGGTCGTGAATTCCCGTAATGAACCGAGTGAGGTACTCTTTTTCACGTTCCACTGGAATCCCGACCTTACGCCCCAGTACAATCAAATCATGAATATGGATATGCCGAATTCCGATGTCTATCAGTTCTACTGAATACCGCGGCATCACATCCGGTGTACCAAATGTAATCGCGTAGCGGTATTCGTCATGTAGCAGCTCCACTCCCGGATAATAGGGCACATATTTTAAATGATTCATGTTGGCTTCGAAGAGCGTCTGAATTACCTCATTACAAGTACCATACAAATTGTTGATAACAAGGACCTCGGTACCGCTAGGGATTTGCAGCAACCATTTTAATCTTTTAGGTTCAAACAAGCGATTTAATAACCAGATGGGAACGTGTTCTGGAATAAACCGCTGTGCTGCATGATAAATGTCGGTTGATCCGCTGGTCAAAAGTACGATGTCAACGTGACTTAGTTGCTTCATCTCTTGATCAACCAAATAACTTTCGACTTCGCAATAGGGTTCAAAATATTCCTTCAGTTGCCTTACTAAAACCTCTTGTGCCTCTACCCCTTTTGCAACCAACACCATTCGCTTTCTCAAATAGTACTCACCTTTTCCGCTTGCAAAAGCTGTGATTTCAAATCGTACAACTCTGATTTGTCCAACTGAGGCGAAATGCCCCCTGCATTCGGGTAAAACCGATTTCATTTGATACCAGCTTAACAAGACAAGGGGTTTGACTCAAATCTAATGTTATTAACAACGAAAACCGGCCCATTAAAGGCCGGCTTTGCTTCCCGTTCTCTTAGAAATCTCCCTTGCATTTCGCTTACCGATTCAGTGCTTTTGCTGACAATCTAGTCTCCCTGCTGTCCTGCCCGCGTGTTTTTGCCAGATACATCGCGTATTCAATCGGTCTCGTGATGGCTTGCTTATACCGTTGGACGTCGCCCATCTCCCGGAATATCTCTCTGGCAGGCTTCGGATTTACTTCGATCAGCCAGGCTCTTCCGTTCACATCAATCCCGATATCCAACCCGAATTCCACCATTCTCCCAAAGTGATCCTCCAGTGTCTCGGCGGTTTGGAAAGCGAGTTGTTCGCAGTCTTCCACAATCAGCGATGAGCGTTCCTCGCCAAAACGAGGGCGCAGAAAGGTAGGCACAGGAATTGCTTTGCCTCCCCCGTGCAAATTGGAGGTCGCACTGCGCTCGCCGCCGACGCGAATGCCGTGACCTGTAATGCTCCAATCCCCCTGCCCCGTCTTTTGAATCAACAGGCGCATATCAACCGCTCGCGCAGGTACGAGCTGAAGCCTCAGGCCTTGCTGAACGATGTACTTTTCTCCCTTCGTCCAACGATCCACCCATCGCTGGACGGAAGTGATCGGCTTTAGCACCGTGGATACCTTTGCCCGTTGCTTGTCACGCCCCAGGAGGCGATAGCCCTCTCCTGTTTTTTCGATGCACAGGATATTTCGTCCTCCGGTACCATTCAGCGGCTTCACATACAACAGCGAATGACGTCCCAGCATTTTAACCAGATTGGGGCGATTATACAAGAGTGTTTCCGGAAGCCAGCGATGCATACGGGAATCGCGATGGAGCACCTCGTGAACACGCCATTTGTTGGCCAGACGATTATTGGCATACAGGAAGTTACTGGTCCGGCGAAAGGCTACATAATCTTTGAAAGCTTGGGTGGGAGTGTACCGATAGCGGTCAAAAACCGCATCAGGCCGATCAAAAATACGTCCCTGAAATTTTCCGCCAGCATCCAGTACATACCCCCTTACCTGCTTGCCTGATGCAAGCACATCCTTTGGGGAAAACAGGAAAACTGTACTGCCCAGCTCTTGTCCTGCCCGGAGTAAACGCCGAAAGTAAGCTGGCTCTGCAAATTTTTTGCCTTCTCGCCAGGTCAGGATTCCGATGATGGGTCGTTTCATGAATGCACCCTCTCTCGTTTCCTCCATGGCAGTTTATTCACCTACCAGCCAGTTGGCGCTTCCTACAGCTTCTTTTCCAGGGCTAACAGGTCCTCTGGCAAAGGGGCTTGTGCTTCTACGACCTGCTGGCTAAACGGATGCTCAAAGCGCAGAATAGCCCCGTGTAGCGCTTGTCTTCGGATGAGATCACGTTTGCCGCCGTACAGGTCATCGCCCAGTAGTGGATGACCGATATAGCTCAGATGAACCCGAATCTGATGGGTACGACCTGTTTCTAGCCGACATTCCAGTTGGGTCGCTGTTTTATACCGCTCTCGAACCTGATAATGCGTGATTGCCTGATCGCCATTTGGCGTAACCCGTCTTCTGGTCGGATGATTGCGGTCTTTTCCAATTGGCTCGTTGATCTTCCCGCTATCATTTGACACCTTGCCATGAACGAAAGCCCAATATGTACGCTTGATTTTTCTCTCACGTAAAAGCTCATCCAACAGAGCAGACGCCCACGCATGCTTGGCATATAGCACAACGCCTGAGGTGCCCTGGTCAAGTCGGTGAACGTGTCGTACTTTTGCTTGCAGACCCGTCCGAAAAAAATGACCTGCTACCAAATGATCCAGTGTGAGATGGTGATGCGATTCCGTCGGATGCAAAAGCAGCCCAGCCGGCTTGTTTACAATAAGCAAGTGATCATCCTCATACAGGATGTCTGGCACCTCACTCGCAGGTTCCAGTCCAAGCGGCTCTGGTTGACACAAGCGCAAACGAATTTCCTGACCCTCAGCACCTTTTATGTGCTGGGCAACTGGTTCACCGTCAAGCAGAATTTCTTTGAACTGAAATAAAAGATGGACCTGTTTACGAGGGAGCTTCCACTCTTCCCGCAACAGGTTTCCAATAGGGGTATCAGCATCCTCTGCACGTAAATGGGTAATGAGCCATTCCCCTTCTTTTTTCATGTCTTGCATGGGCTTGTATCTCCCTGTCTTGTGATCTCTTTCTTATGCCTCTTCTATGCCTTTGCTCACCTGAATGACCCGATCGAGAAAATGCTCGATTTCTTCGCGGCTTTTGCCCAGCTTGCTGACGAAGCGAATCAATTCCTTCCCTTCTTGAAAAGCGATAAAGCTGGGAATGCCGAATACATCCAGTTTTTGTGACAAATCAGGAAGCGTGTCACGATTTACTTCTATCATTTCCAGATCGTCCTTATATTTTTCCTCTACTGCTGGCATGAATGGATCGATTCGATGGCAATCTGGGCACCAATCGGTGAAAAATTTGACAATAACAGGTTTCGTATTGGAAATTACTTGTTCAAAGTCTGCTTCGGTTTTAATCTCTCTCATGGTTGATCTGCCTCCCAGAATGATTTGGCAATAGTGTATCATAGCTTGTGCTTATTTGTGTAATTCAGAAGTGCAGCACCTATTTTTTGGGTGTGAAACAATTGCCATTACTAACAATACGACTATCGGAAATCATATGGGTTGTAAGGACAAGAACCCAAAAGGATGGTGTGAAGATGAAAAAGTTTGCTGCTTTTGTAATGGTTCTCTGCTTGCTTGGCTCTGCTCTGCCTGTATCTGCTGCTACCCACGATGATCACAAGAAAAAGCAACACAAGGTGCACACAAAATCTCACCATATGAAAACAAAAGCTCACAAAATGCACACGAAGGCTTTGAACAAAGCGCATATCAAGGCTATGCCGAAAACAGGCATGGGCGGCGCTAGCGAAATGGAATAAGGGGGGTCCTCCCCCCTTTTTACTTCGTTTGTTCAAGGAGACTAAACACATGAAGAACACCTTGTTGAAATTACTCCTAATAGGTCTCATCCTGACTGGATGTAATCAGGTTACCCAGCCCCCTTCTCCTCAGCCCGTGCCAGAGCAACAAGTCATGCAGACGAAAGAAATCGAACAGGAGCAGGAGCAAAAGGTAGTTGTCTACGGACCAGCCGTACCGCCTAGGAAAATAATGGTTCCGGCTCCTCCGCTTACAGATGGCCTTAATCCTAAGCGCATCGAAATTCCCTCTATAGATCTCCGTGCTATTGTGGAGCCCGTTGGCGTTTTGGCCAATGGCCAGATGGATGTCCCGAAATCATTTGACCATGTGGGAATTTTGTCGCCATGGACGAAACCGGGAATGAAAGGGAACGCTGTAATGGCAGGACATTTTGATCACTATACAGGACCTGCCATCTTTTATAACTTGCGAAAGCTACAAGCCGGTGATCACATCAAAATTCTTGAGGAGACCGGGAAGCATTTAACCTTTGAGGTAAAAAAAGTTGTCAGCTATAAAAATGACGAAGCTCCTATTGAAGACATTTTTGGTACGTCTGATAAAGCACACCTCAACCTGATTACGTGTGCAGGTAAGTTCAACAAGAAAAAACAGGAGCATGCCCTTCGACTTGTCGTATTTTCAGAGCTTGTACAGGAAGAATATGTGGAAATGAAAAAAGCCCAGTGATCGCAACAACCGCGACACGTTGGGCTTTTTTCACTTATATTTTCCCACCCTGATCGATCAAGCATTGGACAAACGTTTCTGCTGGGCGGGAAAGCGGTCTGTCCTTGCGATAAGCGACTACCAGTGTACGCGATGGCTTGGAGCTGATTCGGACATAAACAGGCGGCTCGACAGTACCAGGGGCCATGGTTATCATCTTCGGTGCAAAAGACAGTCCCATCCCGGCTGCAACTAGGGATTGAGCTGTTTGGATATTGCTGCTCTCAAACACAATTCGTGGACGAAAACCAGCCTGTTCACAGAGTCGCAATGAAATTGTGCGAAAGCCCTGTCCTTCTTTTAGCAAAATAAAGGGCTGATCTGCAACCTCTGTCAAATCCACTTCATCCCTGTCAGCTAATGGATGGTGCGGAGGCACAGCCAAAAAGATTTCTTCTTTGATCGCTGGAACTATCTCCAGTGATGGATCACTGATTGGCATTGTCAGCAAGCTAACATCAATTTTTCCTCTTACAAGCAATTGTTCTAAATGACTTGAAGTGTCTTCCATCAATTGGAGCTCAACACCCGGAAACTGCTTCGTAAATGTTGTCAGCACTCTCGGGAGCACATACGCTCCAGTAATGGGGAGACTCCCAACCAATAATTTCCCGCTTTCTCCGACTGCATACGAGCGCATTTCTCGCTCCAGGCCTTCTGACATATCGACGAGCGTCTGTGCGACTTGCACAAAGCGCTGACCTGCATCCGTCAGCTCCACATGCTGCGGCAAACGGTGAAACAGGCTCACGCCGAGAATTTTTTCTAGCTTGGCAATCTGCTGGGACAGCGAGGGCTGCGCCAAATGTAACCGGTTGGCTGCCCGGGAAAAACTGCGTTCTTCCGCAACTGCCAGCACATAACGAACTTGTCGTAACTCCATAAAAACCTCCCGATAGGCAAAAACTATCCTTCTCATAATTATTATATCTTTGAACTATTTTCTTTGCCATGTTACAACCGTTGTAAGAGTTTTCGCACGAAGGAGGAGGAATCACTATGAAAGCCCGTACTATGTTTGAAAAGATTTGGGACAATCATGCGATCCACGAAGAAGCTGGTAAACCAAGCCTCTTGTATATTGACCTACACCTGGTTCACGAGGTGACTTCCCCACAAGCTTTTGAAGGACTCCGTTTGGCTGGTCGCAAAGTGCGTCGCCCAGAACTGACTTTTGCAACGATGGACCATAACGTTCCTACGGCAGATCGCTTCAATGTAAAAGACCCGATCTCCCGTCAACAGATGGAAACTTTGACTGAAAACTGCAAAGAGTTTGGTATAACGCTGGCTGACCTAAACAGCCCTGACCAAGGAATTGTACACGTTATCGGACCTGAGCTGGGACTGACTCATCCAGGAAAAACAATCGTTTGTGGTGACAGCCATACCTCCACGCATGGTGCATTTGGTGCCCTCGCTTTTGGGATCGGTACGAGCGAAGTAGAGCATGTCCTCGCTACCCAATGTCTCCAGCAGCTGAAGCCAAAAACAATGGAAGTGCGTGTAAATGGCGAACTGCCTTTCGGTGTAAGCGCTAAGGACTTAATTTTGGCGATTATTGCAAAATACGGAACAGATTTCGCAACAGGTTATGTAGTTGAATATACAGGCGCTGCGATCCGCAATCTGACGATGGAAGAGCGCATGACGGTCTGCAACATGACAATCGAGGGTGGTGCTCGTGCAGGACTGATCGCACCAGACCATACCACTTTTGATTATTTGCAAGGCAAACGCTTTGTGCCACAAGGCGAAGACTTCCTCGCTGCTGTAGAAGCTTGGAAACAGCTGTGCACAGACGAAGGCGCTCAATATGACACCTGTGTAGAGATTGATGCGACTCAAATCGCACCACAAGTAACGTGGGGAACCAGCCCGGGTATGGGTACGAATATCACAAGCACAGTTCCAGACCCTGAATCCTTTGAAACAGTTGCTCAACGCAAAGCGGCTGGGGACGCTCTGGCTTATATGGATCTGACACCGGGCACACCAATGAGTGAAATTAAAATCGACCGTGTTTTCATTGGCTCCTGTACGAATGGTCGAATCGAAGACCTGCGTAAAGCAGCGGAAGTAGCAAAAGGTCGCAAGGTGTCCCCTTCCGTTCATGCAATGGTCGTACCAGGCTCTCAATCAGTGAAGCAGCTTGCTGAGCAAGAAGGCTTGCACCTCATTTTTCAAGAAGCTGGCTTTGACTGGCGCGAATCCGGTTGTTCCATGTGTCTCGCTATGAATCCAGACATCCTGTCAGAAGGCGAGCGTTGCGCTTCTACTTCTAACCGTAACTTCGAAGGCCGTCAAGGACGCGGTGGACGCACTCACCTCGTCAGCCCTGAAATGGCTGCAGCTGCAGCGATTGCTGGACACTTTGTTGACGTACGTGAATGGAAAAGCGAAAACGCAAGCAAGGAGGTATTCCAATGAATCCATTTGTCATCCATAACGGACTCGTAGCACCCCTGGATCGTGTGAATGTCGATACAGACGCCATTATCCCAAAACAGTTTTTGAAGCGCATTGAACGCAGCGGATTTGGTCAGTTCCTGTTCTACGAATGGCGCTTTGCAGTTGATGGCTCCACCATTGACTCATTCATTCTGAACACACCGGAATATAAGGATTCCACGATCCTCCTTGCCCGTAACAACTTTGGCTGTGGCTCCTCTCGTGAGCATGCACCATGGGCTTTGTTGGACTATGGCTTCCGCGTGGTGATTGCTCCATCCTTCGCTGATATTTTCTACAATAACTGTTTCAAAAACGGCATACTGCCAATCACACTCAGTGAAGAACAGGTAGATGATCTGTTCAATCGAGCTCAAAGCAAAAAGGATTATCACCTGACCGTCGATTTGCAAGAGCAGGTCGTTCGTGACAGCGAAGGTCTCTCCTACCCGTTTGAAGTAGATTCCTACCGCCGTTACTGCCTGTTGAACGGTCTGGATGACATCGGCATTACCTTGCAGTATGAGGACAAAATCGCTGCTTACGAGGCAAACCGCCGCTAATTTTCACTATTCATCAATAACCATAGAGAAGCGAAGGCATTTTTGCATAGGCATGCCTTCGCTTTTATTTGTTCATTTAAGAGTAGTAGTGCTACTCGTTTATCATCATGTACATATGGGTTTCGTCCAGGTAACGATCCCCTATTTTCAATGCCTTTTTCTCAAAGGCATAAGGGAGGAAGCCCATTTTTTCATAAAAACGAACGGCTGCCGGGTTGGAAGTCACCACTGCAAGCTGGACTTGATCGACATCGCCAAGCTTTTTCAAATAGGAAATCTCTTCCTGCATCAGCCCCGCTGCAATCCCTGTTCCACGGTGAGATTCACTTACGTACATGGAGACGACCGAAACTTTGTGACGAGCCTTGGTCCCTCTATTTCGGAAGAAGCCGATGATTCCCACCATTTCACCTTTAACAAAGGCTCCGAAAAAGCCGCTGTCTCCCGTGTGGGCATTAGAGAGTCTTTCTTTCCATTCTGAATCCGTCCGTTTGATCTCTTCTTCATACAATGCTCCAAACGCATCTGGATCTTTCTGCAGCCCTTCCAGCCTTACCTTGGAAAAAGCTGCTGCATCCTCTGGACCTAATAAACGTATCTCCATTTCCGTACTACTCCTCTCTGTACATGTCCACTCATCATAGTAGACACAGGAAGAGTTGTAAATAACCCTTACGCTGTTTCAGTCGCCTCATTGACAGACAAACCAAGCGTCTGCAACGCGTGCTCTCTCAATTTGTATTTTTGGATTTTTCCAGAAGCCGTCATTGGATACTCGGTGACAAACTGTATATAACGAGGGATTTTGAAGTGCGCTATCTTTCCTTCGCAATAGGAACGTATTTCTGCTTCGGTCAAATCCGTATCTGGTTTTACGCGAATGCAAGCCAGTACCTGTTCTCCGTATTTCGGATCTGGTACACCAACCACCTGGACATCGAGAATTTTGGGATGGGTGTATAGAAATTCCTCGATCTCGCGCGGATAAATGTTCTCTCCTCCGCGGATAATCATGTCCTTGAGTCTGCCAGTAATTTTGTAATAGCCTTCTTCATCTACTGTCGCCAAATCTCCTGTGTGCAGCCACCCATCAGCATCGATTGCCTTTTCAGTCTGATCAGGCATGTTATAGTATCCCTTCATCACCAGGTATCCGCGTGTGCACAATTCTCCCTGGACGCCTGGAGGAAGGCTTTCGCCTGTTGCAGGATTAATAATTTTTGCTTCCACGCCTTCGTGAAGCCGCCCCACTGTAGCTACCTTTCGCTCAATCGAATCCTCCGGTCTTGTCTGGGTAATCACTGGAGACGATTCGGTTTGCCCGTATGCGATCGTAATGTCACGAATCCCCATCTTGTTGACGACATTTTTCATCACTTCAATCGGGCACAAGGAACCCGCCATGATCCCTGTTCGTAACGAGCCGAGGTCACGATCCTCAAAGGTCGGATGGTTCAATTCTGCGATGAACATGGTCGGTACACCGTACAAGGCCGTGCATCGCTCCTGCTCGACGATCGAGAGAACAAGTCCTGGATCAAATGCGGTTACAGGTACCATCGTTGCTCCTGTGGCCACGCAAGCGAGCGTCCCCATTACGCAGCCAAAGCAGTGGAAAAAGGGAACGGGAATACATACCCTGTCATCTATGCCCAAGCCTTGGCACTCGGCTACTTTGATCGCGTTGTTGACGATGTTTACATGAGAGAGCATGACCCCTTTTGGAAATCCTGTCGTACCGGATGTGTATTGCATATTGATCACATCGTCAGGATGGAGAGATTTCTGTCTAACGACACGTTCCTCTTCTGTAACCAGCTCTGATCGCTCCAAAAGGTCCTTCCAGAGGAACATCCCGGGTTGGCGTTCTTCTCCTAAAAAGATCACATTCTTCAAGTGGGGGAGTCTCTCTGATTTGAGCTCTCCTGGTTTGCACTCTGCCAGCTCAGGAAAAATTTCTCTGATCATCTCCATATAACTGGCATCTCGATACGATTCAATCAACAACAGCGTGGTTGATTCAGATTGACGCAACAAATATTCCAGCTCATGTGCTCGATAGCTGGTATTGACTGTCACGAGCACAGCCCCCATTTTTGCCGTAGCAAATTGGGAAATGACCCATTCAGGAACGTTTGTCGCCCAGATTGCTACATTTTGCCCTTTTTCAATTCCCAGCGACATGAAACCTCTGGCTACCTGGTTGCATATTTCCTGAAATTGCCCGAATGTATACCGGAGTGATCTCTCCTGGTAAACGACTGCTTCTTTTTCCTGATAAAGTCCGGCTGTTTCATCCAATAAATCACCAATGGTAATGGATCGCAGCATAAAAAGCTCCCCCTCTTTAAAAATTCAGACTATTCAGCTATATATCATCATGATTCTTCTTCTTTCCAGCCTATTCCTGCTCACCTGCAAAAAGAAAAGCGTTCCTCAATTGGAACGCTTGCTTCTTATTTGACCACAAATTTTTGTGTCGCTTCCACCTTGTACGGCAGATGGTTACTGTAGTTTAGCTCTACGCGAATCTCATGCTCACCCTTGGGCAGCTTTTTCAGCAAGAACTCTGGGTGATAGATCATCCCTTTTGCTTCCCCATCAATATACAGGTGCGCATGTCCTTGACCAAATACAGGCTTTTGGTTCAGCTCGCCATTATCCTGGACAAACTGAAAGTTCTGCGTGAGCAAGGACACTTCCGCTGTAGTGCCGTCAACCTTGATATCCATGTTCAACAACGGTTTTTCCGTGCTGGTCGGCTGGCCATCTAGTGCAGTAGCCGTTGTGGGAACACTCGCTTCTCCTGGTCGGTACGAGTCTGAGACGTGCAGAGGATCTTTCACCAATAGCACGATTCCTGCCACCAGGACCACTACGAAGACGATTCCACCTAAAATGAGATTGCGCATACTGATAATAAAGACCTTCATGTCTCTACTCTCCCTTTCGCAAGTGCTTGTCACCTATTAGTACATGCATACGCAGGGAAGTAGAGAGTTAGAAGCAAAACTTTTCTAGTAGAGATTGTTTTTGGTCACATACTAGTAATTATCGATAGTTGATAAATTGTACGTCCAGTGGCAAGTCAGCTTTGCGAATAGCGTTGATTACTTGCTGGAGCTCGTCCTTGCTTTTGCCAGTCACACGGATCTGATCATCCTGAATTTGCGTTTTTACCTTCAATCCGGCATCTTTAATAATGCTATTGATTTTTTTTGCATTGTCTTTATCGATACCTTGAACGAGCTTGACACGTTGACGGACAGTACCGCCTGCTGCTGGCTCGACTTTCCCGTAATCCAGGTTTTTGATCGGTACATCGCGTTTCACCAGCTTACCAAGCAAAATATCTTTCACCTGGGTCAGCTTGAAATCATCATCGGAAATCAGGACGAGTTCCTCTTTATCCAGCGATATGTTACTTTTGCTTCCTTTAAAGTCAAAACGATTTTCAATTTCCTTCAGTGCAGTCTGAATCGCATTATTTACCTCAGACATCTCTACTTTGGATACGATATCAAACGAGCTTTCTTTACTCATTCGTTCCTCCCCCTCATCGTTTTATTGTTACGTGTCCTCTGCTATTAGATCGCCTTTACTATACCACCATCTACGAGAAGTGCCTGACCGGTCACTTAGCTATTTGCTGGCGACGCCAAAAACGTCACCACGCGAGCAAACTCATCTGGCTGACCGTAACGTCCGAGTGGTATTTGTTTTTCCCATTTTACGCGAACCTCATCAGCGCTGGTGCTTTGTGCCTCTGCACTCAGACCATCCAATTGTGCTACACGATCAGTTGCGATCCGTCCAGGTCCAATTGTATTAATCAAAATTCCGTCAGGCCCCAGCTCTGATGACAGGGTTTTCGCTAGTCCGAGAACACCCGTGCGGAATGTATTGGACAAAATCAGATTTTCCAACGGTTGTTTAAATGACGAAGAAGCAAAATTAATGATTCGTCCAAACTTGTTTTCACGCATATGTGGCAACACAGCCCGAATTGCGCGAACATAGCTGAGCAGGTTTAACTGAAAGGCGGAAATCCACTGCTCATCTGTCAATTGATCAAATTTTCCAACAGCTTGTCCGCCAGAGTTGTTAATCAAAATGTGAACGGTGCCAAAGTGTTTGGCTGTCTCTTCTACTACGCGTTTGATATCCTCTTCTTTTGTTACATCGATCGTTACCGCCAGAGGAGCCTTGCCAGTAGCCTGCTCAATCTCCAAACGAACAGATGCCAATGCCGCCTCATCACGTCCACAAATTGTCACGTTCGCGCCCTCTTGCGCAAGGCATAGTGCAGTTGCCTTTCCTAGCCCTTTGGAAGAAGCCAGTACAATGGCCGTTTTCCCTTGAAGCTGCAAATCCATATCCATTTTCTCCCTTCAAACGATCTCGTTATGTATGCTTATTCCTTATTCTACCGAACTTTCAAACGAACGAAAAGAAAAAGAGAAGGGTTTTCGCACACTCCCCTTCCCCTCTCTCCTTTTTTACAAATCTGTATCTTGCGGCAGTTTCTCTTTGAGTGCCTTCTTGCTCTCTCGCTTTTCCTTACGCGCTTCTTTGCGAGCGAGTCGGCGCTCTTTTGCTCCCTCAAACAGCGAGTACAAGACCGGCACGAGAACCAGAGTTACCATCGTATGGAAGATCAAGCCGGAGATAACGGCAGTCGCGAGAGGCGCTTCCAGGTCGGAGCCTTCCGCCATCGCCAGCCCCATCGGGAGCATCCCGAGGATCGCTGTCAGCTTGGTCATGATAACTGGACGTACCCGATCCTTCGTCCCTTGAATGATCGCTTCGCCTGTCTTCATTCCACGATTTCTAAGCAGGTTGATTCGGTCGATCAGCAATATCGCATTCGAAACGACGATACCAACCAACATGATAATTCCAATCATCGCGAGTTCTCCAAACACCCGCTGGGTTATGACAAACCCTATCACTACGCCCACTAATGCCATCGGTATAGTCAGCAAAATGATAAACGGTTGGGACAAACGGCCAAACTGAGCGACCATGATCACATAAATCAAGGCGAGGACACCAACGAATACAAAGATTCCTTGTGTCATGTTGGCACTTTGTTCTTTCAGCTTTCCTGCGATTTCCACCTTGAGCCCTGCCGGAACTGCCAATGTCGGCAATTTCTCATTGATTTCGCGGCCAACTGTACCGAGGTCAGTACCTTGCATCTCAGCTGATACTTTTACGATGCGATGACCTTTTTCATGAATAATGGTCACTGGTGATTTGCTGTACGTGATGTCAACTAAGTCTACAAGCGGTACTTGCGCGCCATTTCTTGCGCTTACGGTAACATTGCGCAGTTGATCAGGGTGTTTTAGCCAATTGTCCGGCATCTTGGCGATCACATCTACCTCGATTCCATGCTTCGTAATGGAGGTGATTTGTTGATTGCCAATCATCACGCTCAGCTGTTGCAAGAGCGAACGATGATCTACATCCAGACGAGCTAGCGCGTCTTGTTTAGGTACAAGCGTTACTTTTTCTTTTCCCTCTTTAAAGTCGTTGCGGATATTATCCAGGCCCGGAATCGTCGCCAGCATGCCTTCGACGTCCGCGGCGAGCTTGCTCATCGGCTCCATTTCTTCCCCGACAATGTCCAGTTGAATCGGCGCACTCGAGCCTTGACTACCGAACGATGTAGAAATGGAATCGACTTCAGGGATGGACTTCAGTTTCTCATTGATATCGAGCGTTAATGCATCCTTGTCTCTCTCTCGCTGGCTCTTTGGCTTCAAGGAGATGAAGATTTCTGAGCTTTCCTTGGAAGAGAAGAAAAAGATGTCGTTTACTTCAGGGATTTGCCGCAATGCTTCCTCGCCGGCCATCGCCGCTTTTTGCGAACGCTCCAAGGTAGAACCCGTAGGCATTTGAATCGTGGCAAACACCAGATTTTCGTTCGGGTTAATCCCTTGCCCCATCTTCATAAATGGCATCAGGAATACTACGCCAACCAGCATTGCCAAAGAAAGAAGTAACGTCTTGACGCGATGACGCAAAGCTAATTTCAGCAGGTTGTTAAAAGCGCGATTAATCGCATTCTCTTTTCCTTCTCCTTCGATAGAAGCATTTTTGTCCTTCTGCAAGAATCGGTCAGAGAACACAGGTACAAAGAAGAAGGCTGCAATGGTTGATGCAATGATCGCTGATGATACCGTAAAAGCAATCGTAGTCAGGATCGGCTTTAGCCAATCTTCAAAATCAGCGAAAATGAGTGGCAAAAATACGATGATGATCGTCAGCTGCGATGTAAAAACAGGTGTCAATACTTCCCTTGTCCCTTTTACAATCGCTTGAGAGAGCGGCTCGCCCTTCTCCCGGAAATGATAAATGCTTTCCAGTACAACGATCGCTGCGTCCACGATCAGACCGACCGAAAGACTCATTGACAAGAGCGTAATCATGTCGATATTGTAACCGCCAAGCTTCATTGCGATAAACGTCATAAATGCCGAGAGCGGGAGTGTTGTGGCAATTACCAGTGTCACACGCCAGTTGCGCAAGAAGACGAACAGGATAATGATCGCCAGCGCGCCACCGATCATAACATCGCGGCTCAAGTTGGACACAGCGTGCTGAATGTAGGACACTGCTTCGAACATGACCTTCATTTTATACTGTCCGTTAGCCTCCGCATTGATTTCGCGGACCACATCTTCTACCAGACCTTGTGTTGTGATCAGATCACTGCCATCTGCTCGCGATACACTCAAATGAACAAATACGTTGCCGTTCGTCAGTGCGACGGAGTTTTTCACTTTTCCACGCAAATCCTCAATCGTTGCGAGCTGTTCCAGAGTGACTGTCCCGTTTGGCGTATTAATCGGCAGCACAGTCATTTCTTGAACCGTATTGTATGTGTTATCAATCATGACAACTGTATCAAACCCGGTATTTTCCAAGGTTCCGATCGCTTGCTTCCAGTTTGTTTCCTTCAGCTGGGAGATCACCTCTTCTGGTGTCGTCCGGTAAGCATTGAGACGTTCTGGCAGTAAGCTGATCGCAATCTGATTTTCAAAGCTTCTATCGGAAACTTTGACTTCTTTTACTCCTGGTACTTCTTCAATTTTATCTTTAATCGTCGTTTTGGCGATACTCAGCATAGCTTGAGGATCTGCTCCAACCAACGCGTAGTCAATCATTTGTTCGTCACCGAAATTCATTTGGGAAACATTGACCGTATCTACTGCTTTAGGGAAGCCGTTGCGCAAGCGGTTTACTGCATTTTGTACATCCTGCTTGGCTTGCTCTCCTCTGCCCTCTTTCGCCTTGATCGTCATGTTGACATAACCGGTGCCTGTCGTTGAAGAATATTCCTTAATATCTGCCAGCGTCTTCAATTCCTGCTCTATTTTCTTCGTGATCTTCTCTTCCATCTCTTCTGGAGGAAGTGACCCGCCTGAAATATTGACGGAGAGCATCGGGAAATTCGTCTTCGGAACCAGCTCGATGTTAAAGCTCATTAGTGAGCCTAATCCCGCAATCACGATCAAAAACGTAAAGAGGTAGACGATTAACCGTCTTTTCAGCAAAAAGAGAATCATCTTGTTCATGCTCTATTCTCCCTTCGCCTCAACTTTTTGCCCCTCGACGTAGAACGTAATTCCACTGCGCAAAAGCTGGTCTCCTTCTTTGATTCCAGAAACAACTTCAATCTGGTCATTGACCATCTGTCCTGTTTTGACCTGTTTTTTCACAGTCAAGCCATTTTCGACTGCCATCACATAATGCTGCTCTTGACTTACCCCGACACTTTCAAGCGGTACGAGGAAGCCGTTTACTTTGCGTGGCATCTCCACAACCGCTGCCATACCACCACGCCAGTAGCCATCGGAGTTAGGAATCGTTACATCCACGCGGTATTTACCTGTCTGCTTGTCAACGACAGGAGAGACAAACGTAACTGTGCCTTCGCTCTTTTTGCCGTCATCAGATGCAGCCTGTACCTTTGCTTTTTCTTGGAACTGGCCGATCAAATCGTTCGTTACGTCCAAAGTCACCTTTACCTCTGATAGATCAACCAGATGGATAATGTTCTCACCAGCGGATGCTTGCTCGCCTACCTGCTTGTAAACATCTACGATCGTCCCAGAGAAAGGGGCTTGAATCTTGGCATCATCCAGGCTCTTTTTGGCCCGTTCAACCTGTCCGCTCGCTTGCTTGATCGAAGCATTCGCCAAAGCGATATCCTCTGGCTGTGCCCCGCGCATCAGCTCATCTAATGCCAGCTGGGCATCTCGCACAGAAATTTCTGCTTGAGTGAGGGCACGTCTTCGTTCATTTATTTCACTTTGCGAAATAGCTCCACCGGCTAATAGCTTTTCATCCGTTGCGACATCCTGCTTCGCTTTTTCCAGTTTTTCTTGCGCACTTTTGACTTGCAGACGCTGTTTTTCAATCGCTTCTGCGGTTGCTCCTTTGAGTGTCTTTGTACGACGTGCTGTCGCCTCTTCCACCTGGCTTGCAGCTGCCTCTACTTCTCTCTGGAAGTACTTGGCGTCCAGTGTTGCCAAGACTTGACCCTGGGAAATTTTCGTTCCCTTGACCGCCGAAAGGGTAGAAATCGTTCCTCCGGTTCCAAATGGTAGCACGGCATCACGTTTTGCCTCGACCATTCCCGTTACCCGCAGTAAAACCGGGCTGCTTTCCTTTTTAACCGTGACTACCTCCACAACTTTTGCCTTTACTTCTGCCTCTGCCTGCTGTGGCGTTTCAGCAGCTGGTCCGCCGCAGCCAGCGGTGACGAGCAAAAGAGAAGCCAGAACAACCGACACTCGTTTTTTCACAGTAATTCCTCCAAATTCTACAATCATTCCCTTGCGTTATTGTGCCAGTTTTTCCCTATACTGCAAAACGGTCACCGGATGGAACTTCCTCTCCGTCCCAAGTCGGAGAATATGCGCAAGTCAAAAGTATATACGATAGAAATATGATTCAGTTACCGTTTTTTAGTTTTATTTCTATGAAAAGTATTATCATGAAAAAACAGCCAAGGAATCATCCCTTGGCTGTCATTTTGCTCTACCATTTTTTAGCTCAGTAACCTATTCTCCTACAAGCTGCTCCATCTCTTCTAAGAGGCCTTTGAATACACTCAGTGCCTCTGCAATTGGTGCCGCCGAGGTCATGTCCACTCCCGCTGTCTTGAGCAAATTCAACGGATAATCGGAGCTGCCGCCCTTGAGGAATTGCAAGTAGCGATCAACTGCTGGCTCTCCCTCCTCCAAAATCTGCTTGGAGAGTGAGGTCGCCGCCGAGAAGCCAGTCGCGTACTTATAAACATAGAAGTTGCGGTAAAAGTGAGGAATTCGCGCCCACTCCAAATCAACTTCTTTGTCAACAACCATGTCCGGTCCGTGATAGGCTACATTCAATTCCCGATAAATTTCACTCAGGGAGTCAGCCGTGAGAGGCTCCTCCTGCTCTTCTTTTGCATGGACGATTTTCTCAAACTCGGCAAACATCGTTTGACGGAAAACGGTCCCACGGAACTGCTCCAGATAGTAGTTAATCAAATACATCCGTTGCTTTTTATCTGTCGTCGTTTCAAGCAAATGATTCATCAACAACGCCTCATTCAGCGTAGAAGCTACCTCTGCCACGAAAATTTTATAATCAGCATACGTGTATGGCTGTGCATGATTCGAATGGTAGCTGTGCAGCGCATGTCCCATTTCATGGGCGAGAGTAAACATGTTGTTGACGTTATCCTGATAGTTCATCAAGACGAATGGATGAGTCGTGTAAGCGCCCCATGAGTAGGCACCACTCGTCTTCCCTTCATTCTCATGAACATCGATCCATCCATTGGAGAACCCTTCCTCCAGGATGCGTCCATACTCTTCTCCGAGCGGATGCAGTGCTTCCTTGATCGTTGATACCGCCTGGTCGTACGGTATGTTCATCTCCACCTCAGGTACGATCGGCACGTAGAGATCATACATGTGCAGCTCATCTACTCCTAGCAGCTTTTTGCGCAGAGCGATGTAACGATGCATCAGTGGCAAATGCTCGCGTACCGTAGCAATCAAATTGTCGTACACGGACAAATCTACATTGTCAGCAAACAGGGCTGCGTATAGAGCAGATGGATATTTGCGAGTACGTGCGTAAAACACATCACCTTTGATCGCTGATGTCAGCGAAGCGGCAATCGTATTGCGGAATTTCCCGTACGTTTCATACAATGCCTCAAAAGCCTCTTTGCGCACACGACGATCCTTGCTCTCCATAAACTGCGTATAGCGTCCCTTGGTCAGCTCTACTTCTTCCCCGTTTTCGTCTTTAATCATCGGGAATTTCATATCGGCATTGTTGAGCATTCCATATATTTTGGATGGGGAGGAAGCGAGCTCGCTCATGTTTGCCAGTAGTGCCTCTTCCTCTGAGGATAACGTATGCGGTTTAAAGCGCATGATCTCCTCCAGTAAAATACGGTAATGCGCAAGGCCTTCTTCCTCTTTGATCCACTTCTCCAGCTCTTCATTGGAGATAGCCAGAATTTCCGGCTGTATGTAAGAAATCGCACCGTATACTTGTGTGCTCAAACCAGTAGCACGGTCGGTTAGACCCTGGTACTTGCTGTTGGCATTGTCCTCATCTCGTCTCATGCGAGCATAGACATATACCTGATCCAGTGTCTTTAGCAGTTCATCTTGCAATGTCAATGCCTGTAGCAATTGCTTGCCCGATTGACCAAGAGTACCCTTCAGTGCTGCAATCTGATCAGCAAGCTGCTTGCTTTTCTGTACGTCTTTTTCCCAATCAGCATCACTTGGATAAATATCTTCCAAACGCCATTTGTATTCAGCGGGGACGTCACTGCGTTTAGGCAGTGTTTTGCTTTTGTTCACCGTGATCACTCCCTCGAATTCATGTCTTAGATATGGTCAAATCATCCATATTCTTATCCTATCCTATTCTGTTATTCGGTTCAAATGAGAAGAAAACCTTTATCAAAGCTACTCAGGAAAAAGAAACCATTTCATCCGGGAACAAGCAGTTTCCAGAAAAAAAGCTGAGCTCTTCCGGTTTGGAAAAGTCAGCTTCTGCCCACGCCTGTATAGTGAAAGCCCGCTTCCCTCACTTCTTTCACCGGCCATGCGTTTCGACCATCAAAAAGTGCTGGATAAGCCATATTCGCATAAATTTCATCCCAAGGCAGCTGAACACATTCCTTCCACTCCGTTACTAGCAAAGCGGCGTGAGCACCCTGGCAAGCTTCTGCAGGGGTACCGAAATACGAAACGCCTGGAAAAAGCTTTTGAACTGCAGGAGATGCAATCGGATCGTAAGCGCGAATACTGGCCCCGCAGCGTTGCAATTCCTCGATGATCGCAAGTGCCGGCGCTTCCCTGATATCATCGGTATCAGGCTTAAAAGCTAAACCGAGCAAAGCTATTTGTTTGCCTTTCAGCTCAGGAATTGCGTCTTTGACCAGCTGTAAAAACCATAAGGGCTGGGTTCGATTGATCTGGCGTACTTTATCTAAAAGGTTCAGGGAAACCCCTTGTTCCTGAGCGAGCTGAAGCAAAGCAATCGTATCCTTTGGAAAACAGGAGCCCCCATAGCCTACACCTGCACGTAAAAAATCGGGTCCGATTCTGTTATCGAGTCCCATGCCGTGGGCAACTGTCAAAATATCAGTGCCAAGTACGGTGCTTAATCGTGCCAGCTCATTCATAAAGGAAATCCGAGTTGCTAAAAAGGCATTGGAGGCATATTTGATTAGCTCTGCATTGGCTCTTGTCGTCAAGACGCGCGGCGCAGCAACTCCGTCATATAAACGCTCCATGACAGCTTTGGCTTCCTCATGATTGGCCCCGATAACAATTCGCGAAGGCTTCAATGCATCTACGAGGGCATTGCCTTCACGCAAAAACTCGGGATTTGACACGACAAAAAGCGATTTGCAGTCCCCCAATAAACCAGCAACTCGATCTCCTGTCCCTACTGGAACCGTGCTTTTAATTACCACCGTACGAGCACGTAGTACACTGCGGTGCATCGTCCCGATTTCGGATACAGATGCCAGCAAATACGACAAGTCAGCTGTCCCATCGGCAGATTCCGGTGTTCCGACACAAACAAAAAGAACTTCTGATTCCTTTGCTTCCAGCAGATCTGTCGTAAATGTCAAAACCCCTTGTTGCAGGACGTGAACGAGCGCCTCCTCCAGTCCCGGCTCGTAGATGGGTGACTGACCTTGCCTAAGCATCGCTATTTTCGCCTCGACAAGGTCGATCCCCACAACCTCATGACCATGCATGGCCAAAGAGACTGCCGTCGTCAAGCCTACATAACCGGTACCGATAACGGCAACTTTCATTGTTTCACCTCATCATTTTTTCATCACGCGCAAATACAACTCTTCCAATTTGGCCCGCTGCTTGTTGATATCATGGTTTTTTTCCACTTTCTCTCTCGCGCGTGAGACGATTTCTGCCCATTCATTTCGCTGCGACAGAACGTGGCTGATCATCTTCGCCAATTTTGTAGGGGAACGCTCTGGTACAAGGTATCCTGTCTGCTGGTTTTCCACCAATTCTGGAATACCTGAATGATAGGTAGAAATGACTGGACGTCCAGACGCCATCGCTTCCATCAACACGTTGGGAATCCCCTCTTGATCGCCATTTCGCGCTGTCTTGCAAGCGATGACAAACAGATGACATCTCGCTAGCTCGTGCTGCACTTCTCGATGTGGCAAAGCCCCCTTAAAAACAACCCGTTTGCCCAAGCTATATTTTTTCACAAGTCGCTTCAGCTTTTTTTTCTGATCTCCCTCACCGACGATGATCAGCTTGGCTCCCGGATGTGACTTATGAACCTGGGAGAACGCTTTGATTAAAGTGTCCATCCCTTTTTTCTCAGTCAGCCTCCCAACACTCAGCAGTCGGAATTCGCCGTTCTCAACGGGCTGTGCGGACAGCATCGGGAATTTTCGCAAATCAATCCCCGAACGAACAAGCGTAATTTTTCTCGCTGGGCACCCTAAGCGAATGAGTCGTTTTTTCATGTGGTTGCTTACAACTGTAAAAGCTTTTCCCCGTCGAAAAAGTTGCTTCAAAGCCCGTCGGTACACAGGATTTTCTCTGACTCTTTTGGTCGCATCAAACCCGTGGAAAGACGTAATCAAGGGTAGCTTCGTTTTTCTCGCATAAGGCAACATTTCCAAGCCAGCCGGCCCAAAACGGGCGTGCAAGCATTTTATTTTTTTTCGTCTCAACCATGTGGAGAGGCCGGTCATACGCTTGCGCACATAGACCGGCGAGTATGGAAACTGTTTTCGATTAAATGGACGTTGTCTCGTCAAGACCATCGTTTTGACCTGACGATGTCCAATCAATTGCTCATAAATAAAGGTTTCACTCTTAGGGAGAAACTTTCTTCGATAAACGAGGACCCGATGCATAGGGCTGTCCTCCTGTATATGTCATGGTCCCTTTCTTTGCGAACGCATATCAGCTAACTGTTGGCGTAAACCATCCTCCAATGACACCTTCGGGTGGTATCCCAAACGGCTTTGTGCTAGAGTGATATCCGCACAAGTGCGCTTCGAATCTCCTGCTGGACCGTTCTGATAAACAATTTGTGGGGTCGTGCTGAGTAACCCACCCATGATACTTAATACATCAATGAGCTTTATTTCACGATCACCGCCGACATTGAATATTTCCCCTGGAGCTGCATGCTTGGCAGCTAGCAAGTTCGCCTCTACCGCATCAGTCACATAGGTAAAGTCCCTCGTCTGCTGGCCGTCGCCAAATACTGCCACCGGTTCTCCCTTCATCAGTTGGCGGAAAAAACGGTGAAATGCCATATCTGGCCGTTGCCTTGGGCCGTAGACCGTGAAGTACCGCAGCATCGTTATGGGTAACCCGAATGCTTTCACATAAACCAAGCAAATTTGCTCCATCGCTTCCTTGGTCATTCCATACGGGGAAACGGGACGAAGCGGTGCGCTCTCATTTGTATAAGAGCCTTGCATCGTTCCGTAGACAGAGGATGAAGAGGAGACGACTACTACAGGTGGTTTAGGGAGCTGTAGACATGCCTCCAGTAAAAATTGCGTTGCCAAAATATTATGGCTGACATAATCGGTAAAAGCCTTACCCCAGCTATTTCGTACACCTGGTAGGGCGGCTAGATGATAGACAACATCCACTCCATCTAGCCAATCCTCCCAGCGTTGTGCTTGCAACATAGTCGAGTGAAAGGTAAAGGCTGGGCGATTCCCGATCTCTGCCAAATTACGAAGCTTCGCAGCCACATCGTAATTGTCCACAAACCCATCAATTCCGATGACTGTTACTCCGTCATTTAACAAGCGCTGAGTCAAATGAGACCCGATAAAACCGGCACAACCGGTAACAAGCGCTTTTGTCATCGACGTCGCCGCCTCACTTTCTTCAGCCGTTTGATCACCAGATAACCATTTCTATATCCGTAAACAGCTTTGTACTTTTTCCCCCATCGTTTCAAATAATGCTTGAACGTCTTTTTCCGGAGGTGATTGCGTCTACGCTTCATTTTGTTGTCTGTCAGCTGCCCACGGTGTTTTGTCCGGTTATACAGCTTGCGATTAATAAATCGGACTCGGTACTTTTCGATTAAACGCAGGACGATTCGTCTGTCCTCCATAATTCTACCTTCGTATTTATCAGACGTATCCCAGCCTCCTACTTCATGCAGGGCGGCTACCCGGTAGCAACGAGGAGCGACCATCCAGCGGTTGTACTTTAAAAACTGATATTTGTTGCGGAAATGCTTGTGTTTGACCAGAAACGGGTTGTAATACCTCCCCCGTTTCACTCGCCAAATTTTTATATTTCCGTAAAACAGTGCCGTGCTTTTTTTGCTTTTCTTGATGTACTTCTTCAAAATCGCCAAGGTTCGCTTTGGCAACCAATCATCGGAATCCAGCTGAACGAGGTAGGGAGTATCCACCATGGACAGTGCTTGGTTCATCACTTTGGATATCCCAGAATTTTTCTCCATGCGATAGTACATGATGTTTGGATGATAGAGATACTTTTCCACCTTTTGCCTCGTTCTGTCCGTAGATGCATCATCCATGATCAACAGCTTCCAGTCCTTCGAGGTTTGCTTCAGGACACTTCTGATTGCTTTGCGGATGAATGAAGCACGATTATAGGCTGGGATAACAACAGTAAAGGTCGGAATCATAGCTCCTCCCTCTTTACAGCCGGAATGCGAATCGATGATTTGTCACTCAAAATGAACACGCCGCTGCTATCACTAGAATGACCCTCTAAATTGGAGGAACGACCGAATACACTATCAGTCAATTTCCAGTTGACGTCCTGCAAGGAGCTGTTTTCAAGAAGAATGCTATTCTCAATATGCGTACAATTTTTGAGATGAACACCATCTTGAATCGAAACAAATGGGCCTAAACGGCAATTTTCAATTTTGCATCCTTTTCCGATTAATACCGGGCCGACAATTTCACAATTGACTACACTGGTTTCATCGCCAACCTGATGAGCGGCACCCAGATCCCGTGTTAGTACCCACCGGTTAGCCTCCAGCCAACGATCTATGGTTCCCACATCCGAATACTTGCCACTTGTAACGGCATGAGCAATATGAAAACCGCGATCAATCAAAGACTGAATCGCATCCGTGATCTCATATTCACCACGGCTGGATGGCTGGAGTGTAGCAATCGACTCAAAAATGGGTTTTGTAAACAGGTATGCGCCAATTACCGCCAGATTGCTCTTCGGCTGACGGGGTTTTTCCTCTACTGAGACCAGACGCCCTTCCTGTACTTCGGCGATCCCATAATCCTGTGGTCTCTCCACTTCACTTAGCATCACAACACCGTCTGAATTTTCTTCGGAGAACGCACGCTTCAGCCCGTGCAGCGAATCCATCAACAAGTTATCACCAAGTAACAAGATAAACGGTTCGTCTTGCAAGAACGGTTGCGCCAAATGGACGGCATGAGCAATTCCCAGCGGTTCCTCCTGCTCTATAAACGTAATGGCAGCCCCGAATTGGCTACCATCGCCCACGAGTGGTGGAATCTGCACTTGAGAAGGGTGAATGACGATCCCGATGTCATGGATACCCACTTCACGCAATTTGCGGATGCAATAGTGTAATACCGGATGATTGGCCACAGGGAGGAGGGTTTTCGGTTGCGAATAGGAGAAGGGGTGCAGTCGCGTACCACGTCCAGCACACAAGATTAACCCTTTCACAAGTATCACTCCCCAGTTGTGCTCTGCGATACTTATAAGGTATGCGTACCTTGGTTTCTGGACAGGGCAGACGTCCACACAGAAGCAAGAAAGGGCAACAACCTATAGGCCGTTAGTGTTTCTCATCCGATTTTTTGAAGTGGCTGTTTTCCCAGATCTCGTTTTGCTACTGCATTTTCAAATACTTTTAGATAGCCTTGTGCTGTAGCGTACCAGGAAAACTGTCTGGCTCGCATCAGTGCCTGTTTTCCCATTTCCGTGCGAATATGGGGGGCGCTCCATAATAACTCCCAGATGATTGGCAGCTCTTTGCTCCATTCTTTAGGAGGAATTAAGAAGCCGCTTCCCTGATGGGTCACTACCTCCTTGATCCCGCCACGAGGGGTAGAAATAACGGGCTTACCTGATGCCATGGCTTCTAGATTCACTCGGCAAAAAGCTTCTTTCCAAACCGAAGGAGTCGCAACGATATCCCCGATCTGGTAGTAGAGTGGCATTTTTGCGCTGGGGACAAAATTGACGAACTTTACTTTGTCACCAAGTGGCTTAGCCAGCTGCTTCAGCTCTTTTACGTAAGGGTTTAACCGATTGCTTCCATATCCCGTACCACCGACGATGACCAGGCGAGCCAATGGGTCTTTTTCGCTTACCTGTCGGAAAGCTTTTAAAAGAACATGCACCCCTTTTCCGCGCATCAGTCTCCCCGCGTAAAAGAGAACTCGATCCTCTGCCTTGAGACCGATTTGCTTGCGCAGTTTTTTAATCGAATAGTGCAGCTTAGCGACCTGATACGGAGAGACATCGACCCCGAGATGAACCGCATGGATTTTGTGTGCAGGAATACGGCTTGTTTTCATAAAATGCTGCCGCAAAAATTCGCTGTTAGTGAAAAAGCCTGACGCCTGACGCACAACCTTTTTCATCTTTTCCTTGCTAATAATCGCGGTAGAACCATATACATGTGAATGCATGTTGACGAACACAGGGATTTTTGGAAAATGACGCTTGAGTGTAAGCACATAAGTCGGTCTGTTCTCCACAAGAATGACATCTGGTTTGTGCTTGCGAATATGCTTGATAATTTTTTGCAAATACGGTGTCGGACCATTATACGCATATCGAATAAATTCGCGATTTTCTTCCACAGAGGACTTTGGATAGGTGGCGCATTTGCGGGTATAGATCGTCACCTGATGCTCGGGATCAATCATTTTGGTCACTTCGTCAATATCGTGCTCCACCGAGCTGCCTTTGACGGGTGGCACCGAGAATGGCCCGGGACTAATTATGGCGATGTTCATTCCGCTCGATCTCCCACTCCTTTTTCAGGGAAAGGACCACCTGATACAGGTATTGCATTTCTTTTTTCTGACTCTCCTCCGCATCCTTCCACTTCTTCTCCCATTCTGCGACTGTTTCTTTTAAGGAAGCAACTTCCTGCTCCAAATTTTGCAGCTCTTCACTTGTCGCTACATCCGTCTCGCGCATGATGATCTCGAAGGAAGGCTCTAGCACCAATTCCGCTTTTGAATCGGGAGCTGCTTCCAGCTTGGCTTCTCCTTCCTGTACGGTTACCTTTATCTCTGCTTCTGGTGGCTTCTCTACTGGCTTCACTATGGAAATACGCTCTACAGCTTCATCGACAACATAAGTACCAGAGAAGACACCAGGTGTTACCCAGTGAGGTAAATCCCCTTTTTTTCTTTTTTCCACAAGACATTCCCCTCCTGCAACTTGAATCTACGTAATATGGTATGACAGTCGCGGAAAATGGGTACGTGTACGTGCATAGCAGCAGGTACAAAAAAACCGCCTTGATTGTCATCAATCAAAGCGGTTGCCGATAATCTTTTGCACTAGATTGTCTACGGAAATTGAGGCTGTACAGGCGCGCCTGCTCTACACTGGTGATTTGCTGCTTTTGCCACTCCAGCAAGATCCGGTCAATATAGCGTATGTGCAGCTTTCCTACAGTTGCGGCTTCTCGGAGTGCAGTCAAAATCAGCTCCTCCTGATAACCGTCCTGCTCCGTCCACATATGAATACTCTCCAGCTCAAACGGTGACAGTGGACGACCAAATGCTTGTTCAAAGCGTGAATAAATGGCCACTGGCTCCGCCTCGAGAGATGCAGCTGTTTCCAGATAAGGCTCCAAAAGCGGTTCTACTGCACGCGTATCTGTTTGCTGTTCACGCCACGTCTGGTACAGCTTTCGATACAACGGAGTCAAATTGTATTGCTCATGTCGCATCCCTGATTGCGGATCAATAAATTCATCAATGCTTAACCAGTCTTCTTTTAGCAGCTTTTGCAGCGACTGAATCAGTCTCATGCTAGACATGGACATGCGCTCCTCCAGCTCTGTCAGGGTAGGAAAACGATTCCCTTCCTGTTGAAAGGAGAGCAGTTGGATGAGCAGCATCATTTCATCATCAGCCAACGACATCCGTTTGTACATTTTGAGTAGTAGATTTGATACGGATGTTGCACCTTCTTGCAACAATCGCAAAATATGGGAATCCATAAAGCATGTTCACCTCTGAGTTGGAATGGCTAGGATGTATGATAGTCGCGCTGTACACACAATAGCAACACCCTGCTGCCCTATAGCAACAGGGTGTTTCGGTTACAAAATCTCTACGGATAGAGACGGTTCAGCATGCGTGGGAACGGAATGGTTTCACGAACGTGATCCAATCCACAAATCCAGGCAATCGTGCGCTCCAGACCCAAACCAAAGCCGGAATGCGGAACTGTACCGTATTTGCGAAGATCCAGATACCAGCGATAAGCGTCTTCGGATAGCTCATGCTCTGCAAAGCGCTTTTCCAAAAGCTCTGGATCGTCAATCCGTTGGCTGCCACCGATGATTTCGCCGTATCCTTCCGGTGCGATCATGTCGGCACACAACACCACTTCCGGACGCTCAGGATGTGGCTTCATGTAAAATGCCTTGATCTCGGTCGGATAATGCGTGATGAAAACAGGCTTGTCATAATGCTCAGCGATCATCGTCTCATCTGGTGCACCGAAGTCATCGCCCCACTTGATCTCGCTGCCTTTTTCCTGTAGCAGCTTGATTGCATCATCATATGTAATGCGCGGGAACGATCCTGTTACATTTTGCAGTTTGGTTGTATCGCGCTCTAATGTTTTCAGCTCACGCTCACAGTTTTTCAGAACGGACTGCACAACATGAGATACAAATGCTTCCTGGATGCGGAGGTTTTCTTCGTGATCGACGAAAGCCATCTCCGGCTCAATCATCCAGAATTCAATCAAATGGCGGCGAGTTTTGGATTTTTCCGCGCGAAAAGTTGGTCCAAAAGAATACACCCGGCCAAGTGCCATTGCTGCCGCTTCCATGTAAAGCTGACCAGACTGAGACAAATATGCGTCTTCATCAAAATATTTGGTGTGGAACAGATTCGTCGTTCCTTCCGCAGAGGTTGGAGTCAGAATCGGTGGGTCCACTTTGTAGAATCCGTTCTCTTGGAAAAACTCGTACATGGCACGAATGATTTCAGAGCGAACAGCCATAACAGCTCGTTGACGCGGGGAACGCAGCCACAGATGACGATGGTCCATCAAGAAATCAACGCCATGTTCTTTCAACGAAATCGGATATTCCTGAGCGATCTGAATAATTTCCACTCCGGTTACAGTGAGTTCAAATCCGCTTGGCGCACGATCATCGGCACGAACTACACCTGTTATGTATAAAGAACTTTCTTGTGTTAATTGGGATGCTTTCTCCCAAACATCCTCAGCTACTTCTGCCTTCACTACTACCCCTTGAATGAAGCCGGAGCCATCCCGTAGTTGCAGAAATTGAATCTTACCGCTGCTGCGCTTATTATATAGCCAGCAACCCATACGTACTTCTTGTCCAACATGCTGCCCAACCTGGGCAATCGTCGTCAACATCGGATATTCCCTCCATTTACCATGCCACACAAATACAGACTAAGGATACAGAGCAATTATACTATTGGGTTGGCGCAAATTCAATGAAAGTCTCGTCATATACAGTTTACCATAATATAATTATGTTGCCTTAAAAAGATAAATAAGGGAGCCCATCGCTTATTAGGAAAAGCTCCCTTTATCAAGGCCCGTCTAAAGACTCATATTCTTCTTGCTTCCACGCAAACATTTAGGAGTGATTTTCATCCTCTGAGGCAAGCCCTTGATCGTCTTCCTCTAGATAGGATTCATCTTGATCTTCATCATGGATTTCCAATTCGAGATCCATCTCATCCTGGTCATCCTGATCCACTTCCCATTCTTCCTCAATGACATTGTCCAAGAGCGTTTCCTCTACTTCCGTTCCCTTTTCACCGATGGCAATCCACTGGAGGACTCCTGCGCTTTCTTGATCACCTTCTGAGCGGGTTACAGTAATGATGGCCGAGGTACGCTTCGTATATTTTAACGAGGTATAAAAGCCTGCTTGATTCGTCATCGCTACTATGCAGTAATGCGTATCCGCATAGGGCTGCGGTAATCTGACTGTGACATCTGTTGACTGTGTGTTGGCAGCCATCCGAAACGGTATAAAACCAAACTGCTGGAGTGTCACTCCCAAATGGCTGGTCGTTTCCACTGGCTGAAATGATAGCTTTTGCGGAGTAACTGAGTTGTCTGTGATATGGTTTTGTCCGATAGAACCAGGTGCTATCTTGGCCCCGTTTACCGCTCCGTTGGCAATTTTATCCTCGGTAATGACACCTGATCCGAGATGCTGAGATTCCACACTGTTTTCAGCCAAATGCTCGGATGTGATCGAGCCTTCTTTGAGATGAATTCCTGTCAGTGTTCCTTTTACTACATGCTCGCCTTTCACCGATTGCATATCCAGCTTGGTGGCATCGATGCTTTGCTCTGCAATTTTATCGCGGGTGACACTGCCCTCTTGCAGCTTCTCCTTGGAAATGGATTTAGGCTGAATATGTTCATTTTGCACAGACTGACTGGCAAGATGCGTGGACGTTACCGCTTTGTCTGCAATTTTATCGCTCGTGACAGATGCTTTTCCCAAATGTCTTGTTTTGACCGCTTCTGTGGCCATTTTTGGGGCTGTAATAACGGAATCAGCCAGCTTGTTAGTCGTGACACTCAGCTCAGTAATTTTGTCTGTTGAAACCGATTCTGGTGCCAGCTTGGAGGTCGTGACGACATGGTCTGAGAGATGCAGTGTTTGAACAGCGTATTCAAGAATATGATTACTACCGATGAGCCGCTCGGTCAGATGCTGATCCTCAATCGATCGTTTGGCTATTTTTTCAGCGCGGACTGCACCATTTGCCAAATGCTTCGCTCCTACACTCTCCTCCGCAAGCTGATGCTCGCCTACACTGCGATTTGCAAGCTTTTCTATCGTAACGCCCTTGTCTGCCAATTTGTCCGTTGTGACCTGTTGATTGCCAATTTTCTTCGTCGTGATAGATCCATCCTGCATGTGGCTAGTCAAGATGCTGGATGCCTGAAGATGCACACTGCCAATCGATTCTTTTGCTACCTTTTCTGCGGTTACGCTCGAATGATCCAAGTGTTCCGTCAATATCGCATACGGACTGATCTTATCGCTGGTGACCGCTTCTGGATGCAGATGTTGACTATAGATTGTTTGAAAAGCAATATGCTGATCTGTCACACTGCCAGGACTCAAATTGTTGCTGTCGATGACTTGCTCAGCCAAATGATGATGAAAAATGGCTCCTTCTCGGATGTGCCGGGACTCGATCGCATCCTCATCAATTTTTGGTGCGGTTACCGCTCCGTCGCGAAGTTTGTCATTCGTGACAGCTCCATCTTCGATTTTGACCGCGTTAATCGAATAGTTGGCGAGGTTTCTTGTCAGGATGCTTCCCATTTTTATTTTATCTGATGTAATCGACTGATCCTGTATTAAATCACTTGTAATCGCCTGATCCTGGATATGCTTGCTCTGGATTGCTCCATCGGCAAATTTCATCGAGTCAATCATTTTGTCCGCAAGCTTTTCGGATGTAATGCTATTATTGATTAGTTTTTGGCCAGAGATCGAATGATCCTGTATCATATCACTCGTAATTACATTTCTGCCTAAATGCTCGCCGTGAATGGAATGGGGTGCGATTTTGTTGGACGTTACACTCCTGTCAGCCAGCTTGCTGCTATCCACTGCATAATCCTTCAACAGGACGCTATCGATCGTTCCCGGTTTGATTTTGGAGGAATCAATGGCACGATTTGCGATTTTTTCAGTTGTTACGGATTGATCCGTCAAATCATCGGTGTATACAAATGATTGAACTCGATCATCATTGCGCTCTTTAATTACTTTCGAGTACGTCGTCTGGTTGGAGGAAACGCTTTGCTTAGGGATTTTTTGCAGAGGTGGGTAATGCTGTGCCCCCTTCCCTGCATATGAGCTCGATTGTTGTAAATTGCCCGAATCCGATTCTAATAGCTCCGTTTCCAAATCATGCATCCATTCTACTTCGGGAGGTGATTGCCTCAACGGAATTTCAGCCGGGGTCTGCCTGATGGTTTTTCCAAGGTTTTTGTTTAACTTACGTCGGTTCACATTCGCCATAGAGTCTCCTTGCCTCCTGATGTCTTTCCCGTATCATTTTGTAGGATATTCATCTGTATAGGCGTTTGGCACCGTCATAGGAAAAATGTTTAGCGGACAACGCAAAAAAACCGCAAGCCAGCGCTTTCGCACCAGCATGCAGTTTACTTGATAAACACTATTAGACAGCTACTTCTTCTTTTTTCTCTTGCTTTAGCAATGTGCGGAACTCATCACCTTGCAGGACTTCTGCCTCCATCAGCGTGTGCAGACCAGTCTGGAATACGGAGTCAAACTGTCTGAGCAGGGTACGCGTCTGTTCCAGCATATTATCTAGCAGTCGTTCTACCTCATCGTGAATGCGCGTTTTGTCTACGTATTGCAGATGGACAATCCCCAGACGGGACATCCCGCTTTGTACAATCTCTTGGGCCATACCCAGCGCTTGCTCAAAATCGTTTTTGGAGCCTGTACTGCGACCACCATAGTAAATCTCTTCGGCGACCGCTCCACCCAGACAAACCATGATTTGTTTTTCCATCGCTTCCTTGGTGTACAAGTAACGGTCTTCCATCGGATTTTGGCGAACATATCCGAGTGCTTTGCCACGAGGACTGAGTGTTACCTGCGATACAGAACCAGGACGAACCATTTCACTAGCGATGGCATGACCCAGCTCATGCAAAGCTACACGCTTCTTCTCTTCCTCGGACGCTTCCCGGTCTACCTTTTCACCGAGCATGACCTTGTCGACGGCATACGCAAAATGCTTCGCTTCGATCTTCTCACAAGCATCCCGCATCGCATAAATCGCGGCTTCATTGGCTACGCTCTCCAGCTGGGCGCCAGAGAATCCGAATGTCTCCTGTGCTACTTTTTCCAAGGTAACATCGGAGCCAAGTGGCTTGTTGGCTGTGTGAATCGTCAAAATCTGTTCACGTGCCGGCTTATCAGGCAAATCGACAATGATGTGTCGGTCAAAACGACCCGGGCGAAGCAGCGCAGCATCCAGCATATCTTTGCGGTTAGTAGCTGCCATTACAAGGACTCGCGGCTTGTCACTCGTTGCCACTCCATCCATCTCGGTCAACAGCTGGTTTAACGTTTGATCGTATTCCCGCTGCTGCTGACCATCCCGTTTTCCGCCGATTACGTCAATCTCATCAATAAAAATAATCGCACTATCCTGATTGTTTTTTTCTGCCATGGTTTTCGCTTCTTTAAACAGCTCACGCACACGTTGTGCCCCAACCCCTACGTACATCTCCACGAACTGCGATCCGGACGCTGCTACAAAAGCTGAATTCGTGTAATTCGCTGCTGCCTTTGCCATCAACGTCTTTCCTGTACCTGGGGGCCCTGTCAAAAGCACACCTTTTATAGGGCGAATGCCATACTGCGCAATTTTATCTTTATAGACGAGAAAATCGAGCGCTTCTTTTAACTCCTTTTTCGCGCGCTCTTGACCACCGATGTCAGCAAACTGTACATTCGACTTGGGAATCTCGTGTTTGTTTTGCTTTCGTTTCCCCCCGAGTGCGACGTTGCCGCCCCGGCCTCCCTGTTGACGTATAACCATGAAGTAAATAGCTCCTAGCACCAAGGCAAAGAGCAGGAAGGGAGTAATGTTCACACCTAGAAACATCAAGAAAATCAGGATTCCGGGAACGACACCGATCAGTAATTCTTTACCCACGAGCCGTCACCTCTTTTTCCTTGGAACGGGGTACGATCGTATAAAAATCCTCCGTTCCTTTTTTCATGTAAACATAAATATTGGCATCATCCATCAAGGCAGTTGCTTCATCCAGCTTGTTATCCGCTTTCCATTCCGACACCATTTGCGGGATACGGCTGTATTGGTGCAAATCAATCGCTTCTGTAAACAAAAACTGTCCATTTTTCCAAATGTCGTCCATCGCTTGTGATTGGTTCACCACGCGAATCTCTACTTCTTTATCACCAGCAAGCTTGGATGTATTCGCTACCAGCTCACGATATTCTTGTGGAAAATTTTCTGGTTTTGTAACCTTCAAATCTATCTCAATCTTGTCTTTACCTATATTCAATTGACCCAGCGTGGCTGAATGAATCTGGCCTACCTCTGTACGGATCGGTTCTTCGATCTCCATCTTTTGATACAAGAACCATCCACCGAACAGGAGTACCAGTGTCGCCAGCAAGGACAAGCCAATCGCACTTTTTTTCAACTGCACAGCTACTCCCCCTATGTCATGTTTTCTCGTTCTTGTTTCTCTCTCTTCAACGAAACCAGTATATCATATGAGTATATCAATTTATTATACAGTTATTGGCTCAAATGCCAAACAGACCTCTTTCCACTAGGGAAAAGGTCTGTTCATAGCCACGATTATTAGGTTGGAGATAGCGTGTAAGCTGTAATCAGAGCCCCGCTAAAAAGATCGTAATGAAGGTAATGAAATCGTCCATCCTGAGCTTTGAGGGTTACTTCCCAAAACCGCTTCTCAGCGTCCAATCCGGGAACGATATGTCTGATTTCAGCATTAGGGAAGTTCTTTTGCACAGCTGCCTCCACATTTTTCCTAGGCACTGCCCGTTCCATACTATCAAAAGCTGCCGTTTTATCTGTCAGCCAAGCGACAACTGAAGTACCTGCTTTATTTTTTCCCAATACAACGGCATAGCTTTCTTTGCCACGATACTCATCTATGGATTCAATCTCGGTGATCGTGGTTCGATCTTGGACCCATTGACGAACAACCTCATCAAAAGCTTGTCTTTCCCCCGCAACAGAGGAAGTCAAATGGTACGCAAATCCCGCTCCTGTAAGCAGGATGACAGCGATTACTCCCACAACAATTCTTACAAACACTGCTAAATTACTCCTTTATTTGCTTGACCTTATAATCGGAAACGGAGCTGTTGTTGCTTTACTCCCGTTGCCGTCTGCATGCTTAGTTCAAGCTCCAGCTGCCGAATTTGCTGGGATTCGGAATCATACCAGAGCTGATAATCAACGCCAATTCCTTTCGCTACATCTGCCGGCAAATCGTTCATGGGGAAAGACGCTCCAAGCCACATCGAAAGCAGCGAGGTCACCTCATGTGCAGGTACAGACAAACGATATCCATGCAAGCCTTGCCCACCTGGGTCTTGAATGCTTTTTGCCTGCACCGATTGCAATACCCCTTTGATCAAGGTTGCATGCTCATACGGCGTGAAAAGAGCATACGGCAGTGATGCATCATTTTGAATCTGTCCATCAATTTGAATAGCGATTCGTTGCTGCGCATCTCGTGACACCTCAAATTTGTGTCCGCCAACTTCTCCATTCAGCTCAAAACGTTCATGCTGATATCGCCCATTTAAAGCACTGTCCTGCATATAAACAATGAAAGAACGCTCCTCATCTTGTGTCAATTGATCCAAGAGCTTTGACAATGCCACAGGATTGCGATCTCCCTCTATTGCCTGATCAGACGATGCTAATGTATCTGTCCCCATTTTGTTGCCGAGCGCCCCGAGTGTAATCCCGATGAGGAATAGCCCACTAAAAATAGGAATGAGCCACCACATCTGTTTGGGCCTTATATACATACCGTTCCCCCTGTCCCATTTTTGTCTCTAGCCTATGCTATACGGGAAGGTTTTAGAACGGCACGGAAAACTTGCTAATCATAGCATGGTGGTGGTCGGTCATACTACCTATACACCCCGAGGAGGTGAGCGCGTGAAATGGTCGCAACAAACCCCCTCTCCTGACATACTAGGGTTTCTGTTACAGGAATACCGCGTCTCCTGGGCAGGTTTGTCCTCACCACTGCGTCGATTGTCGCACACACCCACACTACATTTTCGCCATCATTCCCTGACAGAGCTCTGGCGAAAATGAGCGAACGACCCGAGTATTACCCAAATTCCCCTACCTACACCTTTTCTTCTCTTACTCCTGTCCACACCTGACAGGAGCCTTTTTACCGTTTCAACGATTGGAAAACGCGATTTGCTTCGTAAATGGCACGTTCTTCATCAATCGTCAACAGCTTATGGTTACGCATGAGGAACTTACCGGCTACAATCGTATCTTTTACATCTCGTCCATTGGCAGCGTATACCACATGTGAAATTGGTTCATGAGCTGGATGGAAATGGGCTTGGTGACTATCGAGAACGATGATGTCTGCCTGCTTGCCCACTTCGAGCGAGCCGAGTGTATCAGCCTGGAACACGCCATCTGCACCATAACGGGTAGCCATGCGCAGAGCTTCTTCGGCTGGCACTGCTACGGGATCGTTGTTCACGCCTTTATGCAGAATCGCAGCCAGCTTCAATTCTTCAAACAAATTGAGGTTGTTATTGCTGGCAGAGCTGTCTGTCCCCAAGGAAACACTTACGCCCTTTGCCAGCATTTTTGGTACAGGAGCAACCCCACTCGCCAGCTTCAGATTACTGACAACGTTATGGGAAACCTTCACGTTATATTTTGCCAAGATGTCGATCTCTTCATCCGTCAAATGTACGGCATGCGCAACCAGGGTCGGACGTGCAAACATACCCAGCTTTTCCAGATGAGCAACTGGTCGCAGGCCGTAATCTTTTTCATTTTGTCCTACTTCCCACGCCGTTTCTGACATATGAATGTGGAGAGGCAGGGACAACTCGTCTGCCTTTTCGATAATTTGGGTGATGAATTCTGGAGAGCATGTGTACGGCGCATGCGGTGCCATCATGACGGTGATACGACCATCTGCCTGGTTATGCCATTCCTTCGCAAACAAGGTAGCATCCTTCAGCTTGGTTTGACGCTCTTCTTCGGAGCAGAGACCAATCATACCTCGACACAGCCGCGCACGCATACCAGATGCTTCTACGGCCTTTGCCACCTCGTCCATATGATCATACATATCGACGAATGTAGTGGTACCTGTACGAATCATCTCAATCAGAGACAGTTGAGTGCCCCATTTAACCGAGTTGCCAGTAAATTGAGCTTCCAATGGCCACATTTTGTCCTCCAGCCATTGCTGCAACGGGAGATCATCCGCATAACCGCGTAGCAAGGACATACCTGCGTGTCCGTGCGTATTAATCAGACCTGGCAGGATGAAGTCTCCTTTTTGGTCGATGACTTCATCGTAGCCAGCGTCAGACAGATCTTCTGGAGTCGGTCCTACATAAGTAATCTTGTTGCCTTCAAAAGCTACAGCACCATCATGGATGACTTCGTTTTGGTCATTTGCTGTGATGACGGTTGCGTGAATGAGGATCGTTTTTTTCATGAGTACACTCCGTTCTCTACGTTAAATAATAGGCCAAGCTTTGCAGATTGGAAGTCACATCTGCGTAGTGGATTCTTACATCCTTGGGTGCTCGGATCGTCGTCGGTGCAAAATTCAGGATGCCTTTGATCCCCGCTTGAGTCAACAGATCACATACGGATTGCGCAGCTGGCGCCGGAACAGTAATAATCGCCAGCTTGATTTGCTTTGTAGCAATGGTTTTTGCCAGCTCATCCAACGGTTGAATAGATAGGCCTGCGAGTTCATTCCCTACTTTTTTGGGATTGCTGTCAAAAATAGCCGCAATCCGCATGTTATCTTTCAAATAAGCGTTATAGTTGCTGATGGCGTGTCCCAAATTTCCGGCCCCTACGAGCGCAACTCTGATTTCATCGGTCAATTTCAGTATTTGCCGGATCTTCTCCACCAAGTAATTTACATCATAGCCAATACCTTTTTTCCCGAAATCACCAAATGTAGCCAGGTCTTTTCGGATTTGGGCGGGATTTACATCGAGATTCCTGCCCATTTGCTGGGAAGAAACGGTTGTCACCTCGACTTGCTGTAAATAACTGAGGTAACGCAGATAAATCGGCAGGCGGCGGACGACCGCTTCCGAAATCTTTTCGTGTTTCGCCACGTTCGGTCTTCCCCCTTACTTCTTTTGCTTCAAAATACGGTAATCTTTCCCATTTGATAAAATCGTGATTGTTCCTGCATCACTTGTAATGTAAGTTTCTGCCCATGATTCCCCCAAACGCTCAAGAACCTCCGTTTGGCCATCCTTCATTTTATCGCGCGGTTTCCCAGTTTGAATGATGGCAACCTGTGGATCGACAGCAGTGAGAAAAGGCTGAGAGGTTCCTTGGTTGCTACCCTCGTCTCCGACCTTGAGCACTTCTGCCTTGAGCTGGCCTGCATATCGCTCAAGCAAGCGTTCTTCCGCCTTTTCATTTACACCACTGGTAAACAAAAAATGCAAATTGCCGTGCACAAGTCGGAAAACGAGTGAATTGTTTTGGGGTGATAAAAACAAAGGTTCATCTGGAAGCAATACGTTCATGGATACTTCTTTATCGAGGGTAACAATCTGCCCCGCTTCTACCGCCAGCTGCCCTACGCCAGAACGAAAGGGGGTTACACGCTGAATCGTTTCTTTCACCAGTTTGGGTAAAATGACGTTCTCCACCAAAATTTGCTTGGATAAAAGCGAGTAACCCCCTACATGCTCCGGCTGATCATTCGTCAACACCAAATAATCCAGCCGCGTCAGCTTTTGCTCTGCCAAATACTCCGACAAAACAGGCCAATCCTCGGCAGTTCCGGTATCGATCAGCATGGTTTTACCATAAGGTAATCGCACTAATGTGCTCTCTCCATGCGGCAATGCCCAATACGAGATCACGAGGCCGGAAAAATCCTGTTCGCTTTCGCTTTCATATGGGTCCTCTACTTTTACCGCTTCTTGCAAATGGTTGTCAATCGAACAGCCAGCGAGAAGTATTACGCCAAAAACGAGCAACCAGCGCCACTCTTTTTTCCATAACATTTATTTTATCACCTAAATCTCTGCTAGACTATTGCTTCATTTTATGAATCTGGCAGGGATTGCATACTAAGGAATGGTTCTATTCGCTCACGAAGAGTCGGCCACGGTCCACTTTCGGTCTGATACGGCGGCAAAGATTGCAGAAACGATCGGCCATAACGCGATTCTACGACGCGCGTATCAAAAACAACAACGACACCGCGATCCAGATGATGACGAATCAATCGCCCAACCCCTTGCTTGAACAAAATGACTGCTTGTGGCAATGCCATGGACATAAATGCGTTTTTCCCCTCTGCCTTCAACAGGTCGGCACGTCCTTGATAGACCGGGTGATTAGGCGGTGTAAACGGCAAGCGCACAATGACCAGGCTGCTGAG
Organism: Brevibacillus sp. SIMBA_040; assembly: GCF_046535075.1. Taxonomy (NCBI): domain Bacteria; kingdom Bacillati; phylum Bacillota; class Bacilli; order Caryophanales; family Paenibacillaceae; genus Brevibacillus; species Brevibacillus sp. SIMBA_040. The sequence goes on from NZ_JAWRXI010000002.1 coordinate 319,836, forward strand.
TGATTCACCAGGGATGTCAACCCCCTCCCAAAAACTGCTCGTCCCCAAGAGTACACTTCGGTCCATGCTCTGAAAGAGGCGAACGAGCTTGCTGCGGTTGTTGCTGTCAATGCCGTGTCCAAACAGTGTATAGGCTTCCGGCGCGTCCGCCAGTCTTTCTTTTAGCGCCATGTACACGATCCGCAGCATAGAGTGAGACGTAAACAGGATGAGTGTCCTTCCCTTCGTTGCGACCACAACATCCAAACAGCCCTGAATGATTGCCTCCAGGTAGGATTGATCATTCTCTTTGCCCGGAGCCGGAAAATCAGCGGGTATGAGCAAAAGTCCTTGCTCATCGTACGCAAATGGAGATGGCAGAGAGAGTGTTCTCACGCGTTCCTCAGGCAGCTGATCTAATCCAAAGCGACTTTTGACATACGAAAAGCTGTTTTTTACCGTCAACGTGGCAGAGGTCAGAATCAAACTATGCTTTTGAGCAAATAATGGTTGAGCGAGTGAATCAGCAACCTTGAGGAGTGCCGCAGACAGATGAACCTGTTTGCGAGCCACGCGGGACTCTACCTCCATCCAGTACACGTATTCTGGGTCATGCTCCTGCAAAAAGAAATGCAGGTGCTCCATCACTTTTTGCCATTCGTTAGCCAAACCTTGTAAATCCGTGCGGAGGCTGCGAACAGCAAAAGTCGGCTTCTCGTCTGTAGGAACAGCCCGAAGCAGTTCGTCCAGATGACTGGCAAAAGAACTCATGGCTTCAATCAGTTTTTTGGTGTTCTTGCGGATTTTTTCATGCTTGCCCGAAAAAGACTCGATGCGATAGCGAACTGTTTCTCGCCCTGCATCCGTTGTCTCCTCCGCTCGATCAGATGCCCATGCATACAAATGCTGCGTCCACTGCTGTGCTTTGTCGCGAAGCGTTGGTAACAGCTTTTTCAACTCCGTCATTTGCCCTGTTACAGCATCACTGATGGATGGCAGCCAGCTCTGCAATTCCTCCGCATAGCGTGGCACAACACCGCCATCGTCTAATGAAGCCCGATCCAGCAGAAAGAGAAGCTGGGTCGTCGTAAATTGCTTGCCCAAATGCTGGGTTGCCGCTTCCTCCAAATGATGGGCCTCGTCGATGACAGCAACCTCGTAAGGTGGCAGTATCCGGTTTTCTGCTTGCAGGTCGCTTATGAGAAGTGCATGGTTGACGATGAGTACATCAGCATCGCGCGAGCGTTCCTTTGCCTGGAAGTAGTAGCAACGACTAAACCAAGGACATGCTCGATTAAGACAAGAGCCGGTATCACTTTTCACCTGCTGCCAAAATAATTGGCCTGTAGGTGGCATACTAAGCTCCTCAACATCCCCCGTGCTCGTTTGCGTCAGCCATGTCAGCATTTGGCCTTTAACAAGACGAAGCTCCTGGCTGCTTCCCTCTACTGGCTCGTCTAATGCCTGCTCCAGCTTGCGCAGACAGAGGTAGTTCCCGCGTCCTTTTAACGTAGAAGCGGAGAACGAAAACGGCAAAGACTGCTGCAGCGTGGCTATTTCTTTATGAAGAAGCTGTTCTTGCAATTGTATGGTATTTGTACTGATGATCAGTTGCTGCTGATTGTCTTTTGCCCAAATGATCCCCGGCAACAAATACGCAAGCGACTTGCCCGTGCCGGTACCTGCCTCCACCAATAGATGCGAGCCTTCCTGCATCGCTTCAAATACTGCGTGCATCATGGCTTCCTGAGCATCCCGACGTTGGTAGCCTGGTACATGCGTTTGCATACTCCCCTGATCACCGACTACCTCATCCAGTCTCTCCACGAAAGCTTTTTGCTCCACCATGGCAAAATCAGGGCGCTGAAAGGAAGCCGTAAGCTTTTCTGGACGCTTTTTCAGGGCCAACTGGCGGTAAATATCCCACATGTCAGACTCTGCATTTTCGTTTGGGTTAGCGGATTCGTCTAGCTCAGGCACCGAAGCCAGCTTTTCCATTTCCATTTGGCGTAAAAGCACTTCAATGTCTGAGCGAAAGGATGTTACAAGCATTTGCAAGCGTTGGATCGTAACCAACGGCATATGCTCCAAAATATCTAACAAATGCAGATAGAGCTGCGCTGTTGCCATCGCGTCACTATCCGCCTGATGTGGGTTATCATGCTCGATCTCCAATTCGGAGGCCAATTCCCCTAGCCGATAGCTGTTTTGCATCGGTAAAAGGATGCGTGACAGCTCTACTGTATCCAGTACATAGCCATCAAACGCGTAATAGCCCTGGCTCAGCAGGGCTTCTTGCAAAAATTGGAGATCAAAGCTGGCATTGTGTGCAACAAAGGTGCGGCCATCTAACATGCGCAAGAAGCGAGGAAACACTTCCTCCAATGAAGGCGCGTCTGCCACCATCTCGTCTGTAATTCCTGTTAATTGAGTAATGAATGATGGGATAGCCTGTCCGGGGTTAATCATGGTGGAGAAGCTGTCTGTAATCTGACCATCATCAATCGCTACCGCTCCGATTTGAATGATGCTGTCTCCCTGACGCGGATGGCTACCCGTTGTTTCGAAATCTACTACCAGTAATCGTTTCAAACGTCTGTCACCTCGTAACCTGGGCGGATACTGTTATCCGCACCCTTTCACATTCGTCAGTGAAAGGGTTTTTCCTGCTCCCATCATACATTTATGGCTGCAAAAGCCGATTGGCAGATTCCTCTTCCCCCTGCTCGCCCAATTTAATGGCACATAATTGGAGGTAGATCGGGATCTCACGGAACTGATTACTATGTGGAAGAGTCCGTTGAAAATACTGCTCCGCCAAGCGCCAGTTTTCTTCTAACAGTGCGAGTCGCCCCAGATGGAAGTAGCCCAGAGAGCGAATGTATGACTGTTCATCCAGAGTGAACTTCTTGGCTAGTCTTTTCGCCTCCTGCAGATCGCCCATTTTTTCGTATGCCGATATCATTCCTGACTGCCCCAAGCGATTGTCCCTATCTTTCTCAAGAATGCTGCGAAACGCATGGACTGCTTCGTCGAGCTTCCCGTCAAACAACAGCATCCACCCATAGCTAAACGTAAAATCGTCATTAGTCGGAGATAAGCTGATGGCTTTTTTCACAAGTGTCAAAGCTCGCTTCGTTCCTGCAATCAACCAGGTGTTCCATGCTAAGCCGTGCCACGTCCACCCTTCTTTAGGCAAACGCTCCGCTAAAAAGTGATAGCATACCTGCGCGCGATGATAATTTCCTACCGATTCGTATAAGGACGCCATTTCCTGCAGGGTATCGCTATCCAAATCACGCGTAGGAAGGCGCAGCGATTCGGGTGGGACTAGTTCGACATCCTCATCCATCCTTTGAAGCAGTTGTGCAGCACGCAGCCAGAGCATTTGCGCTTCCCAGTCATGCTCATTCTTCACCAAATACGCTTCAATCTCATCCAATGCTTCTTGCGCATCGCCATCCATTAGGAAACAGAGCGCCAAATTATACTTGGCCTCGAATTGATCATCCTTGATTTCAAGAGATGCCTTGAAGGCTTGAGCAGCCTCAAGCCATTGTTCTTCTTCTGCCAGAATACACCCCATCGCATTATAGCTAATTGCCATTACGGCAGGAGAGCTGGCCGATTTGCTCAAAAGGCGAAACTCCCGAAAGGCAGTCTCAGGCTCCTCGCAAAACAATAAACTGTACCCGTAATACAAACGACCGATTTCCCAATCGGGTGACTCGCCTACAAGCTCCGAAAAGCATTTCTTTGCGTCTTGATACATTCTCAGATGATAGAAGCCCTCGCCCTTGCGAAACAACGGCTCATACCCATTCAAATCGCTCTGTGTCTTTTCAGTCGCGCTTTTAGTGGCTAGTTGCTGTTTTTGCGCAGTTCCCTTTGCTGAGGAAACAGCAGCTTCCCCAGATGCCTCCGCTGTCATTTCTGACTTGTCTTTTTGCTGTTCGGGCAATTGCCCCTCATATTGTTTGATGGTACGAATTGCATTGGACAAGCGTTCTTCAAATTGTAACCAAAGATCTACGACTGTATCGCTGACTTGGCGCAAATGAAACAGCTGATCTGCCATTTGATGCCGTTCCTGATCGGAGGCATCTGACCACTTTTCTTCAATGATTTCAGCCTTTCGGCGCAGTGTTTGGAACCAATCTTCTATTTTCACGCAAAAGCCACCCCCTATGAGGCGTGAGTACTCTCATTGTCTCACAAGGCAGGTGGCTCTATGCAACAGCAGCTAATTGGGATTTACAAAATGGTCGCGTGTATTTCTTCTGCGATCAGTTCCTTAATTTGATTCTTCTCATCCATAATGGCAACCCGAGGCTTGTACGTACGAGCTTCTTCATCAGACATCATCGCATACGCTATGATGATGACGATGTCCCCCTCCTGTACCAGGCGAGCAGCTGCACCATTCAGGCAGATGACGCCACTGCCTGGTGCTCCTTCGATAACGTAGGTTTCAAGGCGTGCACCATTGTTATTGTTTACGATTTGGACCTTTTCGTTTGGCAAAATATCCAATGCATCCAAAAGATTCTTGTCGATCGTAATGCTTCCGACATAATTGAGATTTGCTTCCGTCACGGTAGCGCGATGGATTTTCGCTTTCATCATTGTGCGCAGCACAGGTAGTTCCTCCCCTTGGTTATCGTGGTTGACTTCACTTCTTACCGGATTTGCGTAATCAGATTATCGATCAGGCGTGTTTTCCCAAAATATACAGCCAGTGCAATAATAATGCCTTGTCCTGCTGCTTCTTTTTTGATTGGCGCCAAATCAGGGAAGCCCAAGACTTCTACGTAGTCAATTTTTGCTAGCGACATTTCATTTATTTTTTGTACGACACGTTCTTTAATCTCGCCCAATGCGACGCCTTCATCCAGCCACTCATTTGCTTGCTTCAAGCTCGCCGATAGCACAAGCGCTTGTGCTCTCTCATCCGGTGACAAGTATACATTGCGGGAGCTCATAGCAAGACCGTCCGCCTCGCGAATAATCGGACAAGGCACAATCTGGATCGGCATAGACAAATCCGCTACCATCTGGGTAATAACCGCTACCTGTTGGGCGTCTTTTTGTCCGAAGAAAGCATAATCAGGCTGGACGATCTGAAATAATTTGGTGACAACGGTCGCTACACCATCAAAATGACCGGGACGGGAAGCCCCGCACAATGGTGCCGTGACATTGGCAACGGAAACATTGGTCAATATCGGGCGTGGATACATCTCGCTCACAACTGGAGTAAACAATAAATCCACTCCAGCTGCGCTTGCCATCTCAGAGTCCCGCTCGATATTTCTTGGATACCGCTCAAAATCCTCATTCGGACCAAACTGCAACGGATTCACGAAAATACTCATCACGACCAAGTCGCACATCTCTCTGGCTGCCTTGACCAAACTGATGTGGCCCTCGTGCAAAAATCCCATGGTAGGTACGATCCCAATTCGTTTTCCTTGACGTTTTGCTTCATTTATATGAATGCGCATTTCGGCAATGGTTGATATTTGTTCCATCGTTTTAATCATTTTTGACCAACACCTTCCCCGTAAAGCTGTTTAATCGTGTCCTCCGATGCGTGAAATACATGCTCGGCAGCTGGGAATCTCCTCGCTTCTACTTCTTTGACGTACGAAGCAACGGCGTCACGTATCGTTTCTCCAACCTCGGCATAACGCTTGACGAATTTGGGTGCCAGCTGAGAAGCATACCCGACCAAATCATGGAACACGAGGACTTGTCCATCACATTGCGCACCAGCGCCGATACCAATGACAGCAATCTCCAGTTTGGAAGCGATCATCGCTGTTACCTCTTCTGGTACACATTCCAGCACGATCGCAAATGCACCTGCTTCTTGAAGCATCAGTGCTTCCTCAAGCATTTTTTGCGCTGCTTCTATGCTTCTTCCCTGTACCTTGTATCCGCCAAGCTGATGAACTGCTTGCGGTGTGAGTCCAATATGAGCGACAACAGGTATTCCAGCCTGAACACAGCGCGTGATGATCGGTGCGAGTTCACTGCCACCTTCCATTTTCACAGCCTTGGCCAATCCTTCCTGCATCAATCGTCCCGCATTTTTGACAGCCTCGGCGAGCGTGCCATGATAGCTCAAAAAAGGCAGGTCTGCTACGACAAATGCCCGTTTTGCCCCTCTCGTCACCGCTTTTGTATGATGGACCATGTCTTCCATGGTGACCGGAAGTGTCGAGTCATACCCAAGCACAACCATGCCAAGCGAATCTCCGACCAGAATCATGTCCACTCCCGCTTCGTCTACAAGCTTTGCCGAAGGATAATCATAAGCAGTCATCATTGTGATCGGCGTGCCAGTCTCTTTTTTCTTGCGGATGTCTGCGGTTGTTACCTGTTTCATTGCGTTTGCCATTTTCATTTCTCCCCGTACGCACCTAGCCTGTGGATCGTATGGAAAAATAAAACCTTCTCGCCGAATCGGGAGAAGGTTGTCCATGCCAAAGAGACATCTTGTGTCTTTAGGAATCCTTCTGTCTCGGTCCACATAGGCTCTGAGCAGATTTTTGTCCATACACCTATTGAATTAGCTATACACCAGAACTGAAAAAAATACTCCAAGAGTACCGTTCAGGAACGTGATACGGTCTCCAACTGGAGTATAGCAAAAGATTCATTCATTTGCACGATAATTGACGTCAGCCGAGTACACTTTGTGAATATTTCCTGATCGATCCTCGACCATGAGCACGCCTTCATCATCTAAGCCGACTGCTCGTCCCTCAAATGATTGCGAGATGGTTTGGACAGTTACCCATCGTCCGATCGAATATGAGTTCTTTTCCCACTCTTTCTTTACCCGCTGGAAGCCATGCTGCAAAAAGTGGTCGTATTCCTCTTCAAAATTGCGGCAAAACTGCTGGATAAAGTCAGCTCGTTTCACTTCCTCGCCCGATTCGATGCGTAGTGAAGTGGCGATTGGCAATAGTTCTGTTGGGAAATCAGAATCCACGCTATTTGCATTTAGTCCAATACCGATGATGAGGTAGTTTACCCGATCTGCTTCTGCGTTTAATTCTGTCAAAATTCCGCATAGCTTTTTATCTCCGCAAAAGATGTCATTCGGCCATTTAATTTTTACAGGAACCCCTGTCACTTCGCGAATGGTTCTGGCCATTGTTACAGCTGTTAAAAGAGTCATTTGAGGCGTTTTGGGAAGCGGAATTGCAGGGCGCACAATCAGGCTCATCCATATCCCCGTTCCCTTGGGAGAGTGCCACGGTCGTCCCAGTCTCCCTTTTCCCCCTGTTTGCTGTTCAGCCAGGACAAGTGTTCCTTCAGGAGCACCTTTGGCAGCTGCCTCGTGAGCGAGTGGCTGCGTCGAGATGACCTCATCGTGAGCAAAGACGTTTTGTCCTATTCGCCTTGTTTGGAGTCCCGCCATAATTTCCGCCGCGGACAGTCGATCTGGAGCCACGATCAGTCGATATCCCGACTTGCGGACTGCTTCTACCTCATATCCATCCTTGCGCAGCTCTTCGATATGTTTCCACACGGCAGTTCGCGAGCAGCCACATGTCTGACTCAATTCCTCTCCGGAAATAAAAGCTCCCGGATGATCGCGAAACGCTTGCAGTATCACCTGTTTAATGTTCATTATCTGCAACCTCTTTCTTTGCAAACTCGATCAAGGCTTCCGGTGTATTGGGCAATCCATGTAAAGCTGCTTGGACTAGGAGGACGCTCAGTAATCGCATAATCCACTCGCCAGGCTTCTTTTGCAAAGCGATTTGCAAGTCCAAGCCTGATACAGCCAGATCTTTCACTTTTTTCACAGGCATTTGCTCATAAACCATCGCGAGCGACTGTGCAGAGTGAACAGCTCTATGCTTTGACCAGCATGCCTGTAGCAATACTTCTAGCTCTTGACACACTTCCCAGCCTTCTGCCAAAAGCAACTGGCCCCAGTCTACGTGCCCAGGACGATCCCATTCTACGGAGAGTTGACCGAGCAATCTCACAAAACCGACGATCATCTCTGTTTCCCGATTGGACATGCGCAAATAAGTGCACACGTCTTTGGCTTCTGCATGGGTATACTCTGCCGCATACATCAGCAATGACCATTTTTGCGCGGTGGTTAACAGCTGACTGAGTCTCCATGCCTGCTCACGCGCTAGGCTAACCAGCCCCTCCAAACGCGGTGAGAAAGCAAGCAGTCTGGTATCGAAAAGCAGCTGACAGCCGAGCTCGACCCCTGTGCTGTTTATGATTTTGTTCAGCTCTTCTCGTACTCGCTCAACTGCAATATGAGATAACAGGGGGGCTGTTTCCTTCATCGCCAAAAGCGTCTCGGCTTCAATCGAAAAACCTAGCTGTGCGGCAAAGCGAACACCGCGTAAAAGGCGCAAAGCATCCTCTTGAAACCGCTCAGACGCATTGCCAACCGCGCGAATAAGTCTGGACGACAAATCTGCACTTCCATCAAAAGGGTCCTGCAAGATTCGATTTCGGTCCATCGCCATCGCATTTATCGTAAAATCGCGCCGCTCCAGGTCAAGGCGCAATTCCGAGACAAACTGAACGTCCACAGGTCTGCGATAATCCTCGTACTTTCCCTCTGTCCGATAAGTCGTTACCTCAAATAACTGCTTCTCCATTTTCACAGAAACCGTGCCATGCTTGAGCCCGGTCGGAACATGGTCAGGAAATAGACGCATGACGTCGCCAGGATGGGCATTCGTACATATATCTATATCGTGCACGGGTCTGTGTAAGAGCCAGTCGCGGACACATCCACCAACGAAAAATGCTTCAAATCCGTTCTTTTCCAAGGTTTCCAACACACGATTTGCCAATTCGACAACCAATCCTGCTCCCTCCTTCCCACACCGTCCGCAACTGAAAAATCAGGAGGCGATTCGCTTGAGATTTTTATACGGATTGTTCATCTTTATATCCAAAGCCCTACAAATCGTAAAGGGGCATTAACCTAGCATCTGCTTATAAAGTGCTTCGTACTGGGAAGCAATTCGTTCATGACAAAACGTTGTGCAAGAACGCTCGATACTGTTCTTGGAAAACGTTTGATAAAGCTCGTTATTTTTCAGCAATTGGATAGCAGCCGAGGCCATGCCTTCTACATCACCGATCGGTCTCAGGTATCCGCACACACCGTCCAGCACTACCTCTGGCAACCCGCCAGCCACTGTTGCCACGACAGGCACTCCACACGCCATTGCTTCCAAGGCGACGAGGCCGAAGCTTTCTTTCTCTGACGGCAGTAGCATGAGATCCGCCAAGGAGAGAACTTCGGCCACGTCCTCCTGTTTGCCAAGAAAACAAACATCATCCGTTAATCCACGCTCGGCAATCATCTTTCTGACCGCTCCCATTTCCGGGCCTTCTCCGATCAGAATCAGTCTGGCTGGTACTTCCTCCTGCACCTTTGAAAAAATATCAATGACATCCGGTACTCTTTTCACAGGACGGAAGTTGGAGATATGCATGAGAATCTTCTCACCGTTTGGAGCAAACTTTTTCTTCAGCTTACTGACCTCTTTTGGATAATAGCGACGTTTGTCCACGAAATTGTAGATAGGGACAATCTCTTTTTCCACATGCAGGAGCTCGTTTGTTTGCTCGATCAAATCATTGGAGACAGCTGTAACCATGTCGCTTCGCTCGATCCCAAATCGGATCATATCGCTTAAATTCGAATCATATCCCAGTACCGTGATGTCCGTGCCATGGAGTGTTGTAACGATTTTAAGATGGTCACCTACCATCTGCTTTGCCAAAAAAGCGCATAACGCATGTGGTACTGCATAATGTACATGCAATAAATCCAGTTTTTCGTTTTTGACAACTTGTGCCATCCGGTTTGCCAAGGTCAGATCATAGGGCGGATATTTAAACACATCGTAGTTGTTCACTTCAACTTCATGGTAAAAAATATTTGGGTGGAAGGCACCCAAGCGAAACGGCATGCCTCCAGTAATAAAATGCACCTGATGGCCCCGTTCTGCCAATAATTTACCCAGTTCAGTTGCCACAACGCCGGAGCCACCTAATGAGGGATAACAAGTAATACCGATGTTCATGTCTGGGTGTCACTCCTTCTTACAGGCTGGTCAATACATATGGTGCGGCACTCACAAAGCCTTCTGCTAGGGCTACACCCGCCTGCTGACCAAATAAGCGTTCACGATATTCCACCATCTCTAAATAGCCGTTGGTAAGCGGTGTCTGCACGCTGCCCTCTTCCAGTTCAAACTGGCTGCGGTAACAGCGAAGCACCTCCATTTTTTCCGGGTAAATAGCGGTAACATCTACGACGATTTGTGGAGTTACCGTAGAATTAATAAAATAGTAAAGTAATTGCGAAGGTCGGTACGCTTCTGCTGAAGACTCAGACTGATATTTCCGGATGCCGGCATTAAAAACAGCTTCGCGAACAATCCGGCTGACACTCTCATGATCAGGATGACGATCAGAAAAATAAGGAGCCAAAACAATGCGTGGACGTGTTTGACGAATGAGGTCAACAGTACGGCTAATCGCCTGCTCTCGCACCTGCTCCAGTCCCCGATCTGGCAGTCCAAAATTAAAGCGTTCGGTAACGCCTATCAGTTTGTCTGCAGCTGCTGCCTCCTGCTGCCGCCGCTGAACGTCCCCGTTTGAAGACAGCTCGGCATAGGTCAGATCCAATATCGCTACCTTTTGCCCTTTTTTCGCTCCTAATAACAAGGTCCCCGCAGCCCCGATCTCCACATCATCAGGATGGGCTCCGATCGCCAGAATATCGAGTGAACTCATGCTTCATTCTCCTTATGTACCACTTCACGCCAGTCCAGTTCTCCACGCGACAAAGCCTTCAGCATAATTTCGGCCGAGCCTAAATTTGTTGCAACCGGAATTTTGTGGACATCACATAGACGGATCAGCGCAATAATATCCGGTTCGTGCGGTTGGGAAGTAAGCGGATCACGCAGGAAAATAATTAAATCCATTTCATTGCGTGCAATCATCGCTCCGATCTGTTGGTCCCCTCCAAGAGGACCAGACAGAAAACGGGTGAGCTGAAGTGAAGTAGCTGCCATGATTCGTGATCCGGTTGTACCTGTTGCAAACAAGTCGTGCTGTGCCAAGATGTTTTCGTAGGCCATTGCCAGTTGGACAATCTCTTCCTTCATTCGATCGTGGGCTATCAAAGCAATTTTCACGCAAACCTCTCCCCTGTTTTTCACTAGAGAACGCATTTAAACAAACGTTTAATCAATCAAATGCTCCAGACCATAGATCAGTCCGTTCATATTCATCACAGCTTTGATTGCCATATTTACCCCTGGCATAAAGGATTCACGGTTAATGGAATCATGTTTGATCGACAATGTTTGACCAGTGGCACCAAAAAGCACTTCCTGGTGAGCGACCATACCTGGCAAACGAACACTGTGAATACGGAAGCCTTCATAATCCGCACCACGTGCACCAGGGATCGTTTCCACTTCTTCAGGGTGACCCTGCTTCATTTCTTTTCGAACAGCAGCAATCATCTCAGCAGTCTTCAACGCAGTTCCACTTGGTGCATCCAGCTTGCGATCATGATGCAGCTCGATAATTTCAACATGCGGCATGTATTTTGCAGCCATCGCCGAGAATTTCATGCAGAGGATGGCACCGATCGCAAAATTCGGGGCAATAATCCCGCCCAAACCCGCTTCTTTATAGCGATCAGTCAGCTCTTGCAATTGCTCTGGTGTCAATCCGGTCGTTCCTATAACAGGTCGAACGCCATGCGCTAAGCATAGCTCCATATGACGATATACGCTGTGTGGTGTTGTAAAATCAACGAGTACATCCGGCTTCATTTCCTCTAGTTGGGCGATAACTGCTGCATCATCTACACGGGTATCCAAATTTGCCGTAAAAACAAGCTCAGCATCTGTCCCTAGCATCTTTACGACTTCCTGGCCCATTCGACCATTTGCACCAGCAACCGCTACACGAATTTGTTTGCTCATTGTGATTCGTTCTCCTCTATTCTCGTCCAACGATCTTTATCGCGTGTATTAAATTTGTGCATAATACGATCAAAGGCTTCTTGCAAATCAATTCCGAGAGAATTTGCAAAGCAAATTACGATGAAGAGCACATCTCCCAGCTCCTCCTCGACTGTCTTTTCGCCCTCGTTCTTTTTCTTAGGTTTTTCACCGTAAAAATGGTTAATCTCTCTGGCCAGCTCCCCTACTTCTTCTGTCATTCTGGCGAGCATAGCAAGCGGTGAAAAATAGCCTTCTTTGAATTGTGATATGTACTGATCTACTTCCTGCTGCATTTCCTGGATGGTCTTTTGCCGTTCCATCGGGTCACTCCTTTTCCTTCACTTACTTCTCTCTTTCACTTATCGTACCCGAAAAGGCTTCGTTTGCCAAATCTGAAGTACTGAGCCTTCCAACATATGGACAACTCAAGATTTGTTCCTATATAATGGCATTCGTTGGGCCTTTTTTCTGTGAAAAACGTCTCGACGTTTTTCATAAAAGTGGATGTGACCGCTTGCGGTCAAACAAAACGGTCATGACCGTTTTGTGCTATTTGATTTACCTGCATCTCATGTCGGTCGGGTCCGATTTGGCTTCGATCGGCGAACAGGAGGACATTATGAATCATCGTATGAAAAGCATCATCGCCATCATTATCGGTTCTGCCATTATGGGATTTGGCATTAATGCGTTTAACATCCCCAACCATTTGGCGGAAGGTGGAATTACAGGAATCAGTATTTTGATAAAACTGTTGTTTCCTGCTGTGGATCAAGGTGTAGTCTTTTTCGCACTGAACATACCTTTATTTTTTCTAGGTTGGAAAATTCTTGGACGAACTGCATTTTTCTACACCATTCTAGGGACCGTTTCGCTTTCGGTATTCCTCTCCGTCTTCGATGGTGTACTTCCCCTTCCAATGCAGGATCGCCTGCTCGCCTCTTTGTATGCCGGTGTCGCTGTTGGTGTTGGTTTAGGAATTATATTCCGTTACGGAGGCACTACAGGAGGCGTCGACATCATCGCCCGCCTGCTACAAAAGTACATGGGTGTGAGTATGGGGCGTACACTGTTTTTAGGTGATATTCTCGTGATCGGCGCATCCCTGGTTTATCTCAATTTGGAAAGTGCGATGTACACACTCGTTGTTGTCTTTATTGCCGCACGTGTTATCGACTTCTTGCAGGATGGTGCTTATGCAGGAAAAGCTTTGACGATCATTTCTAATCATGCAGAAAGCATTTCCGCACAGATTCTCGATTTAGGCCGCGGAGTTACCCTTCTCGCAGGAAAAGGGGCCTATTCTGGTGAAGAGAAAAAAGTCATTTATGTCGTCGTGAGCCGCAATGAGGTGATGCGCTTTAAAAATATCGTTCAGGAAATTGACCCACACGCCTTTGTCATCGTGAACGATGTCCACGAAGTATTGGGAGAAGGCTTCACGCTGGACGAAAATAAAAAGCCGATACATGAATAAGACTGGCATTACGGATATTAGAAAACTTGGCTTTGTCAAGCCTTTTGGCGCAGGCAGGGCCTTAGTTGCGCTTATACTATCTTCCTTAGAATTTTATACTTTCCGATAGTACAACAAAACCTTGCCCAATATAAGCGGCAAGGTTTTTTCATACCCACATTTTTTTACGCAGATCTTATCTCTCCATCGTACTTTTTCCAAGCAGCATATGACAGTGCAATCAACAACGCGATGGCAACAGAAAGCAGTATAACCATCGGTGAATCAGGACGCATCATTAACCGTGCAAACGTACTCTCCTCTGCCCCCACAAAAGCCAACTGCATGGAGCCGTTCAAATCGCGCAAGGCTTCTCGTACGACTTGCCAGTCCATTTTTGTATTTCTCATCTCTTTGTAGATCACATCATAGGCATTCGCCAGAGAGGACATCTGTTCTTCCGGCAACTGAATGCTCATCGCTGGCTTGATCGCTAAAAAAAGACGATAGTTTTCATCAAATTGCTCGCGGAATTGGAAAAAATCCCTTTCAACTGCCGATTGCTGCAAATTTTGCACTTGGTTCGCGAGGGAAGGATAGTAACTACGCCACATCGGCTGGTTCATATGCGTAAGCGCATCAATGGCTACACGGACCTGCGTTGCATGCCAGAGCAGCTGCTGTTCGCTCACGTTTGTCGAAGCAAAGCTTTTTTTGGCGGCTAAAATGGACTGCGTGACTGCATTTAAACTTTCAATTCGAATCGGTACTGGCAGATGCTGATTCGGGAATCGATCCGCAAGCTCCATGATCCTTTGCTGTGCGCCCTCCAAATCACCCTTCTTCGCATAAGATAATAAATCATGTGCAATTTGATCCAGCGCAGCCAGTTGTTTCTCCTCTATTGGTTGATCCAGCTTGGAATAAAGGTTGTGAATCGGCCACGATAAAAATAGACCAATGATTAGGAAAAACAGCAAAAATCGGATGTTTTTCTTCAACGCAAAAAACCTCCTTCCCTTTTACAGCGTATGGAAAGGAGGACAAGATTAGACCTTGTTTGTCGTATACTTCATATTCACTAACCAGATGACTGATATGGAAATCAAGCTTAATAGTACCGTAAACAGACCTACAAACCCGTCGTAAGGATCAAGCACACTCGGCAGCCACGGGTGGATTTTCATGACATAATCTAAAAAGTCATTGTTGAGCGTCCATAGAGCGGCGATGCCTACCGGCAAAATACTCAGCTTGTAAAAGCGTGCATACAGGACGGATTCTACAGCCATTCCTGTATGAGAGATAATCAACATTACGTCCGTAGAGCGCACTTCATTACCCATCATCCAGCCAGCCAAAATAATGCAGACTGCCCAGACACCGTACTTAAAATTGGTGATGCCAGCCAGGGCTTCCAGTACAGGAATGTGGCGACCCAACAAATAGGTAAGGAGTACCAACGTAAAAAGTCCGCTACCTGTCGGGCTGTCCGGGACGAAAGGACGCAAGAACACCGGTGTTGAAGCCAATTGGTCACCATACCAGATGAATCCGTATATGGTTCCTAACAGGTTTACAACAAGCAGTGTCCAAAGAAACCATCTTTTCCCCAATGAATGCCTAAACCACTCCCATATCCAGATCATGATTATCGTCTCCCGCTGTGTACGCCGCTAAAGAAAAAGCTGACCATTCGTCAGCTTTTTCTTCACTAGCTTATTTCAAGCTCGCCATGTATTCAGCCAGCTTTGCAATTTCTGCATCATCTTTGATCATACCGGGTGGCATTGCACCTTTACCATTCTTGATGACATCAGCAATCTGAGTCGCGTCTAATTGTGCGCCAATTTTTTGGAGGTTAGGTCCCATGCCGCCCTCCATGTTCTTTCCATGGCATCCCATGCAGCTTGTCTGTGCTTTCCACAGGGCATCTGCTGTAAAGCTGGTATCAGCTGGTGCAGGAGCTGCCGCACTGGAGCCTCCGCCACCTGCTGCTCCGCCACCTTTGTTTGCCGCATGGTTCGCGGAATGCTCATGGTCTGCTGCCCAAGTCAGATAGAAAACGCCTACAAGAGCAGTCAGCATCAAACCAGTTGCTACAGGACGTTTGCTTGGACGACGTTCTTTGCTTGTATCCAACCAAGGAACCAGCATCAAACCACCGAAAGCAATACCAGGGATAATAATCGTACCGAGGACTACCCAATCACCAGCAGCCCAAGGATATTTCAGCATTTGGTACAGGAACAGGAAGTACCAGTCAGGCAACGGAACGAAGGATGTATCGTTCGGGTTTGCTTTGTCAGTCAATGGTGACGGATGAGATACCGTCAAAATGAGGAACCCGACCAAGCAAACAGCTGCCACCATCCACTCTTTCAACAGGAAGTTCGGCCAGAATGGCTCGTTTTTCCCTGGGAAGTCGGAGTAGGATGGAGAAATGTTAGGGATACGCTTCGCCGATACTCGGGAATCTCCGACGAAGGTAGCATCTTTATCTAGTTTTGCCATGCTATTTCCTCCTTTTTATCGAAGACCGATTATAGTGGACCCGAGATACCTTGCGAACGGATCATCACAAAGTGAGCCCCTAACAGACCAAGAAGTGCACCTGGAAGGAAGAACACGTGAATCGCGAAGAAACGAGACAGGGTTTGCGCCCCTACGATATCTCCACCAGTAAGCAGCATTTTTACATATGGACCGATGAGCGGTACGGAGTTTGCGATCTCCAGACCTACCTTGGTCGCAAAGTATGCGGTGTTATCCCACGGCAGCAGGTATCCTGTGAAACCAAGACCCAGCATGACGAAGAAAATCAACATACCGACTACCCAGTTCAACTCACGAGGCTTCTTGTATGCACCTGTAAAGAAAACACGTAACGTATGTAGGAACATCATAACGATGACCAAGCTCGCGCCCCAGTGATGCATACCGCGAACGATTACCCCGAAGGCTACTTCGTTTTGTAGGTATTTTACGGATTCATAAGCATTGATGATGTCTGGAACGTAGTACATCGTCAGGAACATCCCAGACAGGATTTGAATAACGGTAATAAAGAACGTTAGTCCACCAAAGCAGTAAACGAAAGCAGAAAAATGATGTGCCGGGTTCACGTGCTCAGGTACTTCGTGGTCGGCCAAGTCACGCCACATCGGAGTGATGTTCAAGCGCTCATCGACCCAATCATACATTTTTTGCAACATTTTAGCCGTTCACCCCCGGACGAGGATTTGCTTTTACTTTACCCAAATACAGTTTTCCGTCTTTTACTTCTGTCTCGTACTCATCAAGGGATGCAGTTGGTGGCGTTCCCAAGATGTGTTCACCGTTAACTGAGTAACGGCCCAAGTGACACGGACAGAAATATTCATTTGGATGTTCTGGACTGGTATTCCAGTCAACTGTACACCCTAAATGCTTACAGATCGGGGACAGAGCGAGAATCTCACCCTTATCATTTTTGGTAACCCATGCAGACAAAGTGGATTCGGATTCATACCAACCGTCCTTGGTATGGACCTTGAATTCAACGCGCTTTGGCTCGGCACTAAACTCGTCCGGACTGCCAACAGCTACTGCATCCCCACCTGCATGTCCCTGCAGAAGTGGGTCAACCGCGAATCGAATCATTGGAGTGATCATTCCCGCAGCTAGGAACCCGCCAGTTCCCATCAGTGCGTAGTTTAAAAAAGTACGTCTGGAAATTTCGCGTTTGTCTCCCATCTCTTTTTTCCCTCCTTATCCTGAAAAATAGCGCAACGATGGCGTTTTCACACACATACACTAGGTCAATCCCAATCATAGCTAACGCCTAATTAGTTGTCAAGAATGTCCAGTAGACATGTCTTAGTCCAATCCCTTATAGAGATGTGATTGTTGCCATTTTGTCAAAAATAGCAACTTGTACCTGCTGATTTTTTATAGTATTACCAGAAAACGCTTTCTCTATTGATCCCGTTTTTGTTGCCAAAGTCGGATGACTTCCTTATATAAAACATCGACGGTCACCTCAAAACGAAGAGAAGAATCGAGATCCTCATCCCCTACCGGCAGCATGATAACACCCACATCCTTCCCGTCCGCAAGACGGATACGATCCCCTCTAAAGTGCAACAATACATGGTAGCCAAACGATTCGGGAGTCGTCTGTGCCAACTGTTCTTCTGCAAACTGATAGCTTATGGGAAAAAGCAATACTCTCCCTTTTAATCGTTGTTCAATCGCCGCAGCTACATTCAATAAATAGTTCATTCGCAGGACATGCTCTTCGACGGAGAAGCCAGAGCGGTACAAATAAAGAGGGAGCAGTGCGGTATCCACAAAGGTCCGCAACTCCTCCCAGTTTTCGAATTCGTTCATATTCCACTGCATAGGGTCGTCTCCTCTTCACCTGTAGATTCTGGAAACTAGCGTACCATGAATCTGAGGAAACAAGCAATACAGCCTACTTTTATGCTACCTACACTTTTTCGTAAGCCATAATCACTTTCAATTCATCTGTGAGCTTCAAGAACAATTCCTTGTTTTTCCCAGCCAAAGCATCATCTATCTCTTGATACAGCACTCTTTTTCGATATTGCCTCATCTGTTCATCGATGACCATCTCGGACAATAGACCTGACACCATTTGATTGTTCGTTCCGTACGCGTTGGAATAGAAATTTGGCCACTCCATACCCATCCCTCACTTCAATAAAATAGTCGTTTCGGTAAAACCATTATATTTGTGAAGCCAAGTCTGGCTGGCGTAGGTGGCTGTGTACAACCACTGCTTCTGATCGTCTTGGCCTACTCTCAGCAGTCCTAGATGCACCATCATCTTGCATACGCGATTGATTAATATATCTGTGGGCGAATCGTAATAAAACACCTTGATCCATGGTAGCAAAGCATCCAACAAAGCTTGCTGACTCACCCATCCACCTGAAGCGATCATTGGAATAAGCTGGACCAGCATCGGCAGGTTGGGGATTGCCCGTTTATACAGCCTCATCCAGAATCGGATGAAATCATGGTAGAGCTGATCACTGTATTGAAGCTCTAGGCGCTCAGCCCCCTTGTCAGAAAGGGCAACTCTTCCCTCTCTCTCCTCAATCCACTTATGAAAATAGCAGAAATCATACAGCAGCGAAAATCGGTCAGGGTATAGATCAAAATGCAGTCCATATCCGAATCGCCATTTCTGGGGCAAAAGAGGCTCTTCCTTGACATGGAGAAATTGAAAAAGCTGCTGTTGATAGCGTTTATACATTCCTCCCTCGGCTGTCAAAGGAATGGGTTCTTGGGAGAGGAAACGCAGAAACTGCATGATGTCGTCACATAGCGCTGTACCTTCGTCGCGATAAGCTTCTGGTCCGTCCATCACCAGCGCATTTTGCTCTCTCCATTTTTCTAGCCATGCGTGTAAATACGGCTCACGAATATCGAGGGGAACCTGATACTGACCCACCGTCTTGCTTTTCACAGGAAAGAACCAGCCGCGTCTCATCGCTTGTGCTATGTACCTTCTTGCTTCTTCTTGTTTCTTTTCCTTCTGGTTCTCCAGTGCCACTCCGGCTTTTGCGAGTAAATCCTCCAAAGACATGATCGTACGCTTGTCCAGGAACAAAAGCAGCATAAAATGCGTTTCTTCGTTTGTTAGCTGTTCAACTTCTTTTGTGATTGTCAACCGGTGTCTCAAGCTGGACAGCAGTGACGTGATTAGATCATTTTTTGAATGAGGGTTGCATTCGCATCCATAATGGTTGGCAATCTGATGGAGCTGCCGGATATCGGTATACACCAAGATCTCAGCCAAGTTCATCTGCGCATCCCTTCTTTACGATGGCTTTCTTGTATCCCTCATTCTTGCCAAAAAGCGGAAAAATAAACAGGAAGCCACGAGAAGTGACTTCCTGTTTGTCTGATTTTATTCGGAAATAGTTCAGGCAAGCGATTACTCTTCGTCGCTTTGCTCATCCCAGCTATCGTGCAATTGTTGGTATTCCTTGGCTTCATCATAGCGTCCCGACTGTGTCAAGAGAGCAATCAGCCTGCGGATCTGATCGAGATCAAAACCGGATAACGAGACGTACTGCTTCAAGGAATCAATCGCTTCTTCTGTTTTCCCGAGCGACAAATAAATATCTGCTGCAAGCGGATAAGCAGCCACGTATTCTTCTTCGATCGCTTGCAAATTTTTCACCAGTTCTACTGCTTCTTCCAGTCGCCCCACATGGAATGCCATCATTGCGCTGCCAAACAAGACTTCTGGTGATTGATCCAAAATGAGTGCTTGCCGAAACACTTGGTACGCTTGCTCGAATTGGCCATTCTGGGCCAAGGAGCGTCCTTTGGTCAACAGCAAATCAAGGCTTTCCGCTCCTGCCAGCTCCAGTAGCTGCACCGCTTGCTCATCTTCTCCGATGCGGAAGTACAGGTTACCGAGTGCTGCCATAATATCTTGATTATCAGGTTCTTTTTGACGAGCTTGCTCCAAATATTTGACAGCCACTTCATCCAAGTCCTGCAATGCATACAAATCAGCCAACAGCAGATCAAGCTGAATGCCTTCAAAACCAGATTCCTTGCACTCATACAACAAATGCTGTGCCGTCTCAAAATCACTGGAATCCAGAGCAATCTCTGCCAGCAGCAACTGACATTCGCGGCGCAGCGCCGGCTCCATGTCCGGATTTTTTTCCATGACGTCATTCAGTAAACGAACGGCATCGTCCAAATGCCCCAGACGATACCAAACTTCCGCCAAATACATCATGACATCGGGCAAATCTTTCCCGTGCTCCTGTACTTTTTGCAAGGCAGTCAGACCTAATTCCACCTCATCGTTTTCAATTCGCTTGATTGCTTCATCTATGACATAGAGCCACTTCTTCGGCATTTTGTTCACCTCATATGTATAGTTGCTTTGATGACTCCCTTACAGAAGAGCCACAAAAGACCGTCCGCAGACGGTCTTTTTCTTTACTCCCCATCATATACCATTATGCTCTCGTTAGCCAGCTCATCGTAAGAACAGTAATTAAAATACCGAAAACACTGAGCACAATGTTGTAATTTGGCTTCGGCAACTCAGGCGTACTGGGTTTGCCATCTAACGGAATGATGGATGCCGTAGCATTAGCAAGTTGTTCCTCCTGGAGAGGCGTAGCTTCTACTACATATGTACCATCATCTGATTGCATGGACGAGGAAATCACCTGTGCTTTTGGTGTATTCATCGCCATTACTTCTCCATTGATAACCAGTGAGTTCGCTTGCTCTGTTGTACTCGTATTTACATATAAAGTAAACGTAAACAACATCAACAAAAGAACGGCGACACTTGCACCAATGCGTCTCATTCTGGCTGTTACGCTGAAAATTTTACGTCCAATCGGAATAGCCCACTTCTCTTCTGATAGAATCCGGGCCATTACAGCGTCTACAATAGAACGAGAAGGAGTCACGGAATGATATTCTTCCTTGTGTGTCTCCATCCACTCCCCGCTATCCGACCACATCTCGTAATCGGCACGACAGGCGTAACATGATGCCATGTGATGGTCAACACGGCGTTGAGTCATCTCTGGCAAAAGTTTATCGGCGTATTCAGGCAGAATTTCCTGAACTTCTTCACATTTCATCATCGATTCATCCCTTCAGCTTCATCCAAATGAGGGTCCAGGATGTAGGTTTCCAACTGTCCTCTGATACTTTGTCTCGCTCGAAACAGCAAGGATTTCACTGAGCTAACCGTCAAATCCAAAATGGTCGCTATCTCGGTGTAATCCATCTGCTCGTACTCTCTCAGGATCAAGGCTGAGCGCTGTTTTTCTGGCAAGCTGTTAATCGCCAGTCTCACCATGCTCTCCCGTTCATTGCGTAATAAAACCTGCTCGGGCAAGGTTTTCGGGGATGCCATAGGAACCTGAAGGGTGTCGTCCAAATAGACGTCAGAATTGCGGCTTTTCCGCAATTCACTAAGCACGGAGTTACGAGCAATCGTATAGAGCCAGGTAGAAAAGGTGGCCTCTACATCTCGGAAAGAATGAATGCTTTTGTACGCCTTGTAAAACGTCTCCTGACAGATATCCTCAGCGATGTGCTCTAAATGTGCCTGACGCAATAAATGTGTAACAAAGGAGAGGATCTTTTTTTCGTATCGACGAATCAGTTCAGCATAGCATTCCAGATTACCTTCTTTAATCTCTCGGATAAGCTGGGAATCGGTCATAACCAGGATTACCTCCTTAGCGATTCCGATCCCTCAGCAGCCTTTGTAACATTAGACTGCTAGGGATGTAAAAAGTTGCGCTAATGTAACATTCTTTTTCTCGATATTTTCCATGAATCCTTCACGAAAAAACCCCCAAACCTGGGGTTAAATAACATATGTGTAGGGCTTTACGTCTCGAATGCACCTGCCCATCCCAATCGTAGAGAAGAACTCGCCATTTCGATATATCCACTTACCGTTCGACATAACAGAAGTTGGAAAAAATATTTCGCTAAAATTGAGAATAGTGGAAAGATCCTGCTTTGTCAACCAGTTTTCCTTTTTTAGGAAAACAATATCCGCATCTGCTCCGATTGTCAAGCATCCTTTTCGCGGATACAATCCTAAAACTTTGGCTACGTTCGTCGAAGTGAGTCGAATTAATAAACAGAGCAATTCTTCGGGTGTACTCCATCTCCTACGATAATCGCACTGGACATCGTGCAAGGACGCTGCGACTGGCCACATTTCATACCAATGACGATACATGTGACGCAGTGCCTGATCAGTCCAGTCCTTATTCAACCAAAAAACGTGGTAAAACGGATCGTACTGCTTTGTGTCAAAGAGTAACGTGGGATCGGGAAGTACCGTACGAATCTTCCAATACCGTGTCATGGATATCCACTGCTGAAGGATCTGATCCCTGCGATCTTTTTTCACAGAAGTCTCTTGCGGTATGTGTAAATGAAATATCGTCTTATAAGACGTATGAAGGGCAGAAATCGTTTCCCAATTTAGGCTGGAAATTTCTTCTGGGCTTCGAATCGTGATATGAATACCTGAATATCCTCTCCTGCTCCACTTACATGCCTCCTGATCGCGCAGCTCAGAAGCATTCATCCCTACATGCCAGCTGTAATCTATCAGGCTATTGTAATGCTGGGTTTGCTGATAATTCATTTGTGACGTACTCATCCAGCGATCCGGATAAAAAACATCCACGAGGCTTGTACAGCCCATTCGGATAAGTGAGCGGATCGCTTCTATGTATGGTTGCATCTCACGTATTTTATATAATGACTGATCTGAGAGCGTAATGAGTCCAGGCAAGAGATACATTCCTGTTGCATCCACTTCTGAAAAGGACGCCGTTTGCGATTCCCATGTTTTGTACAAGGTGTCTTTGGCTATCCGAATGATTTTGCCTTGAGATACCCATATATCTGCTTGCCTGATCCCTTGTGACGTAACGATTGATCCACCACGAATAACCATCCCTTGTTGTGACACAGCTCGTCCTCCTCTCGATCAGCCCTATCGAGATTTACGATTAGTACGAGCTTATGCGCCAGTTCGGAAAAAAGTACAAAAAAAAGACCGTCGTTTATTGTAAGCGCATTCAAACGACGGTAGCACATTTGTGCTTTATTATATTGGATAGGAGTGGAGAGAAACCATACTGTAGTTTTATAATAAACGGAATGTAAGCGCTTGTCAAATCATTTTTGCTAAAAAAAGATTCCTTTACTATGTGAAAAAACCCGCAATCTTTTTGCGGGTTCTCTCCTCTTATTTACTCACTTTTTCAAGCAACTGCGCAAAGCCCGGGAACGAAACATCAATCGCCTCGTCATTCTCTACTACGGTTTCACCTGCTGCGGCAAGACCCGCAATAGCCATCGCCATCCCGATTCTATGGTCTCCATGACTATCGATGACAGCCCCGGTTAAAGACGTCTCCCCTTCAATAATCATGCCATCGTCTGTCGGTGTTACCTTGGCACCAAACTTGGACAGCTGGCTAACCACAGTTGCGATTCGATCCGTCTCTTTTACTTTGAGCTCCTCAGCATCACGAATGATCGTCTGTCCTTTTGCCTGCGAAGCTATCACTGCAATAACCGGAATCTCGTCGATGAGTCTCGGTATGATATCCCCAGCAATTTCAATTCCATGCAGCTCGGAGTGTGTAACCAGCAGATCCGCTACGGGCTCTTCATTGACAATCCGTTCATTCAGAAGTTCAAGGCTTCCTCCCATTGCTTTGACCACATCAATAATTCCGGTGCGGCTCGGATTGATGCCTACATTTTCGATCAAAAGCGAGCTGCCTGGTACCACCATTACGGCCGCGATCAAAAATGCTGCAGAAGAAATGTCACCCGGCACAGAAATGGCACGGCCTGTTAGCTCTTGACCGCCTTCTACTGAAACAGTCAGACCATCACGTACGACTTGTACACCAAAGGCTTGAAGCATACGCTCTGTATGGTCACGAGACAAATGGGGTTCCGTTACACTTGTAACTCCCTTCGCTTGCAAGCCTGCCAGCAAAATCGCTGATTTCACTTGAGCACTGGCAACTGGAGATTGGTACGAGATCGCTTGCAAATCGCCACCTCGGATAGACAGCGGAGTGAACTCGCCATCTTTGCGTCCATCAATTTTGGCTCCCATTTGACGAAGAGGACCAATCACACGACGCATTGGACGCTTCGCAATCGATTCATCTCCCTCCATCACAACGTGGAATGGCTGTGTCGACATGATCCCTGCCATCAGTCGGATCGTCGTTCCTGAATTCCCTACTTCAAGGTGCTCCGAGGGCTCCTCTAGCCCAAACCAGCCTTTTCCCTGTACCGTCACTTCGTCACCTTGCTGTTCTATCTCGATGCCCATACTGCGAAAGCAGCTGATCGTGCTCAGGCAGTCAGCTCCTGGCAGAAATCCTTCGATGGTCGTCGTTCCGTTAGCAAGAGCACCAAACATAACTGCACGGTGTGAAATCGATTTATCTCCAGGAACACGGATCGTTCCTTCAATTTTTTGGGTTTGTCTTACGCGAAGCACAGTTCCACTCCCCTTTTTCTATTACTAGTCATGCTGTGAAGCGTCTTCGTTGTAAAGCACACAGGCACAACAAATCTATTATCGCTTGTATACATTGTAATCGAAATACCGTAGTAATTCCTCGCCTTTTTCCATTTCCTGTTGGGATTGAAACGTAATCCGCAAAGCCCCGTATATGTCTTCACGCGTTTCCCTGATTTGCAGGTTAGTAATATTGATTTGTCTGGCTCCCAAAAGAGTAGTAATCCTGCCGATTTCCCCAGGATGGTCAGGGATATCAATGTACAAATCGTTTAGCTGAGGCAGTGCGCCCGCTTTGCGCTCAGGCAGTCCGTCACGAAAATCACGCGCAGTCTTGAAAAAATGCTCGATACCGTCTGGGTCTCCCTTTTCTACGAGGGCCACCACATCCTGCAGGGCGTTCGACCAGTCATTGGCGATTTTCAGGATATGATCACGGTTTTGCAGCAATACATCACGCCACATACGCGGATTACTGGATGCAATTCTCGTGATGTCACGAAAACCTCCGGCAGCGAGTCTAGCATGCCACGCATTCTCGTCATCGTAGCCTGCGACCAAATTGACCAAGGCAGAGGCAAGAACATGCGGAAAGTGACTAACCGCTCCCACAACCTGATCGTGGGTATTGGCATCCATATGAACAACCTTTGCACGGGTTAATCCCAGCAGCTCTGTCAGACGCTCTAGTTTTTTCTCGTCGGTCCCCAGCGCAGGTGTCAGCACGTAGTAGGCATTTTCCATCAATCTGTCTGAGGCAGCTTCTACTCCAGATTTATGAGAACCAGCCATAGGGTGTCCACCGATAAAGGTCACATGCTCCGGTATAACAGCCAAAGCTTGTGAAACGATATTGGATTTGGTACTCCCCACATCGGTAATGATTACATCTTCCTGCAAATCCAACTCAGCCAGCAATCGCAGTGTACCAAAAATTTGCTCAACCGGTGAAGCAAGGAATATCACATTCGCTTCTCTGACCGCAGTTTGCATATCCGTCGTTCCTGCATGGATTACTCCAAGTGTCAACGCTTTGTCTAAACAATCTTGCCGTACATCGTAACCGACGACCCGAATAGTTGGATCACGTCGCATCGAAAGAGCGATTGATCCACCAATCAATCCGACACCGATTACAGCAATGGTGGTCTTTTTCATCTCCACTTTCTATCCTTCCTTCGTCTGCGTAGACAAAAATGCCGGGACAAATGCCCGGCATTTTTCGGGTTATTTCAATGCACCAGCAACGATCTCTTGAAGTACAGTCAGAATCTTTTCATTTTGCTCCTTCGTACCGACCGTAATACGCTGATAGCCTGGGAAGCCAAGCGCATTTCCGGAGCGAACAATGATTCCATGACTCAACAGCTTCTTGAATACGGCATCTGAATCCTGCTTCAGGTCAACCAGGATGAAGTTTGTTTGTGTAGGATAATAGGAGAGACCCCATTCATCAAAACGATCCGTAAATTGCTTCACGCCTTCTCTGTTACGCTCACGGCAGCTAATTACGAACTCCTGGTCCTTTAGTGCAGCACGGGCTGCCACTTGTCCGAGTGCGCCAGTGTTGAATGGCTCGCGCACGTGCTCCAGCTGAGAAACGAGCTCCTCCGATGCGACACCGTAACCGATACGCAGCGTTGCGAGACCATAGATTTTTGAGAAGGTGCGCAAGATGATTATGTTTGGATACTCAGCGAGCATTGGAATCGTTTGTGGGTACTCAGGGTCCACAACATATTCGTAGTATGCCTCATCCAACACAACAAGCACGTCTTTTGGCACTTTTTTCATGAATGCTTCCAGCTCGGAAGTTGTAACGATCGTACCAGACGGATTGTTCGGGTTACATACCCACACGACACGCGTCTGTTCGTTGATGGCAGCAGCCATTGCTTCCAGATCGTGAACGCCGTCTTTCAACGGAACCTCGATCAGCTCTGCCCCCTCAATAATGGCATTGGAGCGATATTGAGAGAACGTCTGCGACGCCATTACCGTATTTGTGCCCTCATTCAAAAACGCGCGAGAAATCATCAACAAATTTTCGTCAGATCCGTTACCAAAAATCAACTGGCCCGGCTTTACTCTGAGAAAATCAGCTAGGTCCCAGCGCAAATTCAGGCTTGCGCCATCTGGATAAAGCGCCAAATTGTCCAACTGCTCGACGATTGCCGCTTTTGCCTTTGGCGAAGAACCATAAGGATTTTCGTTGGACGCCAGCTTAATCACTTCTGTCAAACCATATTCGCGCTTGACGTCATCAATGGGTTTCCCAGGCTGATATACCGGGGCATTGAGTATGCGTTGCTTCGGTTGCATCCACGTTCACTCCAGTCACATTTTTCCCATTATTGTAGCGCACTCGCTAACTGTTGTACAAAGGTTTTTATTTTTTCAATTGCTTGCGGCATTTGTTCCGGGTCTTTCAATTGCTCGTTATACTTCTCGATCTCTTGTACAATCGCACTTCCGACAATCACACCATCTGTATGCGGCGCTACTGCCCGAACTTGTTCCGGCGTGGAAATACCAAACCCGACAGCTGTTGGCGCATTTGTAGACGATTTTACTTTTTGTAGAAACATTGCGAGATCGTCGCGTAAATCTGTACGTGTCCCAGTCACACCTAGCGAGGAAACACAATATAGAAATCCGGTTGCTTGTTCTCCGATTTTTTTGATGCGCGATTCAGATGTCGGCGCAACTAGCGATATGACATGAATGCCGTTTTTCTTCGCAGCCTCTACAGCCGGACCATTTTCCTCAATTGGCAAATCTGGAATGACAACTCCATCTGCTCCATAGGCAGCCAGTTCTGCAAAAAAGCGATCAATGCCATATTGTAGCACCGGATTGACATAGGAGAACAGGACGAGAGACGCCTCGACTCCTGCCTTTCTCAAGCGTGCTACCAGCTGTAATGCATCCGCGATTGACACCCCATTTTGGAGCGCTCTCTCTGATGCGCGCTGGATTGTCGGTCCGTCGGCCAGCGGGTCTGAATACGGCACTCCCAGCTCAATTACATCTGCCCCGGCCTCTACCATCGCCGCTACAATCTGAAAAGTGGCTTCGAGCGTCGGGTCTCCAACCGTAATAAACGGAATAAAACGTTTGCGACTGCGATCCTCAAACAAGCGGTCAATTCTGTTTGCAATTGCCGTCATTATTGCTCGCCCCCTTTGCTTTGCTCTTTCAAAGCCTCTTGAATGGTCAGAACATCTTTATCCCCGCGTCCTGACAAGCAAATAACGAGAATCTGGTCACTTGTCATTTGGGGTGCGCGCTTGATCGCTTCTGCTATGGCATGGGCACTCTCCAATGCTGGAATGATTCCCTCTGTCCGACATAACAGCTGCACTGCCTCCAAAGCTTCTGCATCCGTTACAGATGTATAAGTAACCCGACCAGTGTCTTTTAAATAGGAATGCTCTGGTCCTACCCCCGGATAATCGAGTCCGGCAGAAATAGAATGGGCCTCCTGTACTTGCCCATGCTCATCCTGCAACAAGTAAGTAAGCGAGCCATGAATAACACCCGGACGCCCCAAGCTCAGCGTAGCCGCATGCTTATCGGTATCCACTCCGTGTCCGGCAGCCTCTACACCGCGCAAAGCAACAGTGTCGTCCTGAATGAATGGATAAAACATGCCAATTGCATTGCTGCCGCCACCCACGCAGGCAATAACCTCGTCCGGGAGTCTGCCCAGCATTTGCAAGATCTGACTGCGCGTCTCTTCTCCGATGATCTTTTGGAATTCACGCACGATGTACGGATAAGGATGGGGCCCCACAACTGAACCGATCACATAAAACGTTTCTTCTACATGAGTAACCCAATGACGGATCGCTTCGTTCGTTGCATCCTTCAATGTACGTGAACCAGAAACAGCAGGGATGACCTCGGCGCCAAGCAGCTTCATGCGAAAGACATTCAGCGACTGGCGGCGAATGTCTTCCTCGCCCATGAAGACTTTGCAGGAGAGACCCAATTTAGCTGCTACCGTCGCACTGGCTACCCCATGCTGTCCAGCGCCCGTTTCAGCAATAATTGATTTTTTCCCCATACGCTTCGCAAGCAAGGCTTGACCGAGAGCGTTGTTCAATTTGTGTGCACCAGTATGGTTAAGATCCTCACGCTTGAGATAAATCTGCGCTCCTCCAAGTTCCTCCGTCAATCGCTCTGCATACGTCAGAGGCGTTGGTCGTCCTGCATATTCACTTAGCAGCCCACCCAGCTCCTGAACAAACTGAGGGTCACGACGCGCTTCTTCAAATGCTACCTCCAAAGTCGCTACCGCATTCATCAATGTCTCAGGGACAAACTTTCCTCCGAACTGTCCAAAGCGTCCATTTTCATCAGGCACGACCGGGGTCGTTGTCTGTTGCGTGTTCATCCGCTTTCACCCTTCCCACCAATGTTTTTATTTTGGAGGCGTCTTTCTCGCCATCTGTTTCGACTCCACTGGATACATCAATCATGTTTGCCTGATAACGTCCAACAAGCTCTGCCACATTGTCCGTATTTATCCCACCTGCGATAACGCAAGCTGCCTCACCGCAGCTTTCCTGCAGCTTCGGTATTTGCTCCCACGAGAAGCGTTTTCCAGTTCCGCCCGCCATGCTCGGGTCGTACGTATCGAACAAAAACGCATGAACAACTCCGGCATATCGCTCTATCTCGCTTGCTGCATCTGACTCTCCCCCAACCGCCAAAGCCTTCCAAACAGGAATCGAGAAGCGCTCCTGAACCTCCTGACAAAATGCTGGTGTTTCCTGTCCATGGAGCTGAACTACTGCTAGCGGAACCTGACTGAGTATTTCATCCAGCTCCTCTATGCTCGGATTTACAAACACGCCTACTGCCGGAGGATGATCCGGTACCGATGCGAGCAGGCTTTTCGCAGTCTGGGCATCTACCTTACGTTTGCTTGGTGCGAAGACGAGCCCGACGAAGTCGACGTCAAGCTCTTTTAGCAGTGCCAACGTTTCTGTACGCTTAATGCCGCATATTTTGATTTGGGTCATTTGCTCATCCCCATTGCAGTCGCTGAACCGACTAGTGACAGCACTGCCTGCTCCACATCCTCTTGTCGCATGAAGTGCTCGCCGACCAATACTGATCGTGCGCCTGCCTTTCTTACATTTTCAATATCTGTGGGTACCGAGATTCCGCTCTCGCTCACCACCGTAATTGTTTTAGGAATGTCAGCAATAACTTCATGTGTGACTGCTAGATCAGTTTGGAACGTATTAAGATTTCGATTGTTTATCCCGAGCAGTTTAGGTTCAACCGCTTGGAAAACCATCTCACATTCTCGTCTGTCGTGTACTTCAATCAGAACATCCATGCCCAGGGCTTCCGCCGTCTGTGCGAGGTGACGCAGCTGCCCAGGCTCCAGAATTGCTGCGATTAGCAAAATGCAGTCAGCGCCTGCCGCCCTTGCCTCCACTACTTGAATTTCGTCAATGAGAAAATCTTTTCGCAGCAACGGCCGGTCAATCGCTTCATGAATGCGAGTCAGATATGACAGACTGCCTTGGAAAAATGCTTCATCGGTCAAAACCGAAATGCACTCCACCTCAGCAGCTTTATAAGCCTTGGCAATTGCGATCGGATCAAAGTCAGGACGAATCAACCCTTTTGATGGAGATGCTTTTTTCACTTCCGCAATCACACTGACAGGACGAGCACTCGTTTCCAGTGCCCTCTGAAATCCTCGAGGTTCTTGAATCGCCTTCGTATCTGCTAAAAGAGAAGCTGTCGTCACAGCGGCTTTTAGACGTGCGATTTCTTCCTGTTTTTTCTCTACGATTTTACGAAGCATGAATCATTCCTCCTGCAATTTGACGGAACTGCTCCAGTTTGCGCAGGACGAGTCCGTCATCGATCAGTTCAGCCGCTCGAATCACGCCTTCTCCAATAGTGCTTACCCGATCGGCGAGATACAGAATGGCTCCTGCATTAAGCAAGACGATATCGCGCGGGGCCCCGCGTTTTCCGGCGAACACGTCGTGAATAATCGCGGCATTTTCATTCGCATCTCCACCGCGCAGAGCATCTTTATCATGGCGGCGCAGTCCAAATTGCTCCGGATCAACCTCATAGGTGTGAATTTGACCGTCACGAAGCTCAGCGATATGACTGATTCCCGTCACTGTCAGTTCATCGAGTCCATCCGAACCCGCAACCACTAATGCTCGGTGGACATCCAGCTCTCTGAGTACAGTGGCTACAGTCAGAAGCAGCTCGGCATCATATACACCCATTAGCTGGTGAGTAGCTCCTGCCGGATTCGTCAGAGGACCCAAAAGATTAAAAACAGTCCGAATAGCCAGTTCCTTACGTGGCCCTGCTGCATGCTTCATCGCTTGATGATACAAAGGGGCAAACAGAAAGCACAAATTCGTAGCCCGAAGACAATCAGCCGCATCCTTTGGTGCCAGATTGACCGGTACGCCCAGTGCTTCCAGTACGTCTGCGCTCCCGCTTTTACTCGACACGGCGCGATTCCCGTGTTTGGCGATTCTCACTCCGTCACTGGCTGCCACAATGGCACTCGCCGTCGATATGTTAAAGGTATTGCTGCCGTCTCCACCAGTCCCACATGTATCCACTAACCCGGGAAGATCAATCGGAAAACGAGTAGCACGCTCTCTCATCGCTCGCGCAAAGCCGATAATCTCTTCAACCTGCTCCCCCTTCAGGCGCAAGCTAGCCAGAAATGCTCCGATTTGGGCAGGAGTTGCCTTTCCATCCATGATCTCGCCCATCGCTTCTTCTGCGACATTTCGGTTCAAATGGCTTCCTTTTAGAATTTGGTCCAATGCGTGGGTTAGCATGGCAACTCCTCCTTCCGCGCGAATAGCTGCTCCGCCTTTTCCAAAGCTGAAATCATCGCCGCTGCTTTATTAATCGTCTCCTGATATTCACTTGCCGGAACCGAGTCCGCGACTATACCCGCACCTGCTTGCACATGTGCATAGCCATCTTGGAAAAATAAGGTTCGAATCGTAATGCAGCTATCCAGTGATCCATCGAACGACAGATAACCAATCGCTCCTGCGTATAAGTGTCTTGCATCTGGCTCCAGCTCGGCAATGATCTCCATCGCTCTAAGCTTAGGAGAGCCGGATACCGTACCCGCCGGAAAAGCAGACAGAAGAGCATCAAAGGCATGGAGTCCTTCACGCAGCTTTCCAGTCACGTGAGATACCATGTGCATGACGTGGGAATAATTTTCGATCACGAGTGCCTCTTCCACTTTTACGCTGCCGTAGGAGGACACTTTTCCGACGTCATTTCGACCGAGATCAAGCAGCATGTAATGCTCCGCCCGCTCTTTGTTGTCTGCGAGCAAATCAGCTGCCAGCTCAGCATCCTCTTGTGGAGTTGCACCGCGTTTGCGTGTCCCTGCAATCGGCCTCATCTCTACTTTATCGTCCTCAACCCGTACCAATAGTTCGGGAGATGTACCAACCACTGTTTCGCCTTCGTATTCCAAATAGTACATGTACGGCGAAGGGTTCAGTGTCCGCAGCAAGCGATAGACGGCAAAGGGATCTACTTCGGTCTTTACGGAAAAACGCTGTGAAAGCACTACTTGAAAGATATCGCCAGCCGCAATGTATTCCTTGGCTTGCTCTACCATCTGTTCATATTGCTTCTGGCTCATGTTGGGCTCGACAGTCAGCGCAGATGGTGATTGAGCGGCTACCTGTATGCGACTGTCTACTTGCAGAGGTGCCGTTACCTTTGTTGCCAGCTGTTCGATCCGTTCACAAACTAGTTTGTATTTTTCGGCAATCCGGGCTGCTGAATCTCCTTGTTCCACATGCAGATTTACGATCAGCTGGATTTCTTGCTTCAAGTGATCGAATGCGATCATCTCGTCTACGAAAAGGAAGCGCATATCCGGTACACGCACTGCCTCTTGTCGATGTGGAGGCAGATTTTCAAAATAACGCAGCGTATTGTAGCCAAAAAATCCGACCGCACCACCACTCAGTCTGGGGAACTGAGGGAGCTTTGGACTTTTATAGCGATCTGTTTCCTCACGCAAAAAGTTCACTGGATTTCCTGTACGGACAAATCGCTCTCCATTTCGTTTCGAAACGGAAATTTCTTCTCCTTTTGCTTCGACGATTTGAAATGGGTTCATCCCGATAAATGAAAAACGTGCCCAGCGCGTACCGCCTTCCACGCTCTCCAGCAGGAACGAATTACTCGTCCGAATCTTTTGGTACAAACGAATAGGTGTTTCTTGGTCAGCTAACAAGGTCATGCTTACAGGGATCATTGAATACGATGCCGAAAGGGACTGCACTTCGGCCAGGGAGGGGAAATACATGGACTCTCATCTCCTTTTTAGAGGGAGTGAAAAGGGATAGTGCTCACCTTTTCTCTACCCGCTTTTTAGAGCGAGAGGTAGGGGGAGAAAAATATGAAAAATAATCCAGTACGGACCTGGATTTTGGGTATGTGTATGTACCCAGCTTGCTCTTCTCTCCTCAACCTAACTCATCTCTACTCTGCTCTGCTTGCTCTGCTCTCAGCCGGAATTTACTTATAACCGGTAAACGAGGCGCTCTCGTTTCACTTATGGTAAAAGAGAGCGCCTCGATTGTCAACTGTGATTTGTTAAATCTGGACGTAGCTTAACCGCTTCACGTAGAAAAACGTGATTGATTTCTTTTGCTGTCTTGTCTGTATTGACGTTCATCATGACACGCACACAAAGAGGCAAACCACCTGGCACCGGAATTTCTTGTGCACACATCAATGGCACGAATGCCCAAGCTTCTCCATCAATCATACGTGCAGCTTGAGCCGGAAAAGTCGCACACAGATCCGGTGTCGTCGTAATGATGATGCTACCGATGTCTTCCGGATTTACTTGATTGCGTCCTACCATCTCTTCCAGCAGCCATTTTGTTGCTGAAACAATTTCCTCGCGTGTATCGGCTTCCACCGTTACAGCGCCACGAATTCCTCGCACTCCCATCGCTTATGCCTCCACTTCTTCTCTCATTACAGTCAAAATCAACTGTTCGTCAATATTTTTTACTACTTCTACTTCTCCGATTGCACGTGGCAATACGAGAGCCAGCTTTCCGCCGATTGTCTTTTTATCCCGTTTCATCGCTTCCAATACAGCCTCTGGAGTTACATTACCCGGCCAGCTGGTTGGGAGGTGATAGAGGCGCAGTACTCTCTTAGTACGCTCGTAAATCCCTTTTTCCGCAATGCCGATACGCTCAGCAACCTTGGCCGCCAAGCACATGCCGATCGAGATCGCCTCGCCGTGATTTAGCACAGAGTATTGCGATAACGCCTCAAACGCGTGTCCAAACGTATGCCCTAGATTAAGCAACGCTCGTTTCCCCTGCTCTGTCTCGTCTTCGGAGACGATAGCAGCTTTGACGGCACAGCCACGTTGAATTGCTTTCCCTAACAATTCTGAATCAAGCTCCCACAGCTGTGCGGCATTTTCTTCCAGCCAATCTACAAAAGACTCATCTGCAATGAGTCCATGCTTGACGACCTCTGCAAATCCTGCTGCCACCTCGCGCTTGGGTAAGGAATGTAATGCTGCGGTATCGTAGATAACCACTTGCGGCTGATGAAAGGCACCAATCAGATTTTTGCCCAGCAGATGATTGATCGCCACCTTGCCACCAACAGAGCTGTCGTGTGCAAGCAGTGTAGTAGGCAGCTGTACAAAATCGATCCCGCGCATGTATGTGGCTGCCACAAATCCTGCCAGATCTCCGACAACTCCACCGCCAAGAGCCAGAATGGCAGATTTTCGATCCAGGCCTGCTTCAATCGCTTCCGTCATGATCCGCTCGTAAACGGACAAGCTTTTGGATTGCTCACCCGCTGCAACAACGCTCGCAGAGGCTTTGTAGCCAGCAGCCCGAAGAACATCACGCAGCAAAGTCAGATAGCGAACAGCTACGTTCTCGTCTGTTACAATCAGCAGGTTGCTGGCCCGGGAAATACCTGCCTCTTGCAGCAGTTTTGGAACTTGCTGCAAAAGGCCATTCCCAATCACGATCGGATAAGAGCGCTCTCCTAGTTCAACAGTCAGGCTCTGTGTAGTCATTAGTAATTCTCCGTGTAAGCGCGGTATTGACGCACGTTTTCCACCATGTCATCCATCGAGTCACTCGGGAATTTTTCGCACATGGCGTTTGCGATTTCCCAAGCAACTACCGCTTCCGCTACGACGCTTGCAGCAGGTACCGCACAGCTATCAGAACGTTCAATGCTAGCAGAGAACGGCTCTTTGGAATCGATGTCTACGCTCATAAGCGGTTTGTACAAGGTAGGAATCGGCTTCATCACACCACGAACCACGACTGGCATACCTGTAGTCATACCACCCTCAAGTCCACCAGCACGATTTGACTTGCGGCTGTAGCCTGTTTCTTCGTTCCAAATAATTTCATCGTGCAGCTTGGAGCCTGGCAAGCCTGCTGCTTCAAAGCCGACTCCGATTTCAACACCTTTGAATGCCTGGATACTCATTACCGCTTGTGCGAGTCGTCCGTCCAGCTTGCGATCCCATTGAACATGGCTTCCCAATCCGATTGGAACTCCTTCTACGATAACCTCGACGATTCCACCCAACGAATCCCCGTCTTCTTTTGCTTTATCAATTGCAGCCATCATCAGTGGCTCCGCTTCTTTATCCAGGCAACGAACTGGCGATTCCTCTGTACGAGCAATCAACTCATCGAGGCTAACCTCTTGACGTTTTGCCACAACATCATTGATTTGCAGGACTTGACCGCCTACGCGAATTCCAAAAGCTGCGAGCAGCTGACGCGCCACTGCACCCACTGCTACACGAACGGTAGTTTCACGCGCACTGGAACGTTCCAGAATATTTCGCATATCGCGCTGATGATACTTAATCGCACCGTTCAAATCTGCATGTCCAGGACGAGGACGAGATACGCGTCTTTTTTCTTCCGCACCCTCGACCGGTTCCGCACTCATAATTCCTTGCCAGTGTGTCCAGTCTCTATTTTCCACGACCAGCGTGATCGGCGCTCCAGTAGTGTATCCATGACGAACACCGGAAACGATCTTCACCTGATCCTTTTCAATTTGCATTCTTCTTCCACGGCCATGGCCTTTTTGTCGGCGTGCCAATTGCTCGTTAATTGCCTCAATGGAAATAGGCAAGTTACTCGGTACCCCTTCGATGATTGCTGTCAATTGAGGCCCGTGAGACTCCCCTGCTGTCAAGTAACGCATCTCTTTCCTTCCTCCATCCTCCAAGGCAGCTTTATCCCTTATTATGGTTCAAAAAGGGTCGCTGTCCTTTATCACTTTTAAGCGCTATAATATCATACCTGTACCTCGGTGGAAATACAAAAGTGCCAAAACTCGCTGAAATCCTTTACCTGACATAAGAAAACCTCTATCGAGGCCTCCTCAGGGAGGAGCGACCGCGTTTAGCGGAATGTTTTACCGTAGTTATGCCGGATGCGTACGCTGAGGCACCTTGTCATGCGCTCCGGAATTTATAAGCTCCACGCTTATAAATTCCTATACGTTGAAAAACGCCCCTCCTGTTGGAGAAGCGCTTGGCTAGTACATGGCGCTCATGAAAAGCGGTCCACCACCAAAAACGGATTGGAGCTGAGCGGTTGACGGCGGTGGTCGACACGCATTAAATCGTCTAATTGCGTCTTTTCCGCTCCAAGTATTTGCCCACACTCTTGAAGTGTAATCAGACCTCGACGATACGCTTCGATGACCTTGTGCTTATCCATCTGCTGCCTCCCCTGCAAGTAGGTATTCCTAGTCTTGGGAAAAAAGAGCAGAGATATACTAGAGTGCTGGTGAATTATCCCATTTTTCGATAAAAAAACGTATCTTCCGCCTCAAGCTGGTATTGCTGGGGTTGGAAGATCTGCTCCGTACTGCCGACAAACAGTACACCACCCGGCTTGAGTGCACGACTGAATTTGTGGTACAGCTCATGCTTTGCTTCTTCCGTGAAATATATCATGACGTTTCGGCAAATGATGAGATCGAATTGAGCGTCAAATGTATCTGCCAGCAAATTATGTTTTTTAAAGGTCACTCGTTTTTTCACTTCATCAGAAATGCGATAGCTGAGTGTATCCTTCGCAAAATACTTGGTGACCAGTTCTTTGGGACAATCCTGCAGGGAACGGTCCGTGTACACCCCTTGCTTCGCTTTGGACAATGCGCCTTCATCGATGTCCGAAGCCAAGATGGTCGCATCCAGTCTTTTTCGAAGCAAGATCAGAGAAAGCGTATACGGCTCTTCCCCCGTCGAACAAGCTGCACTCCAGCATTTGACACGCCCTGATTGTTTCGCAAGACGAGGCAAAATTTTATTTTCAAGCACATCCCACCTGCCAGGGTTGCGGAAAAATTCCGATACGTTGATCGTCATCCGGTCCAAAAACTCATAGAACAATTCCTTGTCCTTTGAGATGGCATCAAAATAATGGGCAAACGATTGATATCCCCGTTTCATTCGGAGCGAGGTAAGACGACGCTTCATTTGCGCTTCCTTGTAGAGGGCAAGATCAATTCCGGTCATTTTTTTAACACTCGCTATAAATTGGAGAAAGTCCTTATCTTCCACGTGAGCGGTACCCCCTTATGCAGTTACATTTCTACTTGATTCGCCATTATTCGCGTAAAATCCTATCAGGACTGACGGAGATTTTGACGAAAAAAAGAAAAAACCCCCAAAGCGGGGGTTTTTTGGAGAATGGTTTAGATCCAGCGCTGGATTGTTTTTTCGAAGGAAAGAACTTCTTCAGCAGAGAACCACAGACCGATTTCACGCTCAGCGCTTTCAGGAGAATCAGAACCGTGGATGATGTTCATGCCAACGGATGTTGCGAAATCGCCACGGATTGTTCCGGAAGCTGCATCTACTGGGTTTGTTTTGCCCATCATAGCGCGAGCAGTTGTGATTACGTTGTTACCTTGCCATACCATAGCGAATACTGGACCGGAAGTGATAAAGTCCACGAGTTCACCGAAGAAAGGACGCTCTTTGTGCTCTGCATAATGCTCTTCAGCCAGTTCGCGGCTAACAGTCATCAGCTTAGCGCCAACGAGTTGGTATCCTTTTTTCTCAAAACGGGAAACGATCTCCCCGATCAGGTTACGTTGTACACCATCAGGTTTTACCATAAGGAATGTTTTTTCCATTGTAAGTATGCCTCCATTAGAGCTATGTATTGGTGTATATGACACCAACAGAAATTTTATCAAAACTATGGTGGTCAAGCAACAGCCTGACGGTCAAAAAATGATTAAAATTTGCGGTCAATGATAAAGTTGGCAATACCTGTAAGAGAGGTCTTCGCTTGATTATTAGGCAAATCCGCTAATATTGCATGTGCACGCGCAATATAACGCTCCGCCAGCTGCTGTGAAAACGCAATCCCCTCATCAGCACGAACCAGTCGAATCGCTTCGTCAATGTGATCCCAAAATGTATTTTCAGCAATCCAGGTTTGGAACTGTTTTGCTGCTCTGCCATGATGAGCGGTATACAACGCTGGCAATGTGATATTCCCGTGCACCAGGTCGCTTCCAGCCGGTTTTCCCAGCTGCTTTTCTGTTCCCGTGAAATCTAGGATGTCATCGGTAATTTGAAAAGCCATTCCCACGTTATACCCATACCAATACATTTTCCGAATCAGCTCTTCGGTAGCACCGCTGGCGACTGCGCCCAGCTGACAGCTAATCGCTATCAACAGTGCCGTTTTGCGTTTAATACGACGCAAATAAGTCCGGAAATTTTGATCCCAGTTGTTTAGATCCTTGACCTGTTCAATTTCTCCCTTGCAAACCTCGACGATCGCATTGGATAAGATTTGATGCAGCTGTGGGATAGGCAGCTGTGAGGCAATTGCTAATGCACGTGCAAAGATATAATCTCCAGCATACATGGCGACCTTGTTGTCCCACTTCATCCGAACCGTGTCTTTCCCGCGGCGTTTGTCCGCATCGTCGATCACATCGTCATGAACGAGCGATGCCATGTGAATCAGCTCAAGTGGAACAGCAACGTGCTTCAAACGTTTGATATCATATTTTCCCCATTTTCCCCCGAGCAGCACAAATACAGGGCGAATCCGTTTTCCCCCTGCCTTGAGCAGGTGAGTAGAAGATTGATACAGCTCGCGTACATCTGTATCGATGGACTTTTCCAGTTCATCCTCAATATACTGAACGTCCTTTTTCATTTTGAAGTAAATATCGACCAGGTTCATCCGTTCCACCTATCTCGTCAACGTAGTTTTGGTCTGTCTGCCCCCTGCCTGCCACAGATCGACAGTAGTTGGTGCCGCTAGAAGTCCCAGCTCAGCCGCGCATCGGTAATAGAACTCCAGTCCAATTCGCTGCACGTCGCCGAAATCGTGCTGTAATCCCTGAAAATAGCGGACCCACTCCTCTTTCTCTCCTCCGAAATGGGTGTGAACGTAATCAATCAAGGGAGCCGTGTTTTCTTTCGTCTTCCTTTTACTAGCCAAAAAGGAAGCGTGAACTTCTGCAATCAAATCATGATGATCCGCGATCACAGCCTTGCGCAGTGCCCATATCGCGAATGTCATGGAATATCCCGTAAACTGATGCCAAAGCTCTCCCAAATCATAAACGTGCAGGTTACGACTATTTCGCTTTGCTTGGATTGCGTCATCTCCAATCAGCAGCGCAGCATCTGCGTCCAGCAGCATTTCATCTAAAACAGGTTCTTGTGTAACGTAAGAAATCTCATAATCGTAAAACTTATGGAGAATGATCTTTAGCAGATTGACAGTAGTTGCCGATGTATTCGTCAGTGCAATACGAGAACCATTCAGCTGCTCAATCGGCTTTTTGCTAAACAAGAAAAGGGAGCCTACTCTCCCTTTGGCGCTAACGGACAAATCCGCAAGCGCCACGTATTGGGAAGCATGCTCAGCGTAACTAAAGGAAGAAATCGGCCCCAGATCAATCTC
Organism: Brevibacillus sp. SIMBA_040; assembly: GCF_046535075.1. Classification (NCBI taxonomy): domain Bacteria; kingdom Bacillati; phylum Bacillota; class Bacilli; order Caryophanales; family Paenibacillaceae; genus Brevibacillus; species Brevibacillus sp. SIMBA_040. The sequence continues at coordinate 359,406 of NZ_JAWRXI010000002.1, forward strand.
GCCAGCAGCCATCGCCTGATTTAACTGGGCAGGGACTTGCCGAATAAATTGAATACGGTCCTCAAATTTGGGCTGATCAAAATAGAAGTAAACCGGGAGTACGTTTGTGTATAAAATTTGTCCGACTCGCAAGGACTTTTGCATGCTTCCTATTCCCCCCAACGCCGAAACAGCGAATGTGGCACATCAAGTGCATCCAAAGTTTTCCCTACTACAAAATGAATGAGGTCATCCATCGTTTGCGGTTTCTGATAGAAGCCCGGCATAGCCGGCAAGATTTTTACGCCTAATCGGCTAAGCTTCAGCATGTTTTCCAGCTGAATCGCATTCAGTGGCGTTTCACGCGGCACGAGCACCAAGCGGCGTCCTTCTTTGATCATGACGTCCGCCACCCGTTCCAGCAGATTTCCTGAGGCACCATGCGCAATTCCTGAGAGCGTGCCCATCGAACAAGGGACGACGATCATCCCATCACAGCGATAGGAACCGCTCGCTGCTGGACAATTAAAGTCACGCAGCCCCCAGTAATACAGCTCCCCAGGAAAATCCTGCTTCAGCTTCTCCTGCACAAATGCTTCTCTATCATCGGTTTCCCAATCCAGCTCATCGTGAAAAACTTGCCAGCCCGCTTCTGTAATCATCAGGTGTACGATATGTCCTGCGGAAAGCAGCTCTTGAACCAGACGTACCCCGTAGATGGCTCCACTCGCGCCTGTTATCCCAACAGCCCATTTTTGCCGGCTCATGCGATCACCAGATCGATCATCGTGAATGTAAACATCACGACACTCAAAATACCATTCATGTTAAAGAAGGCAACATCGAGCTTGGACAGATCCGTCGGTTTTACCAAACTGTGCTCATAAATGAGGATCGCACCGGAAATCAACACGCCAATCAAGAACCAGATAGACAAGTCTGCTACGGCATACAGGGACATCAAACCAATGAAGGTAAGAATGTGGCATACACGCGCGACGATCAAGGCATTCTTGATTCCGAAACGGCTTGGCATGGAAAACAGGCCTTCTTTGCGGTCAAAATCAGCATCCTGGCACGCATAGATGATATCAAATCCCGCTGTCCAAAACATCACAGATACAAACAACAAGAGACCAATCGGATCTACTTGACCGGTGGTCGCAACCCAGCCACCCAGAGGTCCAAAACCGATAGAGACACCTAGAACGAAGTGACAGAGCCACGTGAAGCGCTTCGTATAGGAATACAGCACCAATACGAAAACAGCCAATGGCAGCAGCTTCACAGCCAGATCATTCAATTGATAAGCCGCGATGAAAAGAACGGCAAAAGACACAACAATAAACGAGATTACTTCCAATATGGAGATGAGTCCAGCTGGAATGGCACGTGTAGCCGTACGCGGATTTTTCGAGTCAATGACTCGGTCGATTACCCGATTCAGCGACATAGCCGCACTACGTGCTCCAACCATCGCTACTGTGACCCAAAAGATTTGCATCCAAGTAGGCCAAGTCTTTTCTATTACAATACTACCCAAAACAGCTCCCATAAAAGCAAAGGGCAGAGCAAAAAGGGAGTGCTCGAATTTTATCATTTCCAAAATAATTTTCAATTTACGAAGACCCATGCGTTACACTTCCTATCCACGAAAGAAATACTGGCTTACCCAGTCTGCTTGCGGGTACCAGTAATTGAGAAACTACTGCTTTGTTCCGATGTGCAGAGCGGAGACTCCACCCATAAACAGCTTCACCTGGACAGGATCCAGTCCTGCTTTTTGAAACATGTGTGCCAGCTCTCGACTGTCAGGGAAATTGGTCAAGGATTGTGGCAGCCAGGCATACTCTTCATACTTGTTTACTGTCCACTTCGCAACCAACGGCAATATTTTATAGAAATATAGATAAAATAGCTTTCGATAAGGGATAAAGGGAGGCTTGGACACTTCCAAAGAAACAACTTTGCCACCCGGCTTTACGACGCGAGCCATTTCATTCAATACTCGCTGAACATCAGGTACATTGCGCAGAGCAAAGCCGATGGTCGCAAAATCAAATGAGTTATCCTCATAGGGTAATTTCATGGCATCTGCATTTACTAGCTTGATCCTATTGCCTACTCCGGCATTCGCAACCTTATATGCTCCAACATCCAGCATATTTTGGCTGAAGTCCAGGCCGACAACACGGCCTTCCTCACCGACCGCTTGTGCCAAGGCAATCGTCCAATCGCCTGTACCACATGCTACGTCCAAAGCTGTATGGCCCGGCTGGATATTCATCTGTTTCATCGTGTAGTTGCGCCAGGCAACATGACTACCAAAACTGATGACGTTGTTCATCTTGTCGTATTCTTCCGCGATGCTTTCAAATACAGAGTGAACGTATTCTGCTTTGTCTTTCATTTGGATTTGGTCCACTAGGCTTACATCTCCTCAATAACCCTTTTCAAACGATTAATCCGATGGGAGTAACGAGCTGTAATCGTTGACAGCATGCTGCGGGTTTCTGCAGGATGCAGGGTTCGCACCATCTGCTCGCACATACCGATCAATTCCATGGCTTTAAGCTCGACACTGGACATCACCTGCGCGAGGGTAGCACCTGGTTTTTGCAGCAAAAAACGGGCAAAACCAAAGGGAACTTGTTCTTGCCACTTTATTTGCTCCCATTCTCCGATTACACTCTCGACCTTTGCTGTTTGCTTCATGAGATCAATCCAGAAACGGCGATGATCCTCGGAATCGGCGTATTCTTCTACGATTGCTACATACAAGCCTGTATCAATCATATTACGCAGCTCCCAGTATTCTTCGTCTGTCGGGAGCTTGCCATCTCGAACTGCCGTATACAGCTTCATTTTGGCTTCATTGACTCTTTGAATGGCACCGGATAATACTTGAATCGCTTTGATTTCACTGTTTTGAGCCAGCAGATGATAGTAACGCGCGCTGTAATAGTCCCCGGCAAGCACTGTCAGCTGTCTGCTGCGCTCTGCCGTTTGGGTCTGCTCATATTCGTTCTTTACATGTTCGTGCATGTCCAGTCCCAACTGGACGAGTCCCGTTGCTGTGCAGAAAATCACTGCCCGTTCCTTGGTCATGCCCTGCTCCAGTAAAAACAGGTACAAAAGCTCAAGACGATTTTCCGCCATGGAAGGAACATCAACGTAATATTCTACATAGGAATGGGTAGATCGCTTGTAGATCTGTTCGATAATCAACCGAACTTCTTCTACATAGGGGGTGTGTTCTTTGCTCATGCGTCCTCCTCCACAAGCTGCGCAACCTAAAGATGTCTGCCTGCTTTCGTACACTTCCGTCATACTTAGCCGTCCGGTCAAAAGGCCGTCCCTGCTATCATACCATACTTCTTTCGTCAGGGACTAATTCTCTCATAAAAATAGGGCTCAATCCGAACCGGAAATGTATTTGTTACATATACTTCCACCTCTGACAATTCTGCTAATGGACGAGCAGGATCGATCAGATTTTCACCATTTGATTGTATCGCCACAAGGAGCTTTGACTCTTTGGGGGTATCCGTCACTTCTAGCAATCGAAAATACACCTGCTTCACATTGTCTGTAAGAGTCAATAATTCATGTGTCAAGCTGTAAAAATCGTGATAAACATGAGGAAGCTCTACCTTTTGATCGAATTTCACCGCCAAATCGACATAAATTGACGAGTTTTCCCATTTTATACGCTTAATATTATAATGTGTTTCCACCCTTGTAAACAAATCTAACGCATTTTGCTCGCTTAGATGAATCGGGCGGGCTGTCTGAAATGTGGGAATGTCATTATTTTTCCAGCTATTACTCGGCACGAGAGATAGCATCAGTGCAATCAATGTGGAAACGGCGATGGCCATCACGAATTTGCGGGGCATGGGCATCCCTCCTCTCCACCATTGTACAAACAAAAAAAGCAGGCTATGCCTGCTTTTATGTAAAAGAAAGACTTATTCAGTAGTATCGATCGTACCGTGCTGAGAATAAATGAGCGCTTTCCCCCGCACTTTAATCGCTGAAGTATGCTCCGTAAATTGAAAGATCATGACTTCACCTTTGTCCAGCTTTTCTGTGTGATGAAAACGAGTATCTGTACCTCGTGTAAGTCCGATCACATGAACTCCATTTTCTTTTGCTTTGACCACAAAGTAATCTTGATTAAAAGCAGATGGTTGAGACACGCTGTTCCCTCCTGACGATTACGCAATCGCTGATGCTCTAGTATGTTGTCCCATTCGATTGTAATCGGTTCATGATTTTCTCTACATAGCGCTGTGTTTCTTGCGGCAATTGATCATACTTTGCTTCTAATTCCGCGTCCGTATCGATTCCCAAGCGGCCAACTCGTCCCGGGCCAGCATTGTATGCAGCCAATGCTACCTTGACGTTGCCATCATATCGGTCCAGGAGAGACTTCAAATACTTTGTTCCTCCGGCCAAGTTTTCATCTGGATTATAAACATTGCGCACATGCATCGCTTGTGCTGTTTGGTCCATCAACTGCATCAACCCTTTTGCTCCAGCGTGTGAAACAACTGTTGGGTCGAAGTTGGATTCAGCTCTAACTACTTCACGAACTAAATCTGCGTTTACACCAATTGATCTTGCCATCCGGTCGATTTTTTCCAGAATCTCTTTCGGAGCTACAGTAGCTACTTTTCCGTCAGCTGCATATGTCTCAGACGTCGTGGTATTACGACCAAAGGCTCCTGAAGAAAAGTCAAGATCAGGTGAGCCGTCCAGCTCAGCTTTTATTTCTTCTGAGGTAATCACTCTTTGTCCATTTGCTATCTTTTCTTGCAAAAGATTTGCGAACAGATCTTCATCCCCGTATGGAAGAATAGACTGCTGCGAGCCACTATCATTGTATTGCGACAGCTGGTTCAAATATGGCTGAAGTGATACAGGAACATTCATGGATACGAACAACCCTTCCTCGCTTGTCTTCCTCCCATTATAAAAAAGAAATATCAGGAAGCCAATAGTGAACTTGGAATCCACGTGAGAGAGAACATAACGAATGTTGATAAGTACAAAAAAAAGAAGCCTGACGCTCAGGCTTCTGGTCTGTTCATGTACATGGTCGGAATGCAGGGATTCGAACCCTGGACCTCACCCACCCCAAGGGTGCGCGCTACCGGGCTGCGCCACATCCCGACGTCTTCACATTGAAGTGAAAGGGAAACCAAAATTTCAAGGTCCGAGTGACCGTTTTTCATTCAGCAATGAAACCGTTCTCTTCGCCTATGCGCTCAATTATACAGCACGTTAGCCCACCCTCGCAAGAGTATAAAGCGAATTTTTGCCAATCATTTTTCCTTAGTGGAGGTTTAGTATATTAGCTTCCCAACAAGAGGAAGTAGATCTCCTTTGGCATGCACGAAAGAAACAGCTAAACGAAAGAGATCTACTTATGCCTTCATGGGCTCTCGTACGGATAAAGCTTTATTTTAACAATGCATTTCCGAAAAACACATGAATTTTGGACTTCGTCTCACCAGCAACCATACGCGGTTCCAGCTGCAACGTTTTGACCCCGCTAACATTTACCTTTACTAGCTGGCTTTGTCCAGCCTTCATCCGTGGACTTTCGTGAAGTACTTTTCCGTCACCAATGATTCTCCAAATGATTTCTCCCTGTTTATTTGGTGACTGATCGTCAATTGCAACAACACCGGAAAGCTCCTTGTACTTTCCACCTAGCTCAAACTTGAAAACCTGTCTCGTCGAATTGCTAAATTTATCAGTTGCTATACTTGTGATCGCGCTGTAACCCACACCATGAGAGTATACAGTCCCTCCTGCAGAAAATAAGCCATTTTCCCAGTTATCAACAACAGATTGGGAATGCTTGAGCCCGTATGGCATGTCGTACTTTAACGATGACAATCTCGTTTCGCTTCCCGTTCCTGCAGCAGGTCCTCCGATGGTCACTGTGCTAGCGTTTGGATCCCAAGAAACCTTTTTCCCTGCTGCTTCCCCGACAAACGCTACCGGTGCATAAGGCACGCCATTATATAAAAAAGCATCGTTTGTCTCACGCAGCTTGCCATCTACCATAAATTTGATTGGCTGCATCGTAACAGGAATGGACCCCGTTGCCGCCAAGGCTATACCCGAAAAAAAGATCGACCCTAAAACAAATCCAGAAACAAAACCGAATTTGGGCTTCTTCACCATAAGAGCTCTCCTCCGAAATACAGAATATCCCAAAATTATATCAGTACTTCCTTATTTCGGACGCCAACTTAGTTACTATTTTTGCTCACATGTTCCAGGACTTTATTATCAGATTAATCAGTGCTTTTCCATTGTTGCATCCACCCGCAAAATAAAAAGCTGATCGCAAAGGTGAGCGATCAGCTTTTCACATTAGGAACGAATCAGGCTAAATACTTCAGCACGAGAAGCTGGATCATTTTCAAACACGCCACGTACAGCAGACGTGATGGTTTTGGAGCCTGGCTTCTTCACTCCGCGCATCGTCATGCACATGTGCTCAGCCTCTACGACAACGACTACCCCATGCGGGTCCAGCTTGCTGACGATTGCATCTGCCACCGTGGTTGTGATTCTTTCTTGTAGCTGTGGACGTCGGGCTACGGTATCAACAGCACGCGCCAGCTTGCTCAGGCCGACTACACGGCCACCCTTTGGGATGTACGCAACATGCGCTTTTCCAAAGAACGGAACGAGGTGATGCTCGCACATGGAGTAGAACGGGATGTCTTTGACCAGAACCATTTCTTCATGATCTTCGCTAAAAACCGTTTCAAAATATTTCTGTTCGTCTATGTGCATGCCTTCAAAAACTTCGGCGTACATTTTTGCTACACGCTTAGGAGTATCGAGCAATCCTTCACGATCTGGATCTTCCCCAACTGCTTCCAAAATCATTCGAACCGCTTGCTTAATTTTATCCAAATCAACGTTCATTCTTGTACCTCCTACTTAATGGCCTACCACTTTTGCAAGCCTTGTGGTACGCCAAATCCTTGTACCTGTCTGACGCTTCTCTCAACAGGCGAAACATGCTCATCTTATCACACTGGATACAAAAAAACAAAAAGATCTGACAAGATTTTCTTCTTGAAGTGTATGTAAGCAGAAAAAAACCCACATTGAACAATGTGGATTTTTTTATGTAAGTGCTTCGTTCGCAATCGTAACGATTACTTAATGGAGTCTTTGAGTTGCTTCCCTGGTTTGAAAGCAGGTACTTTGCTGGAAGCGATTTCGATCTCTTCACCAGTTTGTGGGTTACGACCTTTACGGGCCGCGCGCTCACGAACTTCGAAGTTACCAAAGCCGATCAGTTGGACTTTATCACCAGTTTTGAGAGCATCAGCAATTGCGTCGAGAACCGCATCAACTGCTTTGGTTGCATCTTTCTTGGTGAGCTCAGTGGTTTCAGCCACTTTTGCAATCAGTTCTGTTTTGTTCATTCTTGTTCACCTCCCCTCAAAGAACACCAAGTCCTAGCTATTATTTTTCTTAACCGAAACGAAGCATTTTATACACGATTGGTTGTTTTTACCGATCTGACAAGCTTATAGTAATACACCGATTTCTTAAATTCAAGCCCTTCCTGTCGAAATAAAACGAAATACAAGAAAAAAAGGCTTCCCGTCACGGCGGGAGCCCCTTCTGAACTCGCTATTCTTAGGACTTTTCACCTAGTCCTTAGAGTATAATGGCAATCAGTCCACCTGAACCTTCGTTGATGATACGTCCCAAGGTTTCTTGCAGTTTGTAACGTGCGTTATCCGGCATCATCGTGATTTTTGCCTGAATGCCCTCTCTCACGATGGAATGGAGGGAGCGACCGAAGATGTCCGAATTCCAGATGGATAGTGGATCTTTATCAAAGTCTTGCATCAGATAGCGGACGAGCTCTTCGCTCTGCTTTTCGGTGCCGATAATCGGAGCGAATTCGGACTCGACATCTACACGAATCATATGGATGGATGGTGCCGTCGCCTTTAGTCTTACCCCAAAACGTGGTCCTTGACGGATCAGCTCAGGTTCGTCCAAGGTCATTTCATGCAACGACGGAGCAGCTATTCCGTAGCCTGTACTCCGAACCATGTGCAAAGCCTCTGCCACTTGATCATATTCTCGTTTGGCATGGGCAAATTCTTGCATGATTTTCAACAGATGGTCTTTTCCATTGATTTCAACACCCACAATTTCCATCAGGATGCGATCGTACAATTCGTCTGGCGCATAGAGATCAATCTCTGCAATCCCTTGCCCCATATGCATTCCTGCGAGGGACGCACGCTCTACGAAGTCATAATCATTGAAGAAGCCGACGACGCGGTCCACGTCGCGTAACCGACGAATATCCTGCACGGTTTCACGTACGGCTTCTTCATAATTCTGACGGAGCCAGTGTCCATTCTCGAGGACCATCACCCAGCTTGGCAAATTCACGTTCACTTCATGTACAGGGAATTCAAACAGCACTTCCCTCATGAGCAGAAGCACTTCTTGCTCTGTCATCTGATCCACTGATAGGGCAACTACTGGAACATCGTATTTTTCTTGAAGCTGCAGGCGCAGGTTTTGTGCTTCGTCTGAGCGTGGGCGTGTAGAGTTGACGACGATCACAAAAGGCTTTCCTACTTCCTTCAGCTCACCTACAACTCTCTCTTCCGCATCAATGTATCCTACACGCGGTATTTCAGCGATGCTACCGTCTGTTGTCACGACGATTCCAATGGTGGAGTGTTCCTGGATTACCTTGCGCGTACCTACCTCAGCAGCTTCCTCAAACGGGACAGGCTCCTCGTACCACGGTGTATTCACCATGCGAGGGCCATTATCGTCCTCGAAGCCTTTCGCTCCTTGTACTGTATAACCGACGCAGTCAACGAGGCGAACGTTGATGCTGAGTCCTTCGGTTACGTGTACATTGACGGCCTGGTTAGGAACAAATTTTGGTTCTGTCGTCATGATTGTTCGGCCCGAAGCGCTCTGCGGCAATTCGTCCGTGGCGCGTATCCGCTCAGCTTCTGACTGGATATTCGGGATGACGACCTGCTCCATAAACCGCTTAATAAAGGTCGATTTTCCCGTACGAACCGGGCCAACGACACCTAGGTAGATGTCTCCGCCCGTCCGTTCGGCAATGTCTTTAAAGATATCGACTCGTTCCACCATCGATGACCTCCTTCTATTTGTCTATTTTTACACTATGACCGTTTTTCCGAATTATCCCTGACCGCCAGTATTTTCGTAGGGAATCTCGTACTAGTTTCGTGGACAGTACAAATATATGTATTTTTGGGATAACTAGAACAAAAAAAACGACTCTCCATGAGTCGTTTTTCTCTTTTCCCCTATACGCTTTATATGCCCGACTCTTGTGAAATCGGGCGCATGGAAGCTTCCCGCTCAATGTAGATGTCTCTATAGCGGCTTGTTTACAATTTCAGCAATTTCGGTTCACCGTCGATCAGCTCGTACGGAAAAGACTTCGCTGGCACAAACATGGACTCTCGTGCGAGCACATAGCGCGGATCGGTATTGGGTGGCACGGTCACTTTTGTCTCACGAAGCATCGTGGCGATATCGGCTCCGTAGTCGATCCCTACCTGGCCCTGTGCGTTCATCACCAGCGGCAACAGATAGTTCCCCATAGTGGATTGCACCTGCCACACCTTTGCGCCAATTTCCGCGTGGTCAATGGAATAATAACCGTTCCCCAAATCAGCTTGGATCGGCAATTTATTAAAATAGTTGCGATAGCGATCAACCGCGCTCTGAACATCTGCAACCGTACTGACTGCTCCCAAATGAATCAGCTTTGCTGTTGGCTTCGTTTCCACATCAATCAAGACATACTTGAATACCCCGCCTTTTTCAAAGGCATTTCCGGGTACGTCCGGCATGTATTTCGGAATCATTTTACGGAATTCAATCTCGTATTTCTCAAAAATAGGAGTATCCAATGGCTTTGTTACGATAGGCAAAACCTGCGTATCCTTTTGAAATTGCTCAATTGCTTTTTGGGTCGCATCTAGAAAAAACGTACTTGGAACCTGATTTTCCGCTTTTCGTTCATCCGGATACATACAGCCTGATAGAATAACGGTCAAGACTGTAATACTTACTACCAGATTGAACGTTTTACGCCATGATTGCCACATGCTGTTTTCCACACCTCTTAGTCCCATTCTTCATTTTCCTTACGCTGACGTTCCAAAGCAGCCTGTACGACTGATTTCAAACTGTTTTCGGGTATACGGATCGTACAATCCTTTTCCGTTGCCTTTGCCTGACATCCGAGGCGTATGCCTTTGGCCAGATCCTGTTCAGGCAGCTTGCGTACTTCGAGAGCACTTGGACGAGACAGCTCTCCACTTTCCAGGACTACACGGCACATGAGGCAGGAGGCATGTCCTCCACATCTCTGCGGGATTACGACTCTCGCTGCCGCAGCCGTACTCACAAGCGTTTGTCCTGCTCGCGCCTTCATACTCTTGCCACTTGGCAAAAACGTAACTTTTCCCATAATCGCTCGCTCCTGTCAATACGGCCGATGAGTGAGCGTTACATCTCCCTCAGAAACAATTTGGATCTGGCAGCCTAGGCGAAAGCCTTCAGCCCGCTCTGCCTTGCGCAGACGCAATTTCTCTTCTGCAGTTACGCCGTTCAAGTATTCGGCTCCACCTACTACCAGCGTCCGACACTGTGCGCATACGCCCCGCTGGCATGCGTGTCCCCATTGCACCTTGTTTTTTTTGGCAATTGCAACGATCGTTTGATTCATCTCGACCGGCAATTCTTGTGTACCCGCACGCGTATGTAAAGTTAATTGTGGCATTTTTCGCTCTCCTTATACAAATATTACAATCAAAATCATCACAAACACCGCTATTAACAGTAAAAAAGCAATTGTTTTTACGAGAAAACGCAATAGTGCATTGGTCATTTTTCGTGCAAAGATCATGAGTAAATTACAGACGAACATCAGGCCGATAGCCAGCAAGGAGATGTTCATCTTGGTCATAGGATCAATATACATCGGGATTGCAGCATCCTTTGCATTTTTTGCTTCATTATACCATACTTCGTAAGCCTGTCGCCTGACGCCCTTCGAACCTCCTACTGGACATTCGCATAGACTATCGTGATGAAGAACGCCCATTGGAGGGATGGAAGTTGAGCAACAAAACCAATAACCGGAAATGGCGGAATCCTTATGCTCCCATACCCAGCAAAAAACTAACGGATCAGGTACAGGACGTCTCACTTGCTGTCACGCCCAAAAAACTGCTCCCTGCGGTTGACCTGCGCACATCCGTAACCAAAATGCGCAGTAATATCAAAGGGATCAGCACGACTATCCGGCAAGTAGAGGAAACCATGGACACCTTATACGGTGCGATGGAGATGTTTGAAAATCTGGGGAAACGCACACCGGAACCGGCAGTAGCTACTGAAAAGCCCGCCTCCAAACGTAAATCAAGCGCAAGTGCAAGTGCAAGCGCAGAGGCAGAGAAAACTGTCGAGCAGGCATCTGAAACAGAGTCAGGTGGCGGCAGCAACCCGCTGGCCAATATTGATATCGGTCAGCTTTTGGGCCTACTTCAATCGCCACTCGTACAAAATTTATTGAGTCAGACCGTTGGCAATAACATCTCCAAGCAACGAAAAAAAGAGGGATGAGATCCCTCTTTTTTTCTTGGTTCTGTAGGTCAGCCATGTCCCTGTAGAGCCATGATTGTTCCTAGTCTTACTGTATGATCGAATTCCCAGCAGGTAACGGGCATAATCGCCCATTTCTCCTACTTCAAGAGCTTGGTTAGGGATGACATGTCATGGAGGCTGATTTCTTGATTGCGGAACATCTCGATGATCTTGTCTTCCTTTTCGGCAGTGAGCTTCTTTCCGCTTAGAGCCGCAAGCGACTGGATGATTTGGCGCAGCTTTGCCTCGTCTTCAAAATCACTTCGCTTCACTTGACCTGCAAGCGAACGCAATTTGGCCTCATCCACCTGCTCACTTGCTTTTCCTTGTAGCTTTTTCAAAAAAAAGTTGTTCATACCTCTCTCCTCCTGCTACCTAGGCTTTCACCCTATGGTATGTGCAGGAGCCTAAATGTGTGAGGCAAAAAGCTACGCTCCATTCGGATCGAGATAACTCATCTCGAACGTCTTACCTCTCCCCATCAATTCCTCCACGCCTTGGCGAGGCTCTTTACCCTCAAACAAGATTCCGTACAGGACGGATGTAATCGGCATATCAACACCCTCACGATGAGCCAGTGCAAAGGCAGCGTGTGTCGTCCGGACACCCTCTACCACCATCCCCATCTGCTCCAGCACGTCATCCAGCTTTTTGCCTTGACCGAGCATATAACCTGCACGCCAGTTCCGGCTGTGCTTGCTGGTACACGTCACGATGAGATCTCCTACACCAGCAAGACCGGCAAAGGTAGGTGGCATGGCGCCAAGCTTCATGCCCAGACGACTGATTTCCGCGAGGCCCCTGGTCAGCAAAGCTGCTTTGGCGTTATCACCATAGCCTAGCCCATCGGACATACCAGCACCCAAAGCAATAATGTTTTTTAACGCACCGGCAATCTCGGCACCGATCAAATCTGGGTTTGTATAGACACGGAAATTAGAATTCATCAACAAGTCCTGAGAACGTAACATGCTCTCTTCGAACGCAGAAGAAACAACGACTGTCGTCGGTTGACGGCGAACAACTTCTTCCGCATGGCTAGGTCCGGAAAGCACAGCCAGCTTGGATGAGATCGAAAGTGGAATCTCTTCCATGATTACCTCAGACATCCGTTTTAGACTCTCCAGCTCAAAGCCTTTCGTCGCATGAATCAGCAAGACCTCTGGATCAAGAAACGGTATCAGCTGCCGACAAATTTGCCGCATCGCGTGAGAAGGAACCGCAAGCAAAATGACTGGCTTGCCTGTAACAGCTTCCTTTAGATCGGCATTCGCAACAATATTGCTTGATAGATTCACTTCAGGCAAATATTTTTCATTGACGTGCTTGGTATTAATTTGTTCCGCCATTTTAGGATCGCGTACCCAAATCGTTACTTGATGCCCGTTATCCGCCAAAACAGAAGCGAGTGCCGTTCCCCAGCTACCTGCACCTATCACTGTTACGTTTTTCTTCAATACGTCCCCCTCCACATTTTTAAATCCATTCCATAGTTATTCACGATACCGTTATGCTATCCCAACTTACGCTGAGTCTTATCTCCGAGTTTACGCTCATTTCCTGCAAGAAGATTTCGGATATTATTATAATGACGAACATAAGCGAAAAGAGTGATGACCAAGCTCGTCCAAAAAAAAGCAATCGGCTTGTCGAAAAAGTAAATCGCGATCGGCATTGCTGTTACCAAGACCAAAGATCCTAACGATACATAACGAGTAATCGCAATGACAAGGACAGCCAGTACAGCACCGATTAAAAAGGCCAGGGGCGAAAAGCCCAGCACCACGCCAAGAGTGGTAGCTATACCTTTTCCCCCACGAAAACCGAAAAAAATGGGCCAGTTGTGGCCTGCAATAACAAACAGACCAGCAACAGCATAGGCAGTAGGATCACCCGTCATCAAATGAGTGATCCCCATCGCTCCTAGCCCTTTTAACGCATCAAGTATGAGTACAACGATGCCTGGTCCTTTTCCGAGTACACGTAGTGTGTTGGTGGCACCCGCATTTCCACTGCCATGTGAGCGAATGTCAATTCCTGCAACTTTTTTGGCGATGAGATAGCTAAAGCTGATGGACCCGATCAGATAGCTGATTACCCAAGACAATAACACCATGGCGTTTTTTCCTCCCTACGATTTCTTCCGCGTCCAGATTCGAACAGGCGTGCCCTCAAAGACGAACGCCTCGCGTATTTTGTTCTCTATGTATCGTTCATAGGAGAAGTGCATAAGCTCTGGATCGTTCACAAATAGAATAAACGTCGGAGGTTTAACTGTTGCCTGTGTAACATAGTTGATTTTCAAACGTTTTCCGCGATCCGATGGTGGTGGTGTCCGGATAGTTGCATCTGTAACCAGATCATTGAGAACAGAAGTCGGAACACGCATTGCATGTGCCTGAGATACTTCATTTACTTTTGGCAAAATGGTGTGTACACGCTGCTTGGATTTTGCCGATACGTACATGATTGGAGCATAATCGAGGTATTTAAACTCTTCCCGAATCAATTCCGTGAAGCGCTGCATGGTCTTGTCATCTTTCTCAACTGCATCCCATTTGTTTACGACGATAATGACGCCACGACCAGCTTCATGTGCATAACCAGCAACCTTTTTATCCTGCTCAATAATGCCTTCTTCCCCGTTAAGTACAACGAGAACGACATCCGAGTCCTCAATGGATCTCATCGCACGCATTACGCTGTATTTTTCTGTGTTCTCATACACTTTTCCGCGCTTGCGCATCCCAGCAGTATCAACCAGAATATAGCTTTGTCCATCACGTTCAAAAGGTGTATCAATCGCGTCGCGAGTTGTACCTGCGACGTCACTGACGATAACACGTTCTTCCCCCAGGATTGCATTGGTCAAGGAAGATTTGCCCACATTTGGTCGGCCGATGATGGATATGCGAATGACATCGTCTTTGTTTTCCTCGTCGTCTTCCGAGGGAAAATGCAGAACAACCTCTTCAAGCATGTCCCCTAAACCAAGCCCATGGCTTCCCGAGATCGGAAACGGTTCTCCCAATCCCAAAGAGTAAAAGTCGTAAATATCAGCACGCATGTCCGGATTGTCTGCTTTGTTAACAGCGAGCACAATCGGTTTTCCTGTACGGTTGAGCATCCGCGCCAGCTCCATATCGGCGTCGGTAACTCCTGTGCGACTATCCGCAATCATGATGATGACCGTTGCTTCATCAATCGCAAGCTCAGCCTGGTAACGCATCTGCGTAAGTATTTCGTCGGACTCGCCAAACTCAATCCCGCCCGTATCAATCACATGAAAGGTATGGGTCAACCATTCCCCTTTTCCGTAAAGGCGGTCACGGGTTACTCCCGGCATGTCTTCCACGATCGCGACACGTTCGCCGATTAATCTGTTAAAAATCGTGGACTTGCCCACGTTGGGTCTCCCCACAATGGCTACCACTGGTAATCCCATAATCAACAACACTCTCTCTCATTTTACGTTTTGACTTGCTAATCATACCATACACTACTTATGCCGAACAATGATAAGGGTATCCTCTCTGATCTCATGAACCATAGCATCCAAGATTTTCTCCAGCGTAAATGCTGTTTGCTGCATACGCTCTTTGCTTGTCTCTATGAAAATTGGAGCACCTCCAGCGATGCGCTCCTTGTCCGTCGTAATCACCGCCAAGATTTGACCCTTCATGATCGCCACCTCCTAGTGCAAGGCTTGTGTCTTTTCTGGCATCCGGAAAACGCTCTCTAGTATCGGCACTGCTTCTATGACCGTTTTCGCCCTGTCGTGATCCTTGACTTGCGGCAGCAAAAAGACACCGAGTCGCCCTGTATGCATATCTCGCTTAACTAGAGGTGTAAGAGATGGCTCACCTGTATCTGTGAATACCCCAAGCTGTGCGGCCACGTCATGCAGGATCGCTTGCCGCTGACCAGGATGGGCAATTGTTACTTTGGCATTGGCGTCTTTCGGAGTTAGAATAAACGCCATCCCTTGCTCAGCAATTACTTTTTGAGCATCCTGCAACCCCACGTTCATGATATAAATATCCCCAGCGTACAAATCTCTTCCCTCCACTCGCAGCTGTGCGGGTTCCACATCGACGATAAGCGAAAGTGTCTTGCCAGACCGGAGCTTGCGGGATATGAGTAACGCGATAAGCCCAGCGATAACACCACCCCACCAGTGAAACAAAATCGTGGCTGTCGTCGTTACTAACGAGGTGAAGATTACCATGTAGTTGCGTCCTTCAAAAACCATAGCAATTCCTTCGATATAGGGCCCTCCACGCGGAACAAGCTCCTGCTTGTCGATCTCAGAGAGAGTCGTTCGTTCCATATTGCGAACATCGCGAAATTGCTGTGCGGCAACAGTCAAAAATGTCACTGCTGTGTAATTTTCCTTGAGCAGAGCCGGAACAGCCAGTGCTCCTAATGCAGAAGCAATCACTCCCAATGAAACATGAATAATTTTTCCATGCGGATACGTAGGATATTGACGATAATCTGTACGGAGCAGATGAATTCGGCACAAAATCCCGAAGAAAAAGCCTAGAGTAATCGGAAAGACAAATTCATTTGCAAGAAGCTGTTTGAGCACCAAGCATCACCTGCCAGCATCTGAATGGGAAGACTCCGGCTCTTTGTTTCGAGAAAAGCGCCGGATCGCAGACCAAATCATAAGGATGAGACTCAACACGAAAACGCCAGTCCATAACAGATCCTGTGCATAATCACTTCCTAACACACAGGATCCCGATAGCTTCGAGAAGTAAACAGAGTGCAGGACATCAGCAAATGTCAGGGTAAAAAGCAGCTGAAAAAGCTGTGCCGCACTCTGACGGCTCATCGCAAGGGTCGCTGCAACAGCAAGCATCGGTACGATCATGCGCTCATCCCAGAACAACAAAATAGGATCGGTAAAAAATAGCCAACGCAGCCAAACCAGTAGTACCGCTGTAGCCATTGCGCCCAGTAGATGCAGCCTCCGTCTTTCTTTTCCCAGCCGAGTGTAAAGGACTATGCTTGCAAAAAATGGCAGTATGGTTCCACTGAGACTTACCTGAACAGGAGCAAAATAGAGCTTCCAGCTCACAAAGGAACAGACTAGGAAGACCGCAAGCACAGCCAAAAGTCGCCTACGCTGTATTCGCAATTCTCGTAGCAGCGAATCATAGCTTCCCATCCAGACAAGGCAAAGCAGAGACCATTGAAAGAGCATCGCAATGGTACCCTCGTTCATGTTCATCTCCTCAAAAAGTGGTTGTCTCCCCAAAGTATGCCTCAAGCGCTACTCTTTCATGAATACGAGAACACGTCAAAATCTCTTTGTGCAAGCATTTCCAGATCGATGCCACGCAGCTTAGCCTGAAAGCCTGTTTTTCCTGAGACAAGAACAGGAGCTCGTCTACAGTCCTGAGGTTTTCTAAAACCTAGCGCAGTCATCCCTACTCTCAGCTGATGATGCCATTCATCCACAGCCTCCAGACACTCCTCCACAGTGCTTGTCTGTACCAAGCGGAGCAGCTCGCCCGCAATACCAGCTGCCGATGCCCCAAGTACTAGTGCTTTTAGCACATCCAGCCCATGTCGAATTCCGCCGGTCGCCATGATCGACACTCCTGATTGTCTGAATACTTGCGCTTCCAGTAAGCTTTGAACGGTGGTAAATCCCCAATCCTCGAACATGCTCAACGGGCGGGTACTGCGTCTGTTTTCAACTCTGGCGAAATTTGTCCCTCCCCTTCCTCCAACGTCGATGATTAAGATCCCTAGTTCTGTCAGTTTTTGGATGGTCTCTTTTGCCATCCCAAAGCCGACTTCCTTTACCATTACTGGCACATTCAGACTCTCTTTGATCGCCTGGATATTGTCTATGTATCCACGAAAATCCCTGTCGCCTTCGGGCATGAGCAGCTCTTGCATGACATTTAAATGAATCTGCAAGCCGTCTGCATCGAGCATATTCACCGCAGCTTGTGCCTGCTCAACAGTCGCTTCAGCCCCTACATTGGCAAACACGATTCCTGCCGGATGTTCCTTGCGAACGATCAGATAGCTTTCCGCTAGGCTAGGGTCTCGCAGTGCAGCCATTTGTGAACCGACAGCGATCGCCAAATTTTTCTCTCTCGCTATGATCGCCAGCTTTTGATTGATTTGTGTTGTGGCCTCCGCCCCTCCTGTCATCGCATTGATAACAATGGGAGAAGCCAATCGAAAAGTAGCCAAATCTGTATCAAGCGTGATTTCCTGATAACCAATATTGGGCAAACTAGTAGGAACAAAGCTGACCTCATCAAAACTGTTAAAGGGCCGATCTGATTTTTCCAGCGCGTGTCGTATATGATCCAATTTTCGTGTGGAACGATCCATCACAATGCCTCCTCTTTCAAAATAAAAAGGGATACGCAATAGAGCGTATCCCCAGGATTTCACCATACTATCTAGCTTACTTGAACTTGTCTTTCAGATCAGCGAACAGTTCTCCCAGCGTTACACCCATCGGTTGGTTGTTTTCTTGTTGGAATTGTTGTTGTTCGCGTTTGCTAGCGCGTTCTGCCTGTTCTTCACGATCTTCTTCAACAGCGCGAATGCTCAAGCTAATGCGCTGTTCAGCAGGTACTACATCCAGGATTTTAACCTGAACTTCTTGACCTTCCTTCAGCACCTCACCTGGAGTGTTCACACGGCGATTCGCGATTTGGGAGATATGCACCAGACCTTCGATTCCAGGAGCCACTTCTACGAATGCTCCAAAGGATACCAGACGCTTAACAGTTCCAGTAGCAATAGAGCCCGCTTTAAACTCTTCTGCTACCTTTGCCCATGGACCTGCCTGCGTTTCTTTGATGCTCAGTCCAATACGCTCATTTTCGCGGTCAACTTTCAGTACTTTTACCTGTACCTTGTCGCCTTCTTTTACAACATCAGAAGGTTTGTCTACGCGGTTCCAAGCCAGCTCGGAAACGTGAACCAATCCGTCAACTCCGCCGATGTCAACGAAAACACCGAAGTCAGTCATACGTTGAACTGTTCCTTCCAGAACTTGACCTGGTTGGATTTTGTCCAAAATGGATTGTTTCTTCACTTTTACTTCATCATCCAGAACCGCTTTATGCGACAGGATTACTTTGTTCTTTTCTTTATCCATCTCTACGACTTTCAAAGTCAATGCTTTGCCTTTGTAGTCAGAGAAGTCTTCAACGAAGTGGCGCTCAACCATAGATGCTGGAATAAAGCCGCGAACACCTACGTCTACAACCAGACCGCCTTTAACTACTTCCTTGACAGTCGCTTCGATGATTTCACCAGCTTGCATCTTTTGCTCCAAATCAGCCCAGGAAGATTCCATGGCAACAGCCTTTTTGGAAACAACGAGCTCTTCCTTCTCGTCATTGAGCTTGATTACTTTCACTTCAAACGTATCGCCTACAGCTACTTCATCGGAAACCTTCTCAACATGGAGGGGAGAAAGCTCACTAATTGGGATTAGTCCATCGTATTTGTAACCCACATCAACCAGCGCTTGTTTGTCTTCTACCTTTGTAACAGTCGCTTTTACTACATCCCCTACGGAAACAGTTGTTGCATCGGTTAAGCTTACGTTCGTTTCTTCCATCATCCTAAAGACCTCCTTAATACCATCCAGTCCCAGTCTATCTATGTAGAGGTGGATATCAACCACATTACATGAAGCGGGAGCATGTATATTTTTAACTGCTGCCCGAAAGCAACAGTTAGCCTTGACAGAGCCAGTAAGTTCCAGCTTTCGTTAGTATTCTTCCCTTTGACAATTCTATACAGGCAGTGAGTGGCGATGCTGAGCATGAAGCTCCTTGACATGAGCCATGATCAGGTCGCTCGCTTCCTTAAGTGTATCGGAGCCTCCTTTTGTCTCGCGCAGCGAAGACAAATCAATCGGCTTGCCGTACACGATTTTCACCGGACGAAACAGACGATACGGTCCGATGATCGCCACCGGAACGACTGACGCCTGCGACTTGAGCGCAAACAGTGCTGCTCCCGATTTTGCTTCTCCCGGTTCGCCCGTTTTGCTGCGAGCTCCTTCTGGAAAAATTCCCAAAATTTTTCCTTCTTCAAGCAGCTTTAACGTCGCACGGATTGCAGCGCGGTCGCCAGCTCCCCGCTTTACCGGAAATGCTCCGAATTTTACGAGTAAAAAATTCAGGACCGGAATGCGGAACAGTTCTTCTTTTGCCATGAAATTCACCTGACGCTCGATGCCTGAACCGAGCAGAGGCGGATCCCAGTTAGAAATGTGGTTGGCGCAAAGAATCACTGGGCCTTCCTTAGGTATATGTTCTCGCCCGATCACTTGCCAACGATAGACAAGGGAAAATATAATTCGGAAAACACCTCGAAATAAACGATAATAGCTCACTGGGTAGACTCTCCCGTACGCTCGCAGATTTGTAAGATTCGATCTACTACCTGGTCAATGGTCATCCCTGTTGTATCCACCAAAACAGCGTCATCCGCCTGGCGCAGTGGAGCCACATCCCGATTCATGTCACGCAGATCGCGCTCTTCAATCTCTTTTTCCAGCTCATCCAAGTCGGTCTGGATTCCTTTTGCGAGCAATTCTTTCCATCTTCTTTCTGCGCGCTCTCTGCTGGAGGCGGTCAGAAAAATCTTCACTTCTGCATCAGGAAGCACGTGGGTTCCAATATCTCGTCCATCCATAACCACATTCCCTTGTTTGGCAAGGTTCCTTTGCAGTACTAGCATTTGCTCACGAACAGAACCATAGCTGGCGACAATCGATGCAAACTGGCTTACTTCTGTAGAACGAATGAGTCCAGTCACATCTTTGTCATTCCAGAAAACGGCTTGTTGTCCATGTTCGCGAACCAGGCGAATCACATTGTTTTGCAATAGTTCGGAAACGGAAGGTTCGTCTTCGATGGAAAATTGATAATGGTGAACCGCCCAAGCTAATGCCCGATACATAGAACCCGTATCAATGTATACGTATTCCAGCTGTCCGGCTACTTTTTGGGCAACAGTGCTCTTCCCTGCTCCCGCTGGTCCATCAATTGCAATGTTCATTACTTCTCACCTGCTATGTACAGTAGTTCTGAATGGGAATAAAACAAGAAAAGCTTCTACCGAAGCCCTTTCCCATTCATGTGATGCGTTTCTATGTTATCTATAATAGTACCATAGTATGGAAGCATTCGCAAACCTTTAGGGTACACGCAATACCCCTTCCAGCCGTTCTGTCTCGATCAAAAGCACACGAACTGGTGCATATTGAATCAAGAACTCCCCCGCTACCAGTACAATCGCGCAGGCGACGATTCCTATCAAAATCCCCTTTTCGATCCGCTCTGAAAATCGCCGAAAACGCTCATTGTACTGACTGGTCATAGAGGTCACTTCCTTCGGTCAGTCGTCAGTCGTCAGTCCTCGATTCCTTTTTTGCGAAGCTCCAGCTGTCTTTCGTAACAAGCCCGTACTACTTTTACCCTATCAAGCTCGCTCATTTTAATAAACTTTCCTGAAATCCACTGATGTAAACCTTTTTCTTCAGCTGGCTTTCTTCTGACAATTTCCATCTCCGCAAATGCATGCTGGATTTGTCCATTTTTGGTGGGCAACGAAATCCAGACCTTCAGCATGTCTTTTTCTTGCAAGCGAAAAGATTCCTCACACGTAAAAGACAACCCGCCGCCGCTAACATCCATTGTCCGGGCCAAAAAGTGGTACTGACGAATAGGATCGTTCAGCTTCACTGCGATCTCCAGAGTGGTTTCAATCCGCAAATAGTTGCGGCGCTGTGTACGCGAGATGAATTCCTTTGCCGGGAGCTGCAGTAAAAGCACTGGTATGTGTTCGCTTTTTCTGCCAACGATAGAAGAATTGAATTCGTAACGAGAACTATCTTCACCGACATACCAGACAGAACATTCTGTCCCCGGTCCAAACAAACCAGTACGTCCCGTAACTTCACTGGTAGGTAATTCAATGGAGGCTACATCATCCTGAATATCTGTAATTCTGCTCTTAAAGGAGTGTAGCTCAGTCTCTTCAGAGGAACTCATAAAATTGAGTCGTATGGTTTGTCCAATTCTGGGAAGCATCATATAGCCTTTGTTCCTCCTTCTCTTCCTCTCACGCTTCCATTATATACCCTTCCACGCGGAATCAGCAAATAGGGAAAGCCCCTAAAATCGAGCTTCCCCTCGTCCATTTTTCTCATTTCGGCCGTTCTGATTCGTTGTTTCCACCAGTGTCCATTTTGACCACTTCTTCTTCCTCACCGGTTATTGCATTCACGTAGATCATGTAGGCGCTTCCTTCAAAGCTACCGGTTAGTTCCCACGTAAGCACTTCGTTTCCATCATTTTTCCCCTCGATCAAGGCCAACCTCTGATTCGTTACTTTTACGCTCGGATTTACTTTTTTCCGTGCCTCTTCTTTGCTCAGCTTTGGCTTGGAGAGAATCCGTTTTTTATGATTAAACAAGTATTCTGTGGCATTAAATGCAGTCACCTCGCCATTATCGAGAGCGACTTCCACAATAACAGAATCCGGATAGATACGCACATCATCCTGCATCGGAACAAAAGTGAACAGGGCGCTGCGCTCGTAGCTATCGATTTCACTCACAACCATGCTTGCATACCCATGCTTGTTGAGGAATGTTTTGCCATGCTCTTCAGCCTGCTTCATCGAAAGCTTTTCTTCACCGACATTTCGCTCATTCATCATCCAGACTACTTTGCCGCTGCGCTTGGTCACATCCATATTAATGGCAGATTTATTGTCTTTGGAAGGAATGCGAACACTGTAGGCCGTGTATTCTTGCCCCTTGCCATTCTCATTGACCTCGACCTTCTTGTCTCCATCCTTCAAGCCTAGAAAATCTAGGGCAGCTCTCTTCGCTTCATCAGGCCCGATCGGCTTTCCGTCAATGCCCTTGATCCGTTGCTGCTTCTTTTTGTCCAAGCTTTGGATTCCGACACCCCAATCCAAATCCGGGTATTCCTGTACTTTTTTCTCTATCGTATGGAAGCCGTCGATGATGGTGTTATCGGACTTTTTGTCATCGGAGGCAAGCGCAGTTTCTACATCCATCCACCGTAGCTGCTTGTCGATCACGTTAGCCTGTACACTTCGCAATTGATCCTGGATACCCGCTGCTTGTTTATGCAGACTTTTCAGCGTCCCATATTCTTTTTCACTTAACGGTTCCTTGTTTAAATCCCGTACCGCAACACGATAGGAGAAGTCTGCTACTCGAGACAGCATCTCCTCCGTTTTATTAAACGGCATCAATGTAAGCGGTAGCTGCCCGACATCAGCCTGAGCGGCATAGGCCAAGCGCCATACGTTTGTGAGCGTCGGTGTCATTTGTCTGCGAGAGTTAACAACTAGCGACTTGCCTAATTCGTCATGGAGCTTGTCGATGTGATACGTAAGATCGTGGAAAGCTCGCTGGTACGAGTTTTCAGCTTTAATCAAGACTGAGTTTTTTTCATTGTGCTCCTGATAACCCCACATACCCGCCCCAACCAATGCAACAAGGGCGATGGGAAATAAAATACGTGCGGTTGCTCCGTAGACCATCCCTGTTCACTCCTCCTATTTTTACCGGCAAAATATATGCTTTCCGATTTTCTTTACCTGCGGCCTGCTCCATATCCACTTGGAAGTTGCCGTTGCGGGATTGAAATAATAGGTGCATCCACCAGACGGGTCCCAGCCATTTAGCGCATTTTGTACAGCTTTACGTGCACTGTCGTTTGGTTCAAGCCAAATTTGTCCGTCCGCTACAGCGGTGAAGGCCCGAGGCTCAAAAATGACAGCGGAGGGCGTATCCGGAAATGTAGGGCTTTTCACCCGATTAAGGATGACCGCTGCGATTGCTACCTGTCCTTCATACGGCTCCCCTCTCGCCTCACCGTATACAGCATTTGCCATCAGCTTTAAGTCATTTGCAGATATTCGAGAAGGATGAAAGCTCTGTTTTGCTTTGCTGTTCTCTTTTGCTGGCGCTGACATCTCAGCTTCTGGCGAGGATGCAACACTCTTTTCTGATGATAAAAGCCCAGTTCCCCAAAAGACCGTTGCGACCAACAAAACGACCATTCCCGAAATCCACCATGAGCGCACGGCTGAGACCTCCTTGGCATGTATTGAAATCTTTGCATAGTGTTGGTGGAGGAAGAATGGATTATGCATCGAATCTGGAACGAGAAAAAGACCGATGCCATATGCACCGGTCTTTCAGGAATTATTCCATCTCTTCGTCTCGTACTCAAAATCTTATGATTCGTTAATACTAAAATACTGATCGTTGTCGCACAAGCATTGCTTAAAGCCTGTTTCAACCTGCCCTTCTGGTTCTCGACGACCTCTCAGGGTGAATGTTTCGCCACATACATTGCATCGAATAGTCACTTTAGCTCGCTCGGTTTTAAACACGTCTCGTCTCCTCCTCACGTCTATTGTGGACGGGAAGAGAGTTTTTTAGAACTGTATTCGTGTGCTCTTTGCACCTTTTTCAAACCTTGCCACCATAACAGGAGCATGAATGGCACGATGACGACGATCCAGTTTTGAATAGAGAGAAAAATGGCATTGTACAATGCATGCAGTCCGATTGGCAGACCAATGGACAGCCATAAAAATGTTCGTTCCTGCTTGCGGCTATTGGAGAATTTCGCTCGACCGAGGTAATAGCCCATCCACACTGCAAAGAGTGCATGACTGGAAACAGGAAGTAGTGCACGCCAAAAAGCGATATTCAATCCGTTAATGATTAAATAAAAAAGATTTTCCAAGGTTGCAAATCCAAGAGATACAGCGACAGCATAAACGATACCGTCATAAGGCTCATCGAACTCTACGTGCTTGTATGCGGTAAAAAAAATAACCATCCACTTGAAGAATTCTTCTACGACAGCGGACTGAACCACATCCGCAGCAAGGCCTCCTCGCCAATCCCACTCATTCTGCATGATGTACTGGAGAACCATAATCGGGATAACCAGCAGCATACCAAAAACGAATGACCGAATGACCATGGAAATAGGCTCGGGCTCAAAGCTGTCACGCAAGTAAAAATAGCTTAAGATGGCGATACCGGGGGCAATTGCCGCTCCGATCATAGCAATCATCTGTTTATTGCTCCTTTACACAAGGCTGTTAATCATCGTACCATGAATACTGATTCATGAAAACCCGCTACAGGAGAGAGATCATGTTGAAAAAAATATTGGTTCTGAATACAGGCGGTACAATCGCCATGTCAGTCGATGCTTCAGACGGTGTAAAACCATTAGATGATCAAGCGGTTAACAAGATTCTTCCTTTTTTGGAGCGTTATGCTGACGTTACAATGAAAAATGTCCTCAATTTGCCAAGCCCTCACATTACTCCTGCTATCATGAATCAACTGCGGCAACACATCGAGGAGGAGCTGTCCCTCGCCTCCTATGACGGCGTAGTCATCACTCACGGTACCGATACCCTTGAAGAAACGGCATATTTTCTCGACCTAACCCTTTCCTTGAGTGTGCCGATTGTCGTTACTGGAGCCATGAGAAGCAGTAATGAATTAGGAGCAGACGGACCTGTGAATCTGATTTCATCCGTACGTACGGCAGCTGACCCAGACAGCCGAAACAAAGGTGTTCTGGTTGTCTTCAACGATGAAATCCATGCTGCCTGCCATGTCACCAAAACCCATACGAGCAATGTCGCTACCTTTCAATCGCCACAGTACGGGCCGATTGGCACCATTGCAAAGAAAAATGTTCAGTACCACCATGCGTCGCTGGATCGCGAGCATTATGCCATCTCCCATGCGAATGCCAACGTCCCTCTGATCAAAGCGGTAGCTGGTATGGACCCTTCGTGGCTCCAATTTTTACTGGAGCAACCGATTGATGGTCTAGTGATCGAAGCATTTGGGCTCGGAAATCTGCCGCCTGCCATTATTCCGACGCTTACACAGCTCCTGGACAAAGGCATTCCGATTGTACTCGTATCGCGCTGCTATAACGGACAAGTACAGGATGTTTACGACTATGAAGGCGGAGGAAATCAGCTCAAGAAAATGGGCATCGTATTCTCCAATGGCTTGAATGGTCAAAAGGCTCGCCTGAAGCTAATCGTCACCCTCCAGCAAACACGCGATTTTGCTCAATTACAGGACTTGTTTGAAAAGTAACGAGACGTTTATCGCAAACAAAAGCCCTCCTTGAATTGAATCCAAGGAGGGCTTTCTTTTGTATATGGAGGTGGGTCAAAAATGTATTATACCCAGCCACGGAAGCGAGATGCTTCAGCCATTTTGCGTGCACCCACCATGTAAGCAGAGAGGCGCATGTCAATCCGGCGTGTTTGAGACAGGGAGTATACATTTTCAAACGAACGTACCATTACTTTTTCCAGTTTTTCTTCCACTTCTTCTTCGGACCAGTAGTAGCCTTGGTTGTTTTGTACCCACTCGAAGTAGGAAACGGTTACACCGCCGGCACTTGCCAGTACGTCTGGAACAAGAAGAATTCCGCGTTCAGTCAGGATTTTGGTCGCTTCCAATGTAGTTGGGCCGTTTGCCGCTTCTACAACGATGGATGCTTTGATATTGGGTGCGTTTGCTGCTGTGATTTGGTTTTCAATCGCAGCTGGCACGATAATATCGCAATCCAGTTCAAACAATTCTTTGTTTGTGATTGTGTTCGTAAAGAGCTTGGTTACAGTACCGAAGGAGTCACGACGATCCAAGAGGTAATCAATATCCAAACCGTTTGGATCATGCAGCGCACCATAAGCATCGGAAATACCTACTACCTTTGCTCCTGCATCGTGCATGAACTTCGCCAGGTAGCTACCTGCGTTCCCAAAGCCTTGAATAACTACGCGAGCGCCTTTGATGTCGATGTTGCGACGTTTTGCAGCTTCGCGGATGCAAATGGTTACACCTTTTGCAGTTGCTGTTTCACGACCATGCGAACCACCAAGAGCGATTGGTTTACCGGTAATGAAACCAGGAGAGTCAAACTCGCGAATGCGGCTGTACTCGTCCATCATCCACGCCATGATTTGGGAGTTTGTGAAGACGTCCGGTGCCGGAATGTCTTTTGTTGGCCCCACAAGTTGGCTGATTGCGCGAACGTAACCGCGGCTCAGTCGTTCCAGTTCACGGAAAGACATTTCACGCGGGTCGCAAATGATACCGCCTTTACCACCGCCGTACGGAAGGTCAACGATACCAGCTTTGAGGCTCATCCAGATGGAAAGCGCTTTAACTTCATCCTCTGTAACTTCAGGGTGGAAACGAATGCCCCCCTTGGTCGGACCAACTGCATCGTTGTGCTGTGCACGATAACCGGTAAACACCTTCACTTCGCCGTTATCCATGCGAACCGGAATGCGTACGGTCAAAACGCGTAGCGGCTCCTTCAAGAGTTCAAACATCGATTCTTGGTAACCTAGTTTCTCCAGTGCTTCCTTGATCACCGTTTGAGTCGAAGTCAGCAAGTTTAGACTTTCTTGCTTTTCTTTCCCTTCGGTGCTTTCGGTTACCACGTCTTGATTACCCATTACTTACCACCTCAAAAATGTTTTCGGTAAATGCAGCCTTTAGTATACACGCTTGTATCAAGGATGAGAAGCTTAAAAAAGTTTTTTACGATTTTGTTATGTTTTTTTACTTTTCGCTGCTGGATAAACATTCAAATGAGCATAACCCTAGAAAAATCGAGATTCATTTTTCAGAAAATGTCTAACCAGCAACACTACGCCCTTTTCGAGTACCAATAGCATACCCAACTAGAGCTGTTTCATTACGAAAAAAGTGAATATATGCCATAATAGTATCGAAGACTTTGGAAGTTTATTCATGGAGGTGTTTTTATGAAAAAAAGGTACATCTTGTTTATTTACGCCCATCCTGACGATGAGACGTTTGCCAGTGGCATTACGATCAGCAAATATTCCCAGGATAAAAACACCCATTCGCATCTGCTTTGTGCTACACGAGGGCAAGCCGGAAAAGCAGGAGATCCTCCTATTTGTTCTGTAGAGGAGCTTCCCCAGCAAAGAGAGCTGGAGCTTCGCATGGCTGCATCCATCCTTGGTCTTGCCTCTGTAGAACTGCTTGATTATGAAGATAAGCACTTGGGCGAGGTACCCTCTACTGAGTTAGTCCATCATATTCACACTGCGATTGAGAAATTTCAACCAGAGGTAGTGGTGACCTTTGCACCACACGGCATATCTGGACATCCTGATCACCGTGCTATCTCGGCGGCGACTACCCAAGCTATTCATTCCCTTCCGGAGAACACCTCAGTTCGCAAGCTGTATTACGCAACCCGGGCTTCGAATAGTACTTTCGGAGCCATCCAGCCACCCTTCTCTGATCCAATCGAGAGTATTACTACCGAGATAGTTGGGCCTGAGTATCGTCCTCAAGTAGCTGAAGCCTTGCGCGCGCATCGTACGCAGCACTTATCCGTCGAACGTGTATTCCCTGGTGTCTCGACTGGCGAATATGCCTCTGTTCCACCGCTCAATCAATACATCCTCGCATGGACCAGCCTTGCCGATTATGAGATCGCCGGGAAGGAGGACGATTTCTTTTCCGGAATCAAATAAGCCTCAAAAAAACAGCAAAAGCACCTAGTTGGATGACTAGGTGCTGTTTTATCTCCCCAGACCCTCACCGCTCATCAGGTGAAATGCCTGCATATTTCTTTTACTGCATCGTCGGCTACGACAACCTTACCATACTCTTCCAAAACGTAGATCGTTGTCGGTGTCGCTTCCCCGTACTCAGAAAGGATCGCAATTAGTTTGTGATAACGCTCCTGATCCAGATCAACTTCTTCCAAAACCAGGTGATATTTGCCCTGGTAGAAGTAGGCAGAGCCCCCGTTAGTCAAAAGAGCATTTACACGATGAGCAGCTTCAACCATGTGCTCAAAATCGCGGAAGGCGTACATAATCAGATCGCTTTCTTCTAAAGTGACCTCTAGTTCATAGACGTCCTCGTCTTCGTATTCTCCCTCTTCCTTCCCGTCCTTTGAGCCGGTTTTGCCGCGCGTTACTATTACGACCATTCCCTGAGCTGGCAAGGCGAACACTTCAACTGCAACAGGCCCTGATACTTCAAAACCTAGCTCGTGATAAGCCTGCTCCATCATGTCGTTGAACAGTTCATGAACTTTAGGAATGTCACGCCACATGTCTTCTTTCTCTATCCCGCGCTCTGACAGGTCGTCAAACGTTAAAAAGATTCGTATTTTGTCTTGACCAAGGCGTTCAACACGCATGACTGTCCCTCCTCGCCATCCAGTCGTACTATAAAATATGATGGTAAGCCTGTAAGAGTTCTCCGCATTTTCCGACGAATAGCTGGTAGTATTCATCCATTTTTTAGCACATTGGAAAATCCGGGGTAGTCCTATCATATCACATTTACTTACTGGAACATAGTCACGTGACACCTCACGCCCTTATTCGTGCACTTTCGCACGCGCTTGTCGATTAAGCCCATTGAAAAGAATAGTTTGTTGTACGCTGTCAATTCCTGCGCTTTCCCAGGAAAAGCTGCCCTCCAGAGGCCGTTGCGTATACTCCTAGCATTATCATCAACGTCATTGTTGCAACGGGCATTTTCATCATTTGCACCACGAGGACAAATACAGAGAACAAGCATAATAGGACATGTAGCCACACATTTTGCGTATATTTTTGATAAAAATATTGACTGATGTGAAAGTGCAGTAAGCCAAACAAAAGCAGCGTGGCCATTACGAACATCAAGAAAGACAGAAATGTTTCTACCGGTGAAAACATCAACATGGAGATCCAGACTCCGACGCTGTTCAGGTGAAGACTTTTGGCAGGAAATATGAGCATTGCTCCATTGCCCAGTATCCACGCGAATAGTCCCATCAATAAACTTCTTCCTACGATCACCATAAGAAAACCTCTATCGGGGCCTCCTCAAGGAGGAGCGACCGCGTTTTATCGGTAGGTTTTCATGCGCTCCAAAATTCATAAGCGCCGCGCACTTATAAATTCCTACACGGTAAGAAAACCTCTATCGGGGCCTCCTCAAGGAGGAGCGACCGCGTTTTATCGGTAGGTTATTCTTGCTAAATCAGGAGGCAGCTTCGTTTAGTTTATACTTTCTGATTTAGTAAAAAATGGTGCCTCCCACTACCGTTTCTTTCTCCACATTTATATTGATTCCTGCTAGTTCGGGTTCCTGAAACAAGTATAAGAAACCTCACAGAAAAAAACGCCGCTGCACGGCGCTAGCTTTTGGCTTGTAGGAAATGATCGCTTTCACGTAGCCGCTTTTGTATCCAGATGGCAGCCTGTGCCCCATCCCCCATCGCGATGGCCACCTGCTGTGAATGAAGTGTAATATCTCCGACCGCCCATATATTGCGATGATCCGTTTCTTTGGTTCTTGGATCGGTCCGCACATGCCCTTTTTCATTCACATGTACCTTGAAGCCTTGTAGCAGACCTGTCTGGACAACAGCTCCAGGAACAGCGAGGAAGGCTCTCGTCACACATAAAATCTCTCCAGATGCAAGCTCAAGTGCAGCTAACTGGCCGCCATTATGTAACAGCTTCTGCACCTTCTGATCATAAAAAGCAAAGCCTTGTTTTTTTAGTCGCTCCAAATCATCTAATGAAGTCAGAGCACCCGTATGGTTCAAAACCGTGATTTGCTTTGTATAATGAGAAAGTTCATCCGCCATCACTACCGCCTGCGGTCCTGCTCCAATCACAGCGATCGGTTCTCTGACGCTTTCATAGCCGTCACAATCCGGGCATAAAAAAATAGAGCTCCCCAGACACTCCTCTATACCCGGAATCGATGGGAAGGGATCACGAATACCCGTCGCCATCACGATTGTCCTGGCCACTAGTGGGTTTGCTCCATTTTTCGTTTGGACAATGAACTCGTCATCGCCTCTCGCCCGCAAAGACACAGCTTCATCCTCAATCATGTGTGCACCGTATTGTGTAGCTTGCTCCCGCCCCAAGCGGCGCAGCTTGTCTCCACTTACATCTTTGGGATAACCGAGGATGTTGCGATACGTTTTGGCTACGGAAGACCGCCCCCCCGGTATGTCCAAAACAGCAACACGTCGCAAGCTTCTGGCTAACTGGATGGCAGTTTGCAAACCTGCAATGCCTCCACCGATGATTATTGTATCATACATCACGAGCACCCCACCTGTCGCAGCCATTTCGTCCTAGCTTTCCCCAAAATGGCTGCACCATTACGGCGCTAACGGCACCATCACGATTTTACCAGCGGTAAGCTGTGTATCGGCATGAAAGCCATTGTACTTTGCAATACGCGAAACATTCAAGTTGTTCCCGTAATATTTGCGTGACAGCATGTACAGCGTCTCGCCTTTTTGCACTACATGCCTGATTACTTTTGGCTTAGGGGCCGGAGTCGTTGCCGGAGCTACAGTCGCATTGTTCTGCTTTGCCGGGACATTTGCAATCGGTGTGGATTTGGGCTCGGCAAAAGTGCTTGGTTGCGATACTGGCTGGACAGAAGGGGACGTCGAAACGGGCGGTACATCGATTTTTGCATCCACTTTTGTCTCAGGAGTGGTCTTTCCTTCCTGTACGGTTGGTGTTGACGCTGCTGCTCCCAAGGCTTTGCCAGCAACATTCTCTGCTTGTCCTGCTGAAGCGATGTTGTCAGTAGTCGGCTCACTTACCGTAAGCGTTGGTGTACCGAGCTTCGCCGCTTCGTGGGATACTTGTGCTTGATATAGTTCGACCAGGATTACCCCGAAAAAAACGGCGCCAAACACGACCAGACCCGACCGGACCCATTTTGTAAACGAGAAATTGACTTTCCGTTGCGTATTCCGGGAGCGGCGAGGTGGCAATTGATTCGGCTCTAGATTCACTTCTTCTCCCCCTTTTCCTTTTTCATGATGGCCTGCAAATAAAAAGCCAACAGCAGATCAATTCCAATGTGAGCCACAATCGGTGACCAAAGCGAACCCGAATAAGTAAAAAGCATGCCTAGTAGCCAGCTAGTACCAAAGACGCTTATAATCATCAGCGGTTTCGTTACATAACGGACATGCACTAGCGTAAACAGCAGACTGGTCCAAAAATTCCCGGCAAACGTCTGGATGACGCCTCTGAACAGCCATTCTTCAGCTACGCCAACCGCCATGCATACAAGAAGCGTGGTCACAGGCGTCATGCTGCCAAAAATTCGCATGTTCACACTTCCATCATCCTGCCAGCGCTTGGGCAAATATTTATCCATCACGATACTAACAAGAACAATAGCAGCAATGACACACCCCGACCAAGTCAGGCTAGACCATAATGGGAACCGAAACAACTCCATCGTTCCTTGGATCCCATGTGCCCATAAGCTGCTGCCAGCCGCCACTATCAAAACCAGTCCTTGCGTTAGCCAGAGATTCAGCCGCAATGTAGCTTCGTCAATCTCTTGCCCACCGTACTTCACTGATGTAATCGCTCCTTTTATCTTTTCGGCAAAAGAGTTTGCAACGCCTGCCGTAAATTCCATGGTTTTTCATCTTTCTTTTCCTGCGTCTGGGGGATATCCCCAGCGTAAGCCGCGCGATCCATACCACAATGGACGCAGCACTGAAGAGTAAAGGTGTACTCGGCTTCCTCAAAATAATGATTGAGACTACGACGCAAGCACTGATTATTCTGTACATAGTCAAGCATGCCAAACAGTTTTTGATGCTTTTGCCTTTTTCTCACCTGGGTATCCTGCCAAATATGCAAAGCCTTCTCTTGATCGTATGGCATGGAAGTTCCAGGCTTTGAGATATACCCGGCTTTTTCAGCATAGAAGGATAGCATCCCTGCCATTTCTTCTGACATGTCCACGGAAGCCAGCACCTCGCTGGTTATGGAGATACCTTTTGACAACAGCTGGCAAAATTGCTGAACCTGAAGCTGAGTCGGATATTCGCGGTCCAGCATGTGCTGATGAATATGTACGTCTTCCATCGAACTGAAAAGAAGGGCATACCCTGGCTCTCCATTCCTACCGACCCGGCCAATTTCCTGAGCATACGCCTCCATGCTCGCTGGCAGCTGATAATGGATGACAAAACGGATATCCGACTTATCAATCCCCATTCCAAAGGCATTCGTGGCTACGATAATATCCAGGTCCCCAGAAAGAAATTGCTGTTGAATCAGCATCCTCTCCATACTGTTCATACCTCCGTGATATCCGTGCACACGTCTGCTGCCTTCAAGCTGATAAGTGGCAGTCAACACATCTACAGCCTGTCTGGTGCTGCAATAAACGATACCTGGCCCCTGGAGGCTGTTCATTAGATCTATGACTTGCCGGCGTCGCTCACCCTCGTCCTGCACCTCGGCAAGATCCAAAGCGATGTTTGCCCGATTCAGAGGCTGGACAACCACATCTTCTGCTTCGATATGCAATAAATCACAAATCTCATCCCGCACAGCTTTGGTCGCAGTTGCCGTCACCGCCAAAACAGGGGGATTGCCCACGTTTTTAATCACATCCGGCAAACGAAGATAATCAGTTCGAAAATCATGCCCCCACTGCGAGATGCAGTGTGCCTCGTCAATCGCAATCAGTGATACACGTGCTCGCTTGAGGACTTCCTGGACGTAAGACTGTTGTAGCTTTTCTGGAGATACGTACAGCAGCTGATACGTTCCAGCGGCAATCTCTCGGAGCAACTCTCTGCTTTCTGCCGGGTCTAGTGAGCTGTTTACGTAGGCAGCAGGAATTTTATTTCGTGCACGGAGCTGCTGTACCTGATCAATCATTAAAGAAATGAGCGGGGAAACGACAACCGTGATTCCCGGTAAAAGCAGAGCCGGCAGCTGGTACGTTACTGATTTTCCCCCTCCTGTTGCCAATAACCCAAGAACATTTCGTCCTGACATCACCTGTCTGATCATTTTTTCTTGACCCGGCCGAAAAGCAGCATGACCAAAATGCTTGCTTAACGTGTTGTGTAACAAATCGCTCACTTAGCCTTCTCCCCCTGTCTCCTGGCCAAGGCCAGACGAATCTGCAAATAGGAGACCGAATCATCAAGCTGATCCTTTATCATCCGCAAACGGCTGGTCTGCAATTGTTCACTCGTTTGAACAATATGAACACCGAGCTCTTCTGATAAATAGTCGGAATAATCCCATTCCGGACAGCGCAAGGCCATCTCAACTAGGTGGTCCTCAACTGTGCTTTCCTTGATATTCCGCCTGATCGCCACCTCAGTCTTGCCCAATCCTCGTTGAATCAGCTGATACGTCTTTGCCGCACTGTCTGTGAGGCGAGAGTCAAACTTATGGGTTTGAATGACGAGTCGGGAAAGCAAAGGAAAGCATTCGGGTTCCTGTTGTAATCTCAGGATGCATGCAGCAAGCCCGAAGCGAAATGGAAGCTGTAGGTAGGATGGCGTTTCTCTTTTTTGCTGAGCAATTTGTCCCAGCGTCTTCCCAACCTGATCCGCTCCTGACAGCTGCAAGATAATCAACTCCTGCGCTTCAATCGGCAACGGATGCAGCAGCTCGAACAGCTCCTCCTCCAGCTGATCCCGCCACCTCTCTCTCGACACTTGATCCTGAAGCTGGGAGCGAACCCACATTTGTGTACGCTTGTCCGAGACGATAGGAACGAAGCCAAGCTCTCTTACAAGCAAATGGGAGACGGTCTGTACAAGAAGATGCAGTCTCAACCAGAACAGGCCAAGCCGCTCAGCCATGTCTGATTGGCTAAAAGGAGCCAGCCAAAAATTCAGCTGATAACGATCAGACTCCTTCTCTGCAAATTCCTTGCCGGTTTGTGTGACCCAAAATGTTGATTTCTTTGTTTGCTCGTCTCTTGTTACGGTCCGAATGAACCCTTTTTGTAATAAAGTTGAAACAATTTTATCCCAACCCTCTTTTGTAAAACGAGGAAACATCCGATAATACGGATAAAGGCTGTACAAATGCACGTCCTGCAGAGTTTGATTGGCTTTACGGCCTCGCAATATGTAAAAGGCTGCCTGAAGCGTTCGCTCGTTGGAAAGAGGAAGCATTGCATTTAAAGCAATCAGGCAAAGAAAATCCAGCTCCTCGCCAGCACTGTTATGACTGTTCATTCGTACTCCTTTAGCTATCATTCTATATGTCTTTACGATTATGGCAGCATCTTCTATATGTTACACCTTACATATGGCATAGACTACAAAATCGCTGCACTTTTTATTTGGAGGATTTTATGACAAAAAGGTTGAATAAATCAGAATTTATGATGGCGTACATGATCATCATAACACTTGCTTGTGGGGTTGGTGGATTTTTTTTCGGCGCACATTATATGAAGACAAAAATTGAAGCCGAGCAAGCAGCTGTTTTAGAAGCCAAGCAAAAAGAGGCTGAAAAGGAAAAACTTTTACGTGAGCAGAAGCTTTATAGTGAACAGGACTTTATTCGTTTTTATTATGCCGTATACGCACCTGTGCTAGATATGAAGCAGGCCCATTTCAACACGATGGAAAAATGGGGACAAATGAGCAAGAAGGAACAGTCTGAATCGCTCAAGCAATTAGTCAAAATGGCCGAGCAGACAAAAAAAGAATTGGAAAAGAACGTTCCTCTGCCTACCTCACCCTTGTTAATACAGGCACACAATCTCTTTACAGACAGTATCCGGGCGTATTTGGATAGTATGGAGCATGTGCGTAGCGACCAGAATAGTAATGCACTAACACCAACCGAAATCGATGCCCGAATGACGCTATTCAACAACAATTGGCTGACTGCTCAAGAAAGGGTTTATCACTCTTTTGCTGTATGGGAATCGGCATACGTTACCAAACAGCCATTGCCAAAAGAATTGCCATCCTCGGTCAGCACAGCAGAGTGGAAGCAGTATCCGTTTCACTTCCGTACGTATCTGGCAGCAGCTTCCATGTCAGCAGACAAGCAGTGGCAGAATTATAATCCTGAGGATCTGACCGCGCGCCTCGATATGTTGGTTTCATCCAATGACGCGCAAACGCTTGGAATCAAAGATTTTGCGTCTGCAATCAAGCTGGTAAACGCTACAGATGCCGTCCACGCGGGAGACTTTAAAGTGTTAAATGGGAGACTTTATTCAGGGTTAAAGGCTCCAGAAATCCCTCTCTACAGGTAGTCGTACATTTTTAGACTGATTCTATCTTGAAATCTTGTCAGCAAGAGCATACAATGATCTATGATAGTGGACGTACCACTTCGTAATGGGAGGTGAAACCACGATGACAACATGGGTAGATAAAGATACTTGTATTGCGTGCGGTGCTTGTGGCGCGACAGCTCCTGACGTCTTTGATTACGACGATGAGGGCCTTGCATTCAACAAGCTGGATGACAATGCAAACAGCGTTGAAATCCCGGATATCCTTCAAGACGACGTCCGTGACGCTGCAGAAGGATGCCCGACCGATTCTATTAAAGTGGAATAGGATTCCTTCTACAATGACAAAAACTCCTCCGTACACTTGTGCGTGAGGGGTTTTTCATTTTTTCTAGCTTTCCCATTTCCACTGAACATATGATCAGCATTTTCTCATTCCCTCTTTCTTAAATTTTAGGTAAGATGAGGCTGTAAGGAAAACACGAACATTAAATTGACTTTTTCCCATTTTTTGTGAGATAAATATCTTAACGTTCGTGTTTTACTTGTTTTTCGGTTGTTAAACACTCTATAGTTTATATTATTCACGAACTATAAATGATATTTTTTTGGTAATGTTCATTTTTTCTTGTTTTAGTGCTTGACGTTACTTTTTTGCCGTGATATCGTAAGTACAAATCTTACGAAACACAAATACGTGAACAACGATGACGAAGAAAAGCTGTGTACATGGAAACCCTCAGAGAGCCGATGGTCGCTGCAAATCGGTGGTTCCACTCGCAGATAAGCACTTCCGAGTTGTTGCGTCGAACAGACTATTATTTGTCCAGTAGACGCGAACGGTAGATCCGTTATCTCTTCAGGTCATGTACCTGCCAAGGCTCTTCTTTGAGAGAAGAAGGGCAAATGAGGGTGGCACCGCGAAGCAAGCCTCTCGTCCCTCACTGTTCCGTAATAGGAGCAGTGTGGGAACGGGAGGTTTTTTTGTTGCATGCTTGTATAGAACTAGGAGGAGAGAAAGCTATGTTTACTGACAAAATGATTTTGAGAATTCCGGGTCCAACCCCTATCCCCCCTCGCGTTCAGCAGGCGATGAACCAACCAATGATCGGACATCGCAGCAGCAAGTTCTCTGCTTTGTTCGCTCGCACAGCTGAACGACTGAAGCCTTACTTCGGAACGACGCAGGATGTGTATATTCTCGCCGGCAGTGGAACCAGCGCTCTCGAAATGGGCGTAGTGAATACGTTGCAGCCAGGTGATGAAGCAGCTATCCTCGTAAGCGGTGCCTTCGGTGAACGCTTCGCGAAAATTTGCGAGCGCTATGGTATCACCGCCCATCGCTTGGAGGTTGCCTGGGGCGAGGCTGTTACTCCTGAACTGCTAGAAGCTTTCCTCAAAGAAAAGCCACAAGTAAAGGCTGTCTTTGCAACCTATTGCGAAACCTCTACTGGTGTCCAAAATCCGATTGCTGAATTGGCACAAGTGATTCGCCAGCAATCCGACGCTCTTTTCATCGTTGACGCTGTTAGCTGCCTTGGTGCAGTCGCTTGCGAAATGGATGCGTGGGGCGTAGACATCGTCGTAACAGGCTCGCAAAAAGCTTTCATGCTCCCAACTGGTCTCGCTTTCCTCGCAGCAAGTGAGCGTGCATGGAAAGTGATTGAGCAAAATAAAACATTAGCTTTCTACCTCGACCTCAAAGCTTATCGTAAAAGCATGGCAGATCAAACGACACCGTATACACCAGCTGTCTCGCTCGTTTTTGGACTCGCCGAGGTGTTGGATATACTGGACGAGGAAGGCTTGCCAGCTGTTATCAAGCGCCATGAGCTGATGCGCGACATGACTCGTGCAGCTATGAGAGCCTTGAACGTACCTTTGATGGCAGAAGATGCTTACGGTGCTACTACGGTTACATCGTGTGATCCACAAGGCGCATTCGATGCGGAAGCGCTCCGCAAGGTTCTTACCAAGCAATACAACATCACCATTGCCGGTGGTCAGCAGCATCTGAAAGGGAAGATTTTCCGCATCGGCCACATGGGCTATTGCGAACCTCTCGATGTACTGCAAGTCATTTCTGCAATCGAAATGTCGCTCCATCAAATTGGCGCTCCAGTCGAACTGGGTGCCGGTGTCAAAGCTGCTCAGGAGGTGCTCATCGCACATGTATAAAGTACTGATTACTGACCCACTCAGCGAATACGGAATCCAACAACTGCTAGACGCATCTGATGTAGAAGTTGTTCGTAAAACGAACCTCTCCCCTGCCGAGCTGCTAGACGTCATCGGTGATTACGATGCCCTGCTCGTACGCAGCCAAACACAAGTAACGGCAGAAGTTCTCGCTGCAGGTAAAAAGCTCAAGGCAGTCGGCCGTGCAGGTGTAGGTGTCGATAACATCGACGTAAACGCTGCGACACAAGCAGGTGTCCCAGTCATCAACGCTCCAGATGGAAACACGATCTCTACTGCGGAGCATTCGTTTGCCATGCTGATGGCAGTTGCCCGCAACATCCCACAAGCACATAAAAAGCTCGTTGACGGCACTTGGGATCGCAAAAGCTTTCAAGGTGTCGAGCTGAATAATAAAGTACTCGGTATCATCGGAATGGGCCGCATTGGTTCCGAAGTAGCAAAGCGTGCCAAAGCTTTCGGT
This sequence comes from Brevibacillus sp. SIMBA_040, assembly GCF_046535075.1. Classification (NCBI taxonomy): domain Bacteria; kingdom Bacillati; phylum Bacillota; class Bacilli; order Caryophanales; family Paenibacillaceae; genus Brevibacillus; species Brevibacillus sp. SIMBA_040. The sequence goes on from NZ_JAWRXI010000002.1 coordinate 397,931, forward strand.
ATGACAGTCATGGGATACGACCCGTTCATGACCGAAGAGCGCGCACAAAAAATGGGCGTGACCAACGCAACTGTAGATGAGATTAGCCGCCAAGCTGACTTCATCACCGTGCATACCCCATTGACCAAGGAAACTCGCTACATCATCAGTACCAAGGAGTTTGCAAAAATGAAAGACGGTGTTCGTCTGATCAACTGCGCACGCGGTGGTATCATCGATGAGAAAGCACTGTTCGAAGCGATTACAAGCGGCAAGGTAGCCGGTGCTGCGCTGGACGTATACGAAGTAGAGCCACCAGTCGATAATCCTTTGGTCGGACTGCCACAAGTCGTGACCACTCCACACCTGGGTGCTTCGACTATTGAGGCCCAAGAAAACGTTGCTGTTGACGTATCCGAAGAGATCTTGAAGGTATTGCGTGGAGAGCCATTCAAAAATGCCGTAAACCTTCCATCGATCCCGGCTCACGTGATGGAAAAAGTACAACCATACTTCACTTTGGGAGAAAAACTTGGTCATTTCTTGGCGCAGGTAACAGTTGGCTCTATCTCGGAAGTCCAAATCAAGTACAGCGGTGAATTAACCGAGGTCGATACAGCTCCTCTTACTCGTACGGTTTTGAAGGGTGTCCTCTCTTTCCGCCTGGGTGAAGAAGTAAACTTTGTGAATGCGCCGCTGCTGGCTAAAGTACGTGATATTACCGTTACAGAGCAAAAAGCAGCTCAGAACAAAGGCTTTACCAACCTGCTGACCGTAACACTCAAAACAACGCAGGAAACACGCACGGTTGCCGGAACTCGCTTAAACGGATACGGTGCGCGTATCGTGAAAATCGATGATTTCGCGATCGACGTAGCTCCAGAAGGCTACCTGCTGTACATCCATCACAATGACCGTCCAGGTGTTATCGGCCGTGTCGGTTCTATCCTCGGTGAAAACGGCGTAAACATCGCAACCATGCAGGTGGGTCGTCGTGACATAGGCGGAGATGCGATCATGATGCTTTCTGTTGACAAGCCGTTGACAGCAGAGCTGTTAGACACGATGGGCGAGCTCGCTGAAGTGAAGAGCGTAACGCAAATCGAGCTATAATACGAGTAATCCTTTGCCACTCTGAAATCCAGATAGAAAAGACCTGGTTATTGACCGGGTCTTTTCCTTTACCATCATTTTTATTATCGCTATAATTAGGACAAGGCACTTTAACGCAAGAAAGGAGTTTTACTGTGACCAATCAGGCTTTATTTGCTATTGGTATTTTTTTAGTTACATACGCATTCATTATTAGTGAAAAATTGCATCGCACGATCGTAGCCATGTGCGGTGGAATCCTAATGGTGCTATTCGGTATCGTAACTCAGGAGCAAGCGATTCATCATATCGACTTCAATACCCTAGGACTACTCATAGGGATGATGATTCTCGTTGCTGTAACAGCGCAGACAGGAGTTTTCAAATACGTCGCTATTCGGGCGGCCAAGGCTGCCAGGGGCAAGCCTATTCGAATCCTTGTCTACCTAAGTATTATTACGGCTATCGCCTCTGCTTTTTTGGATAACGTCACAACCGTTTTATTGATTGTACCCGTGACGTTTAGCATTGCGCGTCAGCTACAGCTCAATCCGGTTCCTTTTTTAATCAGCGAAATTATATCGTCCAATGCTGGTGGTACAGCCACTTTAATCGGGGACCCACCGAATATTATGATCGGCAGCTCGGTTCCAGAGCTGGACTTCATGGCCTTTCTTGTGAATCTCAGTCCGATCATCATCGTAATTATGGCTGCAACGATCGTATGTCTGGTGCTGATTTATCGGAAACAACTTGTTACCACACCAGAATTAAGTGCAAAAATCATGCAATTGAATGAACGCGACGAGATCACCGATACGAAGCTGCTAAAAAAATCTTTAACCGTGATGGCTTTAACCATCATTGGTTTTATGCTGCACGGTGCTCTGCATCTGGAATCAGCAACAATCGCCCTGACGGGGGCATTCCTCTTGCTCTTGTTAACAGGCGAGCATTATTTGGAAGACGCGATCAGCAAAGTAGAATGGAACACGATTTTCTTCTTCATTGGTTTATTTGTACTTGTTTCTGGACTTGTAGAAACGGGAGTTATTGCCAAATTGGCTGGCGAAGCAATCAAGCTGACTGGCGCCGACCCATTGAAGACATCCCTGCTCATTCTTTGGCTGAGCGCAATCGCTTCTGCCTTTGTTGATAATATTCCATTCGTCGCGACCATGATCCCGATGATTAAGGAAATGGGCGCACTTGGCATAACAAATTTAGAGCCACTCTGGTGGAGCCTCGCTCTTGGCGCCTGCCTGGGCGGCAATGGAACACTCATTGGGGCCAGTGCCAACGTCATCGTCGCTGGTTTGGCTGCAAAGGAAGGGCATCACATCGGCTTTGTCAGCTTCATGAAAATTGCCTTTCCACTGATGATCATGTCCATTCTCATCTCTCATGTGTATGTATACCTGCGTTATTTTATTTGGTAAGGGGGAATTCACTTGCTCCACTATACATTTGATGAAAAGCTGATAGCCATCACCGAAAGGAAGCAGTCCAGTGACGTTTCCTTTCAAATCGAGATTCATTCGGAATCAATGCGCAGTCGTCTGAAGCAGGTACGAAGCTTTTTTGAGGACAACAAAGACTATACCGATGTGCTGTTTTACTCCCGAGAAGACGGAACCTATGAGGTCATCGTTCGAAACGATATGATTGCCACCTTTTTGATCCATGCCTTTCGCTTTCAATGCTTGACCTCCTTGCGTTGGGCATAAGCGTTAACAAAAAAGACTCTGCCGAGAGCATACTCAGCAGAGTCTTTTTCATGGTTCTATTCCAAAATAGACAAGATTTCACGAACATCGTTCAAAATGTAATCTGCCTTCTCTTCTTCAAATTTGGCACGCGCGTCCTGTCCAGATAGTCCGGTTAGTGTCGCAGCGAATTTGCAGCCAATGGAGCGTGCTGCCAGGTAGTCAGCCAGGGAATCCCCAACGATCAGCACTTCTTCTCCGTTTGCAATCGGCAAGGAATAGTTCACAACGTCACTGTTTGGCGTCGTTAATCCAAGCAGACCTTTTACATATGAAAACGGATGCGGCTTGGACATCGGTGCGTAAGCAGGATACTCTTCTTCTGCCTCAAGGACATGTGAAGCTGTCACCACACGATTCTGGTCAAACCATTCCAAAATCTGCATTTCGTTCAGAGGAACATGCGTTTCTATTGTTGGACGTCCTGTTCCAATACCGATGGTGTATCCTTTTTCTTTCAGAGTACGGAACAGCTCTACCATTTCAGCAGGTGGCACGATTGGAATTTCATCCGTTAAAAAGCCTTTTTTTCCGGGCTGCATGGTTTCACGACCGATTGAGGCTGCTACCCGATCATCTCCTAAGTACCATTCCTGGAACGTTTTTTGAACCAGCTGCCATAAATCGCTGTTACGTGAGAACATTTCTGTTTTCACACCGCAGCGCTCTTCTGCAATGACATTCAAATAGAGCAGCATTTCTGCTTTTTGAGCAGAGCCCTTTGCAAAATCAGCGGTAAAAGCTGCATAGTCCACTTGGAAATCAGGTGCATGAGCCCTTCCCCATTCTCTGATTTGCGCAAGCTGTGGACGGTCAATTTGACCTGCCAGCATGTTGGTTGCTTCAGTACCCAATTGTGGCTTCAGTACCCCAAGCAATCGAATCAATTGATAGGAGAATGCCAGGAAAACCATGTCCCAGTTCGAATTGATTCCTCGTGATTTAATGAAGTTCAGTACATCATCCTGAGCAAATACTTCAGCACGCACACGACGGATCTCGGCTTCTTCCGGAGCTGGTGAGAACTTGTCGTTTGTAAGTCCCAGGTATTGCGAGCTATAAAGCAGCTCCCACACGGTCAAAGCAGATGCATCAAAATAACGTTCTTCACTAAGCATAACTCCGTCAACATCAAAAAGGATCGTTTTGATCATTTCTCTCTACACTCCTATTTGTTTTTCGATTGCAACATCAGAGCAATGGTAAACGTTGTTCCCTCTCCCATTTTGCTTTGGACACTGATGGTTCCACCATGTGCTTCCACCATGTTTTTTGCGATCGCAAGTCCTAAACCTGTACCGCCTTCTCGACCGCGCGTACGCGCTTTGTCAGCTTTGTAGAAGCGTTCAAATACAAACGGCAGATCTTCCTGTGGTATGCCACTGCCTGTGTCGCTGATTTCTAGTAGTAAGGTTTTATCTCCCCGTGCCCGGATGGTGACACTGCCGTGACTAGGAGTGTGTCTTAGCGCATTGTCAACAAGGTTGGTAAGCACCTGCTCCATGCGATCAGGATCGATATGCACATGACTATGTGTAGTGGACATCTCTAGCAGCAGTTGAATATCCTGCTCTCTCGCCAAATTCGTAAACTTGCGCTGGATGCGCTCTAAATACGGTCGTAGTTCCAATGTTTCCTGGAACAGCTCTACGTGACCCGCCTCCATTCGTGCTAGACTCAGCAGCTCATTCACGAGCTTGGTCATGCGAACAGATTCGTCATAGATGATTTTAGCTAGTTCCTTATGCTCTTCTGGAGTTGTTACGATATCATCCACAATGGCTTCGCTATAGCCTTGTAGCATAGATAGCGGAGTACGGAGCTCATGGGAGACGTTGGCCACAAAATCGTTGCGCATTTTGTCCAGCTTGCGCTCTTGTGTGATATCTCGCATGACTGCGACTGCACCACGAATGTGATTGCGATCGTTTAGCGGTACCATGACAAGTGCCCAGATTCGGCCTTGCACAGCAATATCCTCGATTACCTCTTTCCCGGTCTGAACCTTTTGATAGAAAGAGAACAGTGGTATCGGCTCATCCGCATGCTGGTATACCCAATCACGCAGGAAGCGCTCTGCAGGAGGATTTTTCACTGCAATTTTCCCAGTTTCATCGATCATTACGACGCCATCTACCATACTCCGCAGTACACTTGCCAGCTGCTCTTTTTCCTTAGACAAGGCATCTACCAGTTGATTGAGCTTACTCGCCATCGTATTAAATGACGCAGCCAGCTCCCCCATCTCGTCAGCGGTTCTGATCGGAATTTCTGCGTGAAAATCTCCTTCTGCAATACGATGTGCCGTCTCTTTCATTTGGCGCAATGGAATCGTAATTCGAGAGGATAAAAAGAACGCAAATACTGTCGTCGACACAAAGCCGATCACACCTACAACAAAAATCAGAAATCTCACTTCACTGACTGTATCATCAAAATCTTCAATCGCCTGATACATGACCACTGATCCTTGTTTACCAGCGGATATCTCCAGAGGTACCGCAACAGCTAACAGCTGAAGATTCCCAGAACGATCTGTGGAGCCAGCCGTATCAATTTGCACATATAATCTCTCCGGAGCAGGATGTTTTCCTGCCAGTGCCTCACCCAGCTTCAGTCCCGGAGCACTCAGCAACTGCTCTATCGGAATCTCTGGCAAACCTTTGCCCTCGCTCTTTCCTACGACCTCACGCTTGTCATCCAGGACAATCATGCCTGTATGATGTACCGCGCCAAATGTCGATGCCATCTCCATTGCCGTTTGCTTATCCTTGCTTGCAGCCAAACCAGTGGATAATCCTTCAGCTAGCTCTTGCAAATTTTTTGTTTGCCGGGCGTTATAAAAGGTGTCAAAGGATTGTACAAGCAGGAGACTGAAAATCGTTAAGACCAGTGCGAATAACGCAATAATGGTCATCCATAGCTTTCCAACTACGCTGCGAAAAATGACGTCCACGTTATTTAGGCACCTCTAGTTTGTAACCGACACCCCATACAGTCGCGATCATGTTCGCAGCATGAGGAGAGACGCGGTTTAATTTTTCGCGCAAACGCTTGATGTGTGTATCTACCGTGCGCAGATCGCCGAAAAATTCATAGTGCCATACATCTTTCAAAAGCTCTTCGCGCGTAAATACTTTATCAGGAGAGAGTGCTAGGTAGTGCAACAGTTCATACTCTTTCGGAGTTAGACTTACCTCTTGACCGCTAGCAATCACTTTGTGCGCATCATGATCAATCGTCAGTTCAGGGAATACGAGAACCGAATGGCTATTAAACGTCTCTGTTTTCAAATAGGCCGTAGCTGAAGAGCGACGAAGAATTGCCTTCACCCGATACATGACTTCACGAGGGCTGAATGGCTTTACAACATAGTCATCCACACCTGCTTCGAAGCCATGAACGCGATTCGTTTCTTCCCCTTTTGCAGTTAGCATGATGATAGGTGTTGCCTTGAATTCACGAATCCGCTGACAGACTTCAATGCCGTCCATACCAGGAAGCATAAGGTCCAGCAAAATAATATCATAATCACTGCCAACAGCCATTTCGACAGCCTGCTCTCCATTATCTGCTTCATCGATCAAAAAGTTTTCTCTTTCCAGGTACATCTTTAGCAGTCGGCGGATACGTTCTTCATCATCGACTACGAGAATACGTGCCATTTTTTCCATTGTCTACACCTCTTGACATTATGATTTCAAAATCCAATTGAAGATAGTCCAAAAAGCTGGCAGCAAGACCAGCTTTTTTTAGTGAGGTTACACCCCTGCGTAAGAGTGCAGACCTGCGATGACCAGATTGACTACTACCAGCGTGATTAAGATAATGACAAATCCTATCACAGACATCCAGGCAGATTTGGCGCCAATCCATCCGCGAGACAGTCGCAAGTGCAGATACGCGCTATAGAAGAGCCAAACGATGAGTGCCCAAACTTCTTTTGGGTCCCAGCCCCAGAATCGACCCCACGCCTCCTGCGCCCAGATCATGGCGAAAATCAAAGCTCCGAGTGTAAACACTGGGTAACCGATACTAATCGCACGGTAACTGATTTCGTCCAATAGATCCGGCTCGATGCCATCAACGGATGGTTGAATAACTGCCCCCAACCGCTTGCGGAAGATGAGACGCAAACCCCCATACAAAATAACACCCGTAATGACTGACCACAGCATCGTATTCAATTTGCGAGCCGCATCCTTGCCTTCCATCCACGTTGGTGCCGTGAATAAAGGCGACATCGGACCAGCCTGGATAATCGTCGAATCAGCAGGTGCTACCAAAGCTGGCATCGTGTATTCCGCTTTTACTTTTTCCAGCTGCCCCAATGCATTAGGTTGTTGTTGATTCATTTCAAACACCGTTTTTTGATCCAATCGTGCAAAGGTGGACTCCATCCCAATAAATCCTACCAGCATCAGAACCACAGAAAGCACGACTTCAAGCCATTTTGTACTTTTCGTAGAAACCTGTTGGGGAACTGTACGAATCAAGTACATCAAGCCTGCCGCAAAGCCAACAGCGAGAATCCCCTCACCCAGGGCTGCAGTCGTTACGTGAATATGCAGCCAGTAGCTTTGCAGAGAAGGAATCAACGGCGTAACGTCTTTTGGAAAAACATAGGAGTAGGCCAACATGATTACTCCTAAAGGAAGTACAAAGGCACCGATAACATTCAGCTTGTAAATCCGATAGATAATCAAATAAGCCAAGATAATACAGTAATCCAGGAATGCCATGAACTCAAACATGTTACTCGTTGGGCTGTGTCCTCCGCCAATCCAGCGTGCAATTACATAACCTGTTTGAGCTATAAAGCCTACGACAGCCAATCGATAAGCTATCGTACCGAATCGTTTTTCATGTTGCTTAGGATCGCGACCTGCCCAGTTTTTCCCAGTCATCGCAACGACGAACACGATGGACGAGATCACGTAGAGCAAAAACGCAATATCCAATAACCAGTCACTCAATTGGATTAGCTGCACGTCGAGTGTACCTCCTTGAAGCTCTAAGCCTTCGATTTTTCTTCAATCGTCACAGGTAATTTCATCTGTTCAACGAGTCCGTCTACTTCCCGGCGCAAGCCAAACCAGTTTTTGTTTGTATGAGCTGCCATCATGATAGTTCCGTCCTGGATTTGAACCCAAATCCGGCGATGCTGCCAGAAGAAGCCCATCGCGACACCAATCATGAAAATGAACGAGCCAAAGTAAATTAACGGTACGGCTTTATCCATACGCACGTTGATCCCTGAAATATCGATCAGGTCAGGCATTTTGATCTCGATTCCGTAGGTAGGGTCCGATTTTTGTGTAAGAATCGAGCCCTGCAAATAAACCATTTTCTCACTTAGCTTCCCTTTTTCGTCCAATACCTCGATCGCGACCATTGGATTTTTAGGCAAATTAGTCTGAGTCGCTGGCTTACCGTCTTTCCCCATAATGAAATCAGGGAAATAATCGAGCACCTTCACTTTGAACCCATCAGCAACTACTTGCTCTTGCGCTGGGTTGTACAAATCAACCTTTATCTTGCCTACTTCCTTGTTTCCGTTCTTCAGGTCGATCAGATTGAAATTGAGTGCCCCCAGCTGCATCTCTTGCATACCCGACTGATACAAATAGAGAGACTCATGTACCATCGGATGGTTTACAACGATCGGGCCATTCTTAATTTCTACGAGATCAGGCTTGGCTCCTGGCAACTCTGCGTTTTTGTTTTCGTACAAGATGGCATCCGTCTGATAATTTTTCGCGATGGCTCCGCCCTTCAGATCCAGCTTGACTGGCATTTCATCCTCAGACCAATATTCCGTCGTGTACTGCAGATTTTTGATGTAGTAAGGAGTATTCGGGATCGCAACCGTTTCTCCCTCACGTACCCAGACATACTCGTCCAAGAAAAAGCCCGGTATGCTGCGTGCCAAAACACCGACCAAAAATAAAATCAAACCAATGTGATTCACATAAGGACCCCACCGGCTAAAGCGACCTTTTTCCGCCATTAGAGCGCGGTCAGTCTGGAATATCCGGTAGCCCTTTTTATGCAGTGCTTGTGCGGAGCCAGCCAGTAATTCGGCTTGATCCGTTCCTTGCAAAAGCTCCCCTTCTGCAAACAGCTTCTGTCCCTTCAGGAAGGATTTATGCTGATTCAGACGTGGTTTTTTCAATGCCTTGTACAGTGGCACGACACGGTCGAGACTACAGATGACCAATGACGTACCCAGCATGACCAAAAGCGTGACAAACCACCAGGATGAATACAGGTTGTGGAATCCTAATTGATAGTAAATCGTACCGAGTGTCCCGTATGTATTGGTATAAAAACGTGCGACATCCGCTTCAGTTGGGACCGGAACTGGAATGTATTGCTGCTGCGGAAAGACGGTTCCCACCGCCGAAGCGATCAGGATGACAATAATGATACCGATTGCAATTTTGACCGAGGAAAAATAGTTCCAAACCCGATCCACCATTTTTTTCGTGTAGGTCTGGGAACGACGTGCCATGCCCTCATAGCGCATATCAGGAAACGCTGTCTGCTCCGAAATTTGGATGTCTAGCGGCTTACCACAAGATTCGCAAAGCAGCGTTCCAACGGGATTGGTATGCCCACATTCACATTTTCGCTGATCCATTTCAATCCTCACTTACGGCAAGATTTTGGACACTTTGTCCGCTATCATTGCTTCGTTTAATTGACCGATGAAAATTTCCTTTACTTCCCCTTCTGGAGAGATGAAAAACGTAGTAGGAATCGGTCCAATTCGATACAGCTTTGTAATTTGCGATTGGCGGTCTAACACGATTGGAAACGTAACGTTGAATTGCTTAACGAATGGCTCAACTGCGATTGGCGATTCACCGATATTCACGCCCAGTACGACGAGTCCCTTGTCCTTGAACTTATCGTATTGTGCTTGCAAAGCAGGCATCTCTTCTTTACATGGCTCACACCAGGTGCCCCAGAAATTAAGAACGACGCCTTTTCCTTTCAAATCACCAAGTGCCATCTCAGGTCCATTTAGCTGCTCCAGGCTAAAATTCGGAGCATTACTCCCTACTTTTACAGCTTGTGGATCCTTCACGAAGCTGGAATAGAGAGCAAAGACAAGTGCCACGAGCAAAAGGCCCAACACGGCAATTCGAACATACGTACGATTGCTCTTGTTCATGTTGCCCAAACTCCCATCTATTACTAATAGAAATACAAGGTTTTCCTTTCTATTATAGCGTTCCTAGTTTTTCCGCCAGCGTATAACTTATGAACAGATTTTGAACGATCAGCGCTTCTGACCTCCGTCCCGCTTCTTTTGAACCAATCCTTGTTTGAGCTTGTCTACTTCCGTCGTTGTCAAAGGTCGAAATTGACCAGCCGAAAGTCCTTCCAATGTAAGAAACCCGAGCCGAATGCGCTCCAGTGTGATGACAGGATGTCCAATCGCGTCACACATTCTGCGTACTTGCCGATTGCGACCTTCATGAATCGTCAGCTCGACTAAAGCTCTGCCTGCTTTTGTGTCTGTCTTCAGGAGCCTCGCTTCCCCCGGTGAGGTCATTCCATCCTCCAGACGAATACCCGTTGCGAGCTTCTTTACTTTCTCCGGCGTCGGAATGCCTTTTACCCATGCACGATAGACTTTGTCAATTTCGTAGCTTGGGTGAGCAAGCTTGTTTGCCAGTTCTCCGTCATTCGTCAAGAGGAGCAAGCCGGATGTATCGTAATCCAAGCGACCAATTGGATATACCCGTTCCTTGATCCCTTTTAGCAAATCGGTAACAACCCGCCTTCCTTGTGGGTCCGTAACACTCGTAATCACACCAGTTGGCTTGTAGAGCAACAGATGCACGTGCTGCTCCAGCTGAATTCTTCGTCCATTCACCACGATCTGGTCGCTTAGCGGGTCTACTCTCGTTCCCAGCTCACGGACCACGTTGCCGTTCACTTGTACCTTTCCTTGTACAATCAACTCTTCACAATGGCGACGAGAGGCTACTCCAGCATGTGCCAAGACTTTTTGTAAACGTTCCATTGTATGGATCACCTCTACAACATCATACCCATTCTTACCAGTGTGGACAAGAAAAAGGCAAAAACTTCCCCCACCTGCAGGGAAGTTTTGTGTAGCGTGATTGTCGAATTACGAAAATACGTAAGACACGATGATCAAGGAGAAGATGACACCTGCAAGATCAGACCAGAGCCCCACTTTTAACGCATAAGCCGAGTTGCGGATACCAACTGCCCCAAAATACACAGTTAGCACATAAAGTGTCGTGTCTGTGCTCCCTTGCATCGTGGCGGCCAGGCGGCCAAGGAAGGAGTCTGGTCCGTACTGCGCAATTAAATCGGTAGCAATCGCCAGTGAACCGGTGCCAGTCATCGGCCTAAGCAAGGCCAATGGAACAATCTCCTCAGGAAAGTGAATAGCATCCAGCGCTGGCCTGATCGCACTCAAAAGCAGCTCCAGCGCCCCTGATTCTCTGAACATCGTTACGGCGACCATCATGGCAATCAGATGAGGCAAAATACGAATCGTGGTCGTAAGCCCCCCTTTTGCGCCCTCCACAAACGTCTCATATACCGGAACCCGTTTGCTCCATCCGTAAAGCAGCACAAAGGCAATCATGACGGGAATCGCCCAAAGGGAGAGCAGGGATACCCATTGGTACATGCGAAGGTCCCCCTTTACCTGTGACGTCTCATGTGACGATACCGATACCAGCGATCAATCAGTAGTGCGACAATCGTTGCAGCAAAGGATGACAATAGGGTTGTACCGACAATTTCTACCGGATTGACCGAGCCATATTGCATACGAATCGCAATCATCGTTGTTGGAATAATCGTGATACTCGCTGTATTAATCGCCAGGAGCGTACACATCGCTGGCGAAGCTACTTGTTTGTCCGGATTCAGCTTTTGCAATTCTTCCATCGCCCTAAGCCCCATCGGAGTAGCTGCATTACCAAGCCCGAGCAAATTCGCGCTCATATTGGACAAAATGTACCCCATGGCCGGGTGTCCTTTTGGAATATCGGGAAACAAGCGCGAAATGATCGGAGACAACGCATGTGCCACCAGCTCCAAAAGACCTGATTTTTCCGCAATTCGCATGATCCCCATCCAGAATGCCAATATACTGAGAAGGCCAAAACAAACGGTGACACCTGTTTTGGCCCCTTCGAAGGCAGCTTGATTGATCATTTCCATGCGTCCTGTTGCCGCCGCTACAGTGATGCTGATCACAATCAGGGCGAGCCAAATAATATTAAGCACTCCACAGCCCCCCTGCCATCAAGTTCCACACCTTCTGCCAAAAGGTTTGCGGGCTTGACTCAGCCTGAGATGTCCATGTTGGTTCAGACACGTCTACTTTCAGCGGTACCTGACCGATCATGTCCTCTTTCAGATAAAATTGGAGAAAACCGACCAGCTGCCCATCCATCTTGGCTGTTACATTCGATTCCCCCATCACCACACGCGTACGCATGACGGACTCCTCAGATGATTGCAGCGGGTATTGAAAACCATTCATCGCGACCAAATGCGTACCCGCTTCCATCGTAATCGGCGTCTGAGGTTGTACATTCTCACCTGAGCTCACCAGCTTTTTCAGCGGGAAATTGGCAAATCCCCAGTCCAAAAGGTTCGCCGAATCATTCCAGTCATCAGAAGCATTCAGCGTGATCGTAGCGAGCTGTCTGCCATCTCGCGTTGCTGACGAGGCCAGACAACGCTTTGCAAGCTTTGTATAGCCTGTTTTCACTCCATCCGCACCATTGTACAAGTGCAGCATTTTGTTTTTGTTCAAAAGCCGCCTATCCCACTCTTCACCTTCCCAGGAGATGTCCTTGACCTTTGTCGAGACGATTTGCCGGAACGTTGGATTCCGCAGGGCATAGGCTGAAAGCTTTGCCATATCTTCCGCTGTTGAATAATGCATATTGCTATCATCCAGACCGTGGGGATTGGTAAAATTCGTGTGCTCCATTCCGATGAGCGCAGCCTTTTCATTCATCAAATAAGTAAAGCCTGGCACAGAGCCACCGATATGTGTAGCAATCGTTACAGCTGCGTCATTACCCGAGCGCAGCATCAATCCATACAGCAGTTCCTCGAGAGTCAGCTTTTCCGAGCGTTTCAGGTAGATCGAGGAACCTTCTACGCCCACCGCTTCCGGGGGAACCGTTACGACTGTGTCCAATTTCCCCATTTCAATCGCCACGATGGCTGTCATTGTCTTGGTTAGGCTTGCGATCCGCATTTTTTTCGTGCCATTTTTTGAATAAAGGATTCTGCCGCTCGTCACATCTATTAATGCCGCTCCCTCTGCTGATAGCCCAGGTGGAGAGCCCGCTGCTTTTGCCGGGGTACCCGGCCCGATTAATAGCTGTATCAAAAGAAAAACGACGAGCACGCCGGACAGCTGTTTTCGCACGTTCATAAACGTCCTCCCCATCACAAAAGTACAACGATACACAGGTTTGTACCATAGTATATGGGGACGAGTCGTTTGGTAGTACGAAAAACTGTCCAGGTAGCTAGTCGTTTGATGGTTCTTCTGCTTTGCCAAAAAGGGCGGTTGCTTCCAAACGCGCCTCTTCGATGTCGAGATTAATGGGCGGCTCAGGTAGATCTCCCAGCTCCCGCAACCCAAAATGCTCCAGAAAATCTTTTGTTGTCGCATAGAGAATCGGACGTCCGATTCCCTCTGCCCTGCCCGCCTCACGAATCAGTTGCTTCGACAGGAGGGTATTGAGTGCCTTTTCACATTTTACTCCGCGAATTTCTTCGATTTCAGAACGAGTCAGTGGTTGTTTGTAAGCAACGATCGCCAATGTTTCCAGCGCTGCTTGCGAGAGTGTCGACTGTCCTGGTGAAGTTGCCAGTCGCTCGAAATATGGAACATGCTCAGGTAAGGTAGTCAGCTGGTAAGCCTTGGCGACCTCCACAATTTGAATCCCACGGCCAGCACGGCGAAAATCAGCCTTCATGTCCTCGATGACATCAACAACCACTTCTTCGGATACCTCGGTGATTTCACTAATTTCTTTGGCGTCGATTCCTTCATCACCCGAGATGAACAACAAGCCCTCAATGACGCCTTTCAGCTTGTCATAGTCCATCATTTGAGGCTCCTTTCGATCCATTTTCACAAATCATAATATCTTGAAACAGTTGATTTTGAATGCAGGTAATTTCTTTGGCCTTCATCAGCTCAAGCAAGGCGAGAAAGGTAGTGACGATCTCGGAGCGTGTCGCACCACCCGTGAAAAGCTGGGAAAAGCGTACCATGCCTCCTACTCCACGGACCAGATGGCGAATTTCTTTCATCCGGTCTTTAATAGAGACTTCATCACGGGATACTCTGGTAATCGGCTCTTTTTCCTTTACCTTCTTCACCAGCTTCTCTAACGCGTTTATCAGATCGTAGAGAGTTACATCCTTTACCGTATGATCTTCTTCTCGTACATAAGGTGATAGATTCTCTGCAGGTCGTGTAAACACCTGATTGCGCCCAATTTCCATTTCTCGCAATTGCTCTGCCAGCAGCTTATAGCGCTTGTACTCCAAGAGCCTGGCAACCAGCTCTTCACGAGGGTCGACCTCTTCTACATCCATGTCTAGGAACTGCTGAAAAACGTGTTCCTCTTTCTTTGGCAACAGCATTTTACTTTTAATAGAGAGGAGGGTAGCCGCCATGACTACGAATTCACTCGCAACATCGAGTTGAAGCTGCTGCATGGTGTCTATCGTTGCAAGATATTGTTCTGTAATCTCTGCTACTGGTATGTCATAGATGTCCACTTCTGCCTTGTCGATCAAATGGAGCAGCAGGTCGAGTGGACCCTCAAAGGAATCCAGTTTAATGCTGTATGCCAACAGTAGTCCCTCGTTTCCTCTAAATAAACAGTGCGGCGATACTATGCGCTATTTCCTGAACCCACATCAATACCATTCTGAATGGAGTTTCAAATATGATCGCGCGGACTCCCGGTATAAAGATGAGCAATAACAAGATCCACGGTCCATACACTTCAAAATTGTAAAATATCCCGTCCCATCTACGCGGAGACAGGAACCGCAGGATTTTGTAGCCATCCAGCGGAGGTATCGGCAGCAGGTTAAACATGAACAATGCTGCGTTAATGATCACCAGATATTCCATCGTCTTCTCAATCGCAAATACGGCTTTCTCACCCATTCCCTGCGTGACGCCATAAAAGTCCATTAGCATGAAGATGGTGTAGGAGATGATGGAGAGCACCAAGTTAATCAATGGCCCTGCAGCTGATACGTAGACAATGCCCAGACGCTTGTTTCCACGAAAGCGCAGCGGATTGATTGGAACTGGCTTTGCCCACCCAAAAGGACCAAACAATATAAGAATCAAACCGAATGGATCAATGTGCGGGATTGGATTCAATGTCAGGCGGCCTTCATCCTTAGCCGTGCTGTCACCCAGCTTCCAGGCGACAAAGGCATGTGCCCATTCGTGCAAAGAGAAAGCGATGACGAACGCGATTAAGCGAAACGGCACCGTATTCCATTCAAAGTGAAAAAGATCCATTGGTTCCTCCTCTGAAAAATCGTCTACCTTATAAGATACCAGCAGATGGATAGGCTTACAAGTATTCTGCTTTCTTGTTCGTCTAATAGACACTAAAAACCGGCCCCCTCTTCGGCGCCGGTTTTTTGGGTGTGCAGCTAATTATTCAGCTACAATTTTTACGTTGCTCATTTTGTCGCCTTGCTTGATCGCATCTACATGCTCCATACCGGAAGTGATGCGGCCAAATACAGTATGTACGCCATCAAGGTGAGGGAAGGAATCGTAGCAGATGAAGAATTGGCTTCCGCCAGTGTCTTTACCCGCGTGAGCCATCGACAGCGCACCGCGCAAGTGCTTATGCGGGTTTCCTTTTGTTTCACATTTGATTGTGTAGCCAGGACCGCCAGTACCGGTTCCTTGTGGGCAACCACCTTGTGCAACGAATCCTGGGATCACACGATGGAACGACAGACCGTTGTAAAAGCCTTCGTTGATCAGCTTTTCAAAGTTTGCTACTGTGCCAGGAGCTTCTTGATCAAACAGCTCCAACTCAATTTCATTGCCATTTTCCATGGTAATATGTGCTTTTTTCATATGTAAGCCTCCAAACCTCGTAAAGTTAACGTTCTCATTTTACCATGCGAAGTAGTTGCCGTCCAATTTAACCCTGCATCCGGAGCCGATCCTCAAAAGGAAACTCGCAATCCTTGATAAATACGGTGCCAGCATACGATTTCGCGAGCTGCTTCATGACGGCTGCTTGTTTCGCGATCGCTTCTGCATTTGCGTACATGCCAGGCTGTATATAAACACCAGCCATAGACATGGACAAGACTTCTCCATCCCCCATACGCCGTTTTTCATAAATATCTGCGAAGTAAGGAGTAAAGGCATCCATGATGAAAGAGCCAAGCGCATCAGCGCACTGTACCGAAGTGATGAGAATGAAATCATCACCACCAATGTGACCGATAAAATCAGCACCGCTTCCATATCGCTTCGCTGCCTCTTTTAACAACGCCGCCGTCCGTACGATGATCTGATCTCCGACGTCAAAGCCATACCGATCATTAAACCATTTGAAGTGGTCGAGATCACAATAAATTACCATTTGATCAGCTTTTTGCTTCACCCGTTGATTGAGCTCTCTTTCAATCTGTACATTACCAGGTAAGCCGGTTAGCGGATTTGCGGAGCTGGCCAATTCGAGCTTGATCGATGCCATTTTGTCCAGTAGACTCTGCACAGTAACGATTCCGATATACTCATTTTTGTCTCCTATAATGATCACCACATCGTACAGGTGATGAGCATCCCGCGCCATCGCCCGTCTCGCTACCTCTTCAAGCTTGTCGTCTTTTCCTGCCAGCAGCGGATTGGTATTCATGATTTGTGAAACCGGGCGATCATAGTACAAGGCGATTCCGTACTGCCCTCCCAGTATTTGATAGAGCTGAAAGCGCATAAGAAGGCCAATCGGCTCTCCCTCTTCTAACACAACAATGCTTTCGGTGCGCTGATTTTGTTCAAAAATTTCGTGTATTCGCCGCACTTTTGCATGCTTTTCCACACAGATGGTCTTCGATAATATTTCGGTCATGGCTGGAGTAAATACAATCGGTTCTGCTTGCTCGCTGTTTCGCTTTTCTTGCATAAATCGCAAAAAGTTCATCGCTTGCCCAGACACCTGTGCCATCCCTCTATCCGGCTTTCCGAGAAAATACCCCTGTCCATACACGACTCCAAGATCCATCAATGTCTTTAGTTCGTGCTCTGTCTCAATACCCTCAGCGATGATTTTACAGTTAACCTTGTCAGCAAACTGCACGATCGTTTCAAGAAGCGCCTGCTTAATCGGATCTACATCAATGTTGCGGATAAGCGACATATCCAGCTTGATAAAATCAGGATAGATCTCTGTTATGGATTCCAGACTTGAATAGCCCGCTCCAGCATCATCCACCGCAATCAAGTAGCCTTTTTTTCGATACTCCTCAATAATTTTTCGGAACACAGTGTAATTCGTGATCGCGTGTCTCTCTGTTATTTCAAATACGATATTGTGTGGATTCAGCTCATACTGCTCTAGTAGTGAGAATACCTTTCCACGAAGGAGAAATGGATCATCAATAGCTCTCGGATCGAGATTGATGAACAGCTTTTCTTGTGGGTTTAGGTAGCGCAATTGTTCCAATGCTCTTTTGCGGCAAATATGCTCCAAACGAAAAACAGTGTCCGTTTCTTCTGCGTAGGTAAATAAAGTAGAGGGAGTGGCGAAGGGAGTGTCATGCGGTCCACGTGCCAACGCCTCCCATCCAAGCGCTGCGCCATCTGGCAAATGAATAATCGGCATAAAATGCATCTGGACGTTCTCTTCTGCTAGTAATTTATGAAATTGCGTGACATGCGTATATTTTTCTGATGTGATGCCATATTTCGCCATGTGCACGGCATGCTTCACTGAAGTATACATTTCCTTCACGACGTCCTGACCAGGCAACCAGGCATATCCGATATGAACGCGCAGGTCCTCTCTGTTGACAAAACTGACGTGTCGATTCAGTTGCCTTTCCGCAACCTCCTGAAAATGAATGGAGAGCATTCTGCAATCTTCTTCGCTCGCATTGGCCCCAAAGGAGACATAAATAGCAAAATCGTCGCCCCATAGCTTTTGAATGGCGAGAATATTACCTTTTATCTCAAAAACTTGACGAGATACAACCGGTAAAATTCGTTCAAAAATATGCAGAACACGCTTGGCACTACTATCACCATAACGGTACTCAACATCAGTTAGTTTAACAATATCCACATAAAACATCACTACGCTGCGTCCCTTGTCTACCTCCAGGCCTATGACATTTTTCAGCCAGGCCCGTTTGTCCAGTGAAAAAAAGGGAAAGCGACGAAACCGTTTGATGAGCGTCGACAACATGCTGAATCTATCCTCCTCGCCACCCCCATTATTGCAAAGAAGTCTTAAGTTTCGGTGAATGGATTATGAAGATTGTAAGAATCCCATGCTTGCAAAAAAGCCCTCCTGTATCAGCAGGAAGGCTTTGAAACGTTAAAAGTTAGCGCTGAAGCTGCGCGCGTTTCGGGAGAAGATCATGTCCTACGACATCAGCATACGTCTCACGTTTAACGATTAGATCTGCTTCTCCGTCTTTTACAAAAACAACAGCAGGACGAGCAATGCGGTTGTAATTGTTTGACATCGAATAACCATAGGCACCCGTACTTGGGACCGCCAAAATATCACCAGCTTCAGCCGGAGGAAGCTTGACGTCCCAAATCAGCATGTCACCAGACTCACAGCATTTTCCAGCGATCGAAACAACCTCAGTAGATGGTTGATTCATTTTATTGGCAACGGCTGCTTCGTATTCTGCCTGATAGAGTGCCGGACGAAGATTATCCGTCATGCCCCCGTCGACTGCTACGTATTTGCGTACATTTGGGATTTCTTTTTGTGAACCGATACGATAAAGCGTCGTTCCAGAATCACCGACAATACTGCGGCCTGGCTCAATCCACAGCTCGGGCAACGGAATTTGGCGAGCTTCCAGTTCTCCACGCACCAGATCCGTGATCGCTTTAATATAAGTATGAGCTGGCTGAGGTGTATCGCCCTCTACATAGCGGATACCGAAGCCGCCGCCAACATTGAGTACTTCTGGCAAAAAGCCGTGTTGGTCCTTTGCCTCTCCCAGTAATTCTGTCAACCGTTTTACTGCAACCAGGAAGCCTTCTGTTTCAAAAATTTGCGACCCGATGTGGCTGTGCACACCCAATAAATGAAGATGATTGCTTTCATGCGAAAATTTGATTGCCTCTAGCGCCTGACCATTCTGTACGTCAAATCCAAACTTGGAGTCAATTTGCCCAGTAGAAATGTATTCATGAGTATGAGCCTCTACACCTGGTGTCACACGTAGCAAAACGGAAATCTTTTCGCCGCGCTCCTGTGCCAGCTGATCTAACAAATGGAGCTCATAAAAGTTGTCGACTACAAAGCAACCGATTTTGGCATCCAGCGCCATCACAATTTCATCCAACGATTTGTTGTTGCCATGAAAGTGGATGCGACCTACCGGAAATCCTGCTTGCAATGCTGTATACAGCTCGCCGCCAGACACAACGTCAAGCGAAAGTCCCTCTTCTTCTACCAGCTTGCACATCGCCATCGTACAGAACGCTTTACTCGCATAAGCTACTTGAAAGGAAAAGCCCGTTTGGGAAAACGCGTCAATAAACTGTCGGCATTTACTGCGAATCAAGGCTTCATCGTATACGTAAAGTGGTGTACCGTAGGTTGCTGCCAGTTCAGTTGTTTCGCAGCCCCCAATTTCCAAAATTCCTCGTTCATTCACTCGACTTGTCCCGTGTAAAAACATATTTCGTTCCTCCCCAGTCTCTGACACCGAATCACTACTGCCTCTTTCCTATCCACCTTAATCGTGGCCTGCTCACGAAAAGTGCCGCCTTTTACTAGAAGGCTTTACCATATTAAAGCCCCCAGCCGTCGCCAAGGCACTTAATCATCCAATCAGGAGGGTTTCAACCATGCTGCCGTCCTCGTAAACGAGGCGAAACCATCCATCCTGTTAAAAGAAAGGCAACCGACCTCGAGGTGTCAGTTGCCGAACGTAACGAGCGTAGTAAGGCTTCCCCATCCAATTTACTACACGATAGTTTATTTGACAATGGGTGCCCGTAGTCATTTTCAGAATATTATTGACGGGACGTATTTTGCGAGCGAACAATGCTTGGTCGATTGTTTTTTCGCGGCACCGCAATTCGCACAATGATATCTTTCATTGCTTTGTAATTGAAAGGAATGAACGGCCACAGATAGGGTGTGTTGAGGGAACGAGTGGCAGCAAGTCCGACCAAAACAACGAGGAAACCGATCATCAGACCTGGCGTCGAGAAGAATCCGACCATCAAGATTAAAAAGATACGGATGAGCCGATTGGCCAGGCTCAATTCATAGCTCGGTGTTGCAAACATCCCGATCGCCGCAACAGCCAAATACAAAATTACTTCGGGGGCAAACAAGCCGACTTTAATCGCAACGTCACCAACCAATATTGCCGCCAATAAGCCCATCGCAACGGACAAAGGTGTCGGTGTATGGATCGCAGCCATTCTCATCAAATCAAGTCCAATTTCCGCCATCAAAAATTGCGCCAATAATGGGATACTACCCTTTTGCTTCATTCCGAGAAAATGAAGCGCGTCGGGAATCATCGAAGGGTGCATGACCAACAGAAGCCATATGGGCAAAACGAATACAGAAGCAAAAATACCGAAGAAGCGTACCCAGCGCAAGTATGCACCCACCACCGGCGTTTGCCTGTACTCTTCTGCGTGCTGAACATGATGAAAATAAGTAGCAGGCGTAATCATGACGCTAGGGGATGTGTCTACATAAATCAATACATGTCCTTCCAGCAAATGCACCGCAGCAACATCCGGTCTTTCTGTGTAACGCACCATCGGAAACGGGTTGAACGTCTTTCCTATGATAAATTCCTCTACAGTTTTTTCCGCCATCGGAATACCGTCAATCTGGATGTTTTGCAGTCTTTCCTTTAACGTATCGACGAGTTCCTGGTTTGCTACATCCTGCAAATACGCAACCGCCACATCTGTTTTTGTCCGTTCTCCAATTTGCATAATTTCAAAGCGAAGGCGCTCATCTCGTAGACGTCTACGAGTCAAGACAGTGTTCATTACCAATGTCTCGGTAAATCCGTCATGTGCTCCTCGAACAATTCTCTCCGTGTCCGGCTCCATAGGCGAACGCGTCGGATAAACCTTTGCATCCACCATGATGGCCGTATCATATCGATCAAGAATTAATCCTACTTGTCCGACCAACAGCTTGTCCATGAATTCATCAGTGGTCGAAATCTTCGCGAGCTGAAAATACGGGATGTATTTAAAAAACAGTTGATCGAATAAATGATCCTGAATGTCTCGTTCCCGCAAATCATTCAGATCCCGCATAATTTGTGTAACGATGTTACTGTCTGCAAATCCGTTTATGTAATACAAAAGAAGTCGTGTTCTCCCAACGAAAAACTCATGCACGCCCATGTCAAAGCTAGAACCAATGCCTAGCCTGTCATTTAAGTATGCTTTATTTTCTTCAATTTGGTCCGAGATGGGGCGCCGTTTTTCTGTTACCTGTGTCATTCGGGTCGCTCCTTTCCAGTATCCATTGCACTGCTTTTTTCGTGATTGGACTGCCTTTTTGCAAGCTGTCCTTTCCAAGCATCTTGCCGATATCACCGATACCGATGAGATTAGGAACGTGAAGGGCATTCAGAATATCGACCGTATCGCCGTATATACGGTTCTCAAGCTCTAGACTGGCATTTCCGTCTTTGTCTACAGCTTCTGTCACAACCTGCCCTTCATTATTGACGGAATAAGCTACCCGCGCTCCTTGCACACATCGTGTATTAGAGGCAACTGCAATCGCTCCGATTACCTCGATATCCGGGTGCTTGACCACATACTCGATGGCCTTCTCTCCCCGCCCCTTTCCGAAATCACCATTATCGTCAAACATGACAATCACAGGATCGTAGGCAGCCATTTTAATGAGTTCGACCATCTGATGTCCTCGCAGAGGTGTCGGATTCCCGGCAGATAAGGAAATGCATCGGCCACCGATCTCTCTTGCTATCATTTCCAGCACTTTTTGTGCGACATGATCACCATCCGTTACGAGGATGACTCTTCTTCGTTCTCCCTCCATGTCGCCTCCACCGCCTTCACCCAGCATCATAGCGGCTACCCTTTTGGCTTGAATATAAGGGAAGCAAAAAATCCAAAGGCAATCGCAGCGGATATCCCGGCACTTGTGACCTCGAAAATTCCGGTGGCGACACCGATCAAGCCATGCTGCTCGGCCTCACCTATCGCACCATGATACAGGGAATGACCAAAGCTCGTGATCGGTACGGTAGCTCCAGCCCCCGCAAAGTCGATGAATTTGTCATACACACCCAGAAAATCCAGCACAACACCGGCCACCACAAGCGTACTCATCACATGTGCAGGTGTCAGTTTTCCCACGTCGAGAAGCAATTGTCCGATGACACAAATCAGCCCACCAACGATAAACGCAATTACGTACTCCATCATATGCCCCCTTCCAATGCAACTGCATGAGCGATACACGGGATTGAATTACCCTGCTGGTAGCTTACAGGACTAAGCAGGGCACCAGTGGCACAAATCAGAACCTTTTTTAGCAAGCCCCGATTTAGCTGGTCTAAAATATATCCGTAGGTAACCACAGCACTGCTTGCACATCCACTTCCTCCAGCGAAAACTTCTTGATCAGGAGTGTAAACCATGAGACCGCAGTCATTGTAAACCTGATCCATATCGTATCCCTCTTGCAGCAACAGCTCTTTTGTAATCGGATAGCCTACCGAAGCCAAATCTCCAGTCACGATTAAATCGTAGGAGTCAGGTGTACGTCCCGTATCTTGAAAATGAGTCAAAAAGGTAGCGACAGCCGCAGGTGCCATCGCTGATCCCATATCAAACGGGTCCTTAATTCCCATGTCCACTACCTTCCCCATCGTCGCATAAGTGATCCGCGGACCCTTCCCTCCAATACCAACCAGACCTGCCCCTGCTCCCGTAACGGTCCACTGAGCCGAGGGTGGTTTTTGTCCCCCGTACTCGGTCGGATAGCGATACTGCCTTTCCGCTGTCGCGTTATGACTGCTACAGGCCGCGATTGCTGTGTTCGCATAACCTGCATTGACCAAAGCGGCCGCATTAGCAAGTGTAAGCATAGAGGTCGAGCAAGCACCATACATGCCGAGCAAAGGAATCTCTAGCTTTACAGCCGTAAAATTGGTCGTGATATTTTGATTTAAAAGATCCCCAGCCAGAATGACATCTACATCCTTACCAGTGATTCCTGCTTTTTGAAGCAATGCTGTGATGGCATCCTCCATCAATTGGCGTTCAGCGTCTTCCCAGGTCTGTTGTCCCGCATACATATCGTCATGAATCTTGTCAAAATAGGCTGCCAGAGGTCCCTCCCCTTCTTTCGGACCAACGGCCACAGCCGACGCTTGCAATCTTACGTCTTCAGTAAAATGCCACGTTTGCCGGTTGATTCGAGACACCTGTTTTTGGCTTGCCACTGACACCCCTCCTCAAAAGATCATGTTCATTACGCTTTTCAAGATGCCTGCGATGAAAGCAGCTACCACCCCAAAGACGATGACAGAGCCAGCCAGCTTGAACATGTTCCCCCCTACACCGAGGACCAGACCTTCACTTCGATGCTCGATGGCAGCAGATGCAATGGAGTTCGCAAAGCCTGTCACCGGCACGGCTGAGCCTGCTCCTGCATACTGGCCAATATTGTCGTACACACCGAGCCCAGTTAATAAAACCGCAATAAAAATGAGAGTGGCTACTGTTGGATTACTCGCTGTTTTCTCGGTAAATCCAAAGAAGTAAATGTACATATTTTGCAAGGCTTGTCCCAACAGGCAAATTGTTCCTCCCACCCAAAACGCACGAAGAGAATTAAGCAGGACATTTCGCTTCGGTTGGAATTTGGCAGCTTGCTGTTGATACAGCTGCTTCGTCATTTGCATGGATGCCCCAATGGGTTTTGATTTCGTTTTGGTCGCCATGCCCTTTCACTCCTTCTTTTGCTAAAATACGCGCGCTTTCAGGAAAAACCATACCTATATCTTTCCTATTTCAAAAGATACCTATGAATAGTGGTATTTACCAGTTTACAAATGGAGCAGCCATTGCAGGAGCGAACCCGTTACTTTGCCAAACACAACTGCCATTAACAAGAAGAGCAAATTCCCATCCATCGAAAGACGCTTGGCGAGTATCGGAAAAACGTTTAAGACCTCTGTTAAGCCTGCTGCAAGTGTTCCAACAAAAATCCCTGCAATCAGCCCATAAATGGCTGTTACGAGCACTGGCAATTGCATTCCCCAATCAAAAAAATCAATGAACGTAAAAACGAGAACCCCGCTCACCAGCGCCCATTCAAAACCGCGAATATACCGGTGTGCATTCGTGAGTTGAGTGAGGCGAGGAATGATATCGAGTACGGTAATGAAGGCCACAAAGCCGCTTCCCACCGCCAGTCCTCCACCTAGCCCTATCAGTACCATGAGCAAGCATGCACCAAGGCTCATGTTTTGGTTCGCTGATTTTCCTTGTTTTCGTTTTGCAAATAATACTGATCGAGATTTTGCTGGTACATGAACAACTCGACTTCCAGTGGGCTAGGTTCTTCGTTAATTTTTTTCTTGAATATATGGTTAAAAAACAAAATCATTCCTAGTCCAATCCCAATCGAGTACGGGATTTGCAACCAGAGCGGCTCCTGACTTTTTTGACCGGTGATGAGATAAAAAATACGTTCGTGGACCTGAGTCATACTCACGTCGGTGTGAAAGTTCATAATGGCAAGCCCCGACCCGATAAATAACACGAGCCACACGATCGCAACGAGAACCGGATTTGCTTTTTTCCGTGGATTTTGCACCTCTACAATAATTTGCGGGGAGCCTTGAATATCTAATTCTGCCTCTGGATAAACCTGACGCAGCCTCTGAATCACTTGCATAATATCGATGATGATTAAATTACCGTCCTTTGGTTCCACGCGATAAATCGGCATTCGCTTAATCGCCTCTTCACGTTCGCCATCCCAGTAAATTTGGCAAATATCTCCCAGCGTGATCAACGCCCCGGGTTTTACTGCCAAACGTTTTCGCAGGCGCAGAAATAACGCTTCCTTCATGAAAGCTCCCTCCTTTCCCTTTTTTGTGCGTTTTCCCCGCTAGTATGTGCCACCTCCTAAAAGCCATGCAAAAAACACCAAAGCCATAGCGCTCTGGTGTTTCCTGAACTGCCCTTAAGAAGTAGGCTAGTTTTCAATTTGCTCCTTGATCGTTTGCAGAATTCGCTTTTCCAAACGGGAGACCTGGACTTGGGATATGCCCAGCCTCTCTGCTACTTCGGACTGGGTCTGATCCTTATAGTAACGCAAGTACACGATCAGCTGCTCTCGCTCGCTCAGACGACTGATTGCATCTTTCAGGGCTATCTTTTCAAACCATTTGTTTACACCTTCATCTGCGATTTGATCAATGAGCGTAATAGGATCCCCATCATTTTCAAAGACTGTTTCGTGGATGGAGGAAGGTGCTCGATTCGCTTCCTGTGCAAAAACGACTTCCTCCGGTGTAATCCCTACGGCTTCAGCTACTTCAGCAATCGTCGGAGCACGCCCGAATTGCTTGTACAGCTCGTCCTTTGTTCTTCGCACCTTGTTTGCTGTTTCCTTGAGAGAGCGGCTTACTTTTACCGTTCCGTCATCACGTAAAAAGCGTTGGATTTCTCCAATAATCATCGGAACCGCATAAGTGGAGAACCGTACATCGTAGGATAGATCAAACTTATCTACAGCTTTTAGCAAGCCGATACAACCGATTTGAAACAAATCATCCGCTTCATATCCACGGTTGATAAAACGCTGTACGACAGACCAGACCAGCCTAATGTTGCTGTTCACTAGAAGTTCGCGGGCATGGGCGTCTCCGGCCTGGCTCTTGGCGATCAGTTCCTTCACTTGGTCATTGGTCAGAAATGGTTGACTCGCGTTTTTGATATCGGCACCCATTGGCACTACCCCTAATTTTGTAAGGCTTTGGCAAACGACAGGCGTTTGGTCAGGCGCACGGTTGTACCTTTTCCAATCGCAGTCGCCACTTCCAAAGAATCCATGAAATTCTCCATAATGGTGAAGCCCATTCCAGAGCGTTCCAGTTCCGGTTTGGTAGTGTAGAGTGGCTGCATAGCCTGCTCTACATCCTCAATTCCTTTTCCATTGTCTTCCACGACAACCTCCACCGTTCCCTCATCAATGCGCACAGATATATGTACCACACCCTCGGGATTCTCGTCATATCCGTGAATAATAGCGTTTGTAACCGCCTCGGAAATAACGGTTTTCATTTCTTCGAGCTCATCCATCGTAATATCCAGATGAGAGATGAACGAAGCCACTGCCACACGGGCAAATGCTTCATTTTGGCTCAATGCAGCAAACGATACGGACATGAAATTACGCTGTACTGTCATTTTTACGCCACCCCCAGAACAAGCAATGCGTCTGCTTCGTTTTCACGGAATTTGATTACCTTAAACAATCCTGACATCTCAAAAATGCGATAGATGGTTGGATTAATCGAGCAAACATACATTTCACCGGAACGAGCAGAGATTTGCTTAAACCTGCCCAAAATGACACCGATTCCGGAGCTGTCCATGAAAGCCAAATCCGCCAGACTCAATACGATATGACGGATCTGGGGGGTTCGTAAAATATCATCTACCTTGCTTCGCAGCTCT
This sequence comes from Brevibacillus sp. SIMBA_040, assembly GCF_046535075.1. Lineage (NCBI taxonomy): Bacteria > Bacillati > Bacillota > Bacilli > Caryophanales > Paenibacillaceae > Brevibacillus > Brevibacillus sp. SIMBA_040. Next base: position 424,763 of record NZ_JAWRXI010000002.1, read on the forward strand.
TCTGCCGTATGATGATCCAGCTCTCCTTGCAAGCGGATTACCAGCACATCCTGCCGGGTCTCCATCGCAATGCGCAAACTCATGGCTGACTCACTCCTTCTCCCGTATTAGCTGTCTCTTTCTTCTTTCGATTAACCAATTCCTGCCAGTCGACAAAAGAACAAAAAAATCGAGTAGCCACATCTGCTTATTCGAGGCAACTCGATTCTTTTCGCGCTCATGATGTCCGCTAGTAGCTGATTAAAACATTCTTGGTGGTCCGCTTGAGAATCTCCCACATGCCTGCTTTTTCAATCGTTTGTTCGGGATATAGATCGATTCTGTTCACTTCTTTTCCATCCTTGGTGCGGATGAAAATGTGTCCCACTACCTGATCCCTGCCAACAGGAGCATTGACCGTCTGTTTGATCACTACTTCCTTACTGAATGAATCCGCTGACTCTCCTCTTTTCATAAGAAGGCTGACCGCGTGCGGGGTGACCACATTTATTTGCGGCGTTTTGCCCTTGTCGACGGTGAGCTGCTCTACGGTTTCCCCTTTTTTGTACATTGGCATCACTTGATAATGGGTAAACGCATAGTTGAACATCGTCGAAACCTCATTGTTGCGTGTCTTCACATCAGGCACACCCATGACGACAGCGATAATCCGCATGTTATTGCGTTTGGCGGTTGCTGTTAAGCAGTATTTGGCTTCCCCTGTGTAGCCTGTCTTGAGACCGTCCACGCCTTCATAAAACCTCACGAGACGATTTGTATTGACCAACCAGAACGGGTTTGACGAGTCCTTGCGCAAATAGTCCTGATACGTTCCCGTAAATTTCGTAATTCCTTCGTGCTTCAATAGCTCTCTGGACATAATAGCAATATCAGCTGCTGACGAATAATGATTAGGAGCTGGCAGGCCATTCGAATTGACAAAATGGGTATTTTTCATCCCGAGTTGCTGCGCTCGCTCATTCATTTTGGCGACAAAGCTTTCTTCTGTTCCGCTTAGATGCTCTGCCATAGCTACAGAGGCATCATTTCCTGAAGCAATGGCGATCCCTTTGATCATATCTTCTACAGCCATTTCTTCACCAGGCTGCAAGAAAATTTGGGAGCCTCCCATTGATGCTGCCCGTTCACTCGTCCGAACCTTATCCGTGAGCTTTAGCTCACCACGTTCTACTGCTTCCATAATCAAGAGCATCGTCATTACCTTGGTAATGCTTGCGGGTGGCATTTTTTCGTTCGCGTTCTTTTCATACAACACCGTACCCGTGTCCGCCTCTATCATCATGGCCGCTTTCGCATTGGGGGCAAAATTCATTTCGCCAGTTTGCGGTCCAGCCTTTTCTGCTGCGACAGCTAGTGGAGAAAAGATGGTGAAAAGCATGATGAAGCATAGAGCGATGTATCCATTCCGTTTCATAGCAGTCTCTTCCCTCCATTCATGGTTTTATTCTCACCAACCACAGAGGAAAATATTCACAACAAAAATCCCTTCTGCCTCGTCAGAAGGGACTCTTTATTAGATGACAAAACGACTAACATTTTGTGTGAGATCGTCAGCCATGTTTTTCAGTTGTTCTACGTTTTCATTAATGCGAGCAATGGAGTTCAGCTGCTCATCGACGGTTTCAACAACACCTGTAATGGAATCACTGATTTCGTCTGACATATATGCCAGCCTGCGCATCGAATCGGTAACGACTTGGTTGCCAGCTGCCATTTCTTCAGAGGTAGCAGTCATGGATTCGCTTTGCTCTGCTGCTGCTTGAATCTCTGCCACGATATTTTGGAAAGCAGTCCCAACGGATTCTACAGACTGCAGGCCGCCACCCACCATGGTCACGATTTCGTCCATGTTTTTGCTCATATCCATAGCTTCATCGTTAATAGAATGGGCGATAGACGCAATACGCTCTGAGAAGGAGCTGCTCTCTTCCGCCAGCTTGCGAACTTCACTTGCAACGACAGAGAAGCCACGACCTGCATCGCCTGCACGAGCTGCTTCAATCGCTGCATTCAGTGCCAACAGGTTTGTTTGAGAAGCGATGCTTGAGATCATTTCTACGATGCTCGTAATTTGACGGGCACGCTCCCTAAGACTATGCATTTGCAGCGCTGTACGTTCCACTTCATTTGTAGCTCTTCGTACCGTACCGATAACATTTTCAACCAGCTGCAAGCCGCCCTGGGCACGCTCGAATGTACGTGTTGTTGCAATCGAGGTAGATTCAGCAGCGATTGCGACTTGCTCTACGCCTTGAGAAATCTCGGAAACAGTATTGGCTGTTGCTTGTACCTCGTTTGTTTGGGTTGAAACACGCTGGGCGATCGTCGAAATATTATCTGTAATTAAGCTGATTGCACCTCTGTTGTCTTGGGCGATCTGTGTCAGCTCATCTGTCGCTACATTAAGCTGGGTAGCTTGTCCCTGGACCAAAGCAATAAGCTTGCGCAATTCTGCGGCCATCTCGTTCATCTTACGTCCTACCATCGCCAGCTCATCATTGCCATTTACTTTTACATTTACGTCAAAGTGCCCAGCACCGATTCGGTCCATATCCCTAGCAATCGCAAACAGGGAAACGCGAATCCTCTTCGCAAACCACCAAATCAACCAGACTGAGATAGCGATAATCGGCAAGCTGAACAGAACGAAGTAGATCCACATTTCATTAACTTCACCATATACTTCGTCAACTCCTGATGTGAGCACTACGTCCCACTTCAGCATCGAGATCGGCGCGAATGCAGCGAAAGCGTCGATCCCATGGTCTTCGTAGATCAAGCTTTCACTCGATTCTTTTTGCATCAATTCTAGCATCTCTGCATACTCTGGCTGCTCAGCAAGTGACAGGTTGTTGTTATTCTCCGGATTTTTATGGGCGACAACCAACCCGTCCGGACGAACGATAAACGCGTAGCCATTTTGCATGAACGGAATCTCAGGTATCTTTTGAATCATCTGGTCAATCGTAAAGCCTACTACGAAAATACGGCTTGTGTCTTTATTCTTTTCTCCTACCGGTGTCGCAATATAAAGAAAACTTTTGTTAATCCCTTTAACGACTTCTTCATCGGAAACGACAGTTCCCCCTGAGCTGATCGCCTGTTGGAAATATTGCTTTTGCTTGAAATCGATTTCATTTTTCCCGGTAAGCGAGTACAAGGATTTCCCGGTATTGGAATCAATCAGGTAGATTTTCGATATTTCACGATGGGCCTGACGCATCAAGCTGAATTGCTCCATAATTAATGGCTCTAATTCCGTCATCATTACCCGCTTGGAAGCAGCAGACTCAGCAGACCCAACGATATCTTCCAACCAATCCTCCATATTTTCTGCGTGCTGTTCGGCCAACATTTTCGCTTGTTTGGACGTAATACTAAAAAGCGTGGACTTGGAAAAAGAAATAGATATGTATTGCAGAGAACCAATAATGATAAGTACGAGAATCAAACCAAAGACGATCATTTTTGTTGCGAGTGAACCCTTCATCTGCTTAGACGAAAATTGACTCAAGGATTTCATTTGTGAAAAAAATGATGATGCCATCCCTTTCACTTTCCATCGCGGCGACAAAAATTTACTCATGTTGCCTGCCTCCTTATTGTTTTTCCACTATAATTTTACCAATGCAAGCATGTAGTAGTCTCAACTTTGCCCTGCCCGCCATGCAAACCAAAGCCACAGCTGTATGTATGCCAGTATCCTGAAAATTTTTATACGAACTGGGTTCGTATAAAAAACAAAAGGAAACAGCTATCTTTCATTCTCTACCCTTTTTCCACTATCTGCAAACCTTTTTTTACAAAAAATTCTTGTTGAGTGTCATGAAACCGCTATCGTGTTTTAGGGTAAGAAAACCTCTATCGATGGTTTCCCAAGGAAGAGCGACCGCGTTTTACCGGAAGGTTTCTATGCGCTCCAGAATTCATAAGCGGCTCGCTTATAAATTCCTATTCGTTAAAAAAAGCGAGTTCCTGGCCACGCATAGCCTGGGAACCCGCTTGTCTGAAGATTAGTTATACAAATGGCATGCTGCAAAGTGACCAGGCTCTATTTCTTTCCACACAGGCACCGAAGCTGCGCATTCTGGCATTGCTTTCGGGCAGCGTGTACGGAAATGGCAACCGCTTGGCGGATTCATAGGGCTTGGTACATCGCCTTGGAGGACAATACGCTCACGATTGCGTTCAACCTCTGGATCTGGAATCGGAATCGCTGACAGCAGGGCTTGCGTGTACGGATGCAACGGCTTCTCGTACAGGGCATCGCTTTCAGCCAGCTCTACCATTTTGCCCAGATACATAACAGCAACACGGTCAGAAATATATTTTACCATGGACAAGTCATGGGCAATGAACATGTAGGTCAGGCCCATTTTTTCTTGCAATTGCTCAAGAAGGTTAACAACCTGTGCCTGAACAGAAACGTCCAAAGCAGAGATTGGCTCGTCACAAACAATGAATTTAGGCTCTACTGCCAAAGCACGAGCGATCCCGATCCGCTGGCGCTGACCGCCGGAGAATTCATGCGGAAAACGGTTCATATGCTCAGGATTCAAGCTAACCAAGGAAAGCAGCTCCTGGATGCGCTCCTTGCGCTTTTGACCAGACGCCAAGCCATGAATGTCCAAGGCCTCGCCAATGATATCGCCGACTGTCATACGCGGATTCAAGGACGCGTACGGGTCTTGGAATATCATTTGCATGTTGCGGCGCATAGCCTTCATTTCATGGTTGTTCAAATTCATGATGCTCTTTCCTTCAAACAAGACGTCCCCGCCAGTAGCGTCGTACAGACGAAGAAGCGTGCGACCGGCAGTGGATTTCCCACAGCCGGACTCTCCTACAACTCCCAATGTTTCTCCTCGTTTAATTTCAAACGAGATATCATTCACAGCTTTCAGAGTATTGTCGCCAATGGAAAAGAACTTTTTAAGGTTGCGGACTTCAATCAATGTATCACGGTTATCCATTGTGTACCCCTCCTCCTACGATCCTGCGCGGTTCTGAGCAAGCGGATGCTGCAGCCAGCAAGCTGCTCGTTGGGACGTGCTGACTTCGTTCAGCTCAGGATCAATCTCCTGACATACACGCATCGCTGATTCACAGCGCGCCGTAAATCCACAGCCAACTGGTGGACGCAGAAGATCCGGTGGCGTACCGAAAATAGGAGTCAGTGGCTCATCACGATTCAGGTCGAGACGTGGGACAGAGCGCAACAATCCTTTGGTATAAGGATGTTGAGGATTGTAGAAAATGTCGTCTACTGTTCCAGTTTCAATCACTTTACCAGCGTACATAACGATAACGCGGTCGCACATCTCAGCAACTACACCCAAGTCATGCGTAATCAGGATAATGGAAGTACCTGTTTTCTTTTGCAGGTCTTTCATCAAATCCAAAATTTGAGCCTGAATGGTTACATCCAAAGCCGTTGTTGGCTCATCTGCAATCAACAGCTTGGGCGAACAGGACAGCGCGATGGCAATCATCGCACGCTGACGCATACCACCGGAGAACTCGTGTGGATATTGCTCCACACGTTTTTCCGGCTGAGGGATACCAACCATCGCAAGCAGCTCGATTGCACGATCACGTGCAGCAGAGCGAGACATGTTTTGGTGCTTAATTAATCCCTCTGTAATCTGATTCCCAATCGTCATGGTTGGGTTCAGAGAAGTCATTGGATCCTGGAAGATCATCCCGATCTCTTTACCGCGAATCGCTTCCATTTGTTTATTTGTCTTATGGACGAGATTATCTCCATTGAAGAGAATTTCACCCTTTTTAATATCTCCTGGTGGCAATGGAATCAGCTTCATCAAGGTTTGAGCGGTTACGGATTTACCGCAACCGGACTCCCCTACGATTGCTACTGCTTCTCCACGGTTCACGTGAAAATTAACGCCACGTACTGCTTTTACTTCCCCTGCATACGTATGGAAGGATACATGCAGGTCTTTTACGTCTAGAATGCGTTCCATAACGATGATCCCTCCTAAATTATTTACGCAGGCGTGGGTCTACTGCATCTCGCAGACCGTCACCAAACAAGTTGAATGCCAAAATGGTTACGGAAATGAAGACCGCCGGGAACATCAAGCGCCACGGATAATACTTCATGGCAGGCAAGCCTTCATTTGACATCGTTCCCCACGATGCAATCGGAGCCGCTACTCCCAAACCAATAAAGGAAAGGAAGGATTCTGCAAAGATCGCAGACGGAACAGTCAAGCTAAGTGTTACGATAATCGGACCCAAAGCATTTGGAATCAAGTGTTTGAAGATCAGACGGTTACTGTCTGCACCAAGTGAGCGTGCTGCTAAGACGAATTCCTGATTCTTCAGCTGTAGCATCTGACCACGTACGATCCGGGCCATCCCAATCCATCCGGTTATCGTTAAGGCGATAATAATCGTCCCGACCCCCGGTTCTAACACAACCATGAGCAAAATGACAACAAGCAGGTAAGGAATTGCGAACAAGATATCAGCGATACGCATCATTACTTCATCGACTCTGCCACCATAGAAACCGGCGATACCGCCCCAAATCACACCGATAATGAGGTCGATAAATGCTGCAGCCAAACCTACCTCAAGGGAAATGCGTGCTCCGTACCAAATACGCACGAACACATCGCGTCCCAAATCGTCTGTACCAAACCAGTGTTCAGCAGATGGCTTTTTGTTCTTGCCAGCCAGATCTGTTGTAAAATAATCGTTATGTGTAACCAGAGGTATTACAATCGCACAAACAAGCAACGCTACGATAAAAATCATAGAAGCCATTGCTACTTTATTCATTTTCAATCGACGCCATACGTCTGACCAGAAAGAGAGACTAGGACGCTTGATTGCTTCTGCTTGACGGAGGTCAACCGAAATCGGCTCGAAATGCTCTTTAGTCAATTGCTGCATGTCTCATTACTCCTTTCCTGAGTCCGACAACTTGATACGCGGGTCTACCAAGGTATACGCGATGTCTACGATCAGAATCATCACTACCAAGATGATGGAATAGAATACGGTCGTTCCCATGATAACGGTGTAGTCACGGTTTGTAATGGAAAGAACGAATTCACGTCCCAGACCAGGTACACCGAAGATACGCTCAATAACAAACGCACCAGTGAGGATACCTGCGATCAATGGACCCAAGTAGGTAATAACAGGCAAGAGCGCATTGCGAATTGCGTGTCTGACAGTAATGGCGAAGCTATGCAAGCCTTTGGCTTTCGCCGTTTTAATATAATCTTGGCCGAGTACCTCGATCATGTTGGAACGAGTCAAGCGAGCGATAAACGCCATCGGAGAAGCTGCGAGCGCCAAGGATGGGAGAATGGTATATGAAAACCCTTCCCATTTCGCAATTGGCAACAGTCCCCAGTTGATTGCAAATACGTACTGATAAAAGGAAGCCAAGATAAAGCTCGGAACGGATAGACCCAAAACTGCCAGGATCATTGCTGAAAAGTCTTGCCACTTGTTATGCTTTAATGCGGCAATCACGCCAAGAATAATACCACCGAAAATGGCCAGCAATAATGCTTGTGCTCCCAAGTGAGCTGAGACAGGAAAACCACGGTTGATCATTTCATTGACCGTCGAGGATTTTTCCGTAAAGGATGGACCCAAGTCCCAAGTAGCGACACCCTTCAAATAGTTGAAATATTGCTCGTGCATCGGCAGGTTAAGCTTGTACTTAGCCTCTAATGCCGCTTTGATCTCATCTGGAACATTTTTCTCCGAAGTAAATGGGCCACCAGGTACTGCTTTCATAATGAAGAAGGTGGCCGTTACGATCAAGAAAAGCGAGATGAGCATGAAGATGATGCGCTTACCAAGATAACGGATCAACTAACTTACCCCCTTGACAGATTTTGAATGCTTTCACGTCCCATGTTTACACTGCGGACGTTACCGACACAGTGCACACATCGGCTGTGTAAATAACCCTAATGATCTCTTGCGATAATTTCTCTCTCTATTTTCTCTTGGATGGCTTTCATGCCATCTGGTATATATGGGAAGGGTTTGCAAAGCAGAAGGTATATGGGCTTGCCATATACCCCCTACTGCATGACCCGATTCCTTTTAGAAAATCTTACTCAATTTTAGCCCATTTCCAGTCAACGTCACCCAGACCGCCAATTACGATGTCCTTAACTTTTGGATTTTGTACCCAAGAGTTGGTGTAGAAGTAGATTGGCATGATTGGCATATCATCCATGAGGATTTGCTCTGCATCAGCCAGAATTTTCTTGCGTTTCTCTGGATCAGCTTCAAGCGCGGATTGGTTCAGGAGCTCTTTGTATTTTGGATTTTCCCAACGAGTATCGTTGTTTCCGCCCATTTTTTCTTTATACAGCTCCAGGAAGTTGATTGGATCGTTGAAATCGCCGAGCCAGCCCATGCGTCCCACCTGGAAGTTACCGTTGTGCATATCTTCTAGGTATACTTTCCATTCTTTGTTTTCCAGTTTTACGTCTACACCAAGATGTTTCTTCCATTGGTCTTGGATGGCCTCAGCAATTTTCTTGTGACCCTCAGACGTATTGTAAGACAAAGTTATGGCAGGTAGCTTAGTTAAGCCCGCTTCTTTCAAGCCTTCTTCCAGGAGCTTTTTCGCTTCTTCTAAATCGTTATCTTTGAAGTAGCCATTTGGATTCAGTACCATGGATGGTGGTACTGCACCAGTTGCAGGGATTTGTCCCGTTTGCAGAATATTATCAATCAGGGATTTACGATCAATTGAATAAGCGAACGCTTTGCGAATCTTCACGTTATTGAACGGAGCCTTTTCTGTGTTGAACTTGTACCAGTAAGTACCTGCAATTGGCTGAGTCGTGATTTTGCCTTGATCCTTCAGCGCTGGAATAGCGTCTGTAGGCAGCGAGCTCATTGGAGCTCCAGCCCAATCCAATTCACCGTTTTCAAACATGGACAATTCGGTGTTTTCGTCCTCTACCATGGAGAATTCGATGCGATCTAGCTTAACTGTATCTTTATCCCAGTAGTTGTCGTTTTTCACGAGCACGAGCTTGCTCTTGTGCTCCCAAGTTTCCATTTTGAAAGGACCGTTACCAACGTGGGTTTTTGCTTCTCCTGCCCACTTCGCATTGGCATCAATCACTTTTTTGTTAACTGGGAAGTAAGTAGGGAATGCAGTCAGCTCCAGGAAGAACGGAGTTGGATTCTCTAGTTTGACTTCCAGTGTCTTACCGTCGAGTGCCTTCACACCAACATCATCAAGTGATACTTCTTTTTTGTTCGCTTTTTCCCCGTTTTTCACATAGTAGAGCTGGTATGCGTAGTTGGAAGCTGTTACCGGATCCAACGCGCGTTTCCATGCATATTCGAAGTCTTTGGCTGTAACAGGATCACCATTGCTCCATTTTGCATCTCTGATTTTGAAGGTGTAAGTCAGCATGTCTTCAGAAATGGTGTAGCTTTCAGCAGCGGACTCATGAGCTTTTCCGTCTGCTCCAATGCGGGTGAGACCGTCAAAGGTAGCGCGGATAATTGCTGCGGAAGTCGTATCCTCAGAGATTCCTGGGTCAGCTGTAGGCGGCTCGGAGTGCAGGTTCATTTTCAGCACTTGTGGCTTCGCCTCTGCTGCTGGAGTCGATGGTGCAGCTGGTTGAGAATTAGCAGGTTGTTCAGCAGGCGGTGTTGTTGCTTGTTGGCCTCCGCCGCAACCAGCCAGAGCCGTTCCTAGTACAGCAATAGAGCTTACCAATGCAAATATGTTCTTTTTCAACGCAATAACCCCCAGTACGTTTTCTTTTTTGTCTTTTTTCAGAAAATAAAGGACGAAAAAAACGAACATAACGCGAAGTATCTTGACTTCGGCTGGAAGGCATCAACCCCTTTCACTGCAGGGTCACCTCGTCATCCTGAACGAAAGAGAAGGAATCTTTGTACTGCTTCAGTTCCAGAGAAACATCCGCTGCTGCAATCCCTTCAATTTGAGAGAGTCGTTCGTTGACGAAAGTGATCAGCTCATCATTGCTATGGAAACACGCTTGTATGATCAAGTCGTGCTTGCCGCTGAAAGCGCCCACAAATCGCACGGCAGAAAATTTGCTCAACTCTGCTGCGACACTTTTCTGCAATCCCAGCTTTGTGGTTAACCCGATGATTGCCTGTACATGTAAGCCTAGTTTCTCCGGGTCAGGGTGAATCACGAATTGAAAGACTCCATCTTGTAACAGGCGGGTGATGCGAGATCGAATGGTTCCCTCGCTCACGCCAAGTTGATGTGCGATCTCTGTATACGGGATTCGACCGTCTTCCTGGAGGATTTGCAGAATCTGCTTGTCAACATGGTCTAGCTTTTTCATAAATACGATTTTTGGGGAACCTCCATCCTTTTTTTACGAAATTCGAAAAAATCTTATAGATATTGTCTGTACATTAAAAGTAATCCGAAATGATAGCGGTGTCAACGAAATTTGACAAGTAGAATAATAAAACTTTATAAAGTCAATCCGAACAATAAAATATTTTTGATATTATCAACCACGCAGTTAATAACTATTATTGAATATGAAAATGCTGATTTAATCAACTATTTTTTCTCGGAAAACTGTATTTTTAAACGTGGAAGGGGTATGCACATTTGCTATGCAACACCCCTTTTTTCTTTACTGATCAACTAAAAACCACGCTCTATTAATCAATAATTTTGTAAATGAGTGGTTGCTCTTCTGGAGAATTTGTCGAAATCTTGATAGCATCCTGCAACTCGTGCAGTGCATTTTGTAATAATTGCTGCTCATTTGCATGGATCGAAAGCAGAGCATCGCCCTGATGGACCTCGTCACCACGTTTTTTGTGCAGAATCAGACCTACTGCCAGATCGATTGGCATCTCTTTGGTCAATCTGCCCGCACCTAATACAACCGACGCATGACCAACCGCTTCCGCATCGATTTCCCCAATAAAGCCATCCTGTTCCGCTGTAATCGTGTGAATGATTGACGCCTGAGGTAAGCGGGCAAGGTCATAGACATCCTGTTTGTTGCCACCCTGCGCCTCTATCATCTGTGCCAGCTTTTCTACGGCCTTGCCAGTAGACATGATCTCTTGAAGCTTGCTTCGACCTTCCTCCACACTCTGAACGAGGCCACCTAGGACAAGCATGCGTGATCCGATCGACAGAGCTAGCTCCGTCAAATCACTTGGTCCACGTCCAGCCAGAGTCTCCACAGCTTCCTTCACTTCCAGAGCGTTGCCCACAGCGAAGCCCAGCGGCTGATTCATGTCGCTGATGACTGCCACTGTTTTTCTTCCAACCTGACTGCCGATCGCTACCATCGCCCGAGCCAATGTCTCTGCTTCTTCAATGCTCTTCATAAAAGCGCCTTTGCCCACTTTCACGTCAAGCAAGATCGCATCTGCACCTGCTGCGATCTTTTTGGACATAATGGAGCTCGCGATGAGTGGTACCGCCTCGACGGTGGCCGTTACATCACGAAGTGCGTACAGTTTTTTATCTGCTGGTGTCAAATTGCCTGATTGCCCGATAACAGACACACCAATATCACGTACCTGCTGCAAAAATTGCTCGCGTGTACGCTCTACCTCAAAGCCTGCAAACGATTCGAGCTTGTCGATCGTCCCGCCAGAGAATCCCAGGCCACGCCCAGACATTTTGGCCACAGGAATACCAGCAGCAGCGACTAGAGGGGCAACGACGAGTGTCGTTTTGTCTCCTACTCCACCTGTGCTGTGCTTATCTACCTTTACGCCATGCAGAGAAGACAGGTCAAGCTGCTCGCCTGACCCTGCCATCGCCATGGTTAAGTCACCTGTTTCTCGCGCAGTCATTCCGCGAAAAAAAACTGCCATCGCCCATGCGGACATTTGATAATCCGGGATGCTGCCGTCTGTGTAACCATCTACTAGAAATTGGATTTCTTCAGAAGACAGCTCGCCGCCATCCCTTTTTTTGGCAATGATATCGACCATGCGCATGCCTTAATCCCCTCCGCTTTTGTCCTTTATAGTTTGGCTACGATGCCATTTACCAGCGCCAGGAACTGTGTTTTTACTTTTTCGGTTGTCTCCATTACTTCATCATGCGACAACGGTTGTTCCAGAATTCCAGCTGCCATGTTGCTGATGCAAGAAATGCCGAGCACATTTACCCTCATGTGGCGCGCCACGATGACCTCAGGTACAGTAGACATTCCAACAGCGTCTCCGCCCAGTGTGCGCAGCATACGGATTTCTGCAGGTGTTTCGTAGCTTGGACCAAGCAAACCAGCATATACGCCCTCACGAAGCTCGATTCCTTGCTCCGCTGCTACAGCTTTTGCTACCTGACGCAGCTGTTTGGAGTATGCTTCGGACATGTCAGGAAAACGTGCACCCATTTCGTCATCGTTTGCCCCGATCAATGGGTTACGGAATGTCAGGTTGAGGTGATCAGAAATTAGCATCAGGTCACCCGGATTGTAGCTTTCGTTGATTCCACCAGCTGCATTCGTTACGATCATGGTTTCTACTCCCAAGAGCTTCATTACGCGAATCGGGAAGACAACCGCATCAAGACCGTGGCCTTCGTAAAAGTGAAAACGGCCTTGCATCGCAACGACTTGCTTACCTTGCAGCTTACCGATGATCAGCTGTCCCTTATGCCCTACTACAGTGGAAACAGTAAACCCAGGGATTTCATGGTAAGGAATGATGACCGGATTCTCGATTTCATCTGCCAATACACCTAGACCTGATCCAAGGACCAAGCCAATTGTTGGTTTTTCTGTCAATTTTGGTTGAATATACGCTACTGCCTCATGAAAATTTGCCATGATTATACACTCCTCATTTCTGTTTCTTCTATATAAATGTTTATAAACATTTAACCTTTATACACGATTGAGGAAGCTTTTCCCAATCGCAGGTGCTGGTACTCCAAAATTATCCGCAATCGTTGCACCCAAATCGGCAAACGTCTCGCGAATACCCAAATCGGTCCCTGCTGCAATCCCTTTATGGTAGGCAAGCAAAGGAACGTACTCTCTCGTATGATCGCTGCCGTGATGAACAGGGTCATTTCCGTGATCAGCGGTAATTACAAGTAGATCATTCTCCGTTAAGCCAGCCAGTATCTCAGGAATTCGTGCATCAAATTCCATCAACGCTTGTCCGTAGCCCTGAGGATCACGGCGATGACCATACTTGGCATCGAAATCAACGAGGTTTACGAAGCTAAGCCCAGTAAAGGACTCTTTCATCGTACCGAGCAGCTGATCCACTCCGTCCATGTTATCTTTCGTACGGATCGACTTGGTAATGCCTTCTTCTGCGTAAATATCGCTGATTTTCCCGATGGCAATGGACGTCAAGCCTGCGTTTTGCAGTTCGTTCATGACTGTCGGTGCAAAAGGATTGACTGAATAATCATGGCGATTGGAAGTGCGCACAAACTGACCTGGCTCTCCCACAAATGGACGTGCGATGACACGAGTTACAGCAAATTCATCCCGTAAAGTCAGCTCACGGGCAATTTCGCAAATGCGGTACAGCTCATCTAGCGGTACTACTTCTTCGTGTGCTGCTACCTGAAATACACTGTCAGCAGATGTATAGACGATGATCGCACCGGTTTCCATATGCTCAGCGCCCAGCTCGTCGAGAATGTCTGTACCAGAAGCGACCTTGTTTCCAAGCACCTTGCGCCCGATACGTTCTTCGAATTCACTAATCAGCGCAGCTGGAAAACCATCCGGGTACGTATTAAAAGGCGTAGATACATGAAGGCCCATAATCTCCCAATGTCCGGTAGTTGTGTCTTTACCCATGGAGATTTCCTGCATTTTTCCGTAGTGAGCTGTTGGTTGTGAAGCTGCTGGCACATTGCGAAGAGGTGCGATATTACCAAGACCTAGCTTCGCCAGATTTGGCAGGTGAAAATGTTCTACGCGTTCAGCGATATGCCCTAGCGTATTTGCTCCCTCATCACGAAATTTAGGAGCATCTGGTTGTTCACCGATCCCCACGCTATCCAAAACGATCAGAAATACTCGAGAAAAACGCAATGATAACGCCTCCAGTTCAAAATAATGGAATTATCTCAAGTCGTCAGACGTCTGACCTGATGTAAAAAAGGTTACCCCGCCTCGCATCAGGGCGGAGTATGTTGTACCACTATCGTACTCTTTTTATTCTCAGAAGGCCACAGTAGACCTTGATGCGTTCGCTTCTAAGCTCGCGGATGAGTCTTCGCATAGATGTCCTTGATCCGTGTCCGCGTCACATGCGTGTAAATTTGGGTCGTGGAAATGTCTGCATGACCAAGCATTTCCTGAACGGACCGCAAATCCGCTCCATTTTCCAGCAAATGAGTGGCAAATGAATGGCGCAGAGTATGCGGAGTAATCTCGGTCCGGATATTGGCTTTTAAGGCATAGCGCTTAATAATTTTCCAAAAGCCTTGGCGGGTTATTTGGTTGCCCAGATGATTCAAGAAAAGTGCGGCATCCCCTGAACCCTTCACTAGCTTTGGACGGCCTGCTTGCAAATAATGCTGTACCATTTGGATGGCAACTGAGCCCAGAGGAATAATCCTCTCCTTGGAGCCCTTCCCCATACATTTGACAAATCCCATATCCAGATTCACATCTGCCGTGTCCAAATTGACCAACTCAGAAACACGTATACCGGTCGCGTACAAAAGCTCCAGCATTGCTTTGTCTCGAAGCCCGGCAGGATGATGAACAGGCGGACTTTCCAACAGCCTTTCCACTTCCTCTATCGACAACACTTTTGGCAAGCGTTTCTCGATCTTGGGTGTTTCCAGATGTATGGAAGGGTCTTTGTCTATGTATTTATCTCGAACGAGAAACTGATAAAATGCCCGAATCGATGCCATATTCCGGGAAAGTGTAGCTGTTGCACGTCCTTTTTCCCGAAGGACGAGCAAGTACTCAATGATGTGTGTTCGCGTGGATGCCTCTATCTGCGTGATGCCTTGCTCCTGCAAATACGAGGTATAAGCTACCATGTCTCGCTGGTATGACTCCAGCGTGTTAGGAGAAAGCCCTTTTTCCACAGCAAGGAAATGGATAAAATGATCAATCAGACTGTCCATGAAGCTGTCCCCTTCAGGTGATAAGTATCCCGTATTCCATTCCACATTAATGATGAAATTCCTCCTTTTATGAGGATAAAAAAGTGGAATTACTCACCAGTCAAATAAAAAAGCTGTAATCGCGCCAAATAGCCATCCAAGTCCTGCGTCTCGGGTGCATTCACGATTTTTACTACTTTGACCGCATTTCCTTGCGGC
Organism: Brevibacillus sp. SIMBA_040; assembly: GCF_046535075.1. Classification (NCBI taxonomy): domain Bacteria; kingdom Bacillati; phylum Bacillota; class Bacilli; order Caryophanales; family Paenibacillaceae; genus Brevibacillus; species Brevibacillus sp. SIMBA_040. Next base: position 440,061 of record NZ_JAWRXI010000002.1, read on the forward strand.
TCTTGATAAGGATCAGTGGGCAGAAGCTTCTCGGACAATAACGTAATGATTCCGTAAGAAAGCAATGTGCACGTAATGAACAGCAGCAGGAAACGGAGCACATCCATCAGACGGCGATACGAAATTCCCATCTCTTTTCCTCCCCTTTGCTTCCCTCCATTATATGCACTTGTCCACTTCTCCATTCGGACCTAAAAAGGAAGATCCTGCATGACGTGGTTTATTACCGTTTTATGATGCCACAGGAAAACGATGACAGAAGAATTCACCTTAGGAAAAGAAAAAACTTCTCCGTTCCCAGAGAAGTTATCTTACTTAAAGTCCTCGACATTCACTTTGTCAATGCAACGGCTGCAGATTCCGTAGAAGGTCAATCGATGGTCGGTAATGTAAAAGTTATAAACATTCTTGACCTTTTCTTCTGCTGTTACAAGCAGATCTTCAAAAATTTCATCCACTGTGCCGCAATTGAGGCAGATTAAATGATGGTGGTGATAAGCTGCATTGTCATCCCGCAGGTCATATCGGGCTACCCCATCTCCAAAGTTCATTTTATGGAGGATTTTCAGTTCGCTTAAAAGCTCGAGCGTCCGGTATACCGTCGCAAGTCCTATCTCAGGAGCTTTATCCTTGACCAACAGGTAAACATCCTCAGCACTCAAGTGATCTTCTTCGTTTTCTAACAGAACGCGAACAGTGGCTTCACGCTGTGGTGTCAGCTTGTAGTTCTGTGAATGCAACTGCTGCTTGATTTTCTCTAATTTTTCTTCCAACATTAATGCCCCTCCCCGCTCGCATGAAACCTGTTCCTATTATAGTAGAGGGGCGTAGAATAAGTCAAATGCATAAGTTATTACCTGATAATTATTCTTAATTGAGTACAACCTGCATCAGTCTCGGCGATACAAACGTCTCGAACAGAGCCGCCATTGTCAAAACGCCAAGCATACACATCACAAGCACCGTGTAGCCAATAAAATGCGGCATAATATCATCCCGTTTGCTTACCAGTCTTGTCTTGATCAAGCGAAGAGAAAAAGAAATTCCGCTCACGCCAACGATGAACAACGCCGGGACAACCAACAAATTTTGAGGCAAAATACCCATCATTGCAAACGTGACACCCTGCCATTGCAGCTGGTTCACCAAAAAGCCGACTGTGAAGCCGACAACAACACCTTTTAGGAACAGCATCAACAAAATCATAGGCAGTCCGATAATGGACAAGCCAAGTACCCACATGATTGCAACAGTCTTAGCGTAAAAACCAAAAGACTCCTGAAAATGAGTACTGGTTTCTGGAATCCCCTGTTGACTTAAGCTGTTAAAAAAATATTGCAGAAATCCATACAGCTCCTGCTTTTGTGAGAGTGGCAAGGAATTGACGAGTACGGCCCCGAAAATAATGCCCATCGTAAATAGGACAATCGTAAACCAATAGAGGGATTGATGTTCTCGCGCATAGGTTTGGATGGTTTGTCCGACTCGTGAACGCACGCTACAGTCGCCTCCCGCTTTGCTGATTACTGTACAGCTTATGCGGACAAGTCTGATACTATGACTGTTTTTGCGCCCCTACGTCTTCACGATTTTTCCATACGTACCCGCCCCGCCTGCTTGCACCTGCAGTTTTCCAATGCGTGCCTGAACGATCAGCCTTGCAATTTTGTCTCCGGTTACCATTGCCAGCTCCTGCTCACTGACACGGTGGAGAACGTTCATTTGTGTTCCAAAGGATTGATACAGCTTCTCCAACATTTTGGGTCCCACGCCCGGAATAAAATCGAGTGGAACCTGCTCCACATAAGGAGGACGATGAGCGGGATGCTCGCCAGGCATGCGATCAGCCAGCTGTTCAATCCGAGCTGCTACTCCTCGCACCACCCTTTTATGTCCACACTCGGGACATCTGCCAGCTACATCTGCCGGCAGCTGCGATTGACAGCCCTGACAAGCTGTTTGATGGTATTTACCAAGCTCTGGATGCAATCCGTAGTTTATGCTGACGTGTCTGCCATCTATCCTGCGAATCGCTTTTTCCCATTCGGTAAATGATCTTTCTGCCATCATCATCGCTTGATACTCGCGACCGATTTTTCCGAGCGAATGAGCGTCAGAGTTGGTCAAAAAGGTTTTGTCTTGCAGCTCCAAAAGGGTATCCGCCATTTCTGCATTCGCACTCAGCCCTAGTTCCACAGCATAAATAAGTGTTGGGTCGAGTACATCTGCCATCGCATCTGTACAGCTTCCGTACAAGCCTTTGTGAGGAGTAAAAATGTGCGCAGGGATGACAAGGCCCCCTAGGTCTTTTACACATGACTGCAACTCTGTTAGCTTTGCACGAATACGTTGAGAGCTTAGGTGGACGTTTTTACATCTGACAGAGAGCCAGCGTGTAAACTCCTGCATTTCTTTGAGCCTGGGCAGATAGACCAAAAAATGCGCTTCTCCACGACCTTCTTCCTTAATCTCCACTTCGCAGCCAAGCAGCAGCACCGTCTCTTTGTAGACGATACCCCCATCCTTATGCTCGCTTGCCGTGCCTCTTTCTAATAACTCAAGGAGTTCCTCTTGTACCTCAGGAGAATGCGAATCGATAATACCGATTACATCCATTCCTTTTTTCTCCGATGCCTCTTCCATGATTTTAGTCAGTGTCATGTGGCGAGATGCTGTTATTTTTACGGGTTTACCGCTCCTTGTACCCCCGATATGGATGTGCATGTCACAGAAATACGATTGTAGCAGGGCGTTATCCACGGTTACGCAGCACCATGTTTTCCCAAGCAAATAAGGCAACGACTGTTTTAGCATCGCGGATTTCCCCTGAGCGATGCAGCTCGTGTGCCTCCTCCAATGTCAGCTCCAGAACATCGACGAACTCGTCCTCATCTGGACGGCTCTCTCCTTTTGTCAATTCTGTCGCGACATAAACATATAACAGCTCGTCTGCAAAGCCTGGCGAGGTGTAGAACGAGCTCAGGAGCGAATAATTTTTGGCCACGTACCCTGTTTCTTCTTCCAGCTCACGTTTTGCACAAGTTAGCGGTTCTTCCCCTATTTCCAGCTTCCCTGCAGGAATTTCTACAATTGTACATTCCAATGGCTTGCGGAATTGACGAACGACAACCATTTTCCCATCATCGGTTAAAGGCAAAACAGCGACTGCCCCCGGATGGTTAACGATCTCCCGCTTGGCGGTGTTGCCATTTGGCAGCAGAACCTCATCTACTTTCACTTTAATGATTCGGCCGTCATAAATAGGCTGACTTGCGATTGTCTTCTCGTATAAATGCTCGTATTTGCTCACAACTATCATCCTTTTTTCTAAAGTAGTTCTAATCCGGTACTCTCCCCCATAAGTTGGGAGCATGAAGCTTGTCCACACTTATTGTATCGGAGGAGATCACAGATGAAAACCTATGTAGATGAAAAGCAGCTGCGCATGGTGGGGAAAGCATGGGAAATCAGAGCGGCTCTTCGCTCTTGGTCAAAAAAAGACTTACCTCTGCAAGAATATTTGGCGAGGAGAACCAATACGGATCGCAGGTAAACGACTCTTGCTGCCATGTACGAAATCTGAGAACGTGGTCGACTGCAAGAACGGCCGTTTGAAAAGGCACTGGGTCCTCCTGCCAGCTTCTTCCCATCGTTGAAAAGGACAAGCCATAGGTCCCTTCAAGTGCATTCAACCGGTCCAGACTTGCTATGGTTCCCCAAACGACGCCATGCTGATTTCGCTTGCACAGCGCGGACACTTGCTGCTCTAAATGAAAATCTCTGTGATCTCCCAGTCTGGGTATAGAAAGCACCACAGGGCGAAGGGCGTAACGCCCCAGAACTACACTCGTGTGATGACTCAGCCCGTAATGGCGATTGCGTACGTCAGAAAAGCTGATTCGTGGAATATAAAAAGGAATTCCTCCCAAAGCTGACACGGCATGAATCACCTCGGCCAGCTGGACTCCTGAAAAGCCATAAGAGGTACCCGTCCCTGCAACACCTGGCCCCAGCATACAGACGATGATCGTCGCACTCTCGATATGCTTTGCTGCTAGTAAGGCACTATGTATGGTAACCGCTTCATAATCCCCACCCCACGCATGTCCCGCTGTCACAGTTGCCGATAGCTTCTCTGTCTTCCTCAAATGATGGACATGCCTGCTGAGCGCGAGCGGCAATGATGCTCCATCTGGCATCACATACACGATCTGTTCCTTTGCATTCTTTTCTTTTATTGCCTCGACTGTAACAGGTAGCATGCTATGGAGCTCACTGATGACAACTGGCGTTCCTTCCAACGATAAGTCTTCCCGCTTAAACAACTCATGGTAGGGGCTGTTCTGTTCTTCTACTGTATCTACAGCGAGCTGCCAGGGGGCATAGCGCATTTTCATAATGTGTCCCCATTCGCTTGGCGCTACATCCCGTTCTCTCATCGTATTTTCTTTACCTACTACGAGATGAAAGCCTCCTGTCCCCAGCTGCAAGCGAACAGCAGTCGTATTTACCAGCAAGTGATCTCCTAGAGAATAGCTTTCCTCACCAAAGGAAATAGCCTGCTCAATATGTTGGCTTCCCTCGACCTGAACACTCAGGATTTGCATACCCTCCCGTTGTTCCACTACGCCGGTGACAGTCGCTGTTACCAGTTGAAGCATTTTCTTCCCCCATTTCCCGTGCAGCTTGCCCCTCTCGTATAGTCTATGTTCCAGATAGCTTGCCCCAATCATCAAAGATTGGTTTTGGTGATCAAAAAAAGCCGGGACTATATGTCAGTCCCGACTCGCATTTATTATTCTTGCACTTCAGCGATGATGGCGAGCACCAGCTCAGCTGCTTTGTTCAGCTCTGCAATTGGCATACGCTCGTTTTTGGTATGGATCTCTTCGTACCCAATCGCGAAGTTAACGCTTGGGATGTTGTAGCCGTTAAAGACGTTTCCGTCGCTTCCGCCGCCACTTGCAACCAGCTCAGGATTGCGCTCAACGCGTTTTACAGCGGCAATTGCTTTTTTCACTACTGGCGTTTCTTCGTTGTACTTGTAGCCATGATACATGAAAATGACATCATTCTCGCAAGTAGCACCGTACTCAGCTGCTGCTTCCTCGAAAGCCGTTGTCATTTTCTTTACTTGCGCTTCCAGCTTGTCCATTACAAGGCTGCGCGCCTCAGACCATACTTCTACATAGTCAGTGACGATATTGTAGGCTTTACCACCCTCGAAACGACCGATATTTGCAGTCGTGTCCGCATCGATACGCCCAAGTGGCATACGAGAGATTGCTTTACTCGCTACAGAGATCGCACTAATGCCATCTTCCGGATTTACGCCAGCATGAGCTGCTTTTCCATGGATCTTGGTAACGATGCGGTATTGTCCGGCACCTGCGGAAGTAATTTTGCCAACTGGACCTTCGGAGTCGAGGATAAAGCCCATTTCTGCTTTCAGCAGGCTGGAATCCATTGCACGGGAACCAACCAGTCCAGACTCTTCACCGACAGTCAATACAACCTGGATCGTTGAGTGAGTCAGGTTTTGCTCCTTCATGGTACGAATTCCTTCGAAAATAGCAGCGATCCCTGCTTTGTCATCTGCGCCCAAAATCGTTGTGCCATCGGAATAAGCGTAACCGTCACGGATTTGCGGCTTGATGCCATTTCCCGGAACGACCGTATCCATGTGGCTGCTGAACAGAATGGCAGGTCCTTTGCCTGTCGCTTCCAGTGTTGCAATCAGGTTGTTGGCGCCATGTCCCGTTTTTGCAGCAGCGTCGTCTTCCTCAACAGTGAAACCCATGTCAACCAATTTTTGCTTCAGCACTTTGTTGATTTCAGCTTCGTTTTTTGTTTCGCTGTCAATCTGGACGAGCTCCAAAAACTCATTCAACAAACGTTCTTCGTTGATCTTACTCACACTCGTTACCTCCCAAATCAAAGCCCGATTTTGGTACATATTCACAAGTTCCAGTATACCGCAAAAAATTTTTTTCTACCATTGAAACACAAATCAATCTTACCGATTGCTCTAATCATGAATCCACATGTCAAGTCAACCCTCGTGATCCTCTTGAGGATATTGACAGAGCTCGTATAGGACTCCGCCCGCCGCTTTCGGATGCAAAAACCCGATTTGGGCATGATGCGCCCCTTCTTTAGGCTGCTCATGGATAAGCGGTACTCCTTGTTCCTTTAGATGGATCAAGCGTTCTTTTACATCGTCTACATCAAGGGCGATATGGTGGATTCCTTCCCCGCGCTTTTCGATAAACTTGGCAATTGGACTCTGATCAGAAAGCGGCTCCAATAGCTCAATTCGGCTTTCACCAATTTGCAAAAAAGCGACCTTCACCTGTTCACTTTCTACCTCTTCCGTTCCTACAAGGCTTAGCCCCAAATGATTCGTGTAAAAAGGAAGTGCTTGTTCAAGACTTTTTACAGCGATACCGATGTGGGCAATTTTGTTAGGAGCTTTCACTGTCATCTTCCTCTCTTTTTTACTGCGCTATTTGTATCTATGTTTGACCGTTTTCGTAAATATGGACAATCCTGTTGCCACTGCTTATACAATTCGGTAAAATCCTGATTGTAGAGTATAACCTTGTACGCATACGTGCGGCATAGAAATGGTCCTTATCGCCAATTTTATCACACGCACTTTATGTATAACTTCCCTTTTTCACAAGTTTGCCAGACGTATATACAGAAAGGAGGCTGATGAAGGTGAAGCAATCCCTCGTCGCCAAAATTTTAATTGTCATTCTCGTTCTCGCCTTGATCCTCCCCACCTTCTTCTATTTCCAATAAGCAGATTATCCCAACTGAAAATAACCCCCTTCCGCCAAAAGCGAAAGGGGGTTTTGTAGATCGATTTATTTATAAACGAACACGCTGGAGGTTTTGGCATCCCAGCCAACTTGATAGCCCAGGTTATCTGTAACTATACGAACTGGAATCATTGGCATCCCATTGTTTAGTACAACTGGCGTAGGGAGAGTAATTTCTTGATTTCCTACTTTTGCCTTGTTTGAGCCAACAGTAAACTTAATTGATTTTGTTCCACTGATAATCGCAACACTCTGGTTGTTCCATTGGGTCGTCAAAGCCAAGGCCTCTTTGAAGAACTGGGCTGGAACCATGGTTGTATTGCCACCAGCGATGTATGGCGCTACTTGCAGCGGATATGTCTTGCCATGCAACGTAAAGTTCGCTGTGTTTACTTTAAACAGCGCTGCGTTGGTCGGAACAGTTACAGAAGGCTGTGGCGTAGGCTGTGGTGCCGGTTGTGCAGGTGAAGGCATACCAACTCCTACTGCGCGTGCGAACAAAAGTCCTTTTTCTTCTGAAGTGAAAACACTGATGCTGTAAGCATTTTTCACAGTTGGGTTCACGATATTTGCTGCAGCCGCAATGGTGATATTAGCAGCTGTAGAAGCGGGAATGTCCTGCGCTGGGTAAATCAACACGTTTTGTCCACGAACAGCGACATAGTTCACTCCTATGCCATTAACCGAAACGTTTGCAGGTGCGATGTACGCAGGTACTTTGTAGCCTGCTGGGAATACCAACTCAACGAAGTCACGTTGTTTCACGAGACCAATACCCATACCTTTGATAGCAATGTTGACACCAGTCGGTTTACCCAGTGCATTTGAAGTCAGAGCGATCGTAGCTGTGCTGTTGTTCACTACGTTCGGAGTTGGCGTTGGTGTTGTTGGATTCGTCGGATTTGTTGGATTCGTTGGTGTCGGATTTACCGAAGAACCACCAATGGTAAACGATTTTGATTCCAGGCTCTTCCCATCAATAGAAGCTTTGAGTGTATAGGTGCCAGCTGTTTTCGGATTAGAGATCCAAGCAGAGAAAGCGACAACGACTTTAACCTCACTACTTGAAGAGAATCCAGATGGTGCAGTGATGTACACTTTATTACCTACAGCACCAACTCTTTTCGGTGTTTTACCGTTCAATGTAAAATCGCTTGTATTCAAAAATCCAGGTACCATATCAGCAGAAGGGAATTCAAGGATGAGATCCTCATCAGCCAACAATTTTTTGTTCCCGAAATCAGCATCAAACATGTAGCTGGAACGAGCACCAGCGGCTGGATCAGACAGGTTTACAGTGAAAGCGTCTGTAGAAGTGCTGGAGCTGCCAGAACCGGATTTGGTCACCTCGAACTTTTTGGATTCATATGTAGTTCCATCATACTTTACTTTAATTGTGTAGCTATCGCCAGATTTAGGGTTCTCAATTCCAGCAGACTTAGCAAATTCCAAAGTCAAATCTGTGTCCTTATTTGCCCCACTTGGTACCTTAATAGTGACCTCATCACTTTTTACTTTCACTTCTTTGGCAGAGTAGCCGTTTACTTTCACATCACTTGAATCAATTTTTGATGGTAACATGTCGCTGTTTGGGAAAATGACTGTAATCGTCTCATTCGTTTCGAGCCTTACACTTTTCTTGAGGGAGATTTCTCCCAGCTTGATGCTTGTTGTATCTCCAGACGCTTTGCTACCGAGGGTAACCGAGTAATCACCTTTGCTGCTTGAGCCGCTACTTGAGCCGCTTTTTTTGATAGTGATTCTGTCGGAATCATAGGAACTATCGCCCGTTGTTTTAACGGAAACATCATAGGTACCTTTATCGTCCGGATTCGTAATTCCGTTTTCGATTACGATCTTAATGTCTGTATCGGCTTTAATTTTGTCTTCAATTTTGATCTCAATAACCTTACCATTTACGTTTACTGACTTGATATCAAAGTCCTTGGTGTAAATATCATCTTCGTCGATGTTCTTACTCACGGTAAATTTAGAATCAAATTTAATATAAATCGTATTCCCACTTTTTAGATCTTCATCAGTGGTAAATTCAATGGTGTATTCACTGTCACTGCCTTCACCGTCATCTTCAGCCTCAACTGTCACGCTTGATGCAGCTTGTGCATGTGGTACTGCAACAAAAGGTGTAGCTGCTAGCGCAGATGCGAGCACCAATGGCAGTGCTTTGTTTGTCTTCTTCATATTCTTCCTCCCATTTTTACCTATAATCTGGTAATAAATCTCTAGCAGGTCGCTATCAGTCTACCATAAATGATATCTAGTGGGAATCTCTTCTACGGAATTTGATAGACTCCCTGGCTACTACTGGTAAGACGACGGAACGCTCCAAAAAGTTACATATCCTTCTTCTGCAAAATAAAATTATTTTTTCGTGGGAGCATCACAAAAAAACCAGGACTGCGCACGACCTGGTTTCTTGCGAGCTTCTCAACTACCGCAGATTAATACAGCTTTGTATCTGGTCCGACATTTTCCAGCTTTTGCTTAACGCTTTGCAGGAATCGTCCGCAGATCAGGCCATCCAACACGCGGTGGTCCAGCGACATGCAGAGATTTACCATCGAGCGCACCGCAATCATGTCATTGATCACTACTGGTCGTTTCACAATGGACTCGACACTGAGGATCGCTGCTTGCGGGGCGTTAATAATTGGTTGCGACAACACAGAGCCAAATGAACCCGTATTGTTTACAGTGAAGGTTCCACCTGTCATATCATCCATCGTAAGCTTCCCTGCCCGTGTACGAGCAGCCAGGTCGTCCACAGACTTGGCAATACCCAGAACAGACTTTTGGTCAGCGTGCTTGATCACAGGAACGTAGAGGGCGTCTTCTGTCGCAACTGCAATCGAAATATTAATGTCTTTTTTGACGATAATTTTGTCTCCTGCCCACGTGGAATTAATCATTGGGTATTCCTTCAATGATTCCACTACTGCCTTGATGAAAAACGGCAGAAATGTAAGGTTGAGACCTTCCTTGCGCTTGAACTCATCCTTTGCCTGATTGCGGAAATTAACGAGATTGGTCACGTCAACCTCCACCATTGTCCATGCGTGTGGAGCCTCATGCTTGCTTTGGACCATCCGGCTCGCAATGGTTTTGCGAATCGGTGTCACTGGGATGATCTGGTCTCCGCTTGCTACTGGAATATCTACACTTGTCGTAGCAGGAACGGATGATACAGATGTCGCACTCGCCACTGCAGGTACTGAAGTCGGTTCTGGCTGGGAAACAGCAGCTGGTGCCGTGTGAGAAACAGGAGCTTCTGCTTGTTGTCCACCCGCGTCAATTATTGCTTGTACGTCTTTACGCGTCACGCGGCCTTGGGCACCTGTCCCAACCACTCTGGACAGATCGATCCCGTGCTCTTGGGAAAGTGCCATGACAGCAGGTGAATAACGCTGTTTGGGTCCATCCTGATTAGGGCTGGCTTTTTGCGGTGCAGGCTGACTCGAGGCCAGTGCAGCACTTGGTTGCGGAGGTGCGGATAATGGCTGCTGTTGCACAGGTGATTCTTGCGTCTGTACAACAGCAGCAGCGCCAGCCTCTCCACTTTCTTCTATATATAGAATCAATGTACCAATCGCTACTGTCTCGCCTTCCGGTACCACAATTTCCGTGATGCGGCCGGAAACCGTAGATGGAACCTCGGCATTCACCTTGTCTGTCGTCACTTCAGCCAACGAGTCATATTTTTTTACGGTGTCTCCCACATTGACCAGCCACTTGCTGATCGTTCCTTCGGTCACACTTTCTCCGAGCTGGGGCATTAGTACTTTCGTTGCCATGATCCTTGGTCCTCCTCGCGTTAAAAGTTGGCCAACTCTCGCATTGCTTCCAAAACTTTATCCGGGTTTAGCATGAAAAATTTTTCCATAGGTGGGCTGTAAGGCATAGCTGGAACGTCTGGACCGCACAGACGCTTGATCGGTGCATCCAGATCAAACAAGCAATGCTCCGCAACGATTGCAGCGACTTCGCCACCAACGCCGCCTTCCTTGTTGTCTTCGTGGACAATCAATACTTTACCCGTTTTGGAGGCGGCTTCAGCAATCGCCTCTTTGTCGAGCGGGTAAAGAGTACGCAAATCCAGAACATGAGCGCTGATTCCTTCTTGAGCAAGCTTTTCTGCCGCTTGCAGGCAGAAGTGCAGAGCCAAGCCATACGAAATAACAGTAATATCAGTACCTTCACGCTTTACATCTGCTTTGCCAATTGGCAAAACGTAGTCATGATCAGGAACTTCACCTTTAATCAGGCGATACAAACGCTTATGCTCGAAAAAGAGCACTGGATCTTCATCGCGAATGGCTGCTTTCAGAAGGCCCTTTGCATCATACGGGGTGGACGGAGCCACCACTTTCAAGCCTGGAATATTGGTAAACATCGCTTCCACTGATTGAGAGTGGTAGAGTGCGCCGTGAACTCCTCCCCCGAACGGAGCACGAATCGTGATCGGGCAATTCCAATCATTATTTGAGCGATAGCGCATTTTTGCGGCTTCACTGACGATCTGATTGACTGCTGGCATAATAAAGTCGGCAAATTGGATCTCGGCGATAGGACGCATACCGTATGCTGCTGCCCCGATTCCTACCCCAACGATTGCGGATTCTGCCAGTGGCGTATCAATCACACGCTCTTCCCCAAACTCTTCAATCAATCCAACTGTGGCACGGAAAACCCCTCCGCGCACACCGACGTCTTCTCCGAGCACAAACACATTTTGATCGCGGCGCATTTCCTCGCGCATCGCCATTGTAACTGCATCAATAAACGAGATGACTGCCATCAGGATAACCCCCTTATTCCCCGTATACGTGTGTCAGAGTCGATTCTGGAGACGGATATGGTGCATTATCTGCATACTCCGTCGCTTCGTCTACTTCCAGCTGAACGCGAGCTAGCATATCTGCTTCCGTATTCTCATCCAGTAGGCCAACCTCTTTCAGATAGGCAGCAAATACGATGAGTGGATCTTTTTTCTTCGCTTCTTCTACTTCTTCACGTGTCCGATATACACGATCGTCGTCGTCACTGGAATGTGGAACCAGACGGTACATCACTGCTTCAATCAAAGTAGGACCTGCACCGCTGCGTGCACGTTCTACCGCTTCCTTGGTAACTCGGTACACCTCGATCGGATCGTTGCCATCTATGCTTACTCCCGGGAAGCCGTATCCAATAGCACGGTCAGCTACACTTTCGCATGCCAATTGCTTGCTGACCGGAACCGAGATCGCATATTTGTTATTTTCACAGAAAAAGATAACCGGAAGCTTGTGAACACCAGCAAAGTTGGCACCCTCGTGGAAATCCCCTTGGTTGCTGGAGCCTTCTCCAAAAGACGTATACACAACAAAATCTTTTTTCTGCATTCTACCTGCCAACGCCATGCCCACTGCATGAGGTACCTGTGTCGTTACAGGGCTGGAACCAGTCAGGATATTGTATTTCTTACCACCGAAGTGGCCTGGCATTTGACGTCCGCCGCTGTTCGGATCTTCAGCCTTGGCAAAAGCGGACAACATGCAGTCACGTGCAGTCTGGCCAAATACAAGGACGAGACCAAGGTCGCGATAATACGGACACAAATAATCTCTCTCTGTCTCCATCGCAAAAGCAGCTCCTACCTGTGCCGCTTCCTGGCCCTGGCAGGAAATGACAAACGGGACTTTCCCCGCCCGGTTTAACAGCCACTGGCGCTCATCGATTTTGCGCGCGAGCAGCATGTAATAATACATGTCTAGCACTTGAGCGTCGGTCAAACCTACTTGTTCATGACGTTTGGTTGTCATCGCTTTATACCCTCCTCATTAATTGTGAATTGCTTTTCCATCAACTGCTTGCGCTGCTTCCATCATCGCCTCTGACAGGGATGGATGCGGATGAATCGTCTGACCAATTTCCCATGGAGTCGCATCCAGCACACGAGCCAGACCTGCTTCAGAAATCATGTCTGTAACATGTGGGCCAATCATATGAACACCCAGTAAATCATTTGTTTTAGCATCTACGACCAGCTTCACAAATCCATCGTTCTCACCGTGAATCAAGGCCTTTCCTAACGGCTTGAAGCTGAACTTCCCAATTTTCACATCAAAGCCTTGTTCACGCGCCTCTTTTTCCGTCAACCCGACATTCGCAACTTCAGGACGGCTGTACGTGCACTTCGGAACCTTGGTGTAATCCATTGGATGAGGATTCAATCCAGCCATGTGCTCTACCGCTAAAATTCCTTCGTGGGAAGCGACATGTGCCAGCTGCAATCCACCAATGACATCGCCAATGGCATAAATATGCGATTCTGCCGTTTGAAAGAATTCATTCACAACCACTGCGCCACGCTCAACCTTGATCTCTGTTGCTTCAAGTCCCAGGTTTTCCACATTCGCCTGTCGGCCTACGGAAACGAGAACTTTTTCTGCTTCAAAGGATTGTACGCCTGTTTGGGTTTCGGCCTGAATCACCACACGGCCTTCGCCTTTTTCCAGGGATTCCGGGAGTACCTTTGCTCCGGTTACGATCGTCACTTTACGTTTTTTCAACAGACGAGCCAGCTCTTTACTTACTTCTTCATCCTCCAAAGGCAAGATGCGATCTGCATACTCCACTACTGTAACGTCTACACCAAAATCAGTGAGCATGGATGCCCATTCAATTCCGATGACTCCGCCCCCTACGATGACCACAGAAGCCGGCAGCTTTTCCCACTGCAATGCTTCGTCGCTGGTTACGACATAGGAACCGTCAATCGTAAGTCCCGGAAGCGTGCGTGGTCGTGAACCTGTCGCCAGCATAAGAAAGCGCGGTACAATCATTTCCTGATCGCCGTTTTCCTTTTCGATACGCACAGCTCCAGCCTGTGGGGAGAAAATGGACGGACCCATTACGCGGCCGAACCCTTCAAATACAGTGATTTTTCCTTTTTTCATCAAATACTGAATTCCTTTATGAAGCTGGTCGATGATGCCTTGTTTGCGTTCTTGAATCTTTGAAAAATCGTAACCCACATTGTCAGCCAAAACACCGTACTTGTCGGCTTCTTTCAAAGTGGAGAATACTTCTGCGCTGCGAAGAAGTGCCTTGGAAGGGATACAGCCACGATGCAGACATGTTCCTCCGAGTTTTTCTTTTTCCACAATTGCCACATTCATTCCCAATTGAGAAGCACGAATAGCCGCTACATAGCCTCCAGTGCCACCACCGAGAACGACCAAATCAAATTCTTGAGACATCTATGATCGCTCCTTTCAATAAAAACCTGTCGAGGTATGCTCCACCCGTCTATTTACGAGAATATGAATATTCAAAGAACATTGCTTATGTAGCCTAGGCTGCTCGTCAGTAACGAGACAAGCAGCCCGGGTAATCATACATCACTGAAAATTAGCGATGGTAAACAGTCTTACCGTTTTGCAGGAAAGTATTACGTGACTTGCCAACACTCGCGATACGTTCTTCAGCCATGCGGTCAGCTGCTTTGTAAGAAGGCATGCCATCGCGTTCAGCAACTTCGTAAACCTTCAGGATGGTACCGTAAATGGTTTCTACTTTTTTCAGTGCGCGCTCACGATTGTAGCCTTGCAGCTCATCTGCAACGTTGATTACGCCACCTGCATTGATTACGTAGTCTGGTGCGTAAATGAGGCCCATTTCATGAATCATGTCACCGTGTTTTTCTTCTTTCAATTGATTGTTCGCCGCACCAGCGATAACTTTTGCTTTCAACAGCGGAATGGTGTCATCGTTGATGATTGCACCCAATGCGCATGGCGAGAAGATATCGCATTCAACGCTGAAAATGTCATTGACTCCCACTGCTTTGGCACCAAAATCGTTCACTGCACGGTTTACGTTTTCCTGGTTGATGTCAGTTACGATCAAATGCGCGCCTTCTTCATGCAGGTGGCGGCACAGATTGTAGGCAACGTTACCTACACCTTGTACAGCTACGACACGACCGGACAGAGAGTCACTGCCATAAGCGAGCTTAGCAGAAGCCTTCATACCGCGGTATACACCGTAAGCAGTTACCGGAGAAGGATTTCCGCTGGAACCAAATGCTGGCGATACGCCTGTTACATAATCTGTTTCCAAATGGATCATGTCCATGTCAGCAACTGTTGTTCCTACGTCTTCAGCTGTAATGTATCGTCCATTCAGGCCTTGGATATAGCGACCGAATGCACGGAACAGCTCTTCGCTCTTATGCTCACGTGGGTCACCGATGATTACTGCTTTACCTCCGCCGATGTTCAATCCTGCAGCGGCGTTTTTATAGGTCATACCACGGCCCAAGCGTAGTACGTCGATGATAGCCTCTTCTTCTGTCTTGTACGGCCACATACGCGTACCGCCGAGCGCTGGTCCAAGTGTCGTATCATGAATGCAAATAATTGCTTTCAATCCGGAATTTTCGTCCTGGCAAAATACCAGCTGCTCGTAATCGTAGTTTTGCATGTAATCAAAGATGTTCATTGAAGAAACCTCCCTAGTGTCATTCATTCTCCATATACTCGTGGTCGTACATCAAAGCTGGTACCACGAGGAGAATTCCTCGCTGTGAAAGATATGCAAAAGTCATGCCAACTCATAACGGTTTATGAAAGCGCTTTATTCGAGTGCAAGTGGAAGATTGTTCAATCGGTCAAGTGCGCAAATAATTGCACAATCACGCAAAAAATTGCATGCAAATATTTGCACATCCACCTATTTGCTGAATCACATCTGCTCTTCCATAATTCCCAGCTTTTCCATTTTGTAATACAAGCTGCGAATAGCAATCCCTAACCGCTTGGCTGCGACCGTTCTGTTTCCGCGTGCAGCCGCCAGTTCACGCAAGATGTGCTCACGTTCTGCTTCTTCCACAGCCTCTTTTAATGTTTTGCCTGAGGACCCTTGCTTTTCAGGAAGCTCTTTTGCCGTGCCGGCAATCCTTCGTTCCAGTGGAGGCAGATGTTCTGTCAAAATGATTCGCTCATTGATCTTCATATGGATCATCGCCCTGCCAATAACATTCTCCAGTTCTCTCACATTGCCTGGCCACTGGTATTCAAACAGCATTTGCAAGGTATCCGGGTGAATTTCTTCAACATTACGCCCGTACTCCAGATTTGCTTTGCGCAAAAGATGCATCGCGATTGGCTGGATGTCTTCCAGCCTTTGTCTGAGAGAAGGAATATGGATTGGAAATACCTGAAGCCGATAGTACAAGTCTTCACGAAAACGCCCTGCCCCAATCGCTGACTCGAGATTGACATGAGTAGCAGCAATGATACGGACATCGATTTCAACTGGCTTCGTCCCGCCAACTCTCACGACTTCCCTCTCCTGCAAAACACGCAAGAGCATGACTTGCATACTCATGGACAGCTCGCCGATTTCATCGAGAAAAATCGTTCCTCCGCTAGCTTCCTCAAACAATCCTCGTTTTCCGCCGCGTCTTGCACCGGTAAACGCTCCTTCTTCGTAGCCGAACAGCTCGCTCTCCAATAGCGTCTCGGATATAGCAGCGCAGTTTACACGGATAAATTGCTTGTACTTACGTTCACTTGCATTGTGAATCGCGTGGGCGAACAATTCCTTACCCGTACCCGACTCGCCTCTTAGCAGTACCGTTGCAGGAGTGAGTGCCGCTTTTTTTGCCTGCTCGATGGCGACTCTCATCGGCTCGCTATACCCAATAATGTCTGCAAAGCTGTATTTCGCCTCTAACGTTCGGATGATGCGGCGAGCTTTTTCCAATTCCTCGCTCAAACGCTTGAATTCCGAGACGTCATGAATGACGCCGACGCTGCCCTTTAGTTCTCCGTCTACCATGACAGGAGCAACATTTACGACTACATCCTTGCGTTTTGGCCCCAGCTTCATCGGGACTCCCCTGACTGGTTTCTTCGTTTTCAATACTTGCATATGCATGCTATCGCCTTCCGAAATATCTACCGTTGCAGGCTTGCCGATAATGTCTTCGGGTGACAGTCCCGTAATGCGCGTGTAAGCCGGGTTGATCAATAACCCGTTCCCATCCTTGTCCACCACAGAAATAGCCTCATCCGACGATTGGATAATGGCCTGCATCATGCTTTGCAGTTCCTTCAAGTCCGTAACTTCCTCAGCCAACGCCATCACTTCTGTAATATCACGAAAAATGGCAACTGCCCCTACTACTTCATCGCGATCATTCCGAACGGGTACGCGATTGGTAATGATACGGGTCTGATTGGGTAGGATCTGCTCCTGATTCAACTCGGGAGAGCCCGTCTCTAATACGATATGTAGGCGTGTGTTAGGTATACGCTCTGATACTTTTGTATCGAGCACTTCACTTGCGTCGATCCCCATTAATCTCTCTGCTGCCTGATTGAACAAGGTAATGATGCCCTGCCTGTTAACACCGATAATCGCATCGTGAGTAGAGTCCAGCATCGTCTCGCGCTCACGCTGGTTTTGCATCATTACGGCAATCAGCTTGTCGCGTTCACGTATCAGCTTCATTACGATGCGCGTAAAAGTGCCGGGGATCAGCACTGTTTTTTCCTTTTTCAAATGCTTGAGATGCTTGTATTCCCCTAAATCACCGGTCGCTTCCAAAATGACATCTAGTTCCGCTTCCAGATAGGGTCTGTAATCCGTGTCTACATGGATACCTAAGGAACGGGCCAGCGCGAGTCCCGGGGCATCTGGCCTGTGATCGACAACAGCTACGATTTTTAACCGATCCATCTGGTTCAGCATCTTAATAAGTGCTGTTCCGCCACGTCCAGCACCAACGATGAGCAACTTGTGCACGCACCGATCCCCTCTCTTTGCAATCAAACTCGATTCCATTGTACTCCAATGATTGGGATAAGGACAGGTGTTCTTAGCTAACGTGCGCTCGTTCAGGCGCTTCCAGACTGTGGACAAGGTACGCGGCATCCGATATGATGAAAAGACGAGAGAGAAAGGTGTGAAACACCCGTGGTTGTTCAAAAAGTGATCGCGCTGTTGATCATGGTGATTCCTGCTGCCATCGCAATGTATGGAATCAAACTGATCCGTGACGCGTTCTTTCATTCCACCTCCCCGGACGTCGGCTTTTTGTGGGGACAGCTCATTCTTGGCATACTCGCTTTTGCCATTCCTGTATTGTTTATCGCAGGGTTCATCCTGCATCACGAACGCAAAAAAAATCGGGTACAACCCCGCTTCATGGTTCGTGAACCAGAAGATGATGAGTAAGCCAGGCCAGACATTCAGCCTGGCTCTTCTTTATTCGTTTTCTTCTTACTCCGATTCTGCTGACCTTCCCCAGCCATCCATCCGTTTTAACCATGAAATTCTTTCGATTAGCTGTGTAAAAGACATAAACTCTGCCATCACGTGCAGGCCAATAAAAAACACGAGGATCAAAAGCTGCACCTGTACAGATGTGTGCGTAACAAAAGCATAACCAATCACGAAGCCCAAGGAATTCGCGCCAGTATCACCAAGCATGATCTTGCCGCTCGCATCATGGCGAAATAGTAAAATGGATGAAGTAAGTACAGGCAAGAACCAAACCCAGTCCAGAGTCGACGAATTATGCGCCGGAAAATAATAGGCAGCTACTCCTACGATGACTAGCAGCAGCCAAAAAACTTTCAAGGCACGTGCAGGCCTCATGTCAAATAGATTCAGGACGTTGGGGGTGATGGCAAGTAAACAAACCGCCAAGAGCCAGGTCCAAACTGTACCTGCGAATGCCAAAGAAATGAGCAGGGCAGTGCTCCCTCCTCCCCACGCCTTCCACAAGCCGCTCGTCACTTTGCGCTCCCGCCAAAGTGCTCCTAGATGTCCTCGAAAGCCTTTTGCAGGCTCGTCTGTCGCTCGGTCATCCTGCCAACCCCATACCGCCAGGGTGATCATGCCTGCCATCAGCAGCAATCCATGATTCAGGCTTGATGGGGCTATACCGCTTACCTGCATGCACAGCAGCAAGGCTCCCATGGTCAGTGTGGAGGAAGCCACGACCATGATTCCACCCGCTGTCAGAACTTCTGCTCCTCTGTAATTCACTCTTTGCATTCCCATGTCTTTAAGCTTTTTTGTCACGTGTTCCAGAAGAGCTAGATGCAGCAGAATAGGAAGACCGATACTCACCGCAATCCCTATCATCCATTTTGTCTCCATCCTTGTCCCTCCCACCATTTGTGACAAAGTGTCCGTCCGATCGCTACAAACTCTTTTCCTCGATGACAATAGCCTGACCAATCATTTCCTGTCTCGCGATGGAAAAACCGGATAGGTACCTCCAGCACACGATAACCAGCCCGAATGGCATCTACAGTCAGGCCCACTTCTACCCCAAATCCTTTATCCAGCTTGCCTAAACGCTGAAGCACCTCACGCCGAAAAGCACGTTGGCCTGACAACGGTGCTCGTGCTTCAAAGCCTGTAAGTATGCGTATCCCATGATGAGCCAAGCCCTTCGCCAAGCCCAGTCCTGCTTTTTGTCGTGGAGGAGGCAAAACAGCAACGGACATGTCACACGCACCCGCAATCACCGGGGACAATAAATGTGCTGCCTCAGCCGCACTCTCGCGAAGATCACCGTCTAAAAGCATCACGACATCCCCACTCGCATGTTGCCAGCCCGTTTGCAGCGCCGCACCCTTTCCTCTGTTTTGCGGTGTGGAAATGACAAGATCCGCCCACTGTCTGGCGAGCTGTGCGGTATCATCTATGCTCCCATCATCCACAACGATCAGCTCCTGACAAAGGATACGTTCTCGAATCGCCCGCAGCGTCAAGCCGATGGAAGCTTCTTCGTTGTAAGCCGGAATGACGACACTAACCTTTTTCACGCACACCCCTCGTTTCTGCGAGCAATTTTTGGACGCTTTCTAAAAGTGCCCACTGCTTGGCTACCGAGTCTGGCTCTTGCTTGACGAGTAATACGTGAGTGTTGTCCTCCCGCCCGAAAAGCCACTCTGGATGCTTGTCCGCATAGATGAGCAGCAGACCATCTGTTGGTAGCCTTTCCTCCTGCAAAGCTGCTACCTCAACTCCTACCGACTGGAGCAATCGCGTTATTCGTTCCAATGATCCTTCCTTGTCCTGCCATACATAGACCTTGCTTCCTTTCAACTCATGGGCATAGCGAAGTGCCATGAGATGGACAACCTCTTCCTTGTTCCGCTCTACCTCTACGTGCAGCCGATTCATTTGCTGCTTTAATTCTTGATTGCTTTTCAATGCGCGGTCATATTTGGCCGACATATTCGCCAGAACTTCTTTTTCACCCCAGGAAAACCAGTTATGTCCTGCTGTTCCTCCGAGCAAAATTCCCACTCCAAGCGCAATGAAGACAGCAGCTAACGAGATCAAATGATAACGAAAATGAATCATAGCGACAGCGTCCTCCTTAAAATGCCCAGGTCCGCCACTGTGTCCAAAGCATTTGCGCAGCGTGACGTGCAACCGGATTGATCAAAATCGCTGATGTAACAGGAAGAAGCATGGCTCCGATGCATAGCCCCCACATTCGCCAGGACGAGCTCGGCTGATACAGTTGACTAACACCTTTGGCGTCAACCAGCTTCGTGCCGATTTTGGTTCGAACCAATAGTGTGCTTGCCATGCCTTTTCTGCCTTTTTCCAGAAAATCGATCATATTGGTATGTGCCCCAATCGTAACGATAAGCTGCGCTTGTTGTTCAAATGCCAAAAGCATCGCAACATCTTCACTTGTTCCGGGCGCAGGCAAGAGATGACAGTGAATCCCCAGCTGGGATACCCGTTCTTCCCCTGGAGCACTCCCATCAACGAACGCATGAACAACAACCTCTGCCCCGCATAGCAAGGCTTTGTCAGAAACACTATCCATATCCCCAATAATCAAGTCGGGTGCGTATCCATATTGCAGCAGCGCATCAGCGCCTCCGTCCACACCGATGAGTATCGGTCTACATTCGCGAATATAGGAGGCAAGTGTATGCAGATCTTCCTTGTAATGCTTGCCACGGGCTACAACAACGACATGACGATTTGCCATTCGCGTCCGTAAGGGAAGGGGGCGCAGGGGCTTCAAAAAAAGCGCCTTTTCCTGACTGGCATACGAGAGCGTGTTGTCAATAAACAAGGAGAGGGTATCATCCAGTTTATCCTGTGCTTCCAGCCGTTTGAGAGCAATCAGGGAAGCAGATACCTTTTGTAAGTCACACTTGAATTGCCACCCATTTTCAGTGTGCAAGAAAAGCTTGCTCTCGTGAATTGTCGTATACTGACCATCCAGAAGCTCGATCAAATTTTTTTCCTTTGCAGACGGATGTATTTCAAATAGGGACACCCCCGCATCAAGCAGAAGTCGAGCCCCTTCGGCCGGATAGTGTCCCGTCATAAACGAAGATAGATTAATTACGATCCTTACTCCCGAGTCCAATAAAGACAAGGCTGCCATCTCATCCACATCGGGATGGTCAATCAGTGCAATTTGCTGGGAGTGGAGACGTTTGCACAACTGCTTGGTCATGCGGTCTGCTGCAATGACTGCCGTGCAAGTTGTAGCAGCAGGAAGCTTTCTCTTACTCACCTGTTCCACCTCCATCCCTAGTATGCTAAAAATTTCCTTGATCATGCGCCAAAAAATGAAAAAGAGGCTGTGCAATCATGCACAACCTCTCTTCGCTACACTCTTTAGTTCATAACTACGCGCCCTTGGTTATGTAATAGATGATCAAACCATCAGCGAACAGGAATACTGCCAGGGATACAAGACCAAACCCGATAGCAAACTTGTTCTTTGCTTTGACCGAGTTAACACAGCCCCAAGCAATAAAGAATGTGAAGACAAACATCAGGAAATCAAACAAAATGATCTTCATAAACTACGACACTCCTTTACCAAGATGACGCATACCGGAATACAATGGCAATTCCATTATATAGCTTTGGCTATTACGAAACAAGCATATCCAAATTTGTGACAAACGATTTCACAATTGTGCAATAGGACTATTCCCCTGCATTATTCCCTGCCACATCAATGTTCATGCTGGTCGCCTGTTCGTAAACAAATCCAAATTGATACAATTGCGCCTCATCTCGATGCTTTCCAATCAACTGAAAACCGATTGGTAGCCCTCCATGTGAGAATCCGCATGGAATCGACAAGCCTGGATTTCCAGTAAAGTTGGTAGGGGATGTCAGTCGAAGCAGAGCTTGTCGCACGCCTTCTGCATGATTTCCGATCAGTACTTCACGCTGGTTAATATTTGTCGGGATAATTGGCAGGGTAGGTGTGAGCAACACATCGACATCCTGAAAGCTCTCATTGAATTGATCAATCAGGTGCTTCCTGCGCTGCTGCACCTGCACGTACTCGTAACCACGCACCTCTTTACTCATGACCAATCGTTCACGCACTTCAGGGTCCAGATCATCTGCGTGATCCCTCATCGTTTTTTCATGCACGGCATACGCTTCTGCTTGAATCGTAATCCGTTGACCTTCTGCAATTTCATCAATGCCTTTTACAGCAACCTCCCGTATTTCTGCACCGAGGCTACGGTACACATCAATCACTCGATCAACCGCTTTTCTGACCTCTTCCTCAATATTCTGAAAGAAAAAGCTAGGCAATCCGATGACTCTCCCCCGCACACTCTCACCGATAAGACGGGAGTAGTCTTCCCTTGCCTTCGCAAAGGAATACGGATCTTTTTCATCGTGCCCTACGAGAAGATTTAACAGCGCTGCATTATCCTTGACCGTTTTCGTCATCGGTCCGACATGATCGAGTGTATAGGCGAGATCAAACACGCCGTATTTACTCACAAGACCAAATGTCGGCTTCATCCCTACAATACCGCATGCAGAGGCAGGAATGCGAATTGAGCCGCCAGTGTCCGTCCCTAATGCAGCGTAGGCCAGATTGGCAGCCATCGCAGCACCAGAACCGCCACTCGACCCCCCTGTGATCTTTTCCAAGTCATAAGGATTACGGGAAGGTCCAAAATACGATCTGTCCCCAATCGGACCGTATGCAAATTCATGCGTGTTTGTTTTTCCAATCAGGATGGCGCCTGCCTCTAAACATTTCTGTACTACGGTTGCATCGAGATCGGGTACAAAATTTTGATAGACCTTGGACCCCATGGTGGTACGGATATTTTTTGTAAAAATCAGATCTTTGATCGCAATTGGAACTCCATGTAATGGGCCCCGCCTATGGCCAGCCATGATTTCCTTTTCTGCTTGTCTGGCAGCTGTAAGCGCCTCATCTTCGCAAACGGTAATAAACGCATTGCAGGCAGGATTTTCCTGTTGGATCTTGTTCAAGGTTTGCTGAACAATCTCTACAGGAGACACCTTTTTTTCATCGTATGATTGAGATAGGGTGAGCAAATCCACAGGCTTTAACCTCCACTTTTTATTGATCTGGAAGCAGCAGATGATACAACCCCAGAATACAACTGCACCCTAAAACAAGCAATACAAATGCATCCTATTTCTTTTCTAGCGGTTTTTCCCCGTACCAAATGCTCCAGCAGTCCTGTTCTACGATTGGTTCGTGGCCCTGCAGTTTGTCTTTGATGTGGGAAGTAAGCTCTTGCAGTTCATCATCCTGCAGCTCATGAAGAATCGAGCGACCTTTTCGTGCCAACAGATCTGCCTCTAGCACAGGCCAATCCTTGTATTCGCGTCTGACCTCCCAGAGCTTGATCGTCTCTTTGGAGATAAGTCCTGCTCGCTTCATGGACGCATGAACGAGGTCATCTGCTGGTCGTCTCCCCTGCTCACTATTGATCAACCGCGGAAATTTTTCAAAAAAGTAACCCCGCAGATGAGTAGGCGATGCAGGCATAAGGACATCATCCACGGTACGATCCTGGATTAGGCAAATGCCCCCTGGCACAAGCACTCTCTGGGCCTCTGCAAAAAAAGCATCCATGTCCTGCAAATGATGGATGAGCGCGCGGGCAAAAACGATATCGGCGCTAGCCTGTTCAAGACCGGTTGCTAGTGCATCTCCCTGAACAAACGTAATCGCATGGTCTTCCTTACATTGTTCACGTGCCGCTTCGAGCATAACCTGTGAAAAATCGACTCCGATTACTTTCAAAGCCCCCATGCTAGACCATGCCTGTGAATACACTCCCCCTCCAGAGCCTATGTCCACAATCCGTTTCCCAGACGGATTTACTAGAGTCTTTATCAGTTGAAACCATGAATCGTCCACGGTGCGTCCTGTATAGCTTTGCTGATTTTTGGGAGCATGAAAGTCGATTCCCATAGCTACTTCGCCTCCATAAACTCAAGTCTGTTTCCGAATGGATCTTCTGTAAAAAAGCGAATCAAATGGGGAATTTCGTCATCGATGCGGATCGGTACGTCATTTTGCTGCAGGTGCTCCATAAGCGACTCGATGTTTCGGACGACAAAAGCGGGATGTGCTTTTTTGGCTGGTGCAAATGCCGACTCAATTCCAATATGGATAAACTGGGCTCCACACTGAAACCAGACGCCACCACGAACAAGCAGCTTTACTGGTTTAGGAACCTCTGTCATTCCGAGTAGGTCAACAAAAAACCGCCGTGCCGCATCTTCTGCCCCTGGGGGAGCTGCGAGTTGTACATGATCCAAACCGACCCATTCATGCTTTTTAATTGCCATCTGCTTGACCTCCATTTTTGTAGCACAGTACCATCCACTCGTCGATTTGATGAGTGAGGACTCTGCCCTGTTCGATTTTCATTTCAAGATAGGCTTGCTGGGCATCTGTGGCTTCTAACAGATAGCGCTCGATTGCCTCTTCTTGTGCCAGTGATTCTGACAGCCGTTTCACCCATGGCTCGAATTCAAATTTCTTTTTGCGCAGACGCTGCTTGCTTTCTGTCAATCCGTTTGCCTCATGTAGCGTCCTCCATTCATTTACGGATAAACAACGTACGTGACTACGGTCGCGCATCTTCTCCACATGGTTGATGAAAGCAGCTAATTCAATATCCTCAGGTGCGACATTATCAATAAAGAGGAAAGCTCCCCCTGGACGTAAAACGCGACTGACCTCTCGCACAAAAGCATTCGGATCAGGGAAATGGTGTGCAGCAATTCGGCACGTGATCACATCTACCGATTCATCCAAAAAAGGCAGCGCTTCAGCATCAGCTTGTACATATATCATATTTTCTGCATTTGCCTGACGGTTAGCACGAGACGCAGCCTCTAGCATCTCACGAGTTAAATCAGCAGCAATCACTAAGTCGACATGCGGAGCCAAAGTCCTCGCGACATGTCCTCCGCCAGTAGCGATATCCAGGATAGTCCAGTCTTTTTTAGGCTGTAGCCATTCCACGAGTAATCCTAAGTCACTTCCTTTTGCGTGGTTCTGACTATGAACATAGTTTTCGGCATTCTTTCCAAATTGCTGTTGAACGGCTTGCTTGATTTCATCCTTCTTTTGCAAGAGGACCACCTCCTGCCATTATTTTATTCCACACATTCCCTTCTTTGTTATAGAATACAGTTAACTAGATATCAACTTTTTCGATAGGGGGTTGTTTAGCATGGATCAAGAAAGTCTTGAGGTATTTTTAACGATCGCACGGCATGGCTCCATTAATCGTGCAGCACAAGCATTGTTTCTCGCGCAATCTACGTTAACCCATCGCCTCAAGCAACTGGAGAGACGAGTGGGTACCCCATTATTTGTACGTACAGCTTCTGGTGTCAGTCTTACAGGCGAAGGCAGGCGTCTTTTGCCAATCGCTGCTACTATCGTTGAGCAGATGCGGTCATTTACACAACAAAAAGAACAGCCACAGTCAATGAATATCGTAGCTGGCAAAGCTTTTGTCGCCTACGAGCTGCCGCGATTAATCGGCGAATATCGTCAGGCTAATCCCGGTTTTACCTGTTACGTCCGCTCAACACTGTACGAGGAATCCCTTAGTGCACTCCTGACGGGTACCGCGGACATCGCCTTTCTTGGGAGCGAGATGTACCATCCCCATATTCATCAAGAGTTTTTGCCAAGTGACCGCATCTTGTTAGTCATGGCACCCGAGCATCCATGGGTAAACGACTTTCCTGGTTTTTCAAAATGGGGAACCGAGGAAATGATTTTGTTTGGCAATCATACAGCACCGTACCGCCAAAGAATTGACCGCTTTCTCGCTCAGCATGGCGTGTTCCCGAATGCGATCATGGAGCTGGACAGCTTTAGTGCCGTAAAGAAAATGGTCGAACGCCAACTTGGAATCACCATGCTGCCGGAGAGGACGATCCAACACGAATTATCCGAAGGTAGACTTGTCGCACACGATATTGCTCACGGCCAACTGCAGCGCCCCACGTTAATTGCATATTTACATCCAAAAAAAGAGGACGAAGCTTTTCAGCAATTCGTCCAATGGATGAAAGAATCTTATTAAAGTAAGGTTAGTACCGTTAACTCCGGCCGGCAAAAAAACCGAACCGGCAAAATGGTTGTTCCTATTCCTCTGTTTGTATAAACCTGCATAGAATGATTGCCTACACGATACATGCCCTGTACGTATTTACGAGCCAGCTTTGGTGTCAGCAGGTGTCCAATTAAGGGCAGCCTGACCTGACCACCATGGCTGTGTCCTGACAATTGCAGCTGTACAGGATGATTGGCAGCCTCATCAGCAAAATCCGGCTCATGTGCGAGCAAGATCACTGTCTGTCCCTCTGGAATAGCAGTCAGGGCTTGCCGCATGTTAGGGGCGCCATGGAGTACATCATCTACTCCAGCGATATAAAGCTTTTCATCATTTTTGGTAACAGGCACATTCCGATTGTCCAATACCTCAAAACCGGAAGCCGCCCAAGCATTACGTACAGCCATCTGCTCTCTTGCCCGGTAATCATGATTTCCCAGCACTGCGTATTTACCAAGGGGAGCTTGTAGCTGACTAAGAATGGGGACTGCTAGTGCCAGGACTCGCGTATCTTCATCCACCAAGTCACCTGTAAAGCAGATCATATCTGGTTGTTCAGCCATGATCCGATCCACAAGTCGTTGTAGATCTTGTAGCTCCAAAAAATGTCCCAGATGAACATCGCTGAAATGGACCAGCTTGGTTCCTGTGAAGCTCTTTGGCAAACCAGACAACGTGACCGATAGACGCTCTACTTGCAGCGCATCCCGCTCCCAGGCATAGCCATATACACCCGCTCCTATCCCCAGACCGACCAGTCCCCCTACGATTCGTATGACTTTGCGCAAAAAGGACTTGCGTGTGATCGGTTGATAGTGTGGATTAGCCACGAGCTTCCAGATAATCATAGCCATTGACTACGACATCCAGCCTGCCGGTTGCTGGATCAATCAGCAATCCGTGAACAGCGACACTCGGTGGGAGTAGCGGATGATTTTTAATGGTCTCGACACTGCTTTTTACACTGTCATCTACACAATCAAAGCCACGAAGCCATTTATTCAGATTAATACCTGCATGCTGCAGGGTAGACAAAGTCTCTGCATTGACCCCTTTTTCCGTCATTTTTGCCATGGTCTTCTTGCTATCAAGTGCACTCATCCCGCAGTCATAGTGTCCAACAACCATTACTTCCTCTGCGTTCAATTCATAAATTGCAACCATGATACTGCGCATAATACTACCAAACGGGTGGGATACGATTGCTCCTGCACTTTTCACGTGCTTGATATCTCCATTTCGCATGTTCATGGCTTTCGGTAGCAGTTCTTCTAATCGTGTATCCATACATGAGAGCACGACAAGCCGCTTGTCTGGAAATTTTGTCGTCTGATATTTTTCATACTCCTGATTCGCTACAAATTCACGATTGAATGCGAGAATTTCATCTAAATTACGCAATTCGCAACACCTGCCTCACTCAGAGTATTTTCTTTTCTATTTTACATCCTTATCTCAATCCTACAAGCGAACGCGGCACTATTTCTTTCAATTCTATTGATTGTGTATGCCCCATTTGCACATTTCCTCTAAGATTGGCATGAGTGTTTTCCCTCTCGGCGTCAGGGAATATTCTACTTTTGGCGGGATTTGTGGATACTCTTCTCGTTTGAGAACTCCACTTTGCTCTCATTCACTTAATTGTGCACTCAGCATCTTATGAGTAATCTCAGGGATTCGCTTTTTGAGGTCTCCATACCGTAGAATTTCGCTGCTCGCCAGCTGGTACATGATTTTCATTTTCCATTTTCCACCGATAATCGAGAGCGTATAGTCAAAAGGAGCGAATTTTTTCTCCGTCTGTTGTGTATCACTCAGCTGTTCTGAACTCATTTGGTGTTACTCTCCTTTCCGTAAGTATCTCACGAATTAGTGCGTACTATCTTTTGCTTTTCAACCGATTATACTGTTGAGTGTTGCATCATAACAGTCCCCAAACAGTAGAAAGGATGAATCGTATGCCTGCGCCAGATGCTCTCACATTTTACACCGGTGACGTCAGTGAAAATGATATGTACAAGCTCATGATTGGCTCTGTAGTTCCAAGACCAATTGCTTGGGTATCGTCAATGAGCAAGGATGGAATCTTAAATTTGGCTCCATTTAGCTAGCGTCGAGTGGCATTGCAATGAATTTGAGCTCGCAGGTGTGACGCCACGACTCAGTCAAACGAGCGTAGTTCCTGCTGTGCGTGAAGCTCCTATAGCCTTTGAGCTTACACTGGATCGGATTATCCCCGTCGGAACAGATCATCTTGTCCTGGGTATCGTAAAATGCGTTCATATCAACCCACTCGTATACGCAGGCGAGTTTAAAATCGATATCGATGCTTTGCAGCCACTCGCTAGCTTGGCAGGTAATTTCGCTGAGATTAAGCCTGCGTTTTTATTGGGATAACCGATCTTTCACAAATCGAATTATGCTCTGCCTTTTCTTATTTTCCAAAATTCTGCGAAGTACGTAACGATTAGCAGAAGTAGACAAAGCCACCAAAAGCCTGGTTGTATACTATACAAAACGCAGGGCAGAGCGCCCGACCCGATGAGGGTTAGATTGCGGTATCGCGGATATTTCACAGAGAAAAGTGTAATGAGTGATCCGATAATCAATACGATAATAGGGAATTTCTCCACATCCTGCCCTCCTATTCTGGATTGCTGTTCTTTTGTATGTATACTTCTAAGCTTCTGAAGATTAATAGAATCAATTCACAAATAAGCTTCCACAAAATGATCCCCACGATAAAAACAATCACAGCTGTCAGGAAGCCAAGTAAGTAGTTTGTTTCCATTACTGACGTGTACATCCCGTAACTTGACGGCACCCATCTCTCTGTTAGGAAGGCCAGTGCGGCAATTCTGCCAATGACAATTGCATAAAAAGCAATCGGAACCATTCCAACGAAAAATAGCATCCGAATAATTTCCTTTGCTGTTTTTTCTCCAAACTCGAAAAAATTGGCGAACATGTACTTCACTCCCTCTTCTCTCTATTCTTTGACTGTGCATGCCAACGGTGCAACACAAACGCTTGTCTTAGCGTCCGCAATCTCAGTTCTATTCTGAATATGGGTAGGAAGAGAACGAGTATTTGTGGTATCTTTATCATGATAGTGTCCAATTGGTCAATCGGAGGTGAAGCGATGGAATTTTCCTTGGATATGTCGCTATTGCTGCTGGCACTGGGGTTGTCAGGTTATTTAGTCGCTCACCTGTTTAGCGGACCTGCAGCACCCTTTGTACTTCGAGTGCCTTTGCCGTACGAACTGGATTGTCAAAACCACGATAACGGCGCTGTACGTTTGAGCCGCAGACCGAGAATTCTGTTTGTCCGGCGCAAAGCTCCACCAAAGGAATATAGCTGTTCTCTGGATGGCGTAGAGCCGCTCTCCTTCTTGTATTGCTCGTGAGTAGCACGAATACAAGGAGGAATTATGAATGTACTCATTTGTTCAACCGGTTATTGATATTTTAGCGTCACTGCTTCAGGTTTTCTTCCAATTCGCGCAGGATTGGGGGATCGCCATCGTACTTTTTACTTTGTTCGTCAGAGGGCTACTTTTCCCGTTAAGCTTGCGAACAGCTCGCCAAACTGTACTGCAAGGAGTCATACGCCCTGAACTGAAGCTGCTTCAGGAACAATATAAATCAGACCAAACGAAGCTAATGGAAGAAACCATGAATCTTTATAAAAAAGCTGGGGTCAAGCCTTTTTCCATGTTTTCTACAGCAATCGTGCAAATGCCGATTTTCATGGCAATGTACGGCTTGTTTTTTACACATGGCGCGCAAATGTCGTCCTCCTTTATCCCATGGGTGGCTTCCTTTGCTCAGTTTGACCCGTGGCATCTCCTGCCGGCACTAGCTGCTGGACTTACTTTTGTAACGAGTATGATCCCGTTGACTGCGGAAATGGCCACAGACAGCTCGATAGTTACTAGGATGCTAAGCTCGCTTGTTATGGTCGTCGTTTTTCTGATGATTCTCTGGAAGGCCCCCGTTGCCCTGGGGCTTTACTGGACAAGTGGTTCACTCTTTGGACTTCTCGAACGGGGATTTTACCGTTCTCGTCTGGGAAAAAGCGTACTGATGCGAGGAAGCTCTGTTTTGGAAGCGAAGCAGGAATAAGATAGAAATGGTTGAATGAGACCCCTTGTTTATCAAGGGGTTTTCTTGTGCCCCAAAACCTCCAGCCATCTCGTGCTTTTCTCAAAGCTCCAGTACAATATCAAATACTTTACGACTGATTGTATGATGCACATCACTGTTAAAATTAAGCAGTACGGCAACACCAGCTTTTTACTGGGGATCATTGCTACCAGCGAACGGACTGCTAATTGACCTCTGCCATGCTCAATCGTATCAAATCCCTTATACGTATCGACAAACCAAGCCAACCCATAGCTTCGATCCTCGCTTCCTTTCCTCCATTCTTCCGTTACTTTTTTGATATGCTTTGAATACTCATCATCGTATCAGGTGTAATCTTTTTTGGTGTACTTCCTAATTGGGAATAACCAAATCCTTTTGCGTAAATGATTTTGTTCTCATAGGTAATAGACACACTAATCTCGGCAGTATGCTGCTTCTCACATAGTTCATTTATGAAATGAGTGAGTTCGTGTAATTTACTGTTTAAACTTTTTATCCAAAACGACCTCAAATTTCTATCAATTTTTGTAATTTCGTTACTTGTCTCTCTTCAAGTAATACGGGAAAACCCATATTTTGGACACTACCGTTTTCAGCTAGTCGATTCGCTTCACTATCAAAAAAGCTGTCCCCCATATCAGGATCAGCTTTCTAACACCCGCCTATTTAAATCGGCTTTCCGTAACAATCTGTACATATCCGACAGTAGCTGGATCCCCACCCGAACTTTTTCCTACTTGAACATTGTAATATCCATCGATACTACCGAAATCTATATATTTTGGATTCTCCTTTACCGGTTTCGTGCCGTCCTTTACAATCATTCCAACTGCACGCATCGCGATGATCGCATTGTCTGGATATTTGATAGCCTCCACTGGTTTCGCTTCTATCCTCGTTGCAATCCCTTCGATAAACATGATACTGACTGATCCATACGACATTTTATAGGTATGGAGAACGTATGGTGTTTTCTCTTCTGTAGATAATGACGTCCATTCTCCGCTTTCCGAAGCAACAGGTTCCCCTAACAAGGCAGTTACACTAGCTTCCGTATTTCCGGCGTATTTACTTATGAGTATTGAATGCCCTTGAGATACCACATGAAGTTGAAACTAAATCTGTGGTTCCTGGACTGTACATCGGTGAGGTTGCAATTGTTTTTCCTGATTTACCGGTTAGAAAGTATGGATTTGTAAGGGAGTTTTCTCGAGGAGAAGGGAAGCGGTATTAAGTTGATTCGATACTTACTTAAACCCTCATTGATTAAAACTCCAACTTATCAAAAATCTTAACAAAGATTTTAGAGATGTTCCTAGCGTCATCAATTCCACGATGATGAGTCCCATCAAGAGGTATCTTAAGCATATTTAATGCTCGTTCCATTCCAACACCGCGCTCTCTTTCGATCATCTTGCCATGTTGATGCTTAATGCTTATGTGATTACTTAACCAGTGTGTAGGTTTATTATGTAATTCACAATCCATCTTCAATTGATTTTTATCGTAAAACCCCCATGAACATAACCAATAGTCATTGCCAATCCAATTTTTAAAGTCATCGATTGCATTCCCAAAGCTTGGTGCGTTATCAACATCTGCCTGTGAAATGGACGTTAGGTTCTTGCAGAAATCAGATAGCACAGGATTTCGTAGTGGCTTAATAAATGTCTGAAACTCTCCAACTATCTTTAATTTCTTATCAAGTTTAACTGCTCCAATTTCAATTATTTCATTCTGTCTTTTCCTATCGTTCTCCCAGCACGTAGCCTCTAAATCAAAAATTATGTAATTCATTAACGCATCTCCTCATTTGATCAAATTAACATTTCATATGATTTCCTTAATACCACATATGTTCTAATAAAAGCATAGTGTATTTAATTAACGTAAAATCATCATTTACTTCAAGCAGCCCTTTCCAAATTGGGGGATTGTGTTTCTATTCTATGGAGTTGTTATATAACTTCGTTAAAAATTGCCTTATTCCATAAGCAACTTCTGTTTCTCTATCTGACATTAATACAGGCTGGAGGAATTCCTTAGTCAAAAGTAAAACTTTCTCATCCTGACCACCTTCATAATCTTGTTCAACAACTTCAAAGTAGATCGATAGTTCTGTCCAGTCTACACCTTCAAATTCCATGACAGCCCCCAAAAACTTTTAATCAAATCCCCACTTTATTTCTTTTGACTGTCCGATTCTCCCATATGGGCTCGAACTGTAAGGAAGATGATGAAAAATAGCCACTTCCTTGACTTTCCTCAAATATTAGTAAAAGATTTTTCTTATCAGACTTTTTGTATCTATATGCCAACATAACACTTTTATCAATAGTTTTAGACTCGTAATCTTCACCAAAGACGGATACTATCTCTTCTTTAGTAACTGGTTCAATGCCTGAGACAATAAGAGTAATTTGATATTTTTCTGGTTCTGGTGATTCAATCACCTTTGACCCTTTTGAAATTCTATAACCAAAACCATTATCACCTTTAAGATAAACATTATTAACTAGGTCTGCCTCAGTTTTGTTAAGTCTATTAAATACTTCTTCTTTTAATGTTCCCAAAGGTAGGCCGCCACCTAAATCCAAATCATCTAAACTTTCTTGTATATTGACTAGGCGTTCAATTCCATTAGATGGTGGTGATTTTTCGCTGGTCTTAGAGCATCCTATTATAGAAGCCAAAAGTATGATCATGACTCCGATAATTATTGGCATCGAAAATATCCTTAATCTCATTGACTATATTCCCCTCATAACCTATCTCGAATTTAATTCCGAATCAAATGCCAATTTGATTTACTTTTTCTTCAAGTCATCTAGAAGTTCAATTATCTTATTGTTCTGATCAATTTGCGTGACGATATTAGAGTTTAGTTTTCTAAGGGCGTCATATATGCTCAGGAGTCCAGCAATCAATAAAACTCCAAATAATAATTCCATACTCGAATTATCCCTCCTAATAATAACGATATTTCATTTCTGTGCCTAGGAATCCGTCTTTCGTGGCAACTAAAAACCCTCCAGACCGACAACGGAAAGCCTATCCTTTCAGACAGGCTTTCCTCATTATCACGAGGGGTCCATACACATTTCCATCATGGTCTTCCATATTACACATTAGCTTTCATCCACCGGTCCCCAAGGCGTTCCCGTCCAGATGGCAACTGCGGTATCTTTTCCGGGATTTCGAAATGCATGGGGCTTGGTGCTATCAAAATAAATACTGTCGCCTTGCTTCAATACGTATTTTTCATCTCCGATTTTATACTTGGATTTGCTACTAGACACATGAAATATTGTGTTAAATGCCTTCCAGCGACAATCCATACAAAAGGCTTCGCTGAGCAAGGTCTTTTTCAGCACGGATTAGCGACCAAATAAGATGGAGGGATAAATACAGTTCCACATGAAAGGATACTACTAGGGCGGTAGTGCCTCCTCAATTCCGGTTTGTTTATTCTTTGTTTATTGCATGATGATATATTGAAGATGCCCATTGTAAAATTATCTCGAAAGGAATTCTTTTTATCCGTTGATGGAACGCCGTATGCGCTGAAAGGCGCCCGTACGGTGTAGGCTCGAATGAAAACCTTCCAACAGAGAAGGAGATAAGTCGAGAATAGCGTAACAACCGTAATACTCACGCCAGGATCTCTAGGTACAGCTGAAAATACAAAGATTACAGGATTAACAGCTGGCACAATCTACAAGGTGACTGTAGATCCAACAGGATCTGCAACTGTATTGTATACACTAGCGAATGGTGAGTTGACTTCAGATGCTACTACAAAAGCAGCACTATCGGGAATGGAGATCATAGGACTAACGAATGGCACAACTTATAAAGTTGAAGAAGTTTTAGTAGGAACTTTAATGAGTGACCCAACAGCTGTAACCGAAGGTTTCTATTGGGGGAATATAACCTTAAGCCTCGATGGAGACACTTTCAAAGGTTTTAATTGGAATAATGTCGTATTTGGTGGAGACTTTTCAGGTTTAGTAGTAAGTGGTGCCCAATCGGTAAGCGATACTGAGGTAATCTTAGTTAGTGTGAACGGCAATATCGTCCGAAATTCAGGCGAAGGAACGATAACCATTAAGGGAGCTGTATTGAGCGGCGGCTCTGATTTAACGGTAAAAATAGCAGTAAATTAGGTGCCTGTCTCCACTAGGTATTTTCGAAAGTGTCCTACCTCACAATAGGTAGGGCACTTTTCTTTTGAGTAATCATTACAAAACTTTATGAAATCTCGCTGCATTTCTTCTCCCTTAACAAGTCAGCAGTATTCTCTTCTCCATCTGATAAATTCATCAAAAAGGAATCCGACATACCTTTTCTTGTTCCATTTCGTATGCTATCTGATCAAATAGCGCAATGTTTTGGCAGCATTCATCATTTTCCCTCTCCCTTCTTACCTAAAATTTCCTCCTTCTGGATGAAATCCTCTGCCATTATGTCATCCCACCAACCAATTGAATTGACGTAGCTTCCACACTTCTCGCAAGTGTACCCGTCCCTGCCGGACCAGCCTGGCTGGCGATGATTGCAGTCTACACACTCGAGTACCATTTTGAGCCCTTTGTCTTCAATCAATTGCAATCACCTCATTTCTCACAATTTCTCTTTTGTTAAATAAACCCTAATTCTTTCAGTATGTCGTGAGCCTGTTTCCCCCGGTCAGCCATTACTTTGGGTGCGCAACCGAGATGGCGTATGCTGTAATTATTCTGATCCGCGTACCAACGCAACGTTGCCTCCGCAGCCTTTGCTCGCTGAATCCAGTACGGTAACGCTTCGCGGGCTTCCGTAATAAAGTGATATCTGCTTCTTCATAATGGCAATCGGGTTTCAGAACAATAACACATTCTGATCTTCCCGGATGCTCCGCATCTTTTTTCCAGATTACAAGTCCCTCATCTTCATCTGCTTCGGGCTCCATGGCCCAGGAGTAGCAGCCTCACACATTGCCATGTCCACTACCGAATCACGCTTGTCCAACTCACGTCCTGCTTGCATACCGTTGCCTCCCTCTCTTATCCGTGGTAAA
Source organism: Brevibacillus sp. SIMBA_040 (assembly GCF_046535075.1). Lineage (NCBI taxonomy): Bacteria > Bacillati > Bacillota > Bacilli > Caryophanales > Paenibacillaceae > Brevibacillus > Brevibacillus sp. SIMBA_040. The sequence goes on from NZ_JAWRXI010000002.1 coordinate 475,549, forward strand.
ATTCACCAAACCAATATGGTCGGAGTTGATTTTCCTTGAAGAAAGAACCTTTGTCACTTTGGTCGGTTTTCTTACTATTTTTCTTTGGAACAATTTCGTTGATTGTTCTATATGCTTGGTTTACAGGGCAGTGATTCACAAGTTATGTTTTGTTAAGCATGAGCACCTCTCAGTCCAATCCAATCCAATCAAATCACCGTTTTATTCTTTAAATCTGGAAGGCTTTTCTACGTAACTTTCAAGAACATAACCACAATTCGTACAAATTCGGTGGATTAGAACTGATCCAAGACCAAAGAACTTTTCAAACGGTGCTACTATAGCGTGTCCTGCCTGCCTACCTCTGCCTATTTCTGTACACCCACACTTTGGACATTTATCAATTAGATTTTCCATAAATGTACCTCTCTAAAATCAATTATTCATTTCCATCTATAGTCGATTTACTGTCAGTAACTCAGGTTGAACAAACCAACTTACCTTTGAAATAAACAGTTCTATCTACGCTATTACAGAAAACGCATGAAGGCTGATATTTCTTTAAGATCATCATTCCCCCATTAACGTAGATTTTTTCATATCTTCATTTCATTACTTCTTTCTTTTAAATACTGTAAGAACATCTCTAGTAGTTCCTTGAGACTGACTAGTATCAAAACAAGAAATTAGTTCCCATCCCTCATTGCCCATTTTATTTAACGTCAACTCAAATTCTTCAGTATCCAACTTTCCTCCAAGGAATCCTCTTGTTTGAAACTTGATTGTTTTATACTCCCATCTTTCCATAATAACCACCTTCTTTTTGACTTTTAAAAAAACCATCTTTTAACCGATTGGTCCAAAGTATTGAATGACCAGTACCAGAAGATTGAGCCTTCAATGGCCCTTGAAGAATCTCCGATAACTAACAGGCTTGAGTAGAAGCCCGCCATGATGCTAAATCCGACTGCAAATAGTCTAAGAATCCTAATTACTCCATTTTCAGAATCAAAATCTTCTTATAAGATTATTCACATCTTGTATTTTCTCTAATATGTCTTCTTTCTTGTCTCGATTTAGCGTGTACACCTAAATCGCTGTGCCATTTGTAACCCCATTGGTCATTATCTAAATTGGTAAAAAGTGCTGAGTCAACTAATCTTCTAGATAAAACTAGTTCTCCATTATTTCGCATCAAATAAAAGTTGTGCTCTTTTGGACTAAATTCCGAATACTTATTATCTGGAATACGTTGAATCTATTCTTTGCTTGATTAAAAAAATATCATCCGCCAATAACGCCTTGCCATCTTCCCTTATGTAAATCTTTTCTATATCGAATCAAACCTATAATACTCACAATTAATCCAATCAAAAATATAAAACCGATATCATAAATAAAGAATGAAACAATTGCTGAATAAAAACCAGTTAGGCAGAAACTGTTAAATTTCCTTTTCTTTTCAACTGTTACTTCTTGCACTGACACCACTCACTTCTGAATGAAATTAGACTTTGGTTTACCTTCTTGAGCCAAACACAGGTAAGTTATATACGATATTTACTCATTCCAATTATACCAAATATTACATGTACGTTCGCATAACGCTGGTGAAATTAAATGTCGGTCATAAAAAATACCACTCCTTTATCGGCTTCTGAGAAGACCAATAAACAAGTGGAATTTGTTTGCTTGTCACTTCGATATTTATCGGCTCAAAATGGCCTATTTCAGATATTTATAGCCATCCTTGCAATAGCCCTTGACACGTTCAAACCCTTGTCCTACTCACTCTCAGCTAATCTTCGCCTCAATCCGCAGCTTGTCCGCCACCATGGCGATAAACTCGGAGTTGGTCGGCTTCGCCTTGGTGTTGGAGATGGTGTAGCCAAACAAGCTGGAGATGGAGTCAAGATTACCACGAGACCATGCTACCTCGATAGCGTGGCGTATAGCGCGCTCTACGCGGCTTGCGGTGGTGTTGAACTTTTTGGCAATGTCCGGATACAGCACCTTTGTAATGGAACCGAGTAGCTCCACGTCGTTGTATACCATCGTAATCGCTTCACGCAAATACAAATAACCTTTAATGTGCGCAGGAACTCCAATTTCATGGATGATGCTGGTAATGCTCGCATCGAGATTGCGCCCTCTGATTTGCAGAGTGGATTGAGGCTTAACGGAAGAAACGAAGGATGAGGCCGGCTTGGTCGTAATGATTTGACGGATGCGCTGAGCCAGAACTTCCATGTCAAACGGCTTAAGAATGTAATAAGCTGCACCAAGCTCGACTGCTTTTTTCGTGATTTCTTCCTGTCCAAAGGCAGTAAGCATAATAATTTTCGGCTGTGGGCTCAGACGCATCGCCTGGATTTGCTCCAAAACAGCCAAGCCATCTAAATGTGGCATGATGATGTCAAGAATCAGGACGTCAGGTACCCGATCCTGCAACAAGCGTACTACTTCGTTACCGTTGTATGCCACACCTACTACATTCATGTCATACTGGCTGCTGATGTACTCTTCTAACAGGTTTACAAATTCTCGGTTATCATCTGCCAACAACACTTCAATCTTGCTCAAAGTCGTTCCTCCTAACAAATGGACGGTCTTTTGGAAAGAAGGTGGCAATCTAGAGGTTGAAAATTTCTAAAAGGATAAGTCCATCCCATCTTTTCACTACAAAAATAATTCGACAAACGCATATCCATTCCTGCTAATGACGAAAGATTGAATGATTTAAGTGATATTTCGACAAAGAATACCTTCTTTCATACTACATTCGGCAAAATGGACAAGAAAATGGAAAAAGCCGCCTCGCTTACATGCGTGACGGCCCGTCGTATTCAGGCAGCCTTATCCGGCTTAGCTTTGGACTCGGACTGAGGTGCATTCCGGACATTGATTCCTGCATCCTGCAGCATCCATTCGATGTAACAGCCATAGCCAGACGTTGGATCGTTTACAAACACATGGGTAACTGCACCGACGATCTTCCCTTTTTGAATGATAGGACTACCGCTCATTCCTTGTACAATACCGCCTGTTTTTTCTAAGAGACGACTATCGGTTACTTTGATAATCAGTCCTTTTGTAGCAGGAAAATGCTGCTTGATCACATTCATGATTTCGATATCGAACTCTTCCACCTTCTGCCCATTTACTACGGTCAAAATCTTTGCAGGACCTTCCTCGACCTGCTCCGCAAGTGCAATCGGCAGCGGTTGATTGTAGTAGCTACGTTTAGGCTCGTCCTTCATCTTGCCAAAGATACCAAAGGGAGTATTCTTGGTGATGTTCCCGAGTACTTCGCTCTCATTGTAAAAGCGAGCAAACTTCTCTCCTGGATTCCCACTCTGCCCTTTTTCAATCGATGTAACACTCGCCTGTACGATCTGACCATCTCCAACTACAATGGCTTGTCCAGTATCTACATCTGAAATGACATGCCCCAGCGCTCCGTATGCTTTGGAGCCAGGATCATAAAAAGTAAGCGTCCCGACACCCGCTGCTGAGTCGCGGATGTACAAGCCCATGCGAAACTCATTGTCCTTTTTATCCTTGGTTGGCTTCAAAGTTAGATTCAGCTTTTCCTTACCACGTACGACGAGCAGTTGAACGGGACTGTTCTTCTTTCCTGCCTCATTAATGAGCTTTTTTACATCATTCATGTCATTGATGTATAGATCATTCATTTTAATGATCATGTCGCCTGCATGAATGCCAGCTTGCTCTCCAGGAGAGAATTTGGAAGTCCCGTTGTCCACCAAATGGTGACCAACAACGAGGACACCTGCCGTTTGCAGCTTCACCCCGATTGATTGTCCACCTGGGTACAATCGCAAATCCGGCAATACGTTAACTTTGACAGCTGTCAGCGGAATGTTTCGCCACTTTACCTGTAAATTGGCTTCACCGGCTCGACGCGGCTCAACGGACATGGGCTTACTTAAATCAACGGATACCTCACGTGCCTCTGTCCCATTGACGTGTAAGATGTCGGGATTGCTGTTGATCAGAGTGCCCATGACTGGCATGGAGACGCGCAACTGTTCGAGGGACCCTTCCATGATTCGCAATTCTCGAGGAAAGGATGACAGATCGCGGAACGGGGTGGAACTCACGACAAGCGCCGTGATGAGGAGAACGAGACTTCCCATCCATTTTCTTTTGTTTTGTCGGATCACCAGCAATCACTCCTACCGTTCCCTACCTACACCTAAAAGACACCTCCACCTTGTGTACTTATAATGTTGCCTGCCGATCAACGGATTATGTCAGGAAAATAACCACTTGGGATGCTTTTTGCTTGACAGAAAAAAAACTGTCAACCTGGATTAGTTGACAGTCTTTCTCTCACGACCGAGGAGTATCATCTCGCGTGCATGTTCTTCTGTTTTAGCCGTTACTTCCGCCCCGCTCAGCATTCGAGCCAGCTCGGTAACACGATCATCCTCCGATAATCTGCTCACGATCGTCTTCGTCTCGTACTCACTCATTTCTTTCTTGATCAGAAAATGAGCATCCGCCATCGAGGCGACCTGCGGCAAGTGAGTAATGCACAGCACTTGCCTGCGTCCAGCTACGCGAGCTAGCTTTTCGGCAATGGCCTGAGCCGCTCTGCCGCTCACTCCTGTGTCAACCTCGTCAAAGATCAGTGTTTCGACCTGATCCGTACCTGCCAAAATCGTCTTTATCGCCAGCATCACACGTGACAGCTCACCGCCTGAAGCGATTTTCGCTAGCGGACGCAACGGTTCACCCGGATTCGGCGAGATAAGGAATTCGATCTGGTCCATTCCGTTGGCATCGACTTGCCGTTTGATTCCATCAATTTCGACACCGTCTTCGTCTGGCGTTTGACGTACATCGATGGCAAAACGGGCACGCTCCATATGTAATTCCTTTAGCTGCTGCTCGATCTCCTGTGTCAGCTTGCCTGCACACTCCTGGCGAATCACGGACAATTCCAAAGCTTCAACAGCCAAGTCAGCAGCAAGCTCCGTCAGACGCTTCTCAATCTGCTGAAGCCGGTCTTCATAATGATGCATGTCATCCAGCTCATCCTGAATGGTAGCGGCGTATTCCAAAATATCGTCCACACTTTTCCCGTACTTGCGTTTCAAGAATTGAATCTGGTCCAGTCTACTCTCCACTTCGGCTAATTGCGCCGGCTCGAAGTCCATCTGATAGGAGAGCTGTCGCAATTGATGCACGACATCCTCAATCTGATAATACGCTGTTTGCACGGTTTCAAGGATCGGGGCTAGCTGCTCTTCATAGCCGACAATCCGCTCCAAATCACCCATAGCATGTCCGAGCCAGTCCATGCCCTTTTGATCTCCGTGCAGGGAGCGATAGGCATCCTGCATCGTGGAGTAAACCTTTTCAATGTTCATCCACTTCTTGCGCTGAGCAAGCAGCTTTTCATCCTCGCCGGGCGTCAGTGCCGCTGATTCGATCTCGTTTAACTGATACGCCAGAAGATCAATTCGCTGCACCAGTTCCCGTTCATTGCGTGCCATCCGTTCCAAATCCTGCTTCGTTTTGCGAAAAGCCGAGTACAGCTGAGTGTACTCGTGCTTGGCAGAACCCAATGCCGCTTCGCCGTATGCGTCCAGCCAGTTGATATGCTTGTCGGACTGCATCAGCATATGCGTATCATGCTGCCCATGAACGGTCACCAGCCAAGGTCCTAGCTCGCGCAGCATCGCCAGCGTCACCAGCTGCCCGTTTAAGCGAATAATGCTCTTCCCCTGATTAGAAATGTCCCTGCGCACCACCAGCATGCCATCCTGCTCGATCTGCACGCCTACATTGGTACAAACAGCCAGGGCAGGGTGTCCCGCAGGCAGCTCAAACAGTCCTTCCACTTCCGCACGGGATTCCCCATAGCGAACGAAGTCGGCAGAAGCGCGTCCTCCGAGCAACAGGCCCAACGCATCGATGATGATTGATTTTCCGGCTCCTGTTTCCCCCGTCAGTATATTCAAGCCTTTTTGAAAAGAAACGGTCACTTCTTTAATGATGGCAAAATTTCGGATAGAGAGTTCTACTAGCATCGCAAGCGACCACCTTTACAGCATTTCCATAAAGCGTTTGGTCACTTCATGTGTATTTTCTTTGGAACGACAAATAATCAGGATCGTATTGTCGCCACTGATCGTTCCCATAATTTCTTCCCATGGGAGATTGTCAATCAGCTCGGCAACCGCATTCGCGTGTCCTGAGAGTGTCTTCAATACGATAAAATGGTCAGCTTGATCAATACTGATATACGAATCAACCAGCATGCGTCTCAGCTTTTGTAACGGATTGAACTTTTGTTCAGCAGGCATTGAATACTTATATCGACCATCAGGAAGTGGCACCTTAACCAGATGCAATTCCTTGATGTCTCGGGATACCGTTGCCTGGGTTACGTTAAATCCTGCTCCACGCAGACGCTCCACCAGCTCATCCTGAGTCTCGACCTCTTGATTACTGATGATGTCCCGAATTCGGATATGTCGTTGCCCTTTGTTCATATGGATTACTCCCATTCCCCTTGTAATTTCGTTCGAATTGCCTCGAAAAAGCCACCTTTTTTCCACCTAATTAAAGGAGTAACAAATGGAGACTTTTTGATGTAAATATGGTCGCCACCCTCAAGTCGATAGCCAAACTGTCCATCAATCGATAAGCCCATCTCCTGATGAATCGCATCTACCTCCACGCGAATCACCTGATCGCTGGACAAGACCATCGGACGTGCTGTTAACGAATGCGGAGCAACAGGCGTCAGTAATAGCATGTCCACATTCGGTGCTACAATCGGACCGCCTGCTGACAACGAATACGCAGTCGAGCCAGTCGGTGTTGACACGATTACACCATCACCGCTAAAAGTAGCAACGTAGGCGTCATCCAGATATACCGCGCACTGAATGATGCGACAAAAAGAGCCTTTTGCAATTCCGATGTCATTCATCGCTGTATACGTTCCCAAAGTCGAGCCTTTACGGACCAGGGACGCCTCCAGCATCGCGCGCTCTTCTATATCGTACTTCCCAGAGAGCAAATTATCCACAGCATGCGGCAGGTGCTCCGGTTCGGCTTCTGATAAAAAACCGAGAGTTCCTAAATTAATCCCAAAAATCGGAATTGATCTACCTGCGAGCTGACGAGCAATTCCGAGAAGGGTCCCATCGCCGCCTAAAACGCAGACCAGATCGGCTTCTCTGCCTATTTCTTCAATGGATGCTCCCAAGTCGGAACGTCCAAGATCCGACGCAATATTCTCATCCAAGAAAACGCGTGCGCCCCTGACCTCAATTAAATAGAGCAGCTCTCTTGCGACAATGCGCGCTTCTGGTTTTCCTTTGTTCACGATAATTCCAATTTTTTTCATATGGCCCACCCCAAACTCGTTGGTTGGAAATCCTTATACAAGTATACAACTTTTCTTGCATAAATAAAAAGCCTCGAATGTAATTTTACGCCCGAGGCTTTTGTTTTCTTTTTTATTTCAGCTTTGCATGTGCAGAAGCGACCACTTCAGTCACGCATTGTAACCAGCTTTCCGAATCCATGCCTGCATCGTTTTTTTTGAGATGCATGACGAATTCGATGTTGCCCTCTCCTCCGGTTATCGGAGAAAAATCCAATCCTTTTAAGGCAAAGCCGAGACTACTGGCAAATTGTCCAATATCAGTGAGCACGGCTTCGTGGATTTCGGGCTCCCGTACAATCCCGTTCTTACCGACCTTATCTTTGCCAGCCTCAAATTGCGGCTTGACCAAAGCCACAACATCCCCGTCTTGCTTTAAAAAGCGATACAGCACAGGAAGAATCAGCTTTAGCGAGATAAACGAAACATCGATGGACGCCGCATCAGGCAGCTCTCGATCAAATGAGGCCGGGTCCATATGCCGGAAATTGGTCCTTTCCATTACGACTACGCGCTCATCCTGTCGCAGGCTCCATGCAAGCTGTCCGTATCCCACGTCAATTGCATAGACGAGCCTTGCCCCATTTTGCAGAGCACAATCTGTAAACCCGCCGGTCGACGCCCCAATGTCCATCATGACTCGGTCAGTAAGGTCTACATGAAACACCTTGAGTGCTTTTTCCAGCTTCAATCCACCCCGACTTACGTAAGGGTGGACCTCGCCTTTAACCGTAATGGCAACATCCTCAGGAAACTTTGTGCCTGGCTTGTCGCAGCGCTCATTCGCTACTTGAACCAGACCAGCCATTACCGCCGCTTTTGCTTTCTCTCTTGTTTCATAATGTCCTCGCTCAACCAAGAGGACGTCAATTCTTTCTTTTCTTATGCTCATGCTTCCACTACGCCCTTCGAAATTGGTAACAGGGTACGCACACGAGAAGCAATATTCTCCGCTGTGAGTCCTACTTCCTGACGTTGTTCTTTGACACTGCCATGCTCGACAAAGTAATCGTCAACTGCGATTACCTGTACGTTCATGCCATGGTAGCCAGCTCGATTGTAGCATTCGATAACCGCACTACCGAAACCACCCATCTCTGAGCCTTCCTCGACCGTAATAATATCGTAACCTTCCCCAGCCAGGCGGAACAAAAGCTCCTCGTCCAACGGCTTGCAGAAGCGTGCATTAATGAGCATAGGCTTGATTCCTTCAGCTTGAAGCTGATTGACTGCCTTCTCTGCGATTTCGAATACGTGACCGAAAGAAAGGATTGCTACATGCTTTCCTTCTCGCACGATCTCGGCTTTACCGATTGGCAGCACTTGAAGCTCCTCATCCAGTTGCACCCCCCGGGCAGGGAGACGAGGATAACGATACGAGATCGGACCGCCCTCATAAACAGAAGCCGTTTTCATCATATGACGCAATTCATTTTCATCTTTTGGAGCCATGATGACCATGTTCGGGATGACGCGCATGTAAGCGATGTCGTACATGCCCTGATGTGTTTCTCCATCCGCTCCAACTAAACCAGCGCGGTCTACAGCAAATGTAACATTGAGCTTTTGCCGGGCAACGTCATGAATGAGCTGGTCGTACGCTCTTTGCAGGAAAGTAGAGTAAATGGCTAGCACGGGCTTGAGTCCTTGTGTTGCCAATCCCGCTGCAAACGTACATGCGTGCTGTTCGGCAATCCCGACGTCGAACAGACGATCCGGATATCTTTGACCAAACGGAATGAGACCGGAGCCAGCCGGCATCGCAGGAGTAATCGCGACAATCGACTTGTCTTCACTCGCCAGCTTTATCATCGTATCTGCGAAGACAGATGTATAGGTCGGTGCTGACTTCGGTGTATCACCTGATTCGATCTTGTAGGTTCCGATTCCATGCCATTTGACTGAATCAGCCTCCGCAGGCGCGTAGCCTAATCCTTTTTTCGTAATCGCATGAATCAGAACGGGACCTTTTGTTTGTTTCGCTGTCTTTAGTGTATCAAGCAAAAGCTCCATATTATGACCATCAATCGGTCCAATATACGTAAAGCCCAACTCTTCGAATAGAACACCTGAAACGAGTAAATACTTCATGCTGTCCTTGAAACGCTCCGCCATATTCGCCAGCTTGCCGCCAACAGCAGGAATGGATTTGAGCAGGGCTTCTACCTCATCCTTTGCCCAGCGATAATTTTCAGTCGAGCGTATTTTTCCCAAGTAATTGTGCAGGGCACCGACGTTAGGAGCAATCGACATCTCGTTGTCGTTTAGGATCACGATGACGTTTTTGTTCTCATGTCCGATGTGATTCAAGGCTTCCAGAGCCATACCGCCTGTCAGTGCACCATCGCCGATGACAGCAACGACATGGTTTTTTTCCTTTTTCAAATCACGAGCAGTCGCCATTCCCATCGCAGCGGACAAGGATGTACTGCTATGACCGGTTTCCCAAACGTCGTGCGGGCTCTCCACCATTTTTGGAAATCCACACAAACCTTTGTACTGGCGCAGTGTCGGAAACATCTCGCGACGACCAGTCAGCATTTTATGTACATATGCCTGATGTCCAACATCCCAAATCAGCTTGTCCCGAGGGCTATCAAATACATAATGCAAAGCCATTGTCAGCTCGACTACTCCCAGGTTTGGAGCAAGATGCCCCCCTGTTTGTGAGAGCGTCTCAACAAGGAATTGTCTGATCTCATTTGCCAGCGCATAGAGCTGCGGCATTGTACATTTTTTCAGGTCCTCTGGATCATTTATAGAAGTAAGCAGCATTGGTATTCCTCACTTTCAACTGTTCGTTCTCCGGCGATTGTGCATGCTGCAAATCAATCTGGCCAATGGAAAACTCGGCTCTCTTTTCTTTCAATAAAGCCTTACTCCGCTTATTTTCAACTTGATTCATTATAACGGTTTCTTAATAAAAACACCACTTTTCCTCCATACCTCGTAACAGACTGCGCAAAAACACCAATTTCTGTTAAAATAAAATAGATCGACAAAAACGCGTAAGTGAGGTGTGATCCCCATGAAGTTCACAGAAATTACATACAGCCGTGTAGACATGGATCAGATCGAAAAGCAATTCACAAGCCTTTTGAATGCATTTCAGAACGCGGCAAGCTTTAAAGAACAGGATAAGGTTATGGGACAGTTGAATGAGCTGCGCCAAGAAGTAGAAACAGCTCGAGAGGTGGCCCAAATACGGCACACGATCAATACTGAGGACCCGTTTTACAAAGCTGAACAGGACTATTGGGATGAAGCTGGTCCCTTATACCAAGGAATGATTTCCCGGTACTACGATGCGATCGTCCACTCTGCTTTTCGTACCGAGCTTGAGAACAAATGGGGAGCACAGCTGTTTCGGCTTGCTGAAACAACCTTAAAAACGTTTTCACCTGAAGTTGTGGCCGATTTGCAAGAAGAAAATCGGTTGACGAGTAGGTACACAGCGTTGATTGCTTCTGCCAAGATTATGTTTGAAGGCGCGGAACGCAATCTCCCGCAGCTGATTCCTTTTCAAAAATCCACTGACAGACAGCTACGCAAACGTGCATTTGAAGCCAAGTACCATTTTCTAGAGCAGCATACCGAAGAACTGGACCGTATTTATGATAGCTTGGTAAAAGTGCGCTCGCGAATCGCGAAAAAGCTCGGCTTTAAAAACTTCGTAGAGCTCGCCTACGCCCGGTTAAATCGCACTGACTACAACGCAGATATGGTGGCTGCCTTCCGCTCCCAAGTACATGAGCACATCGTACCTGTTGCGACAAAGCTGATCGAAAGGCAGCAAGAACGCATAGGCGTTGATACTATGAAGTATTACGATTTGGACTTTGATTTTGCTACAGGCAATCCGGCTCCCAAAGGCTCCCCCGATTGGATCGTGGACAACGGGAAAAAGATGTATGCGGAGCTGTCAGCCGAGACTGACGAGTTTTTTACCTTCATGCTCGACAATGATTGTCTGGACTTAGTCAGCAAAAAAGGAAAGGCAAGCGGCGGCTACTGTACCTATATGAGTCACTACAAGCTTCCTTTTATCTTCTCCAATTTCAATGGAACCTCTGGCGATATCGATGTGTTGACTCACGAAGCTGGTCATGCTTTCCAGGTGTATGTGAGTCGCAAATTTGAGGTGCCTGAGTACCACTTCCCAACCTACGAGGCATGTGAAATCCACTCGATGAGCATGGAATTTTTGACTTGGCCGTGGATGGAGCTCTTTTTTGAAGAGGATACGCAGAAATACAAATTTACACACTTGAGCGGGGCACTCCTGTTCATCCCGTACGGCGTTGCTGTAGATGAGTTCCAGCATGCCGTTTATGAAAAGCCGGAGATGACCCCACAAGAACGGAAGCAGACGTGGCGTGAAATTGAGCGCAAATATCTGCCTTACCGCAATTATGATGAAAATGATTTTTTGGAAGCAGGTGGCTACTGGCAGCAGCAAGCCCACATCTTCCGTGATCCGTTCTATTACATTGATTATACGCTTGCTCAAATCTGTGCCTTCCAGTTCTGGAAACGTTCGCAAGATAATGCCGAAGAGGCTTGGTCTGACTACCTTGCTTTATGTAAAGAAGGCGGCAGTAAATCGTTTACCGAATTGGTGGCTTTTGCAAAGCTATACTCGCCTTTTGAGGATGGCTGCATTGAATCTGTAATTGGCGAGATTGAAAACTGGTTAAACAGTGTTGATGACAAGCAGTTGTAAAGTGATGTTACAGAGTCATACAAAAAAGCTGGCTTTCCACTTTTGGAGGCCAGCTTTCTCTCACTTTTTTCGATCTCGCACATAATCAGCAAGCGGACTCAGCGCCGATTGCTCGATTCCAGCGTCGGCAAGGGCTGCTCTGGCCTCATCAATTAAGGCAACGAGACGTTCCTTTGATTCTGCCAAGCCTAACAACGAAGGATACGTTGCTTTTTGACGATCAGCATCACTGCCCACTGCCTTGCCAAGCTCAGCTGCGTCTCCCTCTACATTCAAAATATCGTCTTTAATCTGGAATGCCAGTCCAATGCAGACACCGTAGCGTGTCAAAGCATCCATTTGCGCTTCTGTAGCTTCAGCGAGGTATCCTCCGCCCCGCAGTGCAGCGATCAGCAGGTCCCCTGTTTTATGGCGATGAATGAACTCCAGCTGCTCCAAGTCAAGCTGTTTGGTCTCTCCCTCGATGTCAGCCATTTGTCCCCCGACCATCCCGGTAGCACCAGCGCGTTTGCCAAGCTCGGCGATCAGGTTGACCGTAGTTTTTGCAGATACATCTGCTCGCTCACCGTACTGTTCCGCAATAAAAGAGAAGGCACGTGTCAGCAAGGCATCTCCAGCCAAAATGGCCGTTGCCTCTCCAAACACCTTGTGATTCGTTGGCTTGCCGCGTCGCAAATCATCATCATCCATGGCGGGCAGATCATCATGAATTAACGAGTACGTATGTATCATTTCCAGGGCGACCGCAAAAGGAATCCCCCGCTCAATCGGCTTGTCCAACGCTTCCAAAACCGCGAGAACCAGCATCGGACGCAGTCTTTTTCCACCCGCCATCAGGGAATACTTCATGGATTCATACAGGGAAGAAGGAACACCTTGTTGTTCCAGAGCAGGAACGAGGTTGTTTTCAATAAAGTCGATCTTCTCTTTCAGGTAGGCTTGGAATGTATCCACGGTAATCATCATTCCCCTTCCACCCGAAAAGCCTTTTGCTTCAGCTGTCCGTCCTCTTCTACAAGCTGAACGATTTTGGCTTCAATTGCATCCAGTTTCTGGCCGCAAATCCGGGAGAGGGTTACGCCCTCCTGATACAGAGTGATTGCTTCTTCCAAAGGAATTTCTCCTTCTTCAAGACGATTCACAACTTCCTCGAGCCGTTTCATCGCTTCTTCAAACTGCATGTCATTCTCTTGGTCTGTTTTCTTGCGAGCCATTGTGTTTCTCCTCCCGATTAATCTGTTCCACACGTGCAGTCGCACTACCATCTTTTAATCGTACCATGAGCTCGTCTCCCGGAGCAAACTGCTCTACGGATTTCACTAAAGTTTCACCTGTATATACCAAGGAAAAGCCCCGCTGCATGACCTTCAGTGGACTGAGGGCATCGAGCTGTGCAACGCGAGCCGCAAACGACATTTGCTTTTGTGTGAGGTGTCCCCTAATTCGTTCATCCAGTCGTGCGCGGAGTGTGGAAACATTTTTACGCCGCTCGCCGATCCGATCTGCGAGCTTGTAACGCTTCAGCTGACTGTCGATTCGCTCAAAGCGCTCACGTCTTCTGACGAGCAGATTCTTCATCACTTGACTCATCCGCAGATGTGCCCTGTCCAGTCGTTCGGCTGATTCCTCCAACCGCCTCTGTGGTTGACGCATGGCATAGGAGTTCGCTAAACGTTCCAACCGCTTACGCTCTGCGCTCAGGCGATTTTGTACAGCGCGGGATATGCGGCTATCGAATTGCTTGACTCGCTCTACCCATTCCAAATAGTGGGGTACCGCCAATTCTGCTGCGGCGGTAGGTGTAGCTGCTCGCACATCAGCTACAAAATCTGCAATCGTTATGTCCGTTTCGTGTCCGACAGCCGAGATGACGGGGATAACCGAGGAGGCGATGGCCCGCGCTACCATTTCGTCATTGAAAGCCCACAGCTCTTCGATCGAGCCACCGCCTCGCCCCACGATCAGCACATCGATATCCGTCTGCTGATTTATGATGCGAATAGCTGAGATGATAGAGGTAGGTGCGTCCACTCCCTGCACGACAGCCGGAGCCAGTACGATCTGGGCTTGCGGGTATCTTCGCCTGATGGTGGTGCAAATATCCCGAATCGCCGCCCCTGTAGGTGATGTAACCACCCCTACTTTTTTTGGGAAACGCGGAAGCAGCCGTTTTCTTTCTGCTGCAAACAGTCCTTCTGCCGCCAGCTTTTCTTTTAATTGCTCAAACGCCAAATAAAGAGATCCCAGTCCATCCGGCTGCATCTCTTTGGCATATAGCTGATAGGCGCCATCCCGTTCAAATGCAGAAATCGAGCCCCTTACGATTGTTTTGGTACCATCCTTTGGAAGGAAGCGCACGAATCGATTATAGCTGGCAAACATCACCACTTTGATCCGTGATGTCTTATCCTTGAGGGTAAAATACATATGCCCGCTGGAGTGGTGGGTAAAATTCGAGATTTCTCCTCTCACCCATACATCCTGCAAATATGCTTCCTTTTCCAGCACATGCTTGATGAAGCGATTCAGATCACTGACAGATAAAATGTTTTGTGCAGCCATAAGCCCTCCTATAGAAAAGAAATGGATAAAGCAATGAGTGCCCTATCCATTTCCATGTAGCAGGTACTGTTATCGTTTTGCTTGCTTTCTCGCTGCCATCACCGTGTTTTTCAATAGCATCGTAATGGTCATAGGTCCTACGCCGCCAGGAACTGGTGTCAAGAAGCTTGCCACTTCCTGCACCTCGTCAAATTTGACGTCCCCTACCAGCTTGCCTGTTTCGATGCGATTCACCCCAACGTCGATTACGACCGCCCCAGGCTTCACATGTTCTTTTCCAATCATGTGAGCCTTACCAGTAGCAACCACGAGAATATCCGCTTTTCGCGTGTACTCCTCCAAATTTTGCGTGCGCGAATGACACATCGTGACCGTAGCGTTCTCTTGCTGCAAAAGTAAGGAAACTGGTTTGCCTACGATGTTGCTGCGGCCGATGACAACAGCATGCTTGCCTGCAATTGTTGTACCTGTGCGTTTGATTAATTCAATAATCCCGTGCGGTGTGCAAGGAAGCATCGTTTCATTCCCCAGCACCATGTTGCCTACGCTGATTGGATGAAAGCCGTCCACGTCTTTTTCCGGGTGGATCGCTTCGATCACAGCAGCCTCTGAAATATGAGCTGGCAGAGGGAGTTGAACCAAAATCCCGTTAACGTTCGGATTTTCGTTCAATTCTTGGATGATCGCGAGCAATTCTTCCTCTGTAGTCGAAGCATCCTTCAAAATCATCTCTGAACGGATACCGACTTCCTCACAGCCCTTGGACTTTCCGCGTACATACGAATGAGACGCAGGATCATCGCCTACCAATACTACCGTCAAGCCTGGGACGATCCCTTGTTCTTTCAGATCAGCAACTTCGTTTGCCAATTCGAAGCGAATACTTTGTGCTACTTCTTTTCCTTGGAGAATGGTTGCAGCCATGGAGAAAAAGCCTCCTTCATTTACGTCGATACATTCAGTGTACCGATTTAGTGAGTAGCTGTAAAGCCGAATCATAAAAAGTTCACCTTTATTTAATGTTCGCCTTTTGCTTCATCCACCCAAGCATAGCGACGCCATAAGCGTTATCTCCTGAATAAACAGGGTCGCAGAAGTATAATTTCGCTTTGACTGCAGGGTGCTCCAATCGTTTGATCAAGCGCTCACGCATGTATTGATTCGCAGCGACACCACCGACGATCAGGATATCTTTCGGCAAGCCTTGCTCTACTGCATGACGCAATGACTTTTCCAGCGTATTGGCGATACATTGCTCTGTTGCACGGGCAATATCAGCGTGGCTTGCCGCTCCGGCCTGAAGTGCACGTAGAAGCGATGCTTCCGGTCCAGAAAAGCTAAACGATAGACCATCAACTGCTGAGGAAACCCGAAATTCTCCTGATGCTTGCTTTGCCAGCTGCTCCAATTGTGGACCTGCCGGAAATGACATCCCAAGAGCAACGCCGATGCGGTCTACTAATTGTCCGGCATGAAGGTCAATGGTACCTCCTACCTTTTCAATCGAGTAGCCCGTATTCGATCGTTCACATACCAGAAGCTCACTCGTACCTCCAGATAGATGCACAGCCAAAAAGCGGTTCTCTTTGGAACGTACATCGGCGGTATATTCCCCTGCGGCAATATGTCCTTCCTGATGGGTAGTCAAATGGAGCGGTACACGCAAATAGGTCGCAAGTGATTTCGCGAGACCCTCTCCTACCTTAAACACTGGCATATAGGATTGATCTACAGGGCGCGGCTTTTCACTGACACATACAGCTTCAATCTCATAATCCATCCATTTCATTTGCTCACTTAGTTCTGGCAAGTTCATCACATGCTGAAAGACGGCTTCAGACTGTTGCAGACCGCGCTTTCCTTCCTTTACTTTCAGGAGGCGTTTTGCTTCTGCCACAATCCGGCCGTCTTCCTGAGCCAAGCACAGTGATGTCCGGTAATTGCTCGTATCAATGCCTAACATTACCTTTGTCATGCTTGTATCTCCTGCCTGTTACGCCTGTGCCGTCTCACGAGTCTGCAAGAAGCTGGACAAGACGCCGTTAATATATCGATGGGATTGCTCATCAGAAAACAGCTTGGCAATCTCGATGGCTTCGTTCATAACGACTTTATCGGGAGTTTCTGCTTCAAACATGATCTCATAGAAAGCCAGACGAAGAATAGCGCGATCAACATTGGCAATTCTCTCTAACTGCCAGCCACGCAAATACTTTTTGATCTCTGCATCAATCTCTGCCAGGTTTTTTAAAACACCATCGAGGAGATAACGCAAATACTCTGCTTTTTCTTCGGATTCTTCCATAACCAGTGCAACTGCTTCCATAACTGGGACTTCAGCCATGTCAATCTGGAATAGACATTGGACTGCTTTTTCTCGTGCTGTTCTTCGTTTCATTCCATTCACCTACTAATTAAAGTGAGCTCGGAGTTCATCTCCCCGAACGTAATCAACGGAACTTGCCTGGCAGAATCCGATCAAGGATTTCCCGCAAATCTTCTTTATGATCCAATTTACGACCAATGTAGTAGCCGGTTCCGACAAACACAACAAACACCAGTGTATCCCAAAAGCCGACAAGAAGGTAGATGATACCGAAAAAAAGTCCGGCAATAACCCCCATTAGCTTCCCCTTGTGCTCCCACAATAACTCCCATAACATGGCTTTCACCTTCTATTCCACACGCTTGCGAGCCGCGTAGTTTTCTTGCTGAGCCACTTCCGTAACAACGACTGCTACTTCAGAAATAACAACCCCAGCAATGCCTTCCACTTGCTCCTTTACACCGGCCTGCAGCTCTAGTGTCAAATCAGGCAAAGGCGTTTCCCCATCCACAGAAACACGCAAGGTAATAATATTGCCGCTTTCCAACGCTTTCACAGTCGTCTTCATATCACGGACGCCTTTTACCCGTCTTGCAGCACGCTCAGCAATGGTTTGGATCGTCTGAATCGTAATATTAACTTCACCCAGATCATTGCGCTGGCGAATACCGCGTTCCACTTTAGGCTTGCTTCTGCGGAAGGAACTGAAAAAGAAACGAAGGCTGACAACGAGGAAAATGATCGCAACGATGAGATACGCGATGTTGGTCCCAGCTAGCATTTGATCTACATATGGCGTAAATACATCTGGTGAGATCCATCCGCTAAAAGCGGTTATTGCGATGCAGGACAGGATGATCAGAGCAAAGCTGTAAATCGTCAAGATAAAGCGGTCAAACAAATTCACATGCATCTCTCCTTTAAGCCAAGTTTGCAGGGGAGACAAACAAGGCACGTATAACAATAGCCCAATTTGAATGAGTAAAATGCCCCCTGTTAGTAGGGGGCATCCATCCGCTGCATGTTAACGCACGCGCTGGTAATCTTCCACTACAGCAGCAGGCGCTGGCGCTTTTTCTTCGGCTTTCAGCTCTACGTCGACGATATGTACGTTAACCTCAACCACCGAAAGACCCGTCATGCCCTCGATCGCATTACGCACACTATCTTGAATATTTCGAGCAACATCCGGAATTCGGTGTCCGTATTTCACGATAATAGAAACATCAACCGCAGCCTCACGGGAACCTACTTCCACGCGAACGCCTCGTGCAATATTTTTACGGCCTAGTCGTTCAGCTATTTCTCCTACGAAACCGCCGCTCATTTGTGCTACGCCTTCTACCTCGGACGCAGCCATGCCAGCGATCACTTCCAATACTTCGGGAGCGATCTGGACTTTTCCCAGCTCCGTTCTATCTAAATCTGGAGTAAACTCTTCCATGCTTCGCACCTCCCTTTAGATTTGTTATTCATTATAGCAAGAGCACCGTTTTTTTACAAATTCGCTCTTACTCACCAAGATTCAGATCATACAGCTCCAAAAACTTGGTGTCAAATTGTCCACTGATAAATACTTCATGCTCAAGAACTTTCAAATGGAAAGGAATCGTGGTTGTAATTCCCTCCACCACAAATTCTCCGAGTGCACGTTTCATTCTCTCTATCGCTTCATCGCGGTCTTTTCCCCATACGATCAGCTTTGCGATCATCGAATCGTAGTACGGCGGAATAGCGTATCCAGAATAAGCTGCGCTGTCCACACGAACTCCGAAACCACCTGGTGCCAGGTATTCTGTAATCCGTCCTGGAGATGGCATGAAGTTTTTCGCAGGGTTTTCGGCATTAATTCGGCACTCAATCGCCCATCCGTCCAGCTGGATGTCTTCCTGAGTGAACGACAGTGGCTCTCCCGCTGCAACGGTCAGCTGTTCCTTGATCAGATCAATTCCCGTTACCAGCTCAGTTACAGGATGCTCCACCTGAATACGTGTATTCATTTCCATGAAGTAGAATTTTCCGTGTTTATCCAAAAGGAACTCTACCGTACCCGCTCCGTGGTAAGAAACAGCCTGGGCAGCCGCTACTGCAGCTTCTCCCATTTCCTTGCGAGTCTCCTCACTCAAGGCAGGGGACGGAGCTTCCTCGATCAGCTTTTGATGTCGGCGTTGGATGGAGCAATC
This sequence comes from Brevibacillus sp. SIMBA_040, assembly GCF_046535075.1. NCBI lineage: Bacteria > Bacillati > Bacillota > Bacilli > Caryophanales > Paenibacillaceae > Brevibacillus > Brevibacillus sp. SIMBA_040. The sequence goes on from NZ_JAWRXI010000002.1 coordinate 494,751, forward strand.
GCGTTCGCCCAAGTAGACAGCATTGCCATGCTTGTCAGCCATGATTTGAATTTCTACATGGCGAGGACCTTCTACGAATTTCTCCAGGTACACCCCGGCATTACCAAACGCTGTTTTCGCTTCATTTTGCGCCTGACGAATCGCTTTTTCCAAGTCTTCATCGTCTACCGCAACGCGCATTCCGCGGCCGCCACCGCCTGCAGTTGCCTTGACCATGACTGGATAGCCAATTTCATTCGCTGTTTTGATAGCGTCAGCTACATCTTCAATCAAGCCCTCTGTACCTGGTACTGTCGGTACGCCAGCCGTTTTCATCGTATCTTTGGCTGTAGATTTGTCACCCATTTTCACAATTGCTTCTGGATCTGGACCGATAAAGGTGATATTACAAGCAGCACAAATCTCTGCAAAATCAGCGTTTTCCGCCAAAAAGCCGTAGCCCGGGTGGATTGCATCTGCTCCCACCTTGGTCGCTACGCTCATGATGTTTGCTATATTCAAATAGCTTTCTTTGGATGCCTTTGGACCAATACAATAGGCTTCGTCGGCCAGTTTGACATGAAGCGCCTCACGATCCGCTTCGGAGTAGACAGCGACCGTACGAATGCCCAGCTCGCGACATGCACGGATAACCCGTACGGCAATCTCACCGCGATTGGCAATCAATACTTTTTGAAACATTTCGCTCTCCTCCACCTTATTCTGGCTTCACCAAAAACAACGGTTGACCATATTCAACCAATTGGCCATCTTCTACGAGTACTTTAACGATCTCGCCCGTTACTTCTGCTTCAATCTCATTAAACAGCTTCATCGCTTCTACGATGCAAACTACTTTGCTCGCGTTCACTTTGTCGCCTGCTTGGACATACGCTGGTTTGCCTGGCTCTGGAGCGCTATAGAAGGTTCCGACCATCGGGGAAACAATTTTGTGCAGGTTGGCGTCATCTGCTACTGACTCAGCTTTTGGCGCTTCCGCAGCGACTGGCGCTGCTACAGGAGCTGGTGCGGCTGCTACGGGAGCTACTGCCACTGGCGCAGCTACGGGAGCAGCTGTAGCAGGTTGTGCAACTACTACCGTTTCTGTACCACTGGATTTTCTCAGGGTGACTTTTGTCCCGTCGGATTCCAGCTTGAATTCATTAATGGAAGATTGATCAATCAACTTAATAATTTCGCGGATTTCATGAATTTTCATTACGAACAAGCACTCCTTCGTTTGTTTCGATCAAGATTCAGGGAGTCAATTATGTATCCTTTTGGCAAACCATAAATCCATGGTAGCTTGTTGCCTAGACCACGTCAAGAAAGGATTTCCCCTCTTCTTTCCCAGAAGAAGTGAGGAAATCCTTACAATCATGCCCGTTTTGAGTGTTGCTTATAACGGGAATACGTCCCCAAGATTCACCTGCATTCACTCAAGAAGTCTTAAACTGGACGTTAATATTCGTAGCAGGCACATTCAGATGCTGCTTGACATGCGCGATGATTTCTACGGCTTCATTTGCGCTCAGTTTATCCTTTTGTACGATGACCGTTACTTTATCGTCCTGTACAAATACGACTGCATCCTGGTAGCCGCTCGCTTTGAGCATTTCCTCGACATTCATCGTGGCATTGTCTTGGGAAGAAAGCTCTTCGTATTTTGCTTTTGCTTCTGCGACTGCTTGCGGCGAAGAGTCTGCATTGCTCATGATCGCGAGCTGTTCATCCTTTTGCTGTTGTACCTGCGCTTCTCTCTTCATTTTATAGCCTTGGAAAATCTCGCTTGTGGTATCTGCTACTGGTATTACTGCATTACCTGCTGTCTGCTTGGCTGGATCAGGAGTCCCGGGAGTATTTGCTTGTGGTGCAGTAGCTTCTTGGTTGTTGTTTTTCGAATCGACTGGTGTAGCTTGAGGAGCTTGCTCGACTTGCTTGGATTCAACCACGACCCCAGAAATCTGCTCCTGCTTTTGCACAGCCTGCTGATTTCCCGAGGTGGGCACTTGGTCCACAGGTCCCTTCACCAAATAGTACCCGGAAAGCACCACCATGACAGCCAGCATTGTCAACAACCACACTGTTTGTTTCCGCAGAATCATTTGCCATTACCTCCTACCCTTTTTTGGGCAAAATGGATATCTTGTAAGCGGGAACATCTAAAACCTTTTGAACAGCTTCGGTGATCCACGCTTTCACCTGAATGTTATCAGCACCCTTTGCTACCACCAGGACGCCGCGAACGCGAGGCTTCAGCGTTTTCACGACGACGGGTTGGTCTTGCTTGCCGCCCTGGATGATGACCAACTGCTCATCGCGGGACTGGTCATTTTGATTGCGAGTCGCTTTTTCCTTATCCATCTCCTGATTCGTGGAGGAGCGTATGTTTCGGTTCTTTTCTACTACCAGCTCAGGCGTGGATTCTAGATTGACCATAACATCCACACCCCCTACACCGACCACGCTCCCCAAAATATCCCGCAGCTGTGATTCGTATATGTTTTCGTACTCAGCGATGATGTCCGTAGCGGGTGAGCTTCCCAGTACGGGAGTCGATGAGTCGCTGCTTGGCGTGCCCCCAGATTCATTCGTGGAGACACCAAATCCGAGGGGTGCCTGATCTTTTTCTACAGCGAGAAAGTCCGTCAAGATCATAGCTGCAACCCCTACTCCCAATATGACAATCAAGTAATGGAATGGCCTCAGCTTTTTATTTCCACGATTGCCTTCCCACAGCTTCTTCAGCTTTTCCAGCATCTCTCTCACCTCGCTTTCTCGGACACATCCGTTATTGTTTTTCCCCTCTGCGAGACTCGTCCACGACGACAACCTGTTCCTTGGTAAGCCCCCACTGCTTGGCAATATCAGTAGAAATTTGTGTGAGCATCGGGTCGCTCTGCTGCGCTGCTGCTGCTATTTCCTGTTTTGGCTCGATAGAAGACTTCTCGCCGATGACTATCTCTACCGGTTGAATTGGTTTAACGGTTTCGATCGGAATCTGCCCTTCCTGCTTTTCCTCTCCTGGCTCTCCCAGTACAAGCTCGATTCTTTCCAGCTTAGGCTGGTCGGGATTTTTGCTATTTACGATGACTGCCACATCCTGCACATCCACCCCATACGCTTCCTCTACCCTTGCCTTCACTCCCGCTGCAACCTGTTTTTGGACATAGGCGGTCATTTGTACATCCTGCTGGCCTAATAGTTTGTCGGTGATCCGTTTCCACTCCGCATCGGCCGGCTTGTTCAATTGCTGCTGATAGCGATCCAGTCGAAACGCAAGGTCCTCCTGCGAAAGACTAAACAGAGAAAAGACCGGGGAAATGATCGTGAGCAAAAGAATCAGGCCCATCACCATCTTGACGTAACGCTGGAGTGTCGTATTCGGGAGAATTAAATCGAGAAAGGCTGCCAAAAGGACGAGTAGGATGATTTTTTTCAGCCATAAGGTTAACCATGTCATTTCGATCACCTACCGAACCATCATAGAGATGTTGCCCGCTGCGATAATGATGGTAATGGCTAGAAAGAACATCAGCCCGACCGTTGCCAGCGCGGCGAAAACGAACAACAGGCTTTTGCCAATCGTGCCTAGCGCACTAATAATTGGACTGTTCCCGAGTGGCTGCAGTACGGCAGAGGATACGTTGTAGATCAGAGCCAGTACCAAAATTTTTAACGCTGGAAAAGCGCATAACGTGATTAAGATCAAAACCCCAGCTAAACCAACTGCATTTTTCACGAGTAACGATGCATTCAACACGGTATCTGCCGCATCAGAAAACATTCGCCCGACAATCGGTATGAAGTTTCCGGTTATATATTTGGCTGTCCTGAGCGTTACTCCGTCTGTTACTGCCGAGGTGGCCCCCTGAATGGAGATGACCGCCAGAAAAATGGTTAGAAAGGAGCCAAGGACACCCATGGCAATATTGCGCAGCAGTGTAGCGAGCTGTGTTACTTTATATCTTTCAGAAAACAGGCTGACGATGGAGAGCATCGCTGAGAGAAACAGTAACGGAAACACCACATACGAGATCATCATCCCGCTGATGTTGATCATGAAAATGATGAGCGGGTGAAACATGGTCGCTGTGGCCAGATTGCCAACTGATGCGAGTAGCGCTATCACCAGAGGAATCATGGCTAGCATGAAATCCGACATGTTCGCTATGGCGTCCTTGGCGTAAGTAATGGCGACGTGGAAGCTGTTGATAGCTAGAACCATCAAGACGAGATAAGCAATGGAATAGGCAACGGTCGAAACGGCATTTCGTTCAAAAGCATTTTGCATCGTCTCCAGAATCATGGCGAAGACGGTAATGATAATAATCGAGCTGAGCAATTTTCCATTCATCAAAATCTCATGAAAAACGAACTTGCCCATCCCTTTAAGCACACCTGAAATGCTGAATTCTCCCTGATTCATGAGCAGCTGAACAAAGCCTTCAGATTTGATGTCGGGCAAATATCCTTTGTACTCTTTCTGAAGCTGCGTCCAGTATTGCTCTACTCTCTCTAGCTGCAAATGGCTTACCTGCTGCTGGACGATCTCGTTTATCGGGTCAGCAGTGGGTGTAGCAGAAGCGAATACACCTTCAATCGGTAGGAGCATTAGTAGGAACAAGACGAGGATCAACTTGCGTGTAAGCGCCACTGACATCCCACCTCCCCTCACGCCGGCAACAAGTCGATGACTGTCTCAATGATGATTTGGATAATCGGCACGGCCATGACCAAAATCAAGACCTTACCCGCCAGCTCGATCTTGGAGGCGATTGCCCCTTGTCCTGCGTCTCTGGTCATTTGTGCGCCGAATTCAGCAATGTAAGCAATTCCGATAATTTTTAAAATGGTTTCCAGGAACACCAGGTTCAAATCTGCCTGGACTGCCAGCCGTTCGAGAATTCGAATGACTTCAGCTATTTTGCCAACGAGAAAGTAAAAGATAATGACACCGCTGGCGATAGCCAAAAGGAAGGCGAACATCGGCTTCTGCTCTTTGATGACCAAAGCCAGAATCGTAGCCACCAGCCCAAGCCCGACGATTTGCACGATCTCCATCTGCAGCCCCTCCTCAGTTGAACAGGAAGACGCGTTTTACCTCGGTAAAAAGATCGCCGATGTAGTGCGACACCATATACAGGACGATGATAAACCCGACGAGTGTAGCCCAGTGCGCGATATCTTCCTTGCCCGCCTGCTTCAGGACCGTATGCAAAATGGCTGTGATGAATCCTACCGCTCCGATCTGGAAAACAGGTGTCAAATCAAAATCCACTGTGAACACCTCACCTTTAGAACATCAGGATGACGACCAGCAGACCACCAAGGAAGCCAAGACTCTTATACATTTTTTCGTACTTTTCCTGTTCGAAACGAGCTTCCTGGGCAAGTCCCTGTAGATGGGTGACAGCCAGACGCAAATGCTTTTGCTGGTCTTCCCGATCGGATGAACCTAGAACCTGGCCCAAGCTTGTCAGCACATCTCGTTCTTGTTTTCGCAAGGCCGTATGCGTCCACAGCTTCCCCATCGCTTGCCTTAGAGCTTCCTCAGCGGACTGTGCCTTCTCGGTATTCAGTAGTTCCGCAGCAAAGAGAAACATTTTGCCGACGTCCTCCGAAACACGTTGACCGACCTTTATGAATGCACGATTCAACGGAGTCAGACCATACACGATTTCGGTTTCAAGCATTTGCAGGGCAACCAGCAGCGCTCGCAGCTGAACGGGGCGATAAGCGTAATAGCGACCAATCTGCCAGCCGACCATAGATGCGGAAAAAAGGATCAGTACGGCGCCGATCAGCTTGATCATACGACCTGCTCCTTTTTAAGCGGCTTCAGACATTGATCGTAGATGGCCTGGATCGTTCCTACCCCTTTTGTCCGACTGAGGACAATGTAACGTGAGAAAGCACCCTGTCGGATCAGCTTTCCCAGCATGGGTCTCTCGGCAACTTCCGTCACATCCGCTCCGTGTGCAGAGCAGATGACAGATACACCAGCATGTATCGCTTCCCACACGGCATCACCGTCTTCGGGGCGGCCTATCTCGTCCACGATCAAAACATCCGGTGACATGGAGCGAATCAGCATCATCATGCCTGCTGCTTTGGGACAAGCATCCAACACATCCGTACGTGGACCGACATCTCGCTGCGGTACGCCTTGCAAGCAGCCAGCCAGCTCAGAACGCTCGTCCACAATCCCTACCTTCCGACTCGAAGACCACTCGCTGCCGTAACTGATGGATCTGGCCATGTCACGTAACAATGTGGTCTTTCCGCATTGAGGGGGGGAGATGAGAAGCGTGTTGAGCAATTTACCGCTCTCAAAGAGAACCGGCATGACCTTTTGTGCCGCTCCTTTTTTCTCGCGAGCAATCCGGATATTGAAGCTGGTGACATCTCGGATTCCTTTTACCTCTCCCTTGTCCAGCACCACTTTACCCGCGATTCCGATCCGGTGACCCCCAACAACTGTGATGTAGCCCCGTTTCAGCTCTTCTTCCAATGCGTACAAGGAGTGCTGGCTTACCTGGTTCAAGAGCTTGACTGACTGTTCCTCGGTGAATTCCCACCCTTGGCTCGCTATCGAAGTGAGCTGCCCAGAAGCTGTGACATAACTGGACTGCTGACCATATCTGACTTCCAAGGGCTGATCTTGCCGAAGACGTATTTCTTCTAGCTGCTCTGTTACCGTGGGAGGAAGGGCGTGTAAAATAGTGCGTATGCTTGCCGGCAAGATCGCCATGATCTCCTTCACGGCTGGTCCCCTCCTTTTTGGCTGAAGGATGCTTTTTTTGCTCGCTCAGCCTTTGTCCACATTGAACTTACCTCCATCCTATGCAGAGATGGACGAGATTTATGCTAAAAAATACGCCAGTGGATTGCTTGTACCAAAAAAACAAAACGGTCATGACCGTTTTGTTTGACCACAAGCGGTCACATCCACTTTTATGAAAAACGTCGAGACGTTTTTCACAGAAAAAAAGCTTGCCCTCACATGTATTCATGTAAGTCGACAAGCTTATGTCTTCTGGCACTACTTGGTTTAGGTCGGATTAATCGGCTCTGTGTCCGCTCTGCTATCATGTTGCTCGATGACGTAATGGGTATAGCCCTCGTCATCCTGCCCTTCGTGTAAAAAGATCATTTCATGACAGCTGGGGCAGGAAAACTCATACGTCGTTTCGAGATGATTATCGCTCGCTCCTTCATATACATACGCATCCTCATCATCGTCGAGATCGTAGTATGCCGCGTATTCGTCCTGCTCATCGTCGTCGCAATCTCTTACGGTTTCATACAGCTGTTCGTCATCATCAAACAAGTAAAGCTCGATGTCTTCCAAATCTTCGTCTAAAGCCTCTACATAATCTTCTGCTTCTTCTACTCGGGTCTCCAGTTCATGAAACTGGGCAGTAACATCGTCGATGATATCGATTAGCTCAAGAATGATCTTGCCCTCAGAACTTTTTTCACTAATGTCCATTCCTTCTGCTAAACCACGTAAATAAGCAATTCGATTGGTCAACGACTCCACTTTTTCCACTCCCCCTATCTGGTTCCTGACACTATCTTTCCCAATAGTGAGCAGCGATACCAGTGGAAGGAATTGGATTTTATTTTCGCACCCCAATCAAAATAAAAGAAACGCCAACCATGATCCACGCAATTTTGGCAAAGCTGATTCGATCTGACATCCCGAGTAAACCGATCGCCGTCGTCGTAATCAGGATAGCGGGTCCGACAATCGCCAGTCCGGAATTAATCATCAGTGCCTTTTCCACTTGGTTTACCTTTAAAATGAGCAGTGCAGCCAATATTTCAATACTTCCGGACAATATTCGCAGAGCAGCCATCCCCATAATTGCTTTTTCCCACATACCGTCTCGTCCTCCCCTCGTTCCACTCTATGCCTGTACCAGACCATTTAAGCACTTTATGGGCAAACACCTATGCTTTTCACTCCTCCACCCAAGAGGGCATACACTGAACTATACGCCTAGAAGAAATGAGGAAACTGCCAATGCTAGACTGCGAGTATCCGTTTGTGCCCACCAACTGGGCAAATCCGTCCGGGCTGACAAGGAGCAAACCTCGTGCGAATGGAATGACAATGGTCATTGACAAAGGACTCGGGAGTACTGCCTTTCGAGATTTACTGGAACTGGCCTCTCCCTATATGGACATATACAAACTTGGCTTTGGCACGACTGCCCTGTACCCGCTAAACCTGCTGCAGCAAAAAATCACGCTGGCGAAACAACATGGACTTACCGTCATGCCAGGCGGAACTTTTTTCGAGATCGCCGTCCGACGAGCACCCGTAAAGGATTATATGGCACATATTCACGCACTTGGCTTTAACGCAGTTGAAATTTCGGACGGAACCTTTGCCCTGCCTTCCTCGCAGCGCCGGGAGGCTATTCGGATAGGGGTAGAATCCGGACTTGTCGTCTATACCGAATTCGGTAAGAAAGCCGCGGACTACCGTGCAGAACGTGACGAGCTCATCGAAACTCTATTTGCAGATCTAGAGTCAGGTGCAAGCCACGTAATTGTTGAGGCAAGGGAAAGTGGAACAGTAGGAGTTTTTGATCCTAATGGCCAGGTGGACGAGAGCTTTGTTCACGATATCGTCCATACGGTAAAAAGCCAGGCAGCTCGCCTCATCTGGGAAGCACCCCAAAAGGAGCAGCAAGTGAGCCTGATTCGCTCCATCGGAATTGACGTAAATTTGGGAAATATCGCCTACACAGACGTTTTGGCATTGGAAACACTTCGGCGTGGCTTACGCAGCGATACAGCCCTCATTATGGAGGAGGGGAGGTCAGATCCGTGCGTATAGAAGTGGTGCCTACCGTCGAGGAAATTCGTTTTGACCAAATCAGTAATCGTGTAGTGATCGTCATCGATGTTCTCCGTGCGTCCAGCACGATCGTGACAGCACTCGGGAACGGTTTTCTTTCCGTCATCCCCGTAGAGACGATTGGTCAAGCCAACTCCCTTCGCGCACCTGACAGCGTCCTGGCTGGTGAACGGCACTGTCGAAAAATTCCTGAGTTTGACTGCAACAACTCTCCAACTGAAATTGCCACGCGAGCAAAGGGCGGAAGCCACCTCATCCTGACGACCACGAACGGGACACGGGCTATCCAAAAGGCAGAACGAGCCTCTGCTCTTCTTATTGGCTGTTTTCTCAACGCCACGGCGTGTATCCAGCACGCGCTCACCCATCATCTCGATATCACGCTTTATTGTGCTGGCACACGCTCTGAATTTGCCCTGGAGGATGGTCTGGCGGCGGGGTTGATGCTCGTGCAGGCACAAAAGCTGAATGCTCATTTCCAAGTATGTGATCTGGGGGAAGCATTAAAAGCGAGCTACCTCCATCTCTCTGATAGGCTGGCAGCACAATTGCTCCAAACTACAACTGGAAAACGGCTTGTACAGAACCACTTTGGGAGCGATCTGCACTATTGCGCCAGGATCGATCACTATAAACTTGTCCCGTTCGTAAAGGAGAAACGAATACTCCCACACCTTGTCTCATAAAGTGAAAGGAGAACAGGGACAGGGGTTTTGAAGATGCCAATGATGTCTGGAGAAGTGATGCTCGTCATCCTTATCGTCATAGGGTTAATTGGCCGGTCACCGATTATTGCTACTGCCGCGAGTATCTTACTGGTACTGAAGCTGACGGCATTGGAACGATTTTTCCCGACAGTCGAGCGACGCGGCTTGGAGCTTGGTCTGCTTTTTTTAACCATCTCCGTCTTAGTCCCGTTTGCGAGTGAAAAGATCTCGTGGAAAGACGTCACCCCTCTTTTTACGACTGTCGTTGGCTTGACGGCTCTCGCAGGCGGAGCGATTGCCACCTGGATGAATGGAAAAGGTCTTGATTTACTTCGGACCGAACCGCATATGATTGTTGGCTTAGTTATTGGCTCGATTATTGGAATTGTGTTTTTTCGAGGTATCCCCGTCGGTCCGCTGATGGCCGCTGGGATCACGGCATTTGTATTGAAGCTATGGGAATGGTTCGCCGGACGTTAAGAACTGCTCACTTCCTGCAGTGATCGTACACGAAGAAATCCCCCTCCCTTGATTTCACAGGAGGGGGATTTGTCTTTCATTACTAAAGATTGCGCTGCCACTCCGAGGTATTAGAACTTCGTGCGTGAGCTGCTATCCATATCTAAGTTTTATCATTTTAATTATTTTAGTATTGACTGAAATTACTGAAAATCAGTAAGATTAGACTCATATCCGAGATCGGTGCGAAGCGAATCATTGCTATCGGGCTGTTGCCCTGGGCCTTCTTTACTGCGCGGCTCCAAGCATCATTACACCTGTTACCATGGGCGCTATCATTGCTCGCATTTCGTTTGAGGCAAGCATTGTCTTTCTCCCAATGGGCATGTCCCTGTCCATCTCCGCAACGATCGGCCTACGGATCAAGCCCGCTTGTTAACAACGTAGACACTCTGGCGCAAGCAGGCTCCCCCTGGAGTATGAGCTTATTTATAAAGGAGGTGAGGTAAGAACCTATTTTGATAAAGAAGTTTATCATGGTGTCTAATCTCAATCATCACCAAACTGAAAGGATGATTCCCGTGAACAAGCAAAACTGGACCTCTATCTACGAAGCATACGCCAACAAAATCATTGACCCTAACATAGTTCCCGGGGCGATTATTGCGCTAGCCAAGGATGGAGAGCAAATTTACGAGCATACCTTTGGATACAGCGACGTCGAGCGCCAGCAAGAAATCACCTTAGACACCGTATTCGGCATCGGTTCCATCACCAAGTCATTCAGCTGCATTGCAATTATGCAATTGCAGGAAGCTGGCAAGCTGTCCGTCACAGATCCCGTTGTCACTTACTTGCCTCAGTTCCGTTTCGCAGATGAAGCGGCCTCCAAGCTAATTGCCATCCATCACTTCATGAGCAATTCATCGGGAATTCCGCCGCTGGCATCCCTGTTCGGTACTCTGCGACGGAGCATTGAGGAAGATCCTGATCATACCTTATTTTTGCCGCCTTTTGATAAGAAGAGTATCCAGGAGCTCCCCTACATTGATACGTACGATGATTTGCTCGCCTATCTTGCTGCCACGGATCTTTCACTTTTAGGAGAAGCCGGGACTCAGTTCAGCTATTCGAATGATGCCTTCGGACTACTCGGAGCAATTATCGAGAAGGCTAGCGGAATGCCCTATGAAGATTATGTAAAAAGCAACATCCTCGAGCCCGCTGGCATGACCAACACGGTGTTTTCCATCACCGATTTACCGGAAAACGCGTCCGTTTCCACCCTCTATACCAAACGATTGACCGATGGCAAGCCTGAGCTGTTCGCTTCCCCTTATTGGTGGGATGCACCAGCACAACGAGCAGCCGGTTTCTTAAAATCAACTGCCCGTGATATGCTTCGCTACGCCGAAATTTTTCGGACTGGTGGCTGCGTCGGGGATGTGCGGATTCTCTCGGTAGCAAGCGTCGCACAGATGATGACACCTCACATCGGGATTAATTCATTTATTAACTACGGCTACGGGCTGTTCATCACACCAGCTCCGCATCATCACGGCGGCTCTTTGGTCGAGCACTCTGGCGGAATAAAAGGGGTCTCGGCGCAAATGCACATCCTGCCTGAAGCGGGGATTACCGGAGTTGTCCTGATCAATGCAGACGGTGCCCTCCCCGTAAGAGGTCTGCTAGCAGCAGCACTCAATGCTCTGCAAGAGCGGCCTGTGAACACACCCGAGTTCCCCTACCCCGACTATGTACCGGACTCAACAGCAATGGCCGAATACATCGGTGATTATTCATCCGCCGAGGAGAGCTGCGTCACAGTCCGCTTAGCAAGCGAGACGCTCACCATTTCCATCAAGATGGGAGAAATCGAAAGCGCTCTGCCGCTCGTTCCTGTCGGCCCCGATCAATTCATCGCAGAGCTCGGCCCTGGCATGACTAATTCCGTGATATTCTACCGTGACGAAAATAGTCGGGTCAGCCGAATATTGTTCGGGTTCCGACAGCTCACCAAAGCAGACAGAAAAAGCTAATGTTGCTATAATAAAAAGGCTAGGCTCGTTTCAAAGGGCCTAGCCAAGTTACTTGAGAAACGTAGTGACGTTTTTCCAAAGGGAGTATTGGCTTTGAATAACTTATCTCCAGAGCTGTTGGCTTATATCGAAGAAATCGGTCTGTATCACGAGCAACAAGGAGTCTCTAGAATTGCCGGGCGAATTTTGGGCTTGCTGATGGTCACAGAAGGTACACTGTCAGCCGAGCAGATCGCGTCAGTACTCCAGGTGAGCCTGGGTAGCGTATCAACCAACATTCGTCTGCTGCTACGCTCTGGACACGTGGAAAAAAAGAGCATAACAGGTGACCGTGTTACCTACTACATATATTCCGAGAATGCACTGGAAAGGGAGCTTCTCGCCTCAATCGAACGGGTCCATTCCTTGAAAAAGACGCTTGAAAAAGGAGCACAAATCCAATCCGTGAATAATAACGAAATAGTTACTCAGCGCTTTGTGGAAATGGAAAGAGGTATCGAATATTATATAGAATCACTAAACGAATTGCTGAACCGCTGGCGTGCGCAGCGTTGATGAAAAGTAAAAATGATAGAAAATAACAAAACCCCCTTCAAGAGATGAAAGAAGGGGGTTATACGTTTTTAAAGGCTGTTTTCAGTGTAAAGAACGAGTGATTGGTTTTAATGCTCTAAAGTCCGTTATTTTTGATTTCAAATGGGACTTCCCATTTCAGTTCGCGATATTGTTTCTTTTGGAGCATATACGAAAGAGTGAGCGTCTTCGGTTGTCGCTCCATGCCCTCAATGAAGAAAGCTCCTGTAACGTGGATTCGACCATCTTCGCCTCTTTTATACTTTCTGTCATACGATACTTCATACACTTTTCCTGATTCATCCTTTGCTTTCCATGCGAGCGAATCAATCACTCCCTCTGGCAATTTACCTGTGAAGGGGATTACCACACCTGGTTCATCATAAAATCGGCCCTCTATCCTCTCTTCCTTATCCGTGTTTTTTACGTGAATGCTTTGCAAGAGATAGGAGGTTCCGTCTTTTTCGACCGCAACGGAATGCTTGCTTAAAGCATTTACATCTACTGTCATCTCAAAGTTGGCTGGTTCATGCAGATAAAGTGAGTGTAGCTTCATGGTCAGCTTCTGATTTTTTGCAAATGGCGAGAACCCATGCCGAATCGTATAGGTGGAGCCGTCTTCAGATCCTTCAACTACGTTCATGTTTTTGAGGTCGTTCTTTTTCAGATTGTTAATATCGGCATGCAATACATCGTCATACCCAGCTACCGCATTGCCCTTCTCGTCGAAAATTTGAACAGCAATACCCACATTCTTTAAATAACGGAGCACCATATCGGCTTCTTTGTTTTTTCCTTTTTCAAGTGTAGCCATGTTCCAATTGTGCTCACTCATGATTTGATTCAACCGCTGAGTCCACTTATCTGTAGATGTCCGCTCCATCTCAAAAATACTGGCGCTTGGTGTTGTCATGATATTTTTGAACGAGAAAGAGATACCTTGTGGCGTCGTATACTGCTGATTGATGTCCGTTACAACAGCGGCAGCTCTCGCCTTTTTCATATCCACCGGGAAAGTTACCTCCCAGCTTCCGAGTCTCCCATCGAGCGAATTTGTTTTAATATTGATTTGGATTTCATCTGGGATTTTACTTGGCTCTGGCCAGTCCTTGAAGATTTCGCGCTCAAAAACAAAATACTCTCCATCCGGACGTTGAGATTGGCCGCCATTACGTTCAATTTCGTTTCCATCCTTATCCATAAAAGTAACGTTAAATTTTTCGCTTTCTCTCAATTTAATTTGTTTGCCATCCCGATCTACTAGTCTGGAAAAGATCGCGATACGCGTCGGGTCGGCAACCACTTCTTCCACAGTAAAGGTTACTCCTTGCACGGTGTCACTCTTGTTGATGACCTGCACATAACCGGTTTCCACTGCTTTTTTTATGCCATTGTCCACCCCTTTGATCGAGTCAATGACACTGGTCACATAGCTGGCAAACGTAGGCGACACAATCGAACCAAAAGTAATGAGAGCGGTCACACTTGCAACTGCTAATGCTGTTTTTTTCATAATAGAAATACTCCTTTTTTTCCAGTTTGGCTTCGGTATAGGAATCGGTACATTCTCTAATGAACGCATGACCTGCTGGGTGAAATCTGACGGAAGCCTAGATGGCGGCAGCACAATCTCCAATACGAATTCATCTTCCTCAGAAACCAAGCGACTGCAATGCGGGCAGCTATCCACATGTTTCTCTACTTGTCTGTTTTCTTTTTCGGTAAGCTCTCCACGAAAATAGGCTCGTACTGCATCAGCTTTAGAACAATTCATAGATGGCAGCACCTCCTGACATTTCGTGAGCAAAGCCGGCCCGCAGCTTTTTCTTGGCATGATGAATCCGCATCTGTACGGTGGTCATGGGTAGATTGAGGATTTCGCTGATTTCCTTGTAGCTGAGCTGCTCTGTATATTTCAACAGGAATGCCGCACGATATTCTTCGCCTAATGCCATGATCTGGCGCCCTATGACGTCTTTTTTTTCTTTTTTGAGGTATGCTTTTTCCGGCGTGTTGTTCTCAATGAGCATCGCCTCTTCCAAAGGCTCCCTGGCGTAACGCTTGTTTTTACGCCAGACATCTATGCAAAGATTGGACCCGATTCGGTATAACCAGGCCAAAAACGCATCTGTTGGTCTGTATTTGTCCAACTGACAGAATGCTTTGAGAAAGACCTCTTGCGTCAGGTCTTGTGCATCCTGCGTCTGTCCGGTCATTCGGTACAGAAAGCCGTACAATTTATCCTTGTACTTGTCAACGAGGTGCGCATAAGCTTCCCTGTCTCCCGCACGCACTTGTTGTATGATCAACCAATCGTCCTGCACTTGATAGATCCTCCTATCCCAAAAATCAGTTCGCTGCGCAGCGCTCTTTTTGGCAGGCTCACTATGTTTAACGGAAAGGATTGTATTTCCTTTCAAGTTTTTCAAAAAATTTTTTTTATTAAACCCTTGCTTCTCAAACAAAAAAAAGCCGCACCCGGATGGGCACAGCTTTTTTGTATCTTGTTTGTTTACGCGCGGGAAACATATGCTTCCGAACGAGTATCGATGATCAGACGCTCTCCTTCTTCTACGAAAAGAGGAACGTTTACTACGAAGCCAGTTTCCAGGGTAGCTTTCTTCGTTACGTTAGAAGCTGTATCCCCTTTTACACCTGGCTCACATTCTGTTACAACGAGTTCAACCGTGTTAGGAAGCTGAATTCCGATCGTTTCACCGTTGTATTGCATGATCTGTACATTCATGTTTTCCTTGAGGAAACGCAGCTCACGCTCAATTTGGCTACGAGTAAATGTCATTTGCTCGTAAGTTTCCGTATTCATGAATGTGTATTCATCGCCACTCGCATACAGGTATTGCATGGTGTTGGACTCAATCCGCGCAGGGTTCACTTTCTCACCGCCACGGAAAGTCATTTCTGTCGTATTACCGCTACGCAGGTTGCGCAGTTTGGAGCGAACGAACGCCGCGCCTTTACCCGGTTTTACGTGTTGGAATTCGAGTACAGTAAAAATATTGCCATCCACTTCGATCGTCAAACCGGTACGAAAATCGTTTACAGAGATCATGGTAGTCCTCCCGAGAATCAATCAATAACAGAAATAGTATAAATTAGACGGGCAAAATGATCAACTCTTTCGTTGACTTGCCTAGGTTCTCATGGCCATCTGCTGTGATGAGCACATCGTCCTCAATTCGCACGCCACCAAGCCCGCTAACATAAATGCCTGGCTCCATCGTAACGAGCATCCCTGGTTCCAAGACAAAGGTGCTTACAGTCGACAATCCTGGCAGCTCGTGCACTTCAATCCCAAGTCCGTGTCCAGCACTGTGGCCATACGCGTCTCCATAGCCTGCCGCTGTGATAATGTCACGTGTTGCAGCATCAGCAGCCTTGGCAGAAACGCCTGGCTTCAGAGCTTGTACACCGGCAAGCTGTGCACGCAGAACAATGTCGTAAATCTCTTTCATTTTTGCACTCGGCTCACCAACAGCCAGCGTACGGGTAATATCTGAATTATACCCATTGTAAGCGGCACCAAAATCAAGTGTAACCATTTCGCCAGCTTCGATGATTTTCTCACTTGCACGTCCATGTGGCAGTGCGCCGCGAACACCAGAAGCCACGATCATATCAAATGCAGAACCAGTCGCACCTTGCTTGCGCATGAAGTATTCGAGTTCAAGCGCCACATCTGTTTCCCGTACTCCTGGTCTGATATAGCCTTGAATATGCTCAAATGCTGCTTCGGCTATCCGAACAGCCTCGCGGATGATTACCATTTCGGATTCATCCTTGAACATCCGAATTTTTTCCACAAGTCCACTCGTGGCAATCAATTCAACATTTTCAAATGCCCGATTCCATTCCTGATATGTTCCGAATGAAACACTGCTCTCAAACGCCAAACGCTTGATTCCTTTGTCCGCTAAAAGCTTTGCGATTGCTTCAATTGCTTTGCGCTCATTGTTTACGACCGTAAAATCTGGGGCCTGCTCCTGTGCTTGTTCTACATAACGGAAATCTGTTACCAGAAAGGCTTCGGATTCTGTTACAATCACCCAGCCAGTTGAGCCAGAAAAACCGCTCAAATAAAAACGATTCTCCGCTTTTTCTGTAATGAGCGCATCCGCTCCCAAATTTGCAAGTGCTTCTCTTAATTTTGTCAGACGTTGTTTCACCACAACCGTCTCCCCTTTCATCATAGGTCCTTTTATTTCTTTTCGATTTTACGGACAAGGGCTCGCAATGCCCACTCGTATCCATCCATTCCCAAACCGACTACTTGTCCGATCACAATAGGAGCGAGAACAGAATGATGTCTAAATTCTTCTCTGGCATGAATATTGGAAATATGTATTTCGATAGTTGGCAGGGCAACACTCGACAGTGCATCACGTATCGCGTAGCTGTAATGTGTGAAAGCACCTGGGTTAATCAGGATTCCGTCATGAACGCCTCTTGCCTGATGAATCGCATCAATCAGTACGCCTTCGTGATTGGATTGGCAATGTTCCAGCTTGCCTCCCAGCTCATCCATTACCTTGCTCAGGTTCGTGACCAAATCAGCAAGCGTTTCCCTTCCATATACGTCTGGCTCCCGTGTTCCCAATAAATTGAGATTTGGGCCATTCAGCAATAGGATGGAAGTCATTATGCATCCCTCCCCAAATAGGTTTCGATAAAAAAGTTTTTTTACTAATGAAACATTTTACCACAAGCCCTGCAAATGTAATAGAGATGAAAGAGTAGTCCATACGATTAGAAAGATTTGCACTTATTCCTCTGTGGGGATGGCTTTCCATCACCCGATTTTCGTGTCAGTGGATTTCATCTGATTGCTCCAGTGTCAGCGTCATTCCTACGAAAAGACCAAAGGACAAGTACCAGGCCCCTTCACTAGACAAGATGTCTAAGTCCCAGTTCCCCATCCGAAAAAAAAATCCTGCAATCATGAGCATAACTAGTCCAAATAACAAGCCACTCCACCACACCCGCTGCCTGCTAAACAGCAGAGAGAATAAAAATGTCGCAGCGAGAGCTTCAAAAAAAAGAATCACTGCTCCCAAACCAATACCTGCTATCGAATTTTCATCCACACCTACCAGCGGACGTGCAAAAGCGCCCAATCCGTAAGGGGTCAAATTTAAAAAGTGGGCAAGCAAACGAACAATACTCCAAATGATCGTGCCCCAAAAAGCAATCTCAAGCACTTTGGATGTCCCCGACTGCTTATTCGTTGACTGTTCTTCCTGCTCTGCCTTATGTTCTCGTTGTCTTCCTCTTGTCTTAGTCGCTTCCACATACATCACCTCCATTGTAGTATGCGCGCCCTGCTTGTTTTTCACTAATTGTTGACTTTTCTAACCAGATCGTGAACTGCTTGTAGCCTCATTGCCTTATTTCCGTTAAGATAGGAGGTAAGGAAGGTGATTCACGTTGGCAGAGCAAAAAGTACCCAGCTACGGTGGTCAGGCCGTTATCGAAGGTGTCATGTTCGGCGGCAAAACTATGACTGTTACAGCTGTTCGCAAAAAAAATCAAGACATTGAGTATTTTGAAGCCCCCCGTACGGAATATAAATGGATTACTCCCTTGAAAAAAATTCCGTTTTTGCGCGGGATTGTCGGATTAATCGAGGCCAGTGCGAACGGGGCCAAACATCTTAACTTCGCCTCCGAGCGCTACAATACGGAATCCGGTGAAGAAGTATCGGAAGGCCCATCCAAACTTACCATGATTCTTGGTGTTGCGGTCGTTGGTGTCCTCTCGTTCTTGTTCGGCAAATTCGTATTCACACTCGTTCCCGTATTTCTCGCCGACTTTCTATTGGGTAAATGGGTTCCAGATGGTGTTCCTCAGACCTTGGCAGAAGGCGGCTTCAAGATTCTTCTACTCCTCGGCTACATTACTGCCATAGCGAAAGCCCCCATCATCAAAAGGCTGTTTCAATATCATGGGGCTGAGCACAAAGTGATTAACGCCTTCGAGTCCGGGGTAGAATTAACAGTAGCGAACGTGCAAAAATTTTCCACCTTGCATTACCGTTGCGGCAGTAGTTTTCTCATTTTCACGGTGTTCGTCGGTGTCGTGATTTACTCACTGTTCAGTTATGACTCCCTGACGGAACGTGTCGTGCAACGCATTGTTCTCTTGCCACTGGTGATTGGCGTTTCTTATGAGGTTCTACAGTGGACAAACAAGCTTCGTGAAACTCCAGTCCTCCGTTATCTTGGCTACCCGGGATTGTGGCTCCAAAAGATCACAACGAGAGAGCCAGACGACAGTCAAGTGGAAGTAGCGATCGCTTCCTTCCAAAAGATGCGAGAGCTTGATCAGAAGCATGTGCAAGAGAGAATGGCTACGACCGGATAACGTGAGGCACTTTTAATCTCATAGAGGTGAAGCCCTATGTTACGCCGCATCCCACCAGTGATTCTGATTGTGTTGTTGCTGGCAATCTACGGATTTATGACAAAACTCATCGCTGACCCCATTAACACCTTGATTATTTTGGGATTGTGTGTGGTACTCTTTTTGGTGGTTCGGAATTACTTGCAGAGCGGCTCCTTCTTTCCCCGGGCCTCTGAGCAGCGAAAGCCTAAGCAGGCAAAGCCAAAAACCAAGGGGAGTCCCAAAACACCGGTCATCCGACAAGCGTTTAAAAAACAATCTGCGTCGCCTCGAAAAGATCACCCATTCCGAGTGATCGATGGCAACAAAGGGAAATCCAAAGAAAAGCAAAGCGATCAGAAATCGCATGACCACATCTCTCATTGAAGAATGCGAAACAAAAAAGAAACAGGGTGCCCGAATAAGGCTGCCTGTTTCTTTTTTGTACAAAGGTTTTAACGCTTCACACGGGTATTTTGGGAGAGGTATTGCGAAAGACTCTGACATAGTCATCGAAATCCCAATGTTCTAAAAACACACGTGCTGCCGATTCCCCGGACGCAAACAGCTGCAGCTTCATTTCAGGTGGCAATTGGAATTGAGTAGTTCGAACACCGAGCGTGTTGATAAAAATAGTCCGCACTGCTTTTGCTTTTTCGACGTAAAGGCGGTCATGCGCATCCAGCATGGTTGAAAGAAGGCTGCTCGTAAACGAGAACAGCCCTTTTATGCGGTCCTCCTTCCTTTTCCCTTGGTCGTCCTGGAGACGAAAACCGATCGTTGGCCAGCGGGGTGTACCTTCCACATCAAACAGCCAGACAGGGTAGTTGCTCAGTAGAGCGCCGTCTACGATATAGTGAGTTTGGCCTGGCTTTTTTAGCAGCGCAGGTTGAAAGAAAAAAGGAATAGAGGACGACATTCGAACAGCCCTCGCAATCGGAAAATCTTCCGGGTCCAAATCGTATCGGACCAAGTCATCCGGCATGACGAGCATCTTGCCAACACTAATATCCGAGGCAACGATGCGCAGCTTGCCAATCGGAAGGTCCCCAAAGGTTCGTATTCCTTTTCTACGCAGCAAATCTTCCACGAACAATTCAATCCGATCCGCA
This sequence comes from Brevibacillus sp. SIMBA_040, assembly GCF_046535075.1. Classification (NCBI taxonomy): domain Bacteria; kingdom Bacillati; phylum Bacillota; class Bacilli; order Caryophanales; family Paenibacillaceae; genus Brevibacillus; species Brevibacillus sp. SIMBA_040. Next base: position 514,891 of record NZ_JAWRXI010000002.1, read on the forward strand.
CGATAAACCCCTTCTCGGACAACCAGCTCATAAATCGGGCCCACAACTGGCATGCGCCCCATTCCGCTTCGCTGAAGAAAGTAAAGGTAATCCAGTTCTTCGTAGATCGGTTTTAGCTCCTGACTGGTGTATCCAGCACTAAGCAAGGCTGCTACGATAGAACCGGCGGAAGTACCAGCCAGCTTTTCCCATGTGTAGCCATGCTCCTCCATTACCTGTAAGGCTCCAATAAAAGCAATCCCCTTCACTCCGCCACCCTCAAAGACTGCGTCTGCTTTCATGTCAGCCTCCTTAAAACAGCCTTTTCTATGCCTGTTAACCGAAGCGCGACAGCATCTTACCCGAAAAAAATGCTCCTCTCTACAAATATAGGGTGATGGCTAATCCCTTACGACAGCGAAAAGCGCAAGCCTGGACGGCTTGCGCTTCTTTACACATCATTGTTATTCTTCTTTTTGCTCATCTTCCTGGCGGATGCGTCGAAGCTCTTCCATCCGGGCAGGATCAGCCTGGAAGTATTGCACGAGGTATTCCAAGCAAGTGATGGATTCCCAGCTGAGGTGATGCTCGATCCCCTCAACATCCTGATACACATGCTCCTCTGCAACACCAATGACTCGCATGAATTCCTCAAGAAGGCTGTGGCGGTCAACTAACCTTTTGCCGATCTTCTTCCCTTTTGCAGTCAAAACCAGCCCACGATATTTTTCATAGACGAGGTACTTGTCCTTGTCCAGTTTTTGTACCATCTTCGTAACCGAAGAGGGATGTACTTCCAACGCTTCAGCGATATCGGAGACACGAGCATAGCCCTTTTCTTCAATTAAGCTGTAAATGCGTTCCAAATAGTCTTCCATACTCGGCGTCGGCATGTGAACCCCTCATTTCCAAACCGTATATTTCTGACGTCCAAAAAAGGCACGTAGAAATATAATACCGCTTATTGAGAAGCATTTGCAAGATAAACCTGCCCTAATTCGGTTGTTTTTCACGATTTAGGTTCATCATTTGGACAAATTGGACTAATTGCTTACCTAAGCCCTCCATGCGAGCCTGCAAGCGTTCATCTTTGAGCTTGCCTTCCGGTGTGAACGCATTGTATGCATTTGGAACACTCGGACTAGATGGGAGTGGCCACGCATGCAGATTGCGCATGATCAATTGCAGGGTGTTGACTGTATTTGTCGCTCCCATACTACCACCCGCTGTTCCAATCAAAGCTACCTGCTTGTCGCGAAGATGGCGGCCCTCCAGAAAGTCCATCGCATTTTTTAATGCTCCACTGATGGTCCCATGGTATTCAGGTGATCCAATCACCAGTGCGTCCGCTTCCGAGATCGCTTTTGTAAATGCATGTACTGCCTCAGGATAAGTGGATGAATCCTCTCTATCATCATAAATAGGCAATTTCCATTCAGCGAGGTGGATCATCTCGACCGTTGCTCCTGCTTCCTGCGCTGCATCCAATACGATTTGTACTGCTTGCTTTGTCGTCGAATTTGCATTCATGCTTCCAGCAATTCCTACGATTTTCATTTGTATCACCCCATACGAAAAATCAATGCTGATATTGTAATTATAGCCAAATAAGTATAATTAGTAAATAAAAATGTTTGTTTTCTATCTGCAGTTCTGAACAAGCCCTCTACTCTCATACACTTGTACCAAGTTGGATAGAAGGATGATGCCTATGGACAAAGCCGCATGGCAGATCGCTATTGTATTTGCCGGATCTGCACTTGGAGGAACCTATTTAGGCGGTTATGAATGGCTACGCTTTTTCACATATTTCGGCTCATGGGGAACCATTGGCATCGTGCTTGTCAGTCTCGGGATGGGCTGGCTCGGGTACTCCCTACTCGCTTTATGCCATCGCATCGGAGCACGCTCGATTTACGATCTCTATTTGTACCTATTTGGCGAAGCAATTGCGTCTACTTTATCTGTTGTAACTCATTTTTTATTGATTGCCTATGTCGGAGTCATGGTCAGCCAACTGGCGAGTAACCTCATCCAAGGCTTGTCTCCTATTTGGTTTATCTTCCTTTCCATTCTCCTTTCTGTCGTTTTTATTTTGCGCAGCTGGAAATGGATTGTATCCGGCTTAGGTATCTCCTTGGCCATCGGTTTTTTATTTTTCGGTCTCATTTTTCTGGAACAGTTTCATGTGCCTATTCCCGGTCTAGGCTATCAAATGAATCTGAATTGGCTCATGCATTCTCTTTTTTATCTCGCTTCACACACTCTGCTATGCATCGTGGTCACGATCCCACTCGCCGCTCGCACAGACAGTGAGCATACACTATGGCGTGGTGTTGGGATTGGGACCGGCTTCTTCTTTTTGACTACCCTGCTTGGGCAAGCGATCCTACTGGCATATTGGCACGATGTTCACGCCTCGCCTTTGCCCACGAAGCAGATACTGTTGCAGCTTATTCCCATGGGAGATTGGCTGCTTGCCATGCTTTCTCTCGCACACGGAGGGCTTATGATCGCTACGCTTACGTACGCTCTTGCCGCCCCTGTGGCACAGCGCAATGATTTACAGCTTGCTCCCCTTGTTTTGGTCATTCTGGTTACTCTATTATTGGTTGCCCTGGTTCCACTTGCTATCCCCTGGAGCTCTACCGTGATTGCCAGTGCTGCCACTTACTGCGGCATGCTCGTTTTGGGCAGATACATTTGGAAACGACAAAGCTGAATCAAGAGCTGGCTGAAACAGGCAACAGGATGCTTACTGTAGTTCCCTGTTGCCTTTTGCTTTCAATTCGGATACTGCCCCCGTGATCTTCCAAAATACGCGAGCTGATCATTAGACCGAGTCCAGTCCCGTTTTCCTTGGTGGTGTAAAAAGGCTCACCGAGACGCGGTATATGCACAGAATCTATACCACAGCCTGTATCCCGTATGCGTACACGCAGGTAGGAAGACGATTCGCGTACGACCTCCACGTAGATCTCTCCGCCATCTGGCAATGCTTCAATGGCATTTTTGCAAATATTCAGGAACACCTGCTTCAGCTGATTCTCTTCACAGGAAACAAACGGCAGCTGTGATTGAATCGAAGTATGTATTTGAATGTTATTTAAATTCGCTTGGCTATCCAAAAAGGAAATCACGTCTTCTACGATTTTGGCAACATCCTTTTGCTGGTATTTTACCCCTTGTGGCTTTGCCAATACGAGCAGTTCACTCACAATAAAATTAATTCGATCCAGCTCCCCAAGCATGATCTCGCAATAGCGCTTTTGATTGTCATCCAGGGAGGACTGCAACAACTGAACAAATCCACGAAGTGAGGTCAACGGATTTCTGATTTCATGAGCAATCCCTGCCGCTAATTGGCCAAGCGCCGAAAGCTTGTCCGATTGGCGTAGTAACTCCTTTGCCCGGATCAGCTCGGTTACGTCGCGAGAAAGGATCATGATGCTGTCGACTTTGCCTCCAAAGTCCTTGATCGGTTTGTAGCGTGATTCTACATGCAGCCAATGTCCATCCCGATGCAGCATGCGGTATAAAATGGTCGTCACTGTTTCTTTTGTCCAGCTGCTGATAAACACTTTTTCGACTTTTTCCAAATCCTCTGGATGAATCAGTTTGGACCTGTCCTCCATCTGCATAAGTTCATCTGCCGTGTAGCCCAGTAGCATCGCCAGCGATGCCGATATATATTTGGGAACTCTATTTTGTCCATACACGAAGACCATATCTGTCATATTCTCCGTGATCAAATGGAAATTAGCCTGGCCTTCCTCAACTGACCGTTCTGTGTGCTGACGATTCTCCACTTCCCGTGAGAGCCAGACGATCCCCACTACTTCTTTTGTTTGATTGTATAACGGGACCAAATCATACAAAATACGCACAGTCGTGTCATTTGAGCGACGGTGCGCCATTTCCAAACCGCTAATTTCTCTCCCCTCTAAAACATCCATGTAATGGCGTTCTACAAAAGCAGTTAACTCTCCAGAGTCAATCGAAACCCGGCGGCCGATCAGTTTTTCTTCCTCGTATCCTGTCAGATCCAAAAAAGCCTGATTCATCAGCACCAATTTTCCTTGCTGATCCATGATGGCCATCGCATCCGTCATTTGCTGCAAAACGGCAGTTGCCAGCTCCGTTTTCTTTAGCTGATCGTATCCAACTCCTACTGATGCATCCAATTCTAACGTAGTCTTTTTCCAAAACCGAACTTTCTTCAACAACCGGTTAATCCAAAATACGACAATGAACGTAAACAGCAATTGTGTAAGAATAAAATAGCGTGTGTCTGCATAGTCGGGGGACAAGGATAAAATAACGGCTTGAATTGGTACCCACCCAACTAAAAGAAGAAGGACATAATCAATGGAAAAAGAGCTTACTTGTTTCATCACAACCTCCACTGCTTCGATGATGTCATTACATTAACTAGGTGCTTAGATGACTTGATTCGTTGTTTTACATTGGATGGAAGTGAAACATGGTCGCAAGTAGCAAAATGAATTAAATCGAACAAATTTTTAAGATTCTTAAAAATTATACGATTTTTATCGAAATGTGACTATTCCTTGTCATTCGACATATTGCGACATCATTCTCGCACAAAAAAGCACCCCTTCGCTTAGGGCGCTTTTTTGCACGTTTGGTGGTAGCGAGTAGCTAGATTTCTTCTTCCGCTTCAGGCTTTTGCTCGGGCATTTTCTCTTTTCCTCGCGTGTACGCGTTAGTACTGGTATCCGTAATTTTCGTGATGGCTGTAAACATCAGCTGTGCGGTTTTGCTCAATTGGTCCAGACTGATCTTCTCACGTATATCCTCTGCCTGATTTCGTAACTGATTGACAGGCGGACGTGTGATGAGAGCGGCAGGAATTCCAGCCAAAGCCAAAGTCCTGTCCTCCCGATATCCACTCACCTGATCCTCTGCAGCTGTCGAGAAACGCGCTCCCGCCTTCTCTGCCAGTTCTACAGGCAGGTTCTTTGTCCGATGAGCCGTCGTCACCAGCAAGTCACCAGCATCCTCGCTTCCCACGCCATCTAGGCTATACGCTGCGATGATTCTTTCTTTTTCCCCAGCAGATAAAGAGTTAACGTATGCGCCCGCTCCCTTCTCACCCGCCGATATTGCTCCTAAACTGACGAAGCGTATCTCTGTATCAATCGGACGCTCTGCCATCGTGCGCGCAAGCTCCAATAAAACGGCCAAGCCAGCAGCACCATGATTTGCAGCAGGCGAATAAGGTACGGAGTCGTGATGAGCAGTAACCATCACGATTTGCCCTGTTCCCCCTTGGGTCGGCTTGCGAGTAGCGACGAAGTTTGCGGAGGTTTGCTTGCTGGAGTAGCTCCCCTCTACCTTCACCGTCCCCTTCAGCTGTTCATTGGCCTGAAGCAGCTTTTGTAAAAGCAGCCCCTCTTCTTTTGACAACGCAAGCACTGGCACCGACATGTCCAACGGCTCCTTCAGGGTACCCTTCCATTCTCCTGCCCGATCATTCCCAATAACGACGGCTACCGCACCAGCTGCCGCAGCCTGCCTCACTTTTTCTGCGAATGGAATCGCGCCCCTTTGGACAAAGGCAATATTCCCCCGAGCTTTTCCGTTTTCAAAATCAGCAGCAGTCCCCTGCCCGCTGTTGACAATTCGGGCTGTTCCTACCCCGTTTGGTCCATAGGTCAAGCCATACGGATTCCAGCTCACCTGTACTCCCTCTACTTGAAAAGACAAGGTAGTGGGCTTTTGATAGGTGTAATAGTAAAAGGGCTGCAATGATGTCTGATAGCCGTAGGAGCGCAGTACTTCCTCCACATATGCTCCCGCTGCAAACTCTGTTTCGGTAGCAGGTGGCCGAGGCAGCCTGGCGAGATGATCCATATGTCGAGATAAATTGTCTTCATCGATCCACACTGGTATATCTATCGCACTTACTGTAGAGGAGAACGGTAATGGCAAGAGCGTCATTCCCCAAGCAAGCAGTGCGCTCATGGCATAATATCGGACGGATCGCATAGCATTCTCCCTTCTCATTCGCTTTGTTTATTTATTATGGGCTGTTTTCTCAAACAACGTCTAGTCAGAATAGTTAGTCAAATACTTTCATCCAACGTCAATGGACGACAGCTTTAGTTTCTCTTCTTCCCAAATCTTTCTGTACCCCTATGGCCATTCCTTAGAAAGCGTCGATTTGTCGATTCCTCCACCGAGTTTTGCCTCCATATGAAATGTTTATAGAAGGGTGTCCCAACACGCAAAATTATTGATAACCATTTTGCTATTTTCAAATTGACCCCCTCATACCGATTTGCTAAGGTTGATTCATAAACCGTTGTTAGAAAAACTTGGCTTATCACGGCACGAAAGTAGAAAAAGCGGATTGCACTGAAGGAGGATTCACCATGCTATATGTAGACGGCAATTGGGTGGAAGAGGGTCAGTTAGCGGTGCACCCTGAAGATCGCGGTTATAACTTCGGAGATGGTATTTACGAGGTTGTCCGCATCTACAAAGGGAAAATGTATCAATGGGAGGGGCATCTGACGCGCTTGTACAGAAGCGCTCGGGAAATCAAGCTAGATTTGCCTTGGAGCCCGGAAGAACTCAGTGAAGTGGCTTTGCAGCTCATTGAAAAGAACCATTTGACCGATCAAGATGACGCCAGCCTTTATTTGCAAATTTCTCGTGGAGCAGCCCCTCGTGTTCACGATATTCCGAGTGGCATCAAGCCTGTCATCATGGCTTTCGTTCGTAAAAAAGCGCGGCCGCTAGAAGATATGAAAAAGGGCTGGAGCGCACAGCTTGTCGATGATATTCGTTGGCTCCGCTGTGACATCAAGACTCTCAATCTCTTAGGTGCTGTGCTGGTAAAGCAGTATGCAAAGGATGCCGGTGCACAGGAATCCATCCTGCACCGCAACGGCACGATCACGGAGTGCAGCTCCGCCAATCTGTTTGCCGTTAAAAACGGTGCTTTGTATACGCATCCGGCTGATCATATGATTTTGCATGGCATTACTAGACAGAGTGTGATTGATCTCGCCACAGAAAATGGCATCGCTGTTCATGAGGAGCCTTTCGACATCGCGTTTCTCAAGCAAGCAGATGAGGTATTCCTGACCAGTACGACGGTTGAGATCATGTCGTTAATCTCTGTAGATGGCCAACCGATCGGTGAGGGAAAAGTCGGTCCAATCGTACAAAAGCTACAAGCCTTGTTTGAACAGCACATTAACGAAAGTGTGCTCGTCTAACCACTAAAAGCCTGACATCGCTAGTTGTTCGAAGATAATAAAGTTTTAGATAGACCAATCAAAACAGCGGTAGCCATGGACCAGAAAATAAAGTCCTCGACTCCCGCTGTTTTTTGAACTATCCCCCCGTTAGCTCAATATCAAATGAATGAACTCATTATTTCTCCCAAAGCTCGACCAGTCGACCTTCAGGATCTTCAATCCAAATAAACTTTCCGAATTCACTTATCTCTTTTTCCCTTGCAAGAGGTACTCCAATATATTCAAGATGCTTAATAGTCTCGTCTAGATTATGTACTTGGAAATTTAACATCACTTGTTGTTCTGTTGGGAAATAACTGTCATTCTCAGTAAAAAAAGAAAAGATAGTCTCATTTCCTAATTGGGGTTTTATAACTGTCCCATTCCAATTTTCTAATTCAATCTTCAATACTTCACTGTACCACTTTTTTATCGCTTCAAGATCCTTCGTTCTCCAAAATATTCCTCCGAAACCTTTTATCATCGTATCTAACTCCTGTCTGTCATCAAATTTTTAGCTATCCAAGTACATTTGATATTCGAGTTTTACATGTAACTTCCTTTTTCAACTATACTACCCGTTAACGTAATGACGTATCGTCAGTTCGAATACAATATATTCACGGTCTGCAGTGTCGCGACTGTACTTATTCGCTCATGCACAAAAAAGCTCTCAACGGCATCTACTGCTGTCCGCTGAGAGCTTTTCATTTTGATTACGTTCCTTTGTGTTATCGGCGCAGATTCCACTCGTCTGCCTGGTAGCGAGTTCGTGCCAGCTCTTCTGCAAGCGTGCGCTCTTCGCTCGTCAGTTCAGATGGAAGCAGCTCGACTTCCAACCCCGATGCAAAGCCGCGACCAAATGCATCTACGGCTTCCTGCAGACTGATCGGCCGCGGGCTTACCTCGTTGATCGTGACCGCCTTTTGACGGAAGCTTTCCATCATCCGTTCCTTGACACGCTCGGACGGAAAATTCAAGAGTGAAAACAACAGCTCTACATCCATATCGAGCAAAATGGAGCCATGTTGGAGAATCACACCTTTTTGGCGTGTCTGCGCGCTTCCAGCAACCTTTTTCCCTTCGACAACCAGTTCGTACCAGGATGGCGAGTCAAAGCATGCAGAGGAGCCTGGCGAGTTGTACTTCTCTTTTTCCTCTTCGCTGGCGAGCGAAACCATTTCCGCTTGAAGCCCCAGATTTTGAAATCCATGCAAGAGCCCCAGGCTAATGATTTTGTAAGCTTCTGTCACGCCCGTCGGCATTTTGGGATGCTCCTCGGATACGATGACACTGTAGGTCAGCTCCTGATCGTGCAGGACGGCTCTCCCCCCTGTTGGACGGCGAACAAAGCCAAGACCTCTTTTATGTACTTCATCCATGTTAATTTCCTTTACTGCCTTTTGGAAATATCCGATCGACAACGTTGCCGGATCCCATGTATAAAAGCGAACGGTAGGTCCTACCTTTCCTTCGCTGTGCAATTGCAAAATCGCTTCGTCTACTGCCATATTCATCGCGGGAGACATCGGCTCCGTCACGATATAGCGCCACTGTTCCATAGTAATAGTACCTCCTCATAGGCAACGCCTTCATTGTACGCTGGTCTGGCAAAATTCTGCAAGCTTCTAATGGGCTAAATCAGTTGGCGACCTCCTGTAAAACGGCGATCACCCGGGCCATGGCATCCTGCTGCTTTGCTTGCTGCATCCGCTGCACGATCGCCGCTCGCTGCTCCATCAGCGAGGTAATCGCCTGCACAAATGCCTCGTCCGTGATATCCTCTTCCTGCAGCACATGGCAAAAGCCTTGCTTCTCAAAGGAGCGAGCATTCACTATCTGGTCTCCCCGACTCGCTGCCCGTGACAATGGAATCAGAAGCATCGGCTTCTGCATCGTTAAAAATTCAAAAATGGCATTCGAGCCGGCGCGGGATATAACCAAATCTGCCATCGCTATTAGATCAGCCAGTTCTTCCTGAACGTACTCGTACTGGCGGTATCCCGGTAGCTGAATTTGTTCGTCTACTTGTCCTTTTCCGCAAATATGTACAATCTGATAAGTCGCCAGCAGTTGTGTGAGATTGTTCCGGACCGCTTCATTAATTCGCCGTGCTCCCAGGCTCCCGCCCATCACGAGTAAGACGGGTTTATTTTTGGCAAACCCACAATAGGCGAGTCCTTGATCGCCTCTCCCACGCATCAGCTCTTCTCGCACAACTGCCCCTACGTGAATCCCTTTTTCCTGCGGCAATTGACCAACCGTTTCTGGAAACGTAGCACAAATCTTGTTTGCAAAGGGCGTAGCCAGGCGATTTGCCAATCCTGGGGTCAAATCCGACTCATGTATAACCACTGGCTGGCGATTCAGCCATCCTCCGAGTACTACCGGTACAGAGACAAAGCCGCCCTTGGAAAAGATCACTTGCGGCTTCCACGTTCGCAAAAAGCGATAAGCTTGCCAGATTCCTTTCGTTACACGTAACGGATCAGTGATATTTTTCCAATCAAAATAGCGGCGAAGCTTACCAGAGGATATCCCTACGTAACGAACACCGGGCATACCTGATACTAGTTCTCGCTCGATGCCAATCGTAGAGCCGATATAAGCTACCTCCCAGCCCGCCTGAATAAAATAAGGAATCAAGGCCAGATTGACAGTCACATGCCCTGCCGAGCCTCCACCTGTAAACGCAATACGCTTTTTCATCACGCTCTCCTCCCACATCCCTAGGGAATCGCTATCCCCATCCATGATAGCAGCAACTGGAAAGAAAAGCCGCCCATAACGAACAGGCGGCTTGGCAAAAAAAGTATTACGCTTGAGGTTGATAACGAAGGATCGGTTTTCTGGCAGCTGTTGCCTCATCCAAACGTTTTACAACAGTCGTATGAGGTGCTTCCTGTACAATTTCCGGATTTTCCTCACACTCGCGAGCGATTTGCAGCATGACATCGATGAATTCATCTAGTGTTTCTTTCGTTTCTGTTTCCGTTGGTTCAATCATCAAGCACTCATCCACGATAAGCGGGAAGTAAATGGTTGGTGGATGGTAGCCGAAGTCGAGCAAGCGCTTCGCGATATCTAATGTACGAACACCCAATTTCTTTTGGTTCACGCCAGACAATACGAACTCATGCTTGCACACGCGGTCAAATGGCAGGTTGTACGCTGTTGCCAGACGACGCATCATGTAGTTTGCACTGAGTACCGCATTTTGAGAAACCTGGAGCAAGCCTTCAGGACCCATCGTACGGATGTAGCTGTATGCACGAACGAGGATACCGAAGTTTCCGTTATAGCCTTTTACCCGACCAATGGAATTCGGGCGATTGCTATCCCAGTAGAAGGTTCCGTCTTCTTTCTTGGCAACGATCGGAGTTGGCAGGAATGGCTCCAGCACCTTTTTAACCCCAACCGGACCCGCACCAGGACCGCCACCACCGTGAGGACCTGTGAATGTTTTATGCAAGTTCAAGTGCACGACGTCAAAGCCCATGTCCCCTGGACGAGCGATGCCGAGAATCGCATTGGCATTTGCTCCATCATAATACAAGAGACCGCCGGCTTCGTGAACGATGCTCGCCATTTCCACGATGTCTTCTTCAAACAGCCCCAGAGTATTCGGGTTAGTCAGCATCAATGCTGCTGTATCCGAGCCAACTGCATCACGCAGAGCCTGGATATCAACCAAACCGCGCTCATCAGAAGCAATCGTGATGATGTCCAAACCTGCAACCGCTGCAGAAGCAGGGTTCGTTCCGTGGGCGGAGTTAGGCACAATCACTTTTGTACGGTGGCCTTCTCCGCGGCTTTCATGGTAAGCGCGGATCATCATCAGACCAGTCCACTCACCTGCTGCACCTGCTGCCGGCTGCAATGTAACTGCGTCCATTCCTGTGATTTCAGCCAGCTCGTCTTGCAGATTGTACAAGAGCTCCAGCGCGCCCTGAACGGTTTCTTCCGGTTGATAAGGATGTGTCTGGGCAAAGCCAGCATAACGCGCAATATCCTCGTTAATTTTCGGATTGTATTTCATCGTGCAAGAACCAAGCGGGTAAAAACCGTTGTCTACCCCATGGTTGCGACGCGACAGTTCGGTATAGTGACGCACCAGCTGCAGCTCGGATACTTCCGGCAGCTCAGCTGGACTCTCACGAATCAGATGCTTTGGCAGCAAAGAAGCAACCTCTACCTCAGGTACATCAAGCGCAGGCAAATTGTAGCCCACACGGCCTGGTTTGCTCATTTCAAAGATTAGTGCTTTCTCCTGGTCGTTACGCACGTGTGATCGCCTCCAATTCAGCCGCGAGTGTATCGATCTCTTCTTTGGTTCTCAGCTCGGTTACTGCGATCAAGGTATGCTGAGCCAGCTCTGGATAATCCAGTCCGAGATCGTAGCCACCGATGATGCCTGCGGAAAGCAGCTTTTTGTTCACATCAGCAACTGGTTTGTTCAGCTTCACGATAAATTCATTGAAGAACGGCGAAGCATTCACTACCTCCAGCCCTTTTGCTTCCAGGGCTTTTTTGGCGTAATGAGCTTTTTGCAGGTTCATCATCGCCATTTCCTGTACACCATTTTTGCCGAGCGCTGTCAACGTAATCGCAGCTGCCAACGCGAGCAATGCTTGGTTTGAGCAAATATTGGATGTCGCTTTTTCACGACGGATGTGCTGTTCACGTGCTTGCAGAGTCAGCACGAACCCACGCTTGCCGTTCTCATCCTTGGTTTGACCAACGATACGACCTGGCATTTTGCGCATGAGCTTGGTTGTTGTTGCAAAGTAACCGCAGTGTGGTCCACCAAAGGATGCCGGGATACCGAATGGCTGCATGTCTCCTACCACGATGTCAGCTCCAAGCTTGCCTGGTGCTTCCAATACGCCCAGTGAGAGTGGATTGGATGAAGCAATCAGGAGAGCACCTTTTCCATGTGCGATCGGCTCAATCGCAGCCAGATCTTCTACGTTACCGAAGAAGTTTGGATACTGAACAATAACTGCCGCCGTATTATCATCGATGAGTGCTTCTAATGCAGCAGGATCGGTGACACCGTCACTGTTCGTACCTACTTCTACCAGCTCAACATTTTGACCATATGCGTAGGTTTTCAGCACGCCACGTGCTTCAGGATGGACAGCGCGAGAGACGATCACACGTTTTTTGCCTGTGTGACCAGCAGCCATCATTGCTGCCTCCGCCAAAGAAGTCGCTCCGTCGTACATCGAGGAGTTCGCTACTTCCATGCCAGTCAGCTCACATACCATTGTCTGGAATTCAAAAATAGCTTGTAGCTCGCCTTGGCTGATTTCAGGCTGGTACGGTGTGTAAGCCGTGAAGAACTCACCGCGCAAGAGCATATGATTCACTGTACTCGGTGTGTAGTGCTGATACACCCCTGCACCGAGGAAGTTTACATGTGTACTGAAATTTACGTTTTGATTGGCCAGACGTGTGAAGTACTTCACCAGATCAGGCTCAGACAGTGCTTCTGGAATATGGAGTGCACCTTTGAAGCGTACTTCCTCAGGGATGTCAGCGAACAGCTCATCGATGCTGGTAATTCCAAGCGTTTCCAGCATTTCGCGCTTGTCCTGATCGGTTTGTGGCAGGTAGCGGTATTTCACGAACGTTGTCCTCCTCTAATAGGATGTTTGGTGGTTACAGCTTAGTTTTTTGGACGTTTGTAGAACGGAGCAGCAACAACCTCTGCCTTTAAACGTTTTCCTCGAATTTCTACCTCGAGCTGCGTACCAATAGCCGCGTGCTCGGTTTTTACGAGTGCGAGACCGACGTTCTTTTTCAAGGTTGGCGACTGTGTACCTGTAGTCACCTCACCGATGAGCTCTTCTCCTGCGTATACAGGATAGTGCGTGCGCGGAATTCCGCGGTCGATCATTTCAATACCGACCAGTTTGCGAGGCGCACCGTTTTCTTTTTGTGCCTTCAGGGCTTCCTGACCGATGAACGCTACTTCTTTATCTACCTTCACCGCAAAGCCAATACCCGCTTCGATCGGAGTAATGTCCTTGCTCAGCTCTTGTCCGTAGAGTGGCAGCTTTGCTTCAAAACGCAGCGTGTCACGCGCACCGAGTCCGCATGGTAGAAGGCCGTCTTCCTGTCCTGCGAGAAGCAGGGAATCCCACAGTTTGACCGCTGTATCTGCGTCTAAATAAATTTCAAATCCGTCTTCACCCGTGTATCCTGTGCGAGATACAAGTGCCGAAATGCCATCGATGACGACATCACGCTCAAAGCGGAAAAACCCGATTTGGGACAAATCTGTCGTCGTCAGTTTTTGCAAAATCGATTCAGCCAGTGGGCCTTGAATCGCAATTTGAGCCGTTTGTGGAGAGATATTTTCAATGGTCACACCTGGAATCAAATGCTCCTGCAACCAGGCGTAGTCTTTGTCAATATTTCCAGCATTAATAACAAGCAGGTAATGGTCATCTGCGTATTTGTATACGAGCAGATCATCAATGGTCCCGCCATCTGGATAACATAGAACACTGTATTGTGCTTGCCCTACTGCGAGTTTGGACACGTCATTTGTCGTAACGTGCTGGAGGTAAGCGAGAGCATTCTCCCCTTTTACATCCACCTCTCCCATGTGGGAAACATCAAACAGACCAGCTTTTGTCCGTACCGCCTCGTGCTCTTGGCCAATACTTGAGAACTGCACAGGCAATTCCCATCCGCCGAAGTCGATTGTCTTTCCGCCATACTTTGCATATGAATCGAACAAAGGCGTTCGCTTCAGATTGGACATGTGTGGCACCTCCTGTTAACCATGCGTTATGGCATTTTTCCCCCTGAACTAGAAAACCTGGCTACGCCACGTGTGGCGGAGCCGCGGCTGCGCTTATACCGGATAGAAATTTCTCATTCCTACCAGTACAAAAAAGACAGAGTCGAAAAAACGGTACACCAAAATAAGGGTGCCCATTTTTCCTCCTCTGTCCTTGGTACCTGAGAGTTACCTTGCGAATCAAGTGAGTCGGGGTTCTCCTCACTTGCAAGTTTCCCCTTTGGTGGCTCCTTGCGAGCTCTCTCCAGAGTTGCGTCCAGTAGAGGTACTTTTGCCTGAGAGATTCACCGTTTCCGGCTTGCTCCTTCGGCGCTGCAGTGGTGCTCGCAGTCTCTCCCTGCTACTATCATTCGCGGTGGTTAGATGGTCATACATAAGTTATTGATAACTTTTCCATACTAGGAAAGGAACTTTCTCCTTTATCCTACCACGAGAGCAAGCAGTTGAAAATATACAAATTAACAGTCAGATTAAGAAATACTTAACAAAATGATATCCCATATAAAAAACGTTAAGCTTTTTAGATAATGACTTGAAAGTTATGGCAGAGCTACGCAAAGGAGTAACCAATATGCCGAATGTTCCTGTTTCATTTGATACGAGCTGGATTGATCCGCTCTCTGAACGTCTGCAGCAGGATGGGCCCTGGGACAAATGGGAGCTGTGGAAGCTCGCTTTGGAAGCAGAGGAGGCCATGGCTGTTCGTGAGTTTGACCAGCTGCAATGCCTGAAGTATTTACCTCTCTTATCCCCCTTTCCGCATCAGCTTCATACGGCTGAGCGTGTGCTTTTAGACATGCGTGGACGAGCCATTCTCGCAGATGAGGTAGGGCTGGGAAAAACGATCGAAGCTGGCTTGATCATGAAAGAGTACATGGTTCGCGGGCTGGCCAAAAAAATTCTCATCCTCGTTCCTGCATCCCTCGTCATTCAATGGACGAAAGAACTACAGCAAAAATTCGGGATTCCTGCCGTCGCCCAGAAAAAAGAGTATATGTGGCGTCAGCATGAGGTCGTCGTCGCTTCGATCGACACCGCCAAGCGTGATCCTCATCGCCGTCACGTGCTAGACATCGATTACGACATGCTCATCATCGATGAAGCACACAAGCTCAAAAACAAGCGAACCCGAAACTATCAATTTGTAAAGGAAATCCGCAAAAAATATTGTTTGCTGCTAACCGCAACTCCGATTCAAAACGAGATGGATGAGCTGTACAATCTGATCAATTTGCTAAAGCCCGGTCATCTCGGCCACACAACCTCTTTTTCCTCCAATTATGTGGAAGGCAAGCGCCAATCCAAAAACAGCGACAAGCTGCGTGAGGAAATTGAGAAGGTGATGATCCGAAACAAGCGCAGTGACGGCGGCATCCAGTTTACGAGTCGTCGCGTACAGTCGATTCCGATAGAGCTTTCAGCGGAGGAATTGGCCCTCTATGATGGTGTCACCCGCTTTGTTCGTGAACAGTACCAGTCTGGCATCGGCGGCTTCAATTCGCTTGCACTCATCACCTTACAGCGCGAGGTCTGTTCCAGCAAGGAAGCCTCGTTCATGACACTGTACAACATGCATCAAAGAATGGCGGAGGATTCCCCGCTACGCGAGCAAATCATCCATCTGGTCGAGATGATTAAAAAAATCGAGACGCATTCCAAAGCAGCAAAAACCGTTGAGCTGATTCAACAAATTAATGACAAGGTCATCATTTTCACAGAATATCGCGCCACCCAAAACTACTTGCAAAAATATTTGCATGATCACGGTATTACCTCCGTACCGTTTCGTGGCGGATTTAAGCGCAGTAAAAAAGACTGGATGACGGATTTGTTCCAAAATCGTGCGCAAGTATTAATCGCGACAGAGGCTGGCGGTGAAGGTATCAATCTCCAGTTTTGTAATCAGGTAATCAATTACGATCTTCCGTGGAATCCGATGCGTGTCGAGCAGCGAATCGGTCGTGTACATCGTTTGGGTCAAAAACGGGATGTGCATATTTACAACATGTCGACAATCGGCACGATCGAGGAAAACATCCTGAGCTTGCTCTATGAAAAAATTGATTTATTTGAAATGGTCATCGGTGAGCTGGACGATATTGTGGAGCGGCTTAGCCTGAGCCAGTCACTGGAGGAAAATCTGATTCAAATCATTATGGATTCACACTCCAATAAAGAAATGGCCCTGAAGCTGGACAATATGGGCCATGCTATACGTGCGGTGCGGCAAACACGATCAGAGACTCCATTAACGGAAGCTGCCGATCAATAAACGAACATAAGCACGCACTCTAAAACAAGAAAAGAGAGGCTCGCTCATGCAACAGCAACAGGTGCGGCAATTCATCGAACGCTATCTTGCCACTTTTTCGGCTCATATTGTAGAAACACATCCCGATTATTTCACTGTGAAGCTGCCGGTAGAAGTAGATAAAGACATCGGCAATCGCCCATTTTACTGGAGCTGGGTGGAAAAAATGAATCTCGCCTATCAGCCTCTGGTGCTGACATTTGCCTTCAACCCTGATCGCATGCCGGATGGAGTACGTGCCGAGCATATGCATTTGGGAGCAGCGCGGATGCAGCAAATTTTCGATTCAACGAAAAAGCACGGGCGATTTCTCTGTATGTACGAGCAAAGCCCGCTGGCGCTGGGAGCAGGTGGGAAACGTCGTTCTGCCCCACTCGTTCCATGGCTTGGACTGAATCTCAAACTATCACTTCTGTGTGACAAGAAGCGCGATATTTTATTGTATCTGGGGATTAACCTGCATAACCCGCGGATCGTACACGATTTTACCTCCTTCCTGTTTCAGTTGTCGCTCACACCCGCCATCCCGGATTACTTTTACACGTTGGACCGGAGGATAAGCATTGAGCAAGCGCTGGAGATGGCAAAGCAGGAAGTCAGTAGTGTGTTGGAAAAAGAAGATCAAAAGTGGGCTGAGGAAGCACGGGAGCGCTTGACGGAAGAACTGGCTATTCTTGCTGCGTATTACGAGGAACTGGCGCGGCGCGAACCCCCTGCTGAGGACGATGCATCAAAAGAAAGTGCAGAAGAAGAGGAAGAAGCCCAGGCACAAGAAGTGACTGTCGAAAATAATGTCCCGTCTGTTCCTGCGGTCTCACCTGCCAGCACCTTTGTCGAACAGCCGCAGACGCTTGACGAATATCGGTCCTCCGGTGGGCGAATCCTCGACTTTTTACGTGCAAATGGCATTCAGACGACACCACGTGAACAGATCGATCAGGGGGAATGGCAAAAAAGCACGCCAGAAGAGGAACGAAAGCGTCGCATGGACGAGCTCAAATGGCAGTACGAACCACGCATTGAGGTGCAGCTCATTAATGGCGGGCTGTTCTATTTATACTCCGCCCCTGCACCATTCCCTATGACGCCGATACTAAGCAAAGCTAATACCCCCGTTTCACGGCGAATCATGTAAAAGAACAACGAGAAATTATGAAGCGGAAAAGACAAGTTGCAACAAATCTTTTTGGTATACCTGGTTACAATAGGAATAGGATAGCCTTTAATAAAGGTGGTGCATGCTTTGTGACCAGACGATTTTTCTCGCTCATCTCTGCTCTGCTCTCGATGCTGCTGCTTCTCGCCATGCCTGTAAATGCCGAGGAGAACACCAGCTGGGACAAGCAGTTCCAAACACAAATCACGGAGTGGAAGGACGCAATCGCGAATCGCGACCCAGGCTTCAAAGAATGGCAGCATTCACAAACCGAGATCCAGACGCTGGGTGCCAATCAACGTCAATGGCTGGTAAGCATCAAAAAATCAGGCAAGCAAGTTGGGTATTTGGTTGTCGGAGAAACGCCTAACTCTGATTCTGATCCAAAAAGTAAATTTGTTTTGCTGGAATACGGGCTAGGCGAATACATTTTGTTTGATGATGCTTTTGCGCCAAGGGAAATTGCAGCGGAGCCAGTCTATGACGGCTTCGCTTCCCATTGGCTCCTTACCCAAAACCCTGCTTCGCATATGGTGAACGCCAAAACAGGCGAGCCTTACCCGACTGCATTCGTCGCAAATGAACCAGTAATGCGCACTCTGCCTTCCAATGAATTGGTTCATAGCGGCCAGCGCTTGACCCAGACGCGCCTCCTGAAGCAGCAGGAAGCCGATCCTTTTGATCAGATTGGCTGGGTGCATCAGCTACAGTCCACCTCTGAAATCACCTGGAAACAGCTCTGGCAGCAGCAAGAAGGCTCATCTATTACCCTTACTGTTCCTTTGCATCATTCGAAGGTGCTTGCTCCTTTTGTCGTCAGCTCGCTTCATTTATGGGATGACCAAAATGCATATGTCGGCGTCTGGGATGAGGGCTTGCGCTTTGTTCCCTACACCTATGCCAAAAAAGTGGGGCATTTTTATCTAAATCAAACAAGCTCTCCTGCCGAATAACCGGTCGGAGAGCTTGTTAGTTTGTAGCTACCGCTGTTCACCGATGGTCCATCGGAGACAGTCTTACGTTTACCGCATGGAAAACTTCATTTGCTGTCATGCCTTCTGCGCTGATAACAGGTGCACTCGTGATCGTTTTATTTTGATCACCAAGTACGTTTATGTCCTGGCCTGTGATGACGATCGCATCGACCACCTGCTGCCAGTTGCCTAAATCAACGACTTCGTAACCATTGTCACGCAGCATTTTGCTGATCTCAGAAAGGGAATTTTCAACTGCTACTCTCGCCATCTTCATCCTCCGTCCCACATTCATCATCGATTTACTTACGCCACAATAGACGAATAGACATCGGAATTGCCCCGAACCAACGAGACGACCAAGATTCTTTTGGCGTCCTGCGTTGACGACGTTCATCTTTTGGGGTTTCCATGTACGTGACAAACAAGCGGGTCAAGTATTTCAAATACTCCTGAAAAGACATCGTACGTGACCTCCTTCATGCCCTGCGGCGGAGCGCTTCATTCCTAGTCTGTCCCGTCCCCTCGGATTTCAACCGTATGGCTATTATTTTCAGCTTCAGCCGTTTCCCAGTCTAATCCCCATCAATTTCCTGCTGCTCTTGTATAAATTTTCACCGTTTTCTCTTCTGGCTCATAGATGGTTTCAAATCCGAGTGCCTGGTCGAAAAAGGACAGCGGAACCATCGTGCGTTCTTTGATTTCCAAGAGCGGTTGGCCCAGATCCAAACGCTTTTCCCCAACCATTGCCATTTGTTCCCGCTCTTTTATGAATACTTCCCGACCATTTCCTTTTACCCGAATCATTTGTTTCTCTTTATCCCAGCTAATCCCAACTCCCATGCGTTCTCCTACTTCTCGAAGCGGGATGTAGACGGTATTTTTGGTGACTCTTGCCGGGATTGTCGGATAAAAGCTCATGCCGTTAATTACAGTGGTGATATAAGGTTCAAAATAAACCGAGGCAAAGCCTTGGGTATGCTGGCTTTTCGTGTTAGTGACGAAATATTTGGCTTCACCCTGGAGTGCTTGCCCCAATGCTTGGTCAAGATGCTCGGCTCCAATGACACTGCCATGGTAGTTTTGTTGTACACGTTTTAAAAAGCGCTTGTAGCTGTCGTCCCCAATTTGACGGCGCAGATTGTCAAACAAAAGCGCCCCCTTCGAATACCACGTCCAGTGGAATTCTTCCTCTGTCGCAAACGAATGCAATGGCTTGTCCAGCTTGCCCGCGGGATACTTCTCCCCCAAGCGCTGATTTTCGCGTGTATACTCGCTTAGCAGTGTGGATGCTGACTGATCGCCATAACGATTTTGCAAATAATGATATACACTTAATTCCACCAAGCCCTCATCTAGCCAGCCATGTGATGCTTCCAGCGTTGCCACGCTGTTATACCACCATAAGTGGGCGATTTCGTGCGGCAGCCAGTGGTCGATCAGATTTCGCTGGTACATGTCCCGCTTGAATATTGCGAGGTTGGCATACTCCATCGCATAGGTCGTACCTGTGCTTGTTTCCGCAATAGACACATGTGGATAAGGCAGAGCCCCGTACCAGTCCGTATACGTAGGGAAAACAGATTCAGCAATTGCCTTGATTCGCTCTATATTTCCTTTATCTACCGAGGCAATATCAACCGTCAGATTAGGTGGAAACGTAATCGTTTCGATGTGATACAGTGGGCTTCCTACCAAGGCAAAATTGAGCAGCTTTTTCCCTTGATAATGAATCTCCTGTTTACTACCCTCCAACTCGCGAATCTGTCCTCTTCCCGCGGAGCTTACCCACTGATAGCCTCTAGGTGAAACAAAGGATACATCATAATCACCATAGTGATAAATAAATGGATCGCCAAAGTCGATACGCTGTGGTGGATCATACCAGTTTCCTTGTTGATTTTGTGCTGCCAGCATTGGATACCATGTCGTTAAGGTCCAGATATCATCCTTGACCCCGAAGCGTGTACCTCTGCGCGGAACCGGATTTTCAAATTCGATCGTGAGTTCACCGCGTAGTTCATTGCCAAAGGGATTGTCCAGCCTGACAACTGAAATCTCCCTATTGAACGGCAATACCCTCTCTTTGTAGCGGATAGACTTGACTGACATCTTGTTCCATATGTAGTCGTACACGTACAACCTGACATCTTTTGTTTTCGGGTTGTCAAACTCCACAGTCATCTTGCCTGATATTTTGGCTTCGGATGTATGTAATTCGGCCTGTACCTTATAAGCTGGATGCAAATCCTTTACATAAGACGGCAAGGGTGGATCATAGGAGAACGGGTCTACTCCCGTCTGCTCGGAAACGGCAGTCTGACTTGCCGCAAGAAACTGTGATATCGCAGGCCAATAAGCGATGACTCCAGCTGAACCAAAGAGGACTAGAATCGTTAGACAAACTAATAGGCTCGTTTTTTGCAATTTTCTCATGACAGCCCCCAAATCGCTCGGCGGCAAGCGTTCTTTTTTTGTGCAGCTACGCCTAACAAAAGGCAAGGCATAGCCAGAATTCTATTGTACCAAAAGTTAGTAAAGCTGAGTAAAAATTCGCAGGGCTGGCAAAATGCTTCACGTGATTCTCGTTACCACGTCTCGTATACGACTTGTCCAGTGTGACGCAAATCGTAGCCCCCGATCGCTTCCAGCTCTTTCTGGAAGGAAGCAGATTGCAGCACCTCTACTATGTATCGGATTAATGACTCATTTTCTTTTGTCTTCATCACAACTAAATCATAGCTTTCGCGCACTAATGGCAAAAAATCAACGCCTACCAAGCTTGCGGCTTTCTCGATTCCGATCCCCACATCCACTTCTTTTCTAGCGACAACCCCCGCTATTGCCAAATGATTGGCCTCTTCCCGCTCGTATCCGGGCACATCCTTGCCTGCGATGCCGTGGATGCGAAACTGCTCTTCGATGAGTGTGCGTGCTCCCGATCCTTTTTCCCGGTTAATCATTCGAATCCCTGGCTTGGTCAAGTCCTTCCACGAGTTGATTTGCTTCGGATTCCCAGGCTGTACGTAGAAGCCGGCTAGCCGAGATAGCATGTTCACGATAATAAAACGATGTCCGGACAAAATTCGGCGAACATAAGGAACATTGTATTGGTCTGTATCCCCATCGTACAAATGCGTGCTGACGATATCTGCTTCCCCATTGTACATCGCTACCAAGCTGTTCAGGCTGCCGACGTAAGAGCGTAGTGGACGAATCGTCTTGTCCTTTTGCTTTAATTGGGTCGCCAGCATATCGAGGCTAACATCCTGACCGCTTATGATAATATTTCGTACGGCACTCCCAGCAGTGGTATTTCCGTTACGTATAACTTGCTGAATCTGACTGGCTTGAGGTGGAGCAGAAGGAACTTGACGATACTCCCCTTTTGCCCGTGTTTTATACGCTTCCAGGTCACTTGCATCTACACGCATCTGCCTGCCGACTCGATAAGCAGGCAATTCTCCTTTTTTTATCAAGTCATAGACGGTCAGCTTGGAAATTCGCAAAAGCTTTGCGATTTCTTCTGTCGTATAGGAATTTTCATTACTCATAGCCGACCTCCTATTAGTTCCACTCTATTTCATACTCTTTCCATTATACAAAAATCGCAATTGATTATTAATGACAAATCACTATAATCTAATTATATCCAGTTATAATTAATTATAACTAAACATAACATTGGAGGTCTTATCGAAATGAAGAAGCAACTCCTGGCTTTTGGGGCCGCTCTTTGCCTCATGCTAACAGCCTGCTCCACCTCTCAACCAGCGCCACAGCAAAGCGCACCGCAGCAAAATACGCCGGCAGCCACCGAAACAAAGCAGCCTGAAGCAGAAAAGGTCGAGTTAATGATCTCTGCCGCTGCGAGCTTGACTGATGCACTGAATGAACTGAAGACGTCTTTTGAAACCGATCATCCGGGAACCACACTTACTTTTAACTTTGGTAGCTCTGGAAAATTGGCTACCCAAATTACACAAGGCGCTCCATCTGACGTCTTTTTGTCTGCAAGCAAAAAGGATATGGACGGATTAGAAGAAAAGCAGCTGATCGACAAGGCAACACGCCAGGATTTCACCGGCAATGCACTCGTTCTAGTGGCAAATGCGAACGGTACGCCAGCCATCTCTTCCTTTGAAGAGCTGAACAATCCAGCAATCAAGCACATCGCAGTTGGAGAGCCTGAAACAGTACCTGCTGGACGTTATGCCAAAGAAACACTTGAGGCATTGAAATTATGGGAGAGCCTCTCTGGTCGCATGGTATATGGTAGTGACGTGAGACAAGTGTTGACGTTTGTTGAATCTGGCAACGCCGAGGTGGGCGTTGTGTACTCTAGCGATGCGGCTATCTCCAAAAATGTAAAAGTATTGGCGACAGCGAAGCCGGAATGGCACAAGCCTATCGTTTATCCTGGTGCTGTAGTTACTGCAACCCAGCATGGGGATGCAGCAAAAGCTTTTCTTACCTACTTGACAAGTGACAAAGGAAAAGAGATCTTGAAAAAGTACGGATTCCAATAAGAAAAAAGGAGGTGGTTAGCGATGTTCGAAACAAACCTCACGCCATTACTGCTTTCTCTAAAAGTAGCTGCGCTCTCCACCTCCCTTGTTTTTATACTCGGGATGTTGGCTGCCAGATGGATGACCCAAAAGGACTTTTGGGGAAAGCATGTCCTGGAATCTCTTTTTTTATTGCCACTTGTTCTTCCGCCCACAGTCGTTGGCTTTGGGCTTTTAATGCTCTTTGGGAAAAATGGTTTTCTCGGACAGCTCCTAAACGAATGGTTCGGCATTACCGTCGTCTTTACCCTGACAGGAGCTGTCATTGCTTCTGTCGTGGTTTCCTTCCCCTTAATGTACCAAAGTGCTGCCGCCGCCTTTACTGGCGTAGATCGACGCTTTGAAAACGCGGCTCGGACGATGGGGGCTTCGGAGTGGCGAGTCTTTTGGACCGTGGCGTTTCCTCTGGCTTGGCCTGGTCTCTTAGCCGGATTTGTCTTGTCCTTTGCCCGGGGCTTAGGAGAATTCGGAGCTACCCTCATGCTGGCTGGCTATATTCCAGGGAAAACAGACACCATTCCTGTCGCCATCTATTTCGCTGTTGAGGCAGGACAAATGGAAAAGGCACTGTTCTGGGTTGTGATCATTGTTTCGCTCGGGATGGGGACTACCCTCTGGCTCAACTGGTGGAGCAGGCGCAATGTACGCCGATACGCCAATCAAAAGTAAGGCAGGTGGACCTATATGCTTACGGTTGACATAAAGAAGCGATTGCCTGATTTTTTATTGGACGTTCGTTTTTCCATCCAGCAAGAAGTTGTAGTCTTATTTGGTCCTTCCGGTTCTGGCAAGACGACGATCTTGAACAGTATCGCAGGACTTGTCCATCCCGATTCTGGGCATATCAAGCTCCATGATCAGTTTTTTTATGAACAGGGCAAGAAGCCGCTCGCGGTGCAAAAGCGAAATATCGGTTATTTATTTCAGGACTATGCGCTCTTCCCGCATATGACGGTAGCCCAAAACGTTCGCTACGGACTGAAAGAAGGTCATGAGCTGCACCTGGAGCCTTTGCTCTCTACAGTAGGAATTGATCAGCTGATGCAAAAGTATCCACATCAATTATCCGGCGGGCAAAAGCAACGTGTCGCCCTCGTCCGCGCTTTAGCTACAGAGCCAGATATTCTTTTGCTTGACGAGCCTTTGTCTGCTCTGGATGCCGATACGCGAAGACAGTGTCAGGATGAGCTTTTGCGACTACATCAAATGTGGAACATCCCGTTTCTGTTGGTCACCCACGATCGGGAAGAGGCTGAGAAGCTGGCTGATGTCATCTTGAAGATTGAAAACGGCAAACTCATTTCGCAAAAAAAGAAAGAGCCTCTTTTGAGTCCTTCGATCAGCTAAACAAAAAAGCCATACAGGTACGCCGGAGTCCTTGGTGGACAGGTCATTCCTGTATGGCTTTCCTTTTTTTCGTCTTTTAGTCAGTTACCTAGGCATAATCGGCTCAATCGATACGCCATTCTGCTTCGCCCAGCGATGCAAATCGCTCAGGAATTGCAGTACATCCGGTCCTTCCTGAAGAACACATAAGGTATCCGCTGCCAGGTCAATATGCTGCCCATTTACTGTCAGCACCTTTTGCTTCAATACTAGCTGACGTGTTTGCTCCATGCGCTCTTCCTTGCTGATCAGGACACTGCCTTCCAGCTCACGTGGCGCCAATCGCCCATTTGGCAAATAAGCACGCTCAGCAAAAACCTCTTCTGCAACCTGCAGTCCATGCTCCAAGCCCGCTTCAACCAGCTTGCTACCGGACAGTGCGTACAGAATCAATTCTTCATCGATATCTGCAACCGCAGATACAACCGCTTCTGCCAGCTCAGGACGCTCTGCTGCCTCATTGTACAAGGCACCATGAAGCTTCACATGGTGAAGCTCTCCTCCCATGGCACGGGTCATACCAGACAATGCAGCCACCTGGTACAAAACCAGCTCATACACTTCATTCACCGAAAGGTTCATCGAGCGTCGTCCAAAGCCCTGGATATCCGCATATCCCGGATGAGCTCCGATTTTTACATTGTGCTTGAGAGCAGCCTCAATGGTTCTGCTAATGAGGTGCGGGTCGCCCGCATGCAATCCGCACGCGATGTTGACGGAGGTAATCCACTTCATAATTCCTAAATCCTCGGATTGTCGGCTGCGGCTAAAGCCTTCTGCCATATCGCAGTTAATGTCTAGTTGAATCATGGATGTATGCTCCCACCCTTCCTCTTACTTATATGTATGCATTTTGAAAACGCATTCATTCGCATTGTCACTCATTTTTTCATCTTTCATAAGCATATCATGAACATCGTTTTAGCAAAAGCAAAAAAGCTGCCGAAATATGGCAGCCTCTAGGCACTTATGTCGAAACGACAGTAACCGGAGTTCCTTCCTCTGTCATCAGTGTTTCGGCAAGCGCCATTACTTGATTCTTTTCCTGCTTGTAATCGTATTCCTTCGCTTTATCCGGTCTTGCATTATTATATTCTACCGGTATCTCGTGGCGATGAGAACGTTCTATCTTGGTTACAAAATGCAGCTTTTCCATAATGCGAATCGTCTCATCCAACTGATTGGCATCCACATACATCGAAACATAGTTTAACCGCTTGGAGATGTAATGAATGGTGCCAAATTTGCGTAAATTTTTGGCGGCTCGCGTGTTCTTCACCCACACCGCTACCCCCAGTCTTCGCTCTCTCATGTTTGGCAGTCGGTCTCCTTCCCAATTATGTTATTATGACCGCAAGTGGTAAATTGTTACAGAAAGGAATCGTGGCCTTATGTTGGCAACTTTTTATCAAAAATTTGAAGAAAAGCTCCATCAGGAAGGCATCGTGACAAAAACCGGATGGCAAACCCATGCCGGACAACGCTTCTTCTATGTAAGCAGTACGCTCCCCGCTCCGAATCTGACAAAGAGACTGATGGAGACGGGTGAGCGTCTGACCACGGATACTAAATTAAAGCTAGAGTGTATATATGTGCGTTCACACGAAACCCAGCATGTTTACCGCTTTCGCTTTCTCGTACCGAGTGAAAAGCAATTTTGCTGTGGCAACCTGTGTGAAGACTGCTTTTTGTTGCGAGAAAAACAAACGCCTTAAATCATCCCATGGGCGTACTTAGCTTGGACGGCTTTTCACGCTGCAACCGCAGCTTCCACCACTTCCACAACCGCTGCCCTGCACTTCCAAAAACGGATTGTTGCTGGGTACCTTGATCGTATTGGAAACGGCATGAGCAATGGTCCGACTCACTTGATACAACAGCTCGTCAAGAGTGTCTTCTGCCCGTTTAAACGCCTGCACAGAATCCCGCAGCTCTATCGTGCGCTTCAGCTCCCTGACTTCTTTGGATATATGATTGTAGTCGGGATGATATTTCCCGAAACGTTGTACATCCTCGTATTGCTCTTTTTTCTTCTCGAACAAAACAAGCAAACGCTGAACTTCTGTATCCAATTCCATCTCGCGCTTAGCCTGCAGGTATTCTGAGACCTCGCGTGATTGGTTAATCATTGAGGACAATTCATGGGATTCCATCATTAATTGCGTGATGTCCGCGGCTTCCAATGTTTCCATAGAGCGAGACCTCCTTTCACAGTAACGCCATAATTACATCTTGATTGTAACATGATCCACTTTCTTAGTACAGATATTGAGGTACCACAATGCGCACTCGCTCTATATCCTCCAGACGGTAGCGTTGTTTTCCACCCGGTGTCTCCATGGTCACCATCCAATACCCAAGCTCAATGCGAACCTCCAGTGGTGTACCAAGCAGCTTTTCCTTGCTTCGCGGTTGAAACTCGACTTCGAGCTGCAATTCAGCGGACCGTTTAAACAAATCGCGCATCGATTGTGGATGGTACGATTGAAAATGCTGAGTCCACATTTTTGGCAACGAGACAATCTCAGGAATCCCTTCCGTTTGCTCGGGAAACGTATTTTCTACGGCATACCCATTCCACGGGCGCTCTACAAGAAATAATCCGTTCTGCCCCTTATCATCCGCCGTCATTTCCACATCAGCAGGCTTCGCAGGAAAATGGGTCAACACCTGCGGCTCGTAGCCAAACTGGCGCAATGTCTCGATCAGAGCCAGTTCTTGACCCTGGGGAATGAGAAAATCTGTCGGCGATATAATCTGGGACAAGAACGAGTGAAATTCGGGAATCTGTTTCCATTCCTCGATAAATCCGGGATGAGCCGTACGTACACGAAAGCAGGGCTCGATCTGTATTTGTCGTGCTGTTTTCGCCCACTGATGGATCATTTCGGTAAGGCTATCCGGCAGTGGATGTGCCGATCCGGAGCGTAGGATGTCCATCGCCTGCTCTTCGGATGCGCCAGCCGTGAGAAAGGATTGGAGCATTCTTGCATGTAATTCTCCCCGAATCAAGGGTCCATCAAATTCAAGCTGGCACAGTTTGCTAATCTCCCATACATCCTGCAGCGGTACCAATGGAGGAATTGTAACAGCCCCCGTAGGATCGATGAACCAACCTTCCTCCGCTGTCAAGCGCGGCAAGCTGTTCCAACGCCAATACAGCTTATTGTCGTCATCCTCACCCAGCTGAATCCATCCGAGACCAGCAAGAAAGTGCAGCCACTGCTCTGTAACAAGTTTTTTTGCTTCTGCTGGCAGAGCAAATCCCGCTTCCTCTAGCATGCTCAATTGGCTCCCAAGAAAACACCATTGATCGAGGGGCACTGCTTTCATTTGCTGCGAAAACGCATCCCACCAGCCGCCATGTGGCAAATATTGCGTAATGATCAATTCAAATAACTGCTCCCACCTTGCAGGAGCCGATTGCGCAAGCCACCTTTTTATATGATACGGCGAGATGACAAGTCGTCGCTCCTTCCTTTGTACGAGTCCCAGCCTAAGCGCAAGGTCAAGAGCGACGGTCAAAGCCAAGCCCTCCCTCAGCTCCTGATCCAACGGGGGCAGTGACAAGCCTTTGACATGTTCGTCTGAAAGAGACAGCAGAGATTGCATCTTTTGAAACATACGACGGTGAATCGTTCCTTTTTGCGTTACAGAAACTTGATTCTCACGGATAAAAATCAAAAGACCAAAAAGATCCAGCTGTATACCCCTACCTGCTGATATATAATAAGGGAGCGTTTTTGAAAGCGAGATATAAGCCTGGGAGGCTTCTGGCAGCAGATACAGAGTCATTTGCTCCCGCACTTCCTGCGGCATGAAATAACCGACCTCACTCCACATTTTTCGTACAGTCAAGATCAGTCCCAGTCGCCGTAACTTTGTTAAACCGACTGACAGATGTCTGTGCTCTTTTGCCGTTTCACGTTCCCAGGAACGTTTGCTGAAAAAACCTCTTGTTGCACTCGTCACGAATAGCCTTATCACTGTTCGTTCCATCTCGCCTGCCTGTTCCCACACCTGACCCAAAAAATGCGGGTCTTGCAATCGTGAAGATAGATCCATGTCGTCGGCGATCCCAAATCGCCTCGTTTGTTCTACCAAAATAGCTTGCTGTGTTGATTCGGACAGGTATTCCAGCGAATCCTGTACGCGCACGCCCGTCACCTCTGCTTCTTTCTTGAAAATGTTTAAAATATGAATGCATTTATCTAGGAGGGAAATCGTTTATGATAAACACTGTTCCTGGCTTGTTGCTTGCAGCTGCTTTGACGATCACGGGTACACAAGCTTTGCCTACTCAACATCCTACCGTATCCAGTCCAGTGACGGAAGAGGCTGCTCACAGCGGTGTACAATATGAAGCGGTAGCAGCACCGTATCCACCCGCTGTACAAACTGCTCTGACAAAAGTACGGAAAAGCGGTGGACATACGATCGTTCGTGCAAATGGAAAAGCTTATGTCGTCATTAGTGCAGGACAACGCCCAACTGGTGGATACCGCATCGTGACAGATCAGATCAAGAAAACAGGAGCACATGGCTATACGGTTCGCGTTCATCTGCAGGCTCCCGCTCCTGGCTCCATGAAAATCCAAGTCATTTCGTATCCAACCTTGGTGATCGCACTTCCTGATCAACAGGCAAAAGTAAACGTTCAATTCCACTGATAAGATTGAGCTAATCCATTATACAAAAAGCCGACTTCGAAGCGCCATACGGCACTCGGATGTCGGCTTTTTTGCATGAAACACCACGCTTTTCGTATGTAGTGTTAAGGCGCTACCTCAATGGAAAAGCGTTCGGACACACCGTACGACTCGTGGTTGTTGTGAGCAAGCTCCACCATGACTTCATGCTTACCGCTCGGAATATCCTTTAGAACGTACGAAGACTCAAATACTTTCGCTACCTTTTTTCCATCCAGATAAAGGTGGACATGACCTTCCCCGTGCTTGTTGTCTTTTCCCATGTTTTCAAGAGAAAAAGAAAAGTTGGTTACAGCAAGCTGCAGCTTCAGGTCATCTTTCTCCAAGGAATGTTGGACTGCTAACGTCGGAGCGGCTTGCTGGGTCTGAACGTTCTCCACATCGGCCCCTGTTTGTGTCTCTTTGTTCGCATACAGGAACCACTCGATGCAGGCTGCAACAGCAATCAGCAGCAGCAAACGAAATATCAGTCTTTTTGCCTTCACCGGGACAACCCCTTTCCAAATTCAGTCATCCCACATTGTGCCCGATTGCTCGAGCGTTCATTCATGTTAATTTCTCCAGTGCCATGACTTCTTTTCTTGCTCAGAGCATTACCTTTATTACTGCTGCGAGTAGTTGCCGAAACCTGTTTCGAGTTGGTTTGTATTTGCAAACACTGGGTTGGTGGGCAAAGCCGAATGTGCAACCTCATTGCAAATAGTTGAAACATGCTGCAATTGTTGGATGGCTTTGTGGTGGCCCTGAAGCGCAGTCTGAATGATTTGAACAGCCTGTTGTTCACGCTGAGCGAGTTGTTGCAGCTGCATAGCATTTTGCTGTTCCTGCTGTAACAATTGTTGGTATTGAGCAGAAGCTTGTTGAGTTTGCTGTACCAATTGTCCGATTAGTTGCTGGCAGTGTGCAAGCTGTTCGTTTAAGTGCCGTGTTTGAGAAATCGGTTCCATAGGGGCCTCCAATCATCATGTTTGTTATTTGACTTGGTTATCATGCGACATTTTCCTGCCAATTATTCTCACTAACTTACGATGTCCGTTACATAATCCATCTAACTACCGCAAAGAATAACCATATTATGGCGTTCCAAGGAGGTCCACTTCACAAATGTCTGCTTCACGTGCGCTGTCCATTTTTGCCTTAGGTGGCGTTTATGAAATCGGAAAAAATATGTACGTCATTCAATATGATGACGATATTGTCGTAATTGATTGCGGCTCGAAATTCCCAGATGAGAGCTACTTGGGCATTGACCTGATTATCCCTGATATCACGTACTTGTTGGAAAATCGTGAAAAGGTACGGGGGCTCATCATCACTCATGGACATGAGGATCACATCGGCGGGATTCCTTATTTCCTAAAACAGTTGAACATCCCTCTATACGGGACACGCTTAACGTTAGGACTGGTTGCTGAAAAGCTGAAGGAGCATCATCTGCTGCACGATTCGGAGCTGATCACGATTCATTCCAACTCAGAAATTAAGCTGGGTTCTTTGCAAATCAGTTTTTTCCAAACCAATCACAGCATACCTGATTGTCTTGGGGTTGTTTTTGATACACCGGAAGGCACGGTTGTTCATACCGGGGATTTTAAATTTGATTTGACCCCCGTGAACAATCAATCGCCAGACCTGTACAAAATGGCGGCAATCGGGCAAAAAGGAGTCCTCGTATTATTGTCTGAGAGCACCAATGCTGAGCGTTCCGGCTTTACTCCATCCGAGATTCATGTTGGCGAGCATTTAAAAGAGGCGTTCATGAAAGCGAAGCAACAAGTTTTCGTATCGACCTTTGCCTCCAATGTTTATCGCCTGCAGCAAGTGATTGATGCAGCACTATTGACAAATCGCAAGCTCGTATTGCTCGGACGCAGCATGGTAAACGTCGTACGGATCGCTTCTGAGCAAGGATATTTGTATATCCCCGAAGGAATGCTGATCGAGGCCGATGAAGCAAATCAGCTCGATCCCAGCCAGGTTGCCGTTCTGTGCACTGGCAGCCAAGGAGAACCTAATGCCGCACTTGCTCGCCTGTCCACTTCCGGCTATCGACATGTCAAGGTACGACCAGGTGACACGGTTATTCTTTCCTCATCCCCGATTCCAGGAAACGAGCGAAATGTAACACGCATCGTTGACAATTTGTTTATTCTCGGTGCCCATGTTATTTACGGGTCTGGAACGGGTATGCATGTTTCTGGCCATGGCAGTCAGGAAGAATTGAAATTAATGCTTACACTCATGAAGCCGACCTACTTTATCCCGATCCATGGCGAATATCGGATGCTGCAACAGCATCGCATCTTGGCAGAATCGCTCGGAATCGAGACCGAAAATATTTTTATCGTGAACAACGGTGATGTCGTTGATTTCCAAAACCAAGAAGCATGGCAAGAACGCAAGGTGCCAGCAGGAAGCACACTTGTCGACGGGCTAGGAATCGGCGATGTAGGAACTGTAATCCTGCGGGATCGGAAGCATCTTTCAGAAGACGGTATTCTCGTAGTCGTGATCACCCGTAGTAAATCGGATGGCAAAATTCTCTCGGGCCCCGATCTCATCTCGCGTGGATTTGTGTTCGCATCAGAATTCGAGGGACTACTGGATGAAGCGACTCGAATCGCCGCGGAAACCTTGGCGACTTTATCAGAAGAAAACGTAAATCAATGGAACCGTTTGAAACAAGGCATCCGGGAATCCATCGGGCAGTACCTGTATACGCATACGAAAAGAAGACCGATGATTCTTCCCATCATTATGGAAGTATAAGAAACGGCAGCGCAAAAAAGAGAGCTTTGGAGGCTCTCTTTTCTTTTGGCTGCTAAAAAATTTTCTTGGTTTCCTGATCTTCCTTTAAAATCTCGACAGCCTCTCGGAAGCGTAGCGAGTGTACGACTTCACGCTCGCGCAAAAATTTCAGACTGTCTTGTAAATCCACGTCATCCGTCATATCAATCAGCCACTGGTAGGTAGCCCGTGCTTTTTCCTCCGCAGCAATATCCTCATACAAATCTGCGATTGGATCGCCTTTGGCTTGTATATAGGTTGCTGTCCACGGCACCCCTGCTGCATTACTGTAAAACAGCGCCCTGTCATGATTCGCATAATGCGCGCCAAGCCCCGCTTCTTCCAGCTGTTCAACTGTCGCATCCTTCGTCAGTTTGTAAACCATCGTCGCAATCATTTCTAAATGCGCAAATTCTTCTGTAGCGATATCGGTGAGCAGCCCGATTACCTTGTTTGGAATTGTATAACGTTGGTTCATGTAACGCAGGGCTGCCGCTAATTCCCCGTCTGCTCCTCCGTACTGCTCCATTAAAAATTTCGCCATTCTAACGTCGCATTTGCTTACACGCACCGGGTATTGAAGCTTTTTCTCATAAATCCACATGGTTACGATTACCCCTCATTTCTACACTTGCCATGGCCATGGCTCTTCGTTCCACTGCCAAGGGAATCCGGAATAACTGCGTCCAAAATTTTGCAACGGGCCATACAAAGCTTCGTATTCGTTTGCCAGACTCCAACGCTTTTGGGTTAGCTGGTTGAATTGTTCGATAGCATTTGCATCAGTAGGGTGTGTGTCCAGATACAGATTGAGTTCAACCAGCACGAAGTCGATCGCCTGTAGTTCTTCGAGCAACGCGTAATAATGTTGCTGATCGAAAGAGTTGTTTGCAGGTGTCATCCTAGCCCACCTGCCCTATCTGCTGCCGGATTGTAAGGACTGAACAGCGCAGGCCATAATGTGCCTAAACGCAACGCTTCACTTGGCGAGTATTGCGGGAGATTTGCCGGTTGAAAGGTGATGAACAACTCAGGTGGAACTTGATACGTCTTTACACGTTTGGGTGGGCAGGGATCGAATGGGCCAACATAAGGAAAGTAGACCCTTGTTTGCGATTGCAAAGCAGACATCCTCCTTCAGATATAGGTATCTGACTACTCACCACTACACTATGTCACAAGTCTACTTGGCGTGATTCGTGCACAAGCTTTCCCCCAAAAAAGACCACTGTTCCTTGATTCCAGAAGCAATGGTTTATATTTCCAACACACAGCTATATCCTTTTCCCACCCACTTTAGCAATGTGAAGCAAAACAGAAATTCTCTCAAATGGAATTGACACAAGGCTCTTTTTCGCATCATAATAGACGTCATAATAGATAGACGCAATCATCAAGACTATGGAAAGAGAGTAAAAAAATGACTGAAAATATAGAAATATCGATACGTGAAAAAAACATTGTTTTTATCGGATTTATGGGTGCTGGAAAAACGACGGTCGGGCAGCTTGTCGCCAATAAATTGTCCCGAGATTTCATCGATATTGACCAGGAAATTGAGCGAATCCACCAAATGCCTGTTTCGGCGATTTTTCAAGAGCTTGGTGAAGCCAGCTTTCGTAAAATGGAACGTGAGCTGATTGTGTCGCTTTGCTCAGAAACTCGCTCGAAAATCATTTCCCTCGGCGGCGGTGCTTACATGCAGGAGGAAGTGAGAAAAGTCTGCCTTGCCAACTGTATCGTCTTTTTCATCGATGTATCGTGGGAATCCTGGAAGGAACGCATTCCACTGATTATCGACAGTCGTCCGATTTTGCAAAATAAGTCTTTGGATCAGATTGAGGAGCTTTTCAACAGCAGAAAGTCCGCCTATGCCTTGAATCACTTCAGTATTTCCAGCAGTGATATAGACGCGGAAACTGCGGCAGATCAGGTCGTCGAATCATTAAAGCTAACCTGGGACCTCAATGATACGAAGCACAATCTTTTATAATCAAATAAAAATCTCCCTTATGGGCGAACGCAGCTTTCTGCATCGTCCATAAGGGAGATTTTTTACGCTCAATGGAAGTACATTTCATGACAAGCTTTGGCTTCAACCTTTTGTATATAAAAGGTCTGTTGCTTCTTTGTACGGCAATGGCTTGCTGTAAAAGTACCCTTGGACCTCTTTGCACATTTGTCCTTTTAGAAAATCCACATGCGTTTGCGTTTCCACGCCTTCTGCTATGACCGCGATGTTCATATTATGCGCCATATCGATGATCGTTTTTACAATGGCTTGATTGCTCGTATTCAGGTTGCGCATAAAGGATTGATCTATTTTGAGGCGGTCGATTGGAAACTGGCTCAAATAACTCAGGGAGCTGTAGCCCGTCCCAAAATCATCGATGCTGATGCTAATGCCAAGAGCTTTCAGCCTGTTCAGCATGCGAATCGTATACGTTGCATCCAGCGCCATGCTTTCTGTAATTTCCAGCTCCAAAAATTTCGGTTCCAAAGCCGTTTCTGCCAGGATGCTTTCGATCATTTCAATCAAATTGTTTTGCATAAATTGACGCAAAGAAATATTGACGGCTACAGACAAGTCCTTGTAACCGGATTTCTGCCATTCTTTGGTTTGGTGGCAAGCTGTCCGCATCACCCATTCGCCAATTTTGACAATCAACCCCGTTTCTTCAGCAATCGGGATGAACTGAATAGGTGGTATCAGCCCTAGTTCTGGATGCTCCCAACGTATCAATGCCTCAGTGCCAATAATTTTACCAGTGTTAATGTTGATCTTCGGTTGGTAATACAAGATAAATTGCCGTTCATCCAGTGCTTTTCTCAGTTCACCCTCCAGCTTGAGCTTTTTTGAGATGGACCGATGAAGTTCCTCTGAAAAGAATTGAAAGTTGTTTTTCCCCTGCTCTTTGGCGAGATACATAGCCGCATCTGCGTTTTTCAGCAAGACCTCGATATCTTCTCCATCATCGGGGTACAAGCTGATGCCGATGCTTGGTGTTATGTACAGCTCCAAATGTTCCAACGTGACTGATTCCGCCATCTTATCAATAATGCGTTTGGCGATATCTGCAACTTCCTCACGTGATACGTCTGTCAAGAAAATCGCAAACTCATCTCCGCCTTGCCTAGAAACGGAATCACCTTTACGCAAACAGCCAAGCAATCGCTGGGCAACCGCCTTGAGCAAAATATCTCCGATCGAGTGACCGAGCGTATCATTTATATTTTTAAATCGATCCAAGTCGATGAACATTACTCCTATTTTCTGTTTCTTTTGTTTGGCCTGTTGCAAGGCCAATCTCAACGTTTCATTGAACAACGTACGATTTGGCAAATTGGTCAACGAATCATAATGAGCCATGTAATGTATGATTTCAGCCGCTTTTTTTCTTTCGGTAATATCCATCATGGAGCCTACTACTTCTAATATTTGATCGTTTTCTTCAATAGGGGATAGGGTAATATATAAAAATTTATCTAAATAGGCCAATTCGAAATTGACAATCTCCCCATTGAATGCTATCTGAAATTGCGTTTCCAGCTGATCGGCAACATCCTCGGGAAAAACCTCATGAGACGTTTTCCTCAGTGTTTTCTCTGTCGTCAGTCCGAGTTCCTCGGCAATTTTGCCTTCGCATAACGTAAATGTAATGGTACCTCTTTTGTCTGTGACAATTTTGAAGACGCAGTTCTGCAAATTTTTTACTGTCCTGCGGAAATCATTTTGCATCGCTTCTGCCAATGCGGTTTCCGCTTTTATGCGGTCGGTGATATCGGTACGGATGGAGACATATTGATACGGCGCGCCTTCATCATCCAAAAACGGAACAATCGTTGTATTCATCCAATATTCGCTGCCGTCCTTGGCCCGATTCTTCACTTCTCCTTTCCACACATGCCCTCGTCTGATTGTATCCCACATCTCCTTGAAAAAGGTTTTGGGATGATAGCCAGAATTAATGAGTCGATGTGTCTTGCCAACCAGCTCTTCTACATGGTATTTGGAAACCTCACAAAATTTATCATTTACATAGGTAATAACGCCCTTCTCGTCCGTAATCGCCACGATGGAGGATTCGTCCAGCGCATTTTTAATGTCATGCAAATCCTTCATTGTATGACCCAGCGACTCCTCCATCTGCTTGCGCTCGGTAATGTCCGTTCCGATTGCCACGTATTGATAGATGAATCCATCATCATTGCGGAATGGTACCATGGTGATATCCAACCAATAAATCGTACCATCCTTTGCCTGGTTTTTCATTTCGCCTTTCCATACTTTTCCACGAATGATGGTATCCCATAACTCTTTAAAAAATGCCTTGGGATGGAAGCCAGAGTCGATTTTGTTATGCGTTTTTCCAATCAGCTCATGACTCTCATACTGAGATATCTCACAAAAAAGGTGATTGACGTAGAGGATTTTTCCTTCATGATCTGTGACGGATATAATAGAAGACTCTTCCAGCGCGGATAACGCATAACCAACGTCGGTGATTTCTGTAAACATGTAACTCCCCCATCTGATTGCACATTACATTTGAAACATACGCGTGTATTATTGCTGCAATATATTCAATCACCTTTACTTACAATGTTTACTATAGGACATATGTCACCTTTTACTATACAACATCTATTGACAATATGTTGAAATCTTCGACAAAATATACAAAAAACCCTATCAGTTAGAAACAGATAGGGCCAACTTTTTTTATTGATTTCGTTGCATTTCATTGGAAATCTACCGCTTTGGTGCGCGGAAGCCCGCCGCCTGCGCTTCTTCTTCCGTCGCGAACCACATCTCGGCGTTCGTCTGTTCGTAGCTGACAGACCCTGGAACGTGATAAATTTTATCTCCCTTGGAGTTAATGTTGCCTTTGATCAATTTACCCTCTGGAGGCTGTTCCGCTTTATTCTCATCTTGCAGCCCCCATAAGCCGCGGTTCTGTTCTCTCGCTTCCCTCTCTGCCTCCAAAAACAGATCGGCCTTGGCAACGTTTGGCGGAATCGTCATGATGCGGGCATAGCCATCTCTAACCAGCTTTTCATTCACAAAAGTACCATCAGACAAATAAACGTACGCGAGCAGCCGCTTGTATTTGTCATATGGTTCTACGTCAAACTTCAGCGTGACTTTTTGACCCGACAAAAGCTCTTTTGTAAAATGACTCGCTTCTTTTCCGTATGGCTCTACAGGATGGTTGGGCTTCACAGTCTCGGGAGTATCCATCCCAATCATCCGCACTTTTTCTCCACTTTCGACTTCAAACGTATCTCCATCGACCACGCGTTTTACTGTGGCCTCGATCTGGCCGTTTGCCTGTGGTTGATTTGATGAGGAACAGGCTGCAAGCAAAAGCGCAAAAGCGAACAGGTACATCATAATCATTCGTTTCATAATCATTCGGTCTTCTCCTCTAAACATGTTGCTGCTTTATTTGCAGGCAATCACACGAAAAAACTGACCCGAAACATGTCAGTTTTACGCGATTGCGATTTTTTTGATTTTATAATTCTCATCCTCAATTGGCAAGCAGTGCCTTTCTTCTCTTCTCCTCTATATATCCAGACATAAACCAGTTGCAGAGGTGGCTGTCTATATACTCTTTTACTGTGCTTGCCTCCTGCACAAGTTGATTCTGCTTCTTTCCCCAGCACCCCCTGTAAAAACGCATCCGCCTTTTTCTTACGTACGTCAAGCGGCAGTTCTTCCCCATCGGCTTTGTCGGCTGCCCATTTTTTAAAAAGTTTGTCCACTTTTCATGTCGACATGGTCGTTTTCAAGTACAGTTGCCCGAACCGAAAAAAACGACCTTGCTCAAGGTCGTTTTGTCTATACGAGCACACTTAGTCGCGATCGGAGTTAAATAAGAACAATAGAACGACCACAACGATAATAATCCACAATAGCTCATCATTATCTCGGTCAAAGAAACTGTCGAATAGACCCATAGCGGAGTCCCCCTTTCCTTCTCGCTACAGCCTATGCAACAGACTAAGCACATGTCATTACATGGAAGAGCCCAAATATGAAAGGGATGTTCTATCTCAGCTTCGCCCAGATCAGGTGGACATACGTGGTCAGCTGCCTTACTTCCGAAACGAAGCCCAATGAATCAAGCTCTGCCAGCAAACGAGATCGATCTGCGTAGCATCTGTCCAAGATTTGCGAAATGGCTTCTTCTTCACCCTGTCGGCGCAAATGATCCAAATGAGAGTTACGATGCTCCTGATTCACAAACATCAGGTCCGCAATAATTAGCCTGCCCCCTGGCTTTAAAACCCTGCGGCATTCTGCCAAGGCAAGCTGCTTCTGATCATCTGTTAAATGGTGCAGGGCATAGCTTGTAGCCACAAAATCAAAATCATTTTCAAGAAACGGAAAAGCAAAAAAAGTGCCGAGCTTGGTTTCCACCTCAGGAGATTTACGTCGACATTGTAGGAGCATCTGAGGAGATTGATCAAAACCACTCATGCGGACTCCTTTTTTAATGAAACGGCTAGCGAGATTCCCTGTCCCTGTTCCCGCATCGAGCCCGGACTCACCAGACTTCGGACCTACTGCCTCGACTACTTGATCTAAGATTTCATTATAAAAAGCGTGTGTATTGAAACCGTCGTGTTCCCGGGTCACCAGCTCGTCATACTTGTCTGCGATTTGATTAAAATTCCAGCGATCCACCCAATTATCCCGGGTTTCACGAAGCCGCTTGTTCGCTTCTGCCAACTCGTACAAGGCACCTGGATCGATCCTGTCATCACGCTTCACTCTTTCAATCATCGCCTCGGTAGTCGATATCACCTTGCTCATCTCTACCCATCTACTGTACATAAAGGAGCGCTGTAGCTCCAAATAATGAAGCAGGCTGCCTTCCGTTTCATTTTGCACCTGCAAAAGCTCCCGGATATCATCTATGGGCATACCCACTTCTCGTAATGTAATAATCGTCTGCAAACGCCAGACATCCTCTTCTGAAAAATGGCGATAACCAGATTCATCCGCCTTTTTGGGGTAAATCAGTCCTTTTTCTTCATAAAAACGGATGGCGCGTGGTGTAATATGCAAACGTCGTGCAATGTCCTTGATTTGCATGAGGTTCCTCTCCCGCATGATTTCTTCCTTAGTATCATAAACCTTACCGTTACGTGAATGTACAGTCCAAAAAGAAAAAGCTGCTTGGATTCGTCCAACAGCTTTTTCGCTTGACCTGTTTGGTTATATTTCCTTAATGAGTTGCCGGCTCGGAAATTTCCTGCAGCGCATCGCTTGCCTCATCATGGTGAACCTGGCGGATCGCCATGTCAGCAAGAGCTACGATTCCTACTAGCTTGCCATTTTCCACGACAGGCAAACGACGAATTTGGTGCTGAGCCATAATCTTCGCTGCTTCATCCACAGTCATCCCAGGCTGACCAAGAATAATATCACGTGTCATGACCACTTCAGTCGCAGTAGAGCCTTCATGTTTTTCAGCAAGGCCACGAATAACGATGTCACGGTCTGTAATGACCCCGATCACATCTTGCTTCTCATCCACTACCGGGATGACACCGACATTCCAGTCGCGCATCTTGCAAGCTACCTCATACACATTATCCTTAAGCGTCACAGTGGCGACATCTTTCGTCATAATCTCGCGCAATGTGCGGTTTTCTACTTTCGCCATGTCTGTCTCCTCCTTTGCTAATGAACGATTGTAGTGTGTCCTGCTACCTATCGTTTCATGCGCCAGCCGGGACATGTGTCATGATTTTTCTGACTAGAGAAGACACACCCCCTATGTTAAGATGGAAACATGGTTTCTGTGAATGTAGCCAAAAAAGGCCGCAAAGGTGCCTCATCACCCGTGCGGCCTAAGCTACAACAGTCGTTCCTTCATGGGAGTCGGCTCACAGTTCCAGCTCGTAGACCTCCTGGCTGTCTAGCTCAAGGGAGGTCTACTTTTTTCGACTAGAAGACAGCATCACTACTAAAGTCCCAAATGTCAACATTAGACTTAGTGCCTCGAATACTGTCATGGTATCACCCCCTCTCATTCGGGGATGCCGACCGCCCTTGAGAAACCGAACTATTGTAGTAACAAATTATACCATATCTAACCAATCATGGTCATCCATCCACAATACCGAGTTATCCATTGCGATTCTTCCAAAAACAGACTATGATGAATAAGTGAATATCACCATTTGTAGGAGGAAATAGGATGGTTATTAAAGACACTGGGGTTGGCACTAAAGAAGTCTTTTTCGCCGATCTGGAGCACTACATGAGCGAGCTCGGATTTGACCGCGGCGCTTGGGATTACAAGCATGCTACATACGACTATAAAATCCAAGATAAAGGAAACGTTTTCTATCTTCGTATCGAAGCAAACGTGACCCAAGGCAAGCTGGAAGATACCCATGCTGTTCTCAAGCTGGAAGAGCCTTACATGGGTAAGCACTTGTTCCCGCACGGACTTGACTATGACTTCCCTATGCCTGACTCTGTTGTGAAAACCGCGAAGCTCAAGCTGCAAATGCTGAACGAAAAACTGTCTTCGCACTAGAATTCAAATTGAAAATGCACTGCGTTACAGAGAGGAGTCCCCTCTCTGTTTCACGTAGAGGGGGGTTTTACCATGAAGACGAGGGGCGTTCCTGATTTTTTGCTCCTGTTTTTAACCGCCCTGATTGTCGGCTTTGGCATAACGATGGTACTCAGCTCCAGCTCTATTTTTGCCTTGACCAGCTTTACCTCCAACGGCTGTTCTTACTGTGGTGGCGACGAGCTGTATTTTGTCAAACGACAAATCCGCTTCTTGGTAATTGGTGTGGTCGGGATGCTGATTGCAATGAACATCCCCTTCTCCTTTTACAAGCGCAATTTTTTGCTGATCGCCATGGTAAGCTTCCTGGCCTTGCTTCTGGTTTTGATTCCCGGGATTGGTCAGTATATTAACGGGGCACGCTCCTGGTTTAAGATTGGTTCGTTCAGCTTACAACCTGCCGAGTTTGCCAAGCTGGGGCTGATCCTGTATTTGGCTGCAATCATCGCCAAAAAGGGAGAGGGCGTGCGCAAGCTAAAATCAGGCTTGATGCCGCCCTTGGTCGTTACCGGGATCTTTTTTCTTCTGATTGCGATTCAGCCCGACTTAGGGACTGCGGCCATTCTTCTCGGAAGCTCTCTGATCGTGATGGTCTGCGGAGGCGTCAAGATTCGCCACCTCATCTTGCTCGGTGGTCCTGCTGTCACCATTGCCCTAACGGGTTATATCGCTACCAAGCAGCATGCCCTGGATCGAATTAACTCGTATCTCGACCCTTGGAGCGATCCGATGGGCACCGGGTACAACATCCTTCAGTCATGGATTGCAATCGCCCACGGGGGACTATCAGGCACAGGATTCGGAAAAAGCATTCAAAAATATCTGTACCTGCCAGAGAGGCACACCGATTTCATTTTCTCTATCATTACGGAAGAACTTGGATTTATCGGCTCCTCCCTCTTTTTGCTGGTATACCTCTTGTTTTTGTTGCGCGGCATTCACATTTGTCTAAGGGTTAAAGATCCTTTTGCCAGCCTCGCAGGGATCGGTGTCGTCAGTATGATCGGACTACAGGCCATCCTGAATATTGGCGGCGTAACCGGATTTATTCCGCTTACAGGGGTACCTCTTCCGTTTATCAGCTACGGAGGCTCCTCGTTACTCGTCTGTCTCATTTCCACAGGTTTCCTCCTGAGTGTTTCCAGGGAAGTAAGCAGGCAAAAGGTGGACGAGCAGTTGCAGAAGCAGCCATATTCCATGTAGTGTGCGGATAAAAACTGCAAATCGAGTAGGAGGGGGTGGCTAGCCCCCGTCCTCTCACACCACCGTACGTACCGTTCGGTATACGGCGGTTCATCT